>CALVBB010000006.1 GCA_944325705.1 Candidatus Gastranaerophilales bacterium
TCATCTTTCACTTCTAAAAAAGCTGCATTCACTCTGGCTGAAGTGCTCATCACGCTTGGAATTATTGGTGTTGTTGCCGCTATGACCCTGCCGGCGCTTACGGCAAACAGCAGGAAGCAGGAAGTTGTTTCTCGCCTGCAAAAATTTAACAGTACAATGCAGCAGGCAGTGTTGCTTTCCGTAGTCGATAACGGCCCTGTTGAATACTGGAATAAAGAGTCTATGGCAACGTCAGATGAATCTGACGCTTCAGATGGATATGATTTTGTTGAAGGTTCAAAACAGGCGGAAAAGTTTTTTAAAGAATATCTCGGGCCTTATATAAAATATCTTAGTCTTGAAATGACTGATGAATTTGTTTACCCTTTAAAATTAGTATTCAGCGACGGGACGTGCGCTTATTTAAAAAACGGCGGGTATATTGATTTTGTCTTTGACATCAACTGTAATAAAAAGCCGAATAAATATGGATACGACAGATTTTATTATTCTCTTTCTATTAAGAAAAATAATGCAGGAAAATATTTTGCACCTTTTTATAAGACCATAACAACAGAAAACTGGAATGACAGGAACTGGCTGCTTGAAAATTGTGACACAAACAGTGGCGATGCCTCGGGTGTTTGTGCAAGGTTAATAGAATACGACGGTTGGCAGATAAAGGAGGATTATCCTCATAAAATCTAATCAGGTATAAACGGCAGGACGTCATCCATCACGCGCCCTGCTACCTAAAACGAAAACCTCCGGCAATGAAAAACCTTACAGGTTCGGCGGGAGATAAAAGATGTTTATCCGTGGAAATAAGATTTCTGTGATATAATTCACTTATGACAAAAATACTGGATTGTACAATCAGGGACGGTGGACACATTACCGGCTGGAATTTTCCGGAGGAACTTGTGTATGCTGCATTTGAGGCTGCGAAACTCAGCGGGCTTGATTACTTTGAAATCGGTTACCTTAACGGAAACGGCGGACAGTATGCTAACTGCAGCAGTCTGCCGCTTCAGGGTCTTGAAAAAGAGGGTGTAAAGCTTGCGGTTATGGTGAATGCCGGAGGGAAAGCTTATTCAATGCCCGATAAATCTCTTATTGACGCCGTTCGGGTTGCCTGCCATCCTGATGAAACAGAAATCGGTATTCATATTTGTGAAGAATTTAAGGCAAAAGGTTTTGAGGTTTTTTTGCATCTGATGAATATTTCCGCAATGGATGAGGGGCATTTTTCTATGCTCTCAGGCTGGGAAAAGAAAGAAATTCTGACATCTGTTTATTTTGCAGATAGTTTCGGCTCTCTTGTGCCTGATGAGGTGGAAAAGTATTTTGAGAAGCTTATGAATTGCGGGTTTGAGAATATAAGCTTTCACGCGCATAACAACATGCAGCTTGCGTTTGCAAACACTCTTAAAGCAATTGAATGCGGTGCTTATTCTGTAGATGTGACGGCTTACGGTATGGGCAGAGGCTGCGGAAACCTTCCTGCTGAACTTCTACTCGGGTATTTGAAAAAAAATCCGGAGTTTTATTTCGATTTGATTGAAAAATATTTTCTTGAATTGTATGAAAAGTACCGCTGGGGCTATTCTGTGCCAAACTTAATCGGAGGGCTTAAAAATCTTCACCCGCGCAAAATCAGCGAACTTGCCGGATACTCGTTTTCTCAGATGTGGGAAAAATCAGGCGTTTAAATGATGGAAAATCCCTTTCCTGAAAATATACTGATTTATAATCAGTGAGGGAATTTTATGGAATTAACGGAACACGTCCAGTATATAATTCATTCGGCTAAAACTATTGTCTATGCAAGGGATTACGATGCTGTTGAGCCGGAACATATTATGCTTGCACTGTTTCTGGATGAAAATGATCTTCCTAAAATTATCCTTGAGAAACTCGGGCTTGACAATCCCCGTATGATTAGAGATTACAACGAATCTATTCCGCGCAGGGAAAACGCTACTCCTGCAAGATACTCCGAACCCCCGCTTTCCAGAAATACTGTCAACCTACTTGAGACTGCTGAAAAAGAAGGTCTTGCCTATGGAGATAAAGTCGTAAGCATTGAACATCTCTTTCTGGCTCTTTTTAAAAGCAAAGTCGCCAAAATGGAATATATTTTCGGGCAGTACCATATAAATACAAGAGAATTGTATTTCAAAATGAAAGACATAATCGACGGAATGACAACTGTTGATATAGTCGGAGGAAAAGCAGTGGAGCGTGATAACAAAAATTCAGGCGGCAAATCCGATAATAACGAAAAATCCAAAAAAGAGGACGAAAATCCGCTTGAAAAATATACAAAAGACCTTACTGCAATCGCTGCGGAAAGCAGACTTGACCCTGTAATCGGCAGAGATGATGAGATTAGAAGGGTTATACAGATTTTGAACAGGCGTTCAAAGAACAACCCTGTCATTGTCGGCGAGCCGGGGGTAGGTAAAACTGCCGTTATAGAAGGACTTGCACAGAGAATAGTGAAAGGCGATGTTCCTGAAAGTTTAAAAAATGACAAAATTTTATCACTCGATTTAGGTGCACTTCTTGCAGGCGCCTCTTACAGAGGCGAATTTGAAGAACGCTTGAAAAGTGTTCTCGGCAAAATAGAAGAAAAAGCGGATGACTTAATGCTTTTTATTGATGAGATCCACACAATTATGGGTATGGGTGCCTCGGAAGGTTCTGTTGATGCCGGAAACCTTCTTAAACCAATGCTTGCAAGAGGAACAATAAGAGTTATAGGTGCGACCACACTTGATGAGTATAAAAAATATATTGAGAAGGATAAAGCACTGGAGCGCCGTTTTCAACCTGTTATAGTGGATGAACCTTCGTTTGAAACAGCAGTCAGCATTTTGCGCGGTCTGAAAAACAAGTATGAAGTCTTTCATGGCATAAAAATTCTTGATGAAGCGCTTGTACAGGCGGTCAAACTTTCCCAGAGATACATTACAGACAGGTATCTTCCTGACAAAGCCATTGATTTGATTGATGAAGCCGCTTCTTCATTAAGAATTAATATAGATACAATGCCTGAAGATATTGATATTTTTACGCGTGAAAAGCTGCAGCTGGAAATCGAGCGCAACGCGCTTATGGAAGAACATTCAAAAGAGGCTGAGCACAAAATTGCAAGGATTTCTAAAAAGATTGAAAGCCTTGAGGCAAAAATAGCAAAGCTTAAAGATCAGTGGATACAGGAAAAGAAAGTTATTAACAACACTACAACCGTTAAGAAAAATATAGAGATTTTAAAATCCCAGATTGAAATTGCGCAGAAAAAAGGCGAGTTAACCACCTCTCTGGAAGCAAAATACAAGCAGATGCTTGCAATGGAACAGAAGCTTAAAGAACTCCAATCAGATAAAAGCAAAAAACATCTTATTAAAGAATATCTTGACGGTGATGATATTTCCGCAATTGTAGCGAAGCGGACAGGAATTCCGACAACAAGGCTTGTTGAGAATGAAGCGGAAAAACTGATGAAGATGGAGGACTTCCTGCACAAACGCCTCATCGGTCAGGATATTGCGGTGAAAAAGATTGCCAATGCAATCCGGCTTTCCCGCTCGGGCCTCCGTGACGGCAAACGGCCTATCGGATCTTTTCTTTTCCTCGGGCCGACAGGGGTCGGTAAAACTGAGCTTGCTAAAACTCTTGCAGAGTTTCTGTTTAACGATGAGGACGCACTTGTCAGAATTGATATGAGTGAATTTATGGAAAAGTCCGCAATTTCAAGACTTACCGGAACAACGGCAGGGTATGTAGGCTACGAGGACGGCGGCCAGCTTACGGAATCCGTCAGACGCAAGCCTTATTCTGTTGTGCTGTTTGATGAGATTGAAAAAGCGCATCCGGATATTTTTAATATTATGCTGCAGATGTTTGACGACGGAAGGCTTACTGACGGGCAGGGCAAACTCATTGACTTTAAAAATACAGTTATAATTATGACAAGCAATCTCGGAAGCGATATTCTTCTTGATAGTTCGCTTTCTGACAGCACGAAGCATGATGAAGTTCATAAACTTCTCCGGTCAAAATTCAAGCCGGAATTTATAAACAGGATAGATGAAATTATAACCTTTACTCCTCTGTCGCTTGCTGAGCTTGCAAAAATCGTGGAAATCCAGACCGCTTCCCTTGAAAAACGTGTGGAAGAACAGGGGATGGAACTTGAGCTTACTGAAAATGCAAAGGCTTATCTTGCAAATGAGGGTTATGAGCCGCTTTACGGCGCGCGTCCTCTCAGAAGGGTTATCCGCAAAGAAATGGAAATCCCGCTTTCCATGAAGATTATCGGCGGAGCGTTCAAGCACGGTGACAGAATTATAATTGACTGTGTAAATGGTGCTCTTGTTTTTGAAAAAGCTGCGCTTAAGGCTTGAGAAAATAAAAAGACCGGAGATTCTCCGGTTGTATAAAGTAACACATATACTCCTTTAGCTGCCGTCATAAACCCGCGGCATCATACTAAAAGATTCTTTTTCATACCCTAATCGAACAGCAAAGCTATACCTCGTTATTGAGAGCTTTTTCTGTTTCTTCAATCTTGTTTATCAAGTCATCAAGCTGTTCCTTAAAATAAAGAACAAATAAACTGATTTCTTCCTTAAAACTGTAGGCACCCGGCCAAACTGTATATTTGTACATAAAACTACACTCCTTGTGTTTATCTAACCTTAACAAATTCATTTACGGCTGGTGAAATAAAAAACTTTAGGAATTTTTATTAAATGTGAAGCTTTGTTACAAAGTCAGAATTTGTTAAGTGTTGAAAATTGCAGTAAATATTGATATAATAAAAACAGACAGGGGAAAAGTCAAAGAGATGCTGAAATAAAATCAGCATGACAAAAGGAAAACATCAAGTCATCCAGAACACGCTCCTGCTAACGTCAAAATAAAGTAGAACATTAAAAAATAAATAAAAAACTTTTTTCGGACACGCTTTCGCGCTGCTCTTGCTATCGCCTCAAAAAGTTTTTTATTTAATTTGTAATACAAAGTAAAAGTTATATGTCATCCTGAACTAGGTTCAGGATCTCAAAATAAAAAGTACACCAAAGAGGAATATCTATAAATGTTTTCTCGAACACGCTCCCGCTATGCTCCCGCTATCGTCTCGAAAACATTTATAGATTGTCCAGAGAAAAGTAATAAAAAAATAAAGCAAAGGAGACTAAACAATGGAAAACACAAGTATAGCAAGGATTTTCGGGGGGGGGGGGCAAGTAGTTTAAGCTCCATACAAAGGTTTTTAAAGTTTAAAAAGCAGTCAATATAATATTGGCTGCTTTTTTGCGTGTATATAGATAATAAACCATAATTTATAGATTGAAAAAGCATAAGTTATAAGATATAATAATATAAAGAAAGGAGCAAATCAATAATGAGGAAAGCATTCACGCTGGCGGAAGTTCTTATTACACTTGGAATCATCGGCGTAGTTGCCGCAATGACTTTGCCAGCGCTTGTTAATAAAACTCAAAATCAAGAACTAATAACTTCTTTTAAAAAAGTGTATTCCGAACTTTCTCAAGTGTATATGAAAATAAAAGCGGATAACGGCGGAACTTTCGAGGGGTTGTGCAAATCAGAAGCTGACTATCCTGTCTTATTTGCAAAATACATGAAAAAAGTGGAGGTTTGTGAAGCCGGCACTGCATCAGGTAAATGCTGGGCAAAAGACTGGTACTACACAAACGGTTCAAAGGTTTCTTCACAAGAATCGAGCTCAGCAAGTCTTATTTTGCCAAGCGGAACATCTATGCTGTTTTATTTTATGAGTGAAAGTTGTGATTCTACAAATGAATTGAAAGAACCTATCGGCTGCGGCAGAATCCGTGTTGACTTAAACGGGATTAAAAAACCGAATGTTGTCGGCAGAGATATTTTCGATTTTTATGTAACAAAAGATGCCCTTATTGCCAGAGGTTCCGAAAAAACAACTGCAAATATGACGGCGGACTGGGGCAGAGCCGCTTATCTACTGCAAAATGGGAAAATGGATTATTAATTATTGAAAATAATATTCAAGTTCGGTTGTCAAATCAAGTTTTCTGGCATCCGGCTTGAATATTTTTGACTTCAATCCCATTTTTGCAAGCCGGTACTGAATGCTTACAAGCAAAACCCCGAGGCCGTATTTGCAGGAGCGCACAAAGTTTATTGAGGATGCTTCCTTGAAATATTTTGTAGGGCAGGAAAGCTCTCCGATTTTGTAATTGTGGTAAAACAACAGCGCAATCATTTCATTATCAAAGATAAAGTCATCATTGCATTCCGCAAGCGGCAACGTTTCCAGCACCTCTCTCGTAAACCCTCGGAAACCTGTATGGTATTCAGATAACTTTTCGCCGGTTAAAATATTTTCAAACGCTGTTAAAAATTTATTTGCAATAAATTTATAAAAAGGCATTCCGCCTTTTAGTGCTGAATTTCCCAGCATTCTTGACGCAAGTACGGCGTCATACTGCTCAAATGCCATCATACAAACTATTGCAGGAATTAATTTCGGCGTATATTGATAATCCGGATGCAGCATTACAACAATATCAGCACCGGATTTTAAAGCTGCTTTGTAGCAGGATTTCTGGTTCCCGCCGTAGCCTTTGTTTTCCTTATGCACAATCGTTTTTATGTTTAATTCTCTGGAAACGATTTTGGTGTTGTCCTGAGAATTGTCATCAACAAGAATAACTTCATCTACAAAGTCCCTGTAGATTTCATCGTAAGTTTGTTTTAATGTTTTTTCTGCATTGTATGCCGGCATTATTACCGCAACTTTTTTCCCGTTAATCATTCTTTATCCCTGTATTAAAAAAGACACCGATCACTGCCGGTGTCTTTTTTAGTTTTATAACTTATTCTTCAACAGTTTCGGCTGCTGTTTGTTCTTTGTTGTCAAGTCGTATGGACGATTTGTCAGATCCAAGAGCTTTGTCTTTGAACTTTTTCACCTGTCTGTCGAGCTTATCGGCAAGCAAGTCAATACTTGCATACATAGATTCAGCTGCTTCTTCGCATCTTACAACACCTGTGTTCATTTTGCAGGATACTTCTGCAACATGTTTTCCTGTGGCTGCCGGATTTTTGATAACTGATAAGACAACTTCTATGCCTTGAATCTGGTCATAGTGAGTGGCTACTTTGCCGATTTTTTCTTTTACATAGGCTTTAATAGCGTCAGTAATCTCAATGTTTCTTCCGTTTACGTAAATGTGCATTTGGACCTCCTATTTATCGTGCCCATATATTATAACACATATTCCGGAATTTTTAAAGAGATAATCAGTCCTCTAAAATAAATTGTTGCAATTCTACATTAGGTGTTCCGATAACCCTTACGAGTTCCAGCACAGATGCCTTCATCTGGCATTTCTGTGATGACCCGCTGAAAAAATCTTTGTAAAAGCAACCTTCACAGTTGCAGCCGCGTTTGTAACATTCCAGAGCCGTCGGCGTCCATCTTCTGACTGCTACTGCTCTCCCCATATCCCTGCTTCTAAACAATTTTGTATCTCCAATTTCAACTATCTACTCATTCCGGACAAAACGATAAGATAAAACCCGTCCGTACTGCCATTTTTCATCACAGCCGGAGCTATAATCTCCACCCCTGTGGCTTTTCGCCTGTCCTTAATTACATTATAGAAAATAAGAAGAAATTTTCAATAGCACAACATGTCTATGTTAATATTTGTAACAAGAGGCGTAAATTCAGCACTGTTATGTGTTTTGAAAAGTCAATCATGCTAAATTGTACACTCTGACATGTTTTTGGGTTTTTAAACCATGAAAAACCATGATGTGAGCATGATTTCATGATTTTAAAAAGTGTTAAGAAATGTAAAACATTCAAAATTTTTTTATATTTATCAATAAAAAGGCATGACACTTATTTGTGTCATGCCTTATATGACCGGAAGTATTACCGGTTTATTTTCCGGTATCTTCATGCCCTGCCGCTCATCTACAGTGAACCATAGACCGGAACGTTCACCACCGCATCGCTTTCGGATTTCCCCGTACATATCCCGGGTGGATTCGGCTTTTGGGGCTGAAGAATTTTTGAAAGGAAGCACATGCACTGCCTGCATTTCCTGCGGGGAGGCTGTTTTCGCTTTCATATACAGGATAACGCTATTATTGTCTGTTTTCATTCAACGAACGGGGAAGGAGGGTGAATTTTTTAATTAGACTTTTGTGCAATAGAATTAATTTTTCAGCGGAAAATAATGTGATGTAAGGAGAGGTTGCCCGATGACTGTAAATATGTTAGTTTTCGATTTTAAAGACACGGAGAGAGAGTTTTTTGCGAATAACAAATTCCCTGATTTTAATATAATTTTTTATGAGGAAGCTTTGAATGAAGAATTTCTTGAGAATATTCCGCAGGAACAGAAGGACAGCGCCTATGTAATAAGCGTGTTTATAACATCTGATGTTACAAAAGCGGTTATAAATGCCTTTAAAAATTTAAGGATAATTTCAACGCGTTCAACCGGATACGACCATATTGACTTAAAATCCTGCCAGAAGAAAAATGTTACGGTTCTGAATGTTGTAAATTACGGAGAAACCTCGGTTGCACAGTACACTTTCGGTCTTATTCTGGCGCTTGTAAGAAATATTATTCCGGCTTCTAATAAGATAAAATGCCTGACTGAAACTGACGATTTTACCGGTCGTGATCTTTCAAAAATGGCTATAGGAGTTGTCGGAACCGGTGCTATAGGGGCTGCTATCTGCCAGATTGCACATGCTTTGGGGATGCGGATACTTGCCTGTGATATTAAGGTTAAGAAAGAACTTGAGGAACACTTTGGCGTAACGTATACCTCTCTGGAAGATTTGCTTGCAATATCAGACATCGTAACGCTTCACATGCCCTATACCGGTGACAACAGAAATATGTTTTCTGAAAAAGAATTTCAGATTGTTAAAAAGGGGGCATATTTTATAAACACGTCACGCGGGGAGATTGTGGATGTTGAAGCTCTTTGCGTGGCACTTGAAGCAGGAAAGCTCAAGGGTGCAGCTCTGGATGTTCTCACATGTGAGAGTGTAAGTTTCCATTGTGAGGAACTTCAGGAAAAGCTCGGCAATATTTCTATGGAATGCCGGAGGGAGGCTGAGTTTGTAAAAAAACTTGCAGATTTTGATAATGTAATTATAACCCCACATATTGCTTATGATACTACAGATGCAGTGAATTATATTCTTGAAAAGACAATGAACCAGATAAAAACGGTTATACAGGGGGATATGGCAAAACGAATTGTTTAAATCCGCTGCTTATAATATAATTGTTTTATGAAAATAGGATTTGTACCGATAGACAACAGACCGGTGTGTTACACTCTGCCGCAGATGATTGCGGAGATAGACCGGAATATTGAATTTCTTATACCTCCGCGTGAGTTTTTAGGAGATTTGACAAAGTATGCGTACTGCGAAAAACTCTTTGAGTGGCTGGAAAATTTATCGGAACTTGATGCGCTTGTAATTTCACTTGATACGATGGCTTACGGCGGGCTTATACCGTCCAGACGTTCTGCGGATACATTTGAACGGATTAAGGAAAGAATTTTCAGGCTCAGGGAAATATTGACTGCAAAACAGGCAAAGATTTATGCGTTTTCGAGTATTATGAGGATTTCAAATAACAACATTAACGAGGAGGAGAAGGAATACTGGAGCCGCTGGGGAAAAAAGATTTTTGACTACTCTTATATGACACATAAACTCGGGTCTGAAAGCTGTATAAATAATATTATTCCCGATGAAATCCTTGATGATTATATGAATACCCGCAAAAGAAACTTTGAGATAAACAAAATTTATCTTGAATGGCAGAAGGAAGGGCTTTTTGACACTCTGGTTTTTTCAAAGGATGATTGCGCGGAATATGGTTTCAATGTTCAGGAAGCGCAGGCGCTTGAAAAGGCGGGCGGGTTTGTAAAGACCGGCGCGGATGAGATTCCGCTGACGCTTCTTGCACGGGCAATAGCCGGAAATGTCAGAATTGCGCCTGTATTTACCGCTCCTGAGTGTAAAAATTTAATCTCAAATTACGAGGATGTTTCAATAGAAAAATCAGTTAACGGTCAGATTGAACTTTCCGGCTGTACTGTGTCGGGAGTAAGTGAGGCGGATATAGTTCTCATTGTAAATAATTTTGAGGATTTGCAGGGCGAAATTGTTATGAAACGTCCGACAAAGCCTTTTTCGGGGAATTTTGAATTCCATGCTGAGCGGCCTTATATGATTGCGGATGTCAGATTTGCAAACGGGGCGGATAATGCGTTCGTGAAAACTCTTTTTGACGCAGGTGCGGGTGAAAACTTTTTCGGCTATTCTGCGTGGAACACTTCAGCCAATTCTCTCGGAAGCCTTATTTGTGCGGCAAAAGTGCGTTATCTTGCCTCCAGATATGATGCGGAAGCATTTAAACGGCTTGAGGCAGTGAGATTCCTTGATGACTGGGCTTATCAGGCGAATGTTAGACAGATGCTTGAGCAGCCTGATACCGGAAGGCTCGCAGAACTTATGAAACCGTTTGAAAAGAGGGTTGGCGGGTTTTTACATATGAAATTGAACGCGGAATATAAATTCCCGTGGAACAGATTATTTGAGGTGGAAGTTGAGCTTAATTGAGATAATATTATTAGCGTTTGCACTCGGGATTGACTGCTGTGTTGTATCTTTTTCTCAGGGGCTTGTTTTTACGTCGAACAGGGTTAAAAACTCGATGGCGCTGGCGCTTACAATGGGTCTGTTTCAGGGGCTTATGCCTGTTATCGGGTATATGGGTGCTGGTATCATAAGCCGTTATGTAGCGGCATATTCTGCGTGGATTTCGTTCGCGATATTTTTAATTCTTGGTTTAAAGTTTATATTTGAGGCTTTTGAGAAAAAAGAGGAAAAAATTTGCTGTATCGGTTTGAAATGCTTAATTTCGATGGGTATTGCAACAAGTATTGACGCGCTTGTTGCCGGTGCCAGCATAAAGTTTAGCGGGAGCGGGCTTTTGCTTCCTGCAATCTTAATAGGGGTTGCTTCATTTTTAATGTCGTTGGCTGGCTTCTGGGGCGGTAACTGCTTTAAGAAATTTCCGTCCAGGTATCTGGAAATCGCAGGCGGTCTTATACTTATCGGGCTTGCCGTAAAAGCGGCGGTTTGGTAAGAGAAGCGGGGAGTGGATCTGGTCGTACGCGAGTGCCCCTGTATGCCTTGTGCTGAGGGCAGAATTTGTTAATGAGCACTAGCGATTTACAAATTCGGAGAGGGTACATGGGGACACGCTCCCGCTATTGTTTCGAAAATAAATACAACTGTTCCTGTGTTTAGTCTGCGGCACACTCCCGGGCAGGTGGAAGGATATTGTAAACTCCTCCACCCTTTACTTTTTATCGCACAGGAAACATGCAGAAAAGTGGTTTACACCGGCAGGGTAGTTTTGCGGAACTTCTTTAGTGCAGATTTCCATACAGTTTCTGCAGCGCGGGTGGAACTTGCAGCCCGCAATAGACTGCTGGATGGAAGGCGGCTGACCGGTTATTGTTTCAAGCGGTTTTCCTTTATTAGACGGGATTGAGTTTAGCAGCGCAACAGAATAAGGATGTGCCGGATGTGCGAAAAATTCTTCTGCCGGCGCGCTTTCAACTATTCTGCCGGCATACATTACTGCAATCCTGTCTGCCTGTTCTCTTACAAGCGCTAAATCATGTGTGATTAACAGTATTGCTGTATCATGTTCCTTTTTAATATTTTCTATCAAATCCATAATCTGCGCCTGAATGGTTACATCAAGCGCCGTTGTCGGTTCGTCTGCAATAAGAATTTCTGCATTGCAGGCAAGCGCCATCGCAATAATTGCCCTCTGTTTCATCCCGCCGGAAAACTCGTGCGGATATGCCCTCAAACGTTCGTGCGCGGAAGGTATCTGAACTTTTTCAAAGGCTTCGACAGCTTTTTCAAAAGCCTCTTTACCTTTCAATCCTTGATGAATCTTTATAACTTCCAGAAGCTGGTCGCCGACAGTGTACAGCGGGTTTAGAGATGTCATAGGATCCTGCGGGATGAGTGCGATTTTTGCCCCCCTGATATGCTGCATATCCCGCGGTTTCAGCTGTAAAATATCCTGACTTTCAAATGTTATAGCGCCCGAGGTTATTGCTGCGTTTTTGGGAAGCAGCCGCAGAATACTCATTGCTGAAACCGTTTTGCCGCAGCCAGATTCGCCGACAAGTGCCAGCATTTCCCCTCTGTTCAGCGTCAGCGATACATCATAAAGCGCCTGCCTGAAACCGTTTTCACAATTGAAGCCAAGATTTAACTTTTCTATTTCTAATATTTTCATAGCTGTAATTATACAATATTTTTGTTAAAAGTTGTAATAGCCTGCCGGATATTTATTAAATGTAAAGAAATGTTACAAAAGTGCATGCGAAGCAAAACGCTTTATTTACAACTGTTTTAGCCTGTCAGCCCCGTTGAAATCCATGAGAACATGCAATTTTTTGGAACAAAAATTTTTTATATATACATAGAGGATAAATTAAAAAAGTATTTTCTTTTCACGAGGAAAATCGAAAGGGGAAGTCGATGACTAGAGTTGAAAAAGTAGATGCCTTAGCAACACAACAGGTCAAACAAACTAAAAAACAGGATGAAGCCAAAAAGGCTGATGATGAATTGCAAACCTTGCTTGGTAAAGCTGGAAAAGCAGCACGCAAGGAACGCAGAGAAGAATTGATTGATGATTATTTAGGTCTTGGTCTTACCAGAAGACAGGCTAAAAAAGCTGCAAAAAATCAGGTTAGAAACGAAGTCGCAGAAGAAAAAGTTGAAAAAACGATTGTTTTCTTTGATAAAGACGAATATAAAGCCCAAAAGGACGCACTCGAGGCTCAAGGCTATGAGGCAAAATACATTAAGAACAGAAAAGTCCGTAAGATGATTCAAGAAAATCCTAAAGATTTTTATCTGACAAATGAAAAGGACGAATTTATTCTTGACGAAAACGGCGAAAAAATTTTCTCATCAGATAAATACAAAGCAAGAATCAGAGAATTTACAGGGCTGGACTACAAACAGAACCTTGATGAAAGAAAAGCGATGGCAGAACAGTACGGTGTTAAAAAACGTCATGCCAAAAAAGCTGCCAAATACGGCAACTTTGAACGTGAAAAAGATTTAACTTGGCTTTATAAAACAGGTGCTTTTGTAGGTACAGTTGCTTTAGGTGCAACTACAGGCGCTGTTCTCAAAGGCAAATTAACTCAGCACATTGTCGGCAGACATGCAGACGGCACACTTACTCCGTTGGAAACAGTTACAGCTGCGGGCTCTGTAGCAAAGGGTGCTTTGCTTGGTGGAATTGCAGCCCTTCCTGCAGCAACAGCTCTGGCTATTATTATTAAAGATAACGGGTACCCTGATGTATTTGAGGGATTGTCTCCAGAAGAAGTCGTTAAAAACGGTACACAAGGCATAAAAGGCAAAGCCAACAGAAAAATTGTTGACAGCATTCTCTCTCTTGATTACGGGAACATGTCACCTGAAGAACGCGACAAAAAAATAGTCGAAAAATTGCAAGAAGCTTATGGTCAGGCAACCGGTAAAAGAGTTAACGAAAGAGAATTAATCGCTGCGTATGAACATGCTAAAAAAGAAATTGTAGACACAGATTCAGACAACGATATAGATATAGACAGCGATACTGATGTAGATTCAGATACAGATATTGATAGCGACACCGATATAGATACCGATACTGATATAGACAGTGATTCAGATGATGATCCCGTAATTGAAACCTGCGACTATCAGGTCAAACCTCAGGAAGGAAAAGAACCTAACAGCTATACAATCAAATATGGAGACTATCCTTCAGGTATCATCATGGATATGTATGAAGTAAAATACAACACTCCTGAATACAAAGCAATCAGGGATGCGGTATATGCCGCCAGCAACTACAAGCGCAATACAAACCTGAAAGTAGGCGATAAGTTTACTTTGCCTGATGTACAGGTCGGCGACAAGGTATATAAACCGATTATGGAAAACAAGGATAATGTAAGAACCGACAAAGTTGTTAACAACGGTTTAAGCCTCGGCAGAACAAACAAAGTTGTGAAATCCGCTGATAAATTTTACGTTGCAGATTGCCACGGATATATCAAGTATGATGAAGTAGTCAACGGAAGCACCGACAGAGAAGCTGTTCAGACAAGGGTTGACGAACTTAACAGACAACAGCAAGCCGAACTTGAAGAACAGATGAAAAAACAACAGGGCAAAAAATAAGCAACTAAAAATAAAACTTATTTCAACTAAGTCATCTAAAGACCTCTCAGTAAAAACGGGAGGTCTTTTTCTTATACTATTTTTACGCCTGAGGGAACAGCTTTGAGGTTATTTTTCACCCAGTAGCCTTTCATCGGCTCAAATTCGTCGTTTAGCAGATAATATGCAGAACCAGAGCCTGACATGACAGATTTTGGATAGAGGGATTTTATTGTCTGGAGTTCCTGATAATCGTCAAGGACAGCCCATTCAAGGTCGTTTACAAAGTTTTCGCGGTCTGATTTCTCTTTTCCTGCAAATTTTGTGTAGGCCTCTTTTGCGCTTATACCCAAACTTTCAGGCTTTATAAGAGATAGTGAGAAATCTTCAAATTCAAGCGGTTCAAGAATTTCTCCGCGGCCTTTAGTGAGCTGTCTGCCGCCTTCAAGGCAGAAGTTTAAATCAGACCCGAGTTGTGCGCATAGTTCATGAAGCCCCTTCCTGTCCAGAGGTTCCTTGAAAAGCTGATTGAGCCCGTAAAAAGTTCCGGCAGCGTCTGTGCTTCCGCCTGCCAGCCCCGCTGCTACAGGAATATTTTTTTCTATATTAATTTTTATTCTGTGAGGCGTGATTAACGCTTTTTCCATAAAAAGCACAGCGGCTTTGTGAACAAGATTTTTTTCATTATAAGGTATTTCAAGACTGTTTCCGGAAAGCGTAATTTCTGTAACCTCAGCCGGTTCTGCGCTTATTGTAAGGTAATCATACAGGCTTATTGTCTGCATAATACTTTCTATATTATGAAACCCGTCGTCGCGTTTGTTTATGATTTTCAGCGAAAGGTTTATTTTTGCAGGGCACTGTATTTTAATTTCCATTCTTCAACTCCTCTGAAAGTCTGCCGAAATCCTCTATAGACAGCTTTTCTCCGCGTGTATTTTCATCAAGTCCGAGTTTTGCCATGGCCCTTTGAATATTTTCTTTTGAAAAGCCGCCGCTCAGGAGGCAGTTTTTTATATTTTTTCTGCGCTGCGAAAATGCAGCTTTGACTGTTTTTCTGAAATGTGTGTAGTCAGAAAGTTCCAGCCGCGGCTTTTCACGAACTTTCAGCCTTACGAGTGCCGAATTGACCTTTGGTGCAGGATAAAATGAGCGTCTGCCGACCAGTTCCATAATCTCAACGTCTGCCCAAAACTGCGACAAAATCGTCAAAAGCCCGTACTGTTTGGATGGAGATTTTTCGGTTGCACACATTCTTCTGGCAACTTCTTCCTGAACCATCAGCACAATTTCAGTAATTTTATTACGGTTTTTGTTATCCATATCGTCCACTTCACCAAGCAGATGTGCAATAATCGGGCTTGTAATATAATATGGAATGTTTGCAACTACTTTGAACTTCCCCTCAGAAAGCTTTGAAAGGTCTGTTTTTAAAATGTCCTGATGTATAATTTTTAAATTCGGAGCATTCAGTTTTTCCAGCTCGTTAACGGCTTCTTCATCAAGTTCTATGGCAATAACTTCTTTTGCGCGTTTGACAAGCTGCTCTGTGACAAACCCCACACCCGGCCCGATTTCCACTACGGTATCATCGGGTTTAATTTCCGCATAATCCAGAATGTTTGCTATGACTTCCCCGTTTATCAGGAAATTCTGGCCCAGCCGCTTTTTGGTTCTGAAATATTTTGCTCTGTCGAAGTAGTTCATCTTACCTACTATAATACCACAGACAGGTAAATGTTTCGTAATGTTTTCTTTGATATTTTTTAGAGTGTTATATAATTGAAAGCAAGGGAGGCTGACTTGAGCAATCTTCAAACAAAACAACGTCTTGAATTTCAGGACATCTTAGATTTATATACTTCAGGCTGCAAGGAGCGTATGCTTCATAAAATCGGTCTGGAATACGAGAGACTGCCTGTTTCTGTTGTTACGAACAAAGCTGTTGATTACGGGAGTGAATTTGGTGTTTGTGCATTTTTAAGAGCTTTTGCAAAATCCGAAAACTGGGATTACATAACGGATGATTATAATATCATCGGACTTAAGCAAGGGCATGATACGATTACACTTGAGCCTGGGTGTCAGGTGGAACTCAGTGTAGAGCCTCAGTTCAGGATAGAACAGCTTGAAAAAAAAGTTGCTGAACTAGATAAGCAAATGGCGCCTGTTCTGGACAAACTCGGGATTACCCTTCTCGGGTACGGGGTTTCGCCGTTGAGTACGCACAAGATGATAAATCTTATCCCTAAAAGACGTTATGCTCTTATGGCTAAGTATCTCTGGGGAATTCTGTCTGATGTTATGATGCGCGAAACCGCCGGTATTCAGGTTTGCTTTGATTTTGAGAGCGAAGAAGATGCCATGCGCAAGTTTAAAATTGCAAACAAGCTGTCCCCTTTTGTAACTGCAATGTTTGCGAATTCTCCGGTTAGAGGCGGGGTTGATACAGGATATAAGTCATTCAGAGCTTTAAGCTGGCTCAATACTGACAATGAAAGATGCGGGTTTGCCAATAAGCTGCAGGATGATTTTTCCTTTGATGAATACATAAACTACGTCATGGAAACTCCGGTCATATTTATTAACCGTAACGGCGTGCCGGTCAATTTTAACGGAAAGATTAATTTTAAAGAGTTTATGTTGAGCGGCAGGGATGGCTATGAACCCGAACTTGAAGATTATCTTCTGCAGGCAAATTTATGTTTTCCTGATGTTCGCCTCAGAAACTTTATTGAAATAAGAAACCATGACTGTGGTGGCAGGAAAACTCCTTATGCAGTTCTTGCGCTTTATAAAGGCATTCTGTACAACAAAACTGCAATGGATGAGATCGAGGAGCTGTTCAAGCCGTACAGTTACCATGACTTTTCCGAACTCAGATATAATGTTCCGAAAAGCGCGCTTGATGCAAAGATTTGCAGGCATGCCGCAAAAGATATTGCAAAAGAAATACTTTATATTTCTGAAAAATCTCTTATTGAACAGGATAACGGCGAAGAAAAATACCTTGATTATATTAAGGAATTTGCACTGCAGGGAATAACTCCGGCAGATGTCTTAATCCGCAACTGGAACGGCATCTGGAACAAAGATATTAAGAAATTTATAAAATATCTGGCTTCCTGTTAAATTAGTGCTTGCCAAATTATATGTTATAAGTTATAATACTTATGCGGGATTTATTTCCCGTAATAAATTGAGTTTTTGCATACTTAACTTTTTTTGCGGCTTTCCCCCGAAAGCCGTTTTTATTTGCCTATGCAAAAATGTGAAAATATATTCTCTAAAATCTCATCCGTAATGACTTCCCCTGTGATTTCGTCAAGGAAAAGAAGTGCTGATTTTAAATCTATAGAAATCAAATCCTGCAATTCGTGATTATTTGCAGCCTCAAGCGCCTGAATAAGACTTTCACGGCATTTCCTAAGACATTCCTGCTGCCGTTTGTTTGTGATAAATTCGGTATCTTCCGCAGAAAAACTGCATACAATATCTTTTATATGTTTTTTTAAATCCTCAATGCCGCAGCCTGTTGAGGCGGAAATACAGATTGCGTCCTGCGGTTTTTCTTCAGTAAGGTCGCACTTGTTTGCTATAACTAAATGTTTTTTGCCTTTTATCAAATCAAGGATTGTCCTATCCTCATCATTCATTCCGCGGCTTGCATCATAAATGAAAAGCACAAGATCCGCTTCATCCGCAGATTGTTTGGAGTATTCAATCCCGATTTCTTCAACTTTTCCTACATCCTCGCTTTCTCTGATGCCTGCGGTGTCAATGAGCGTAATTGCAACCTCCCAGTCGAGATTTTCTTTCAAGACATCCCGCGTGGTTCCGGCAATATCGGTAACAATCGCGCGTTCTACGTTCAAAAGAGTATTAAAAAGCGAGGATTTGCCGACATTCGGTTTGCCCACAATCGCAATTTTCGCGCCCTGCCTCAGAATATCCGAGGATTTTGCAAATGAAAGAATTTTATCAATTTCTGCGAGCGATTTTTTAAAGTTTTCGATTAGGTAAGAATATTCCGGCTCCGCAACATCTTCCGGAAAATCAATTCCTGCAATAATTCTTGAAAGAACTTCAAAAATCTGTTTTTTTATTTCTTTAATTTTTTCGCCGAGAACGCCTGAGAGGTTTTTTGCAGACTGGATTGCAAAATTTTGAGTTCTGGCATGGATTAAATCTGCAACCGCTTCCGCCTGCGAAAGGTCAAGTTTTTTGTTCAAAAAAGCACGCTTGGTAAATTCTCCGCGTTCAGCAAGTCTTGCACCGTTTTTTAAAATTAAATCAAGAATGTTTCTGACAACGTTAATCCCGCCATGGCAGTGGATTTCGATGACATCCTCTCCAGTGTAGCTGTTCGGATTTCTGAAAGGCAGCACCAGAACTTCATCAATCTTTTTCCCGCTATCTTCAATCCACCCATGTGCAATTTTTCCTGCTGTAAGATTTTTTTTTGAAAAAATTTTATTCGCAATCTCAAAGCTTTTATCGCCGGAAATCCTTATTACACCTACACCGCCTGTCCCAATCGGGGTTGCAATAGCTGCTATTGTTTCAAATTCCTGATTTATATTCATAACTTTATTATACACAAAAATGAAGGCAGAATACTCCGGCATGTAATAAAAGAGGCGGACGGATTTTTTTAAATCCGTCCGCCGTTGAGATTTTTAATAAAAATATTTTAAAAGCGACAGTGCACTTGAAGCAACATTTGCAAAACTGCTAAACCCGTTTGAACCGGAAGATGAAGCAGACGCGTTTGCAGAAGCTGCCGAGCCGAAGTTTAGAGCGTTTGAGTATGTCTGGTTCTGTATTCCGCTCAGGAAATTCATATAGTTGTATCTGCGTGAAAGTTCATCATTGATAAGGTCATTTTCTTTTAGTATCATATCCTGTGCAAAGGAGCTTATTGCATTGCTTCTGCTGTCCTCAATATCTTTTAATCCGTTCAGGAAGGTTGAGTTGTCATAGTTGCCGAACCTTGAAGCTACATCATTTTTAAGATTATTTATCATAGGAGTGTAAATACTTTCGATATTTTCTATCCCCTGATTTTTGTAAGCGTTCATCTGGTTTCTTAACTGTGCTTTTGTGTCGTCTGAAAAGACGTTAATCTGCGGAAGCGATTCTAAAAAAGAATTCTGTGCGTAATCAAAAATCTTTTTCTCCGCATCAGACATATTGTAGTTTGTATAAACGGTATTTCCCTTTTTGTAAGTAGAGGCTTTAGTCTGACCGTTTATTGAAAAGTTTCCGTTTGTATAAGAGCTTTTTTTTGCCATAAAATTGTTCCTTTCGTTTTTTTAATTTAAGGAACAATATTTAGAAAAAAATGAATAAGGCGCACATTTATTATATCATACAAATTGAGTATTTGTCCAGCATTTGTATTTTGAATATTTATTTTTAAGCTATAATTAAGTTATGGAGAATATGAGTTTAGAAGAAATAACAAATCTGGTATCTGAAAAAAAGTTTGAGGAAGCAAAAGCCGAACTTGAAAAGTTTGCGGCTGATGATGAAAAGCATATAGAAGCGCTGAAGCTTCTCGGGCTTTGCAATATAAATCTTGAGAAATATAAAGAAGCGCAGAGCAACTTTGAAACCGTTGTAAAATACAAGGCTGATGATGCGCTCAGCTGGTTTTATCTTGCAACATGTTATGATAATCTTGAGGATTTACTTCATGCTAAATCGGCCTACCTTGAGGTTATAAAACTCAGGGACAGCTATGTTGAAGCTTATAAATGTCTTGCGGTTCTCTGTGTAAAAACCGAAGAACCGGAGGAAGCTGTTGAATACGGTAAAAAAGCCCTTGAATACTGTACGGACGATTACACAATCTATTACATAATCGGTACAGCTTATATGTCGATGAAAAAGTTTGAAGAAAGCCTTGAGTATCTTGAAAAAGCTCTTGAACTTAAACCGGATCACTCCCAGCTTTATAACAATCTCGGCACTTCCTATATTACTATCGGTAATCTGGATAAGGCCTATGAAAGTTTTGTAAAAGCAAGCGAACTCGATCCTTCAAACTCAATTACATACTATAACGTTGCCTCAATTCTCCAGATGAAGGGCGAGCATAAAAAAGCGTGTGAATATTTTATAAAAGCTTATGAGATAGAGCCTTCTGACAGTTATCTTATTGCACTTGCGCTTTCTGAAACAAAAATTGAGGACTGGGATAATGCGATTAAGCACTACAATATTCTCGTAACTCATTTTCCTGAAAAGCAGAATTTTAAGTATAATCTTGCCTGCTGTTATGAAATGAAGGGTGAATACAGACTTGCCATAGGGATTATGATTAATCTTGTTATGCTTAACCCGAAATCTGCTGCCATGTCACAGAAGCTTGCGAGTTTGTTTATGAAGATTAACCAGCCTTTGAAGGCGAAAGAAATTTATGAAAAAATGATTTTGATGGGCAATGTTTCATTTGATATTTACAATGAATTTGCTCACATCTGCCTTATGACGCGTGATATTGACAGGGCGGAAAAGATTTTGAAAAAAGTTATTGCCCTGAAACCCGAATGTGCATCTGCCCACAAAGATTTAGGGGCAATATATTTAAGTAAAAGGCTTTTCGATTATGCAAAGGATGAGTTTGAACAGGCTCTTAAGATTGCACCGGATGACTTTGGCGTGGTGTTTGAATATGCCAATTATCTGCATGCCACAACTGACTTTAAGGAAGCAGACCGGTATTATGCGCTTGCGCTCGGCATGAAACCTGAGGACGGCGAGGTACTGGCATTTTCTGCGCTGAATAAAATGCTTATGGGTGATCTTGAGGTTGCCAAAATTCAGATTACAAAAGCTATTGAAAAATCTGTTCAGAGCGGATTTCTGTTATTTATTGCAGGGAACATAAGGTATCTTATGAAAGATTACGAGGATGCAAAAATGTTTCTTGTTAAATCCCTTGAGCTTGAGGACAACAATGACACTAAAAATCTTCTGGCTCTTTGCTATTTTGAACTCGGTGATTTTGAACAGGCAAAAAATATTTTTCAGAAGCTTTACGAAAAAAGCCCGAACAATCTTAACCTGCTTTTAAATATTGCAAAATGTCAGGAGAAGCTCGGCAAGAAAGATGAAGCTCTGAAAACTCTTGACAAAGTCGTTGATGTTTTCCCTGAATGTGAAGAAGCCCACGAGATGATTAGAGCTCTGTCATAGTTTTTCCGGTGTTATACAAATTTTATCAGGTATAATTTGGAATACCGGCGCCGTATTTGAAAAGCCAGCACAATTTTAGCGCAATAAAAAAGGCAGTTGTGATACCGCCTGAAATAACCAGATTTTTACACTATGTAAGTGTTCAGAAAGGAAGTGCAGGCTTTCTTTGCCTGCTATGTAGTCTTTTGTTTATTCTCCGAGATTTATCTGGGAGAACTGTACAATTTTATTTTTGCCGCGTTTTTTAGCATTGTATAATGCGTGTTCTGCGTAGCGGATAATTGTATTAACATCTTCATCCATATTTTCAAGGCAAGGGTAGGTTGAAATCCCGCCTGAAATTGTAATAGGATGTCTTTCTTCTTCTCCTGCCGGAATAAATTCCATCTTTTCAATGTCGCGTCTGAAACGTTCTGCAAAAAGAAACGCATTTTCTTCCGAGGTGTTCGGCAGGATTAAAAGGAATTCCTCATCGCCGTAGCGGGTTAGAATATCCTCTTTTCTGATAAGCTGTTTCAACTTGTCTGCAATGGAGCGCAGAAGTACATCCCCCCAATCGTAGCCGTAAATATCATTTACAACTTTGAAAAAGTCTAAGTCAAACAACAGGCATGAAAGCTTTGTACCGTAGCGTTTTGCCCTTGACATTTCCTGTTCAAGACGCTCGTGAAGATATTTTCTATTGTGAAGTCCTGTAAGTTCATCGGTTGTTGAAACCTGTAAGAGTTTTTCTCTGAGTTCTCTGACTTTTAAAAGTGATTTTGCCCTGATTAAGAGTTCCTCGTTATCAACAGGTGTTTTTATTAAGTCATAAGTTACCGCTCTCACAGTTGTGCCTTTGAACGGTTCACCTATGAATAATACAGGCGCTTTGAATTTTGTGACCATCAAGACATCCTTAATATTCGGAACATCTTCTATCACAATAAGCGCAGGGTTAAGCATTTCGTAATCTTTTAACTTTTCTGCATCCTCTATTCTGACGTTTGTTTCGTCAATTTGTGCCAGAACATCAGCTAAATCGGATGACTTTTTGCTTGTATATACAATAATATTTCTCATAACAAATCCTTATTATAAATTCTCTCTAAATTGAGTTTAACACTTGATGAGGCTTATATCAATTTGTTACAAATTTTTAATATAAAAAACAAAATTTCGGAAGAACTGGAAAAGTTATTTATATTCTTAATTTGCATAAAAGATTTGTCGTGTTAAAATCGATTTATGAGCAGTGAAAATTTTACCGTAAAAATAGAGAGAATGAAGCAGACAGATATTGATGCGGTCTGTGCAATCGAGGAAAAAGCCTACGGGGAACATCACTGGTCAAAGGAGTCTTTTTTCAATGAACTTTCAAATGAACTTGCGCGGTATTATTCCGCCTTTGATGAAAACGGAACGCTCGCAGGTTATGCCGGAAGCTGGCAGATTCTTGAAGAGGCGCATATTACAAATGTTGCAGTTCATCCGGATTTTCGCAGACGCCATATTGGTGAAGCGCTTTTGTACAGTATCATTAAAGATTGTATGGCGAACGGGGTTAAATATATTACACTTGAGGTCAGAGTGAGCAACACCCCTGCAATAAACCTTTATGAAAAATACGGGTTTAAATCTCTCGGAACCAGAAAAGGCTACTACCAGAATAATAATGAAGATGCCTTAATAATGTGGACAGAAAATATATTTTACGATAAGTTTAAGTTGCAGTTTGAGAAGAACGCAGAGCACTTAAAAGGAACTGTTAATATCTTATGACAGAAGAAGCACAGATAAAAAGATTACGTGTAAGAACAGTAAAGCCTAAAAAAAGAAAAGGGGTAAGACTCGGAGTAGGAAGTCTTGTCCTGCTTATTTTTTGTTCTTTTTTAATTGTAATTGCGACATTTTTGCAGCTTGATGTTACGCATTTTATTATTCCTTCTAAACTCTTTACTGGTGAACCGCTTACTATAAAAGATTTTATTTTCACATACAAGTATATTCCGCAGGTTCCGGCAATCCTTTTCATAACAGGGCTTCTCGGCAGACGGCTGGGGATTACAAGTATACTGCTCTATATAATAACCGGTTTGTTTTTTATGCCGGTATTTGCACTGGGCGGCGGCTGGAGATATATTTTTGAATTCGGATTCGGTTATATTATCGGGTATTTGCCTGCGGCTTTTGCTGCCAGTACTATCCTTAAGCGCGGATATTCCTATAAAAATACAGCCAAAGCTGTTCTTGCAGGAGTATTAACTATTCATGCAACAGGTGTTTTATATATGATTTTGCTGGCTTTTCTGAAACACATGGGGCTCAGTTTTATATTTGACTGGATAATTTCGCAGAGCGGTATAAAAATTCTTTATGACTTTGTGTTCAGCTATCTTGCTGTTCTGGTTGCAAAGTATGCAAGAATAATTCTCTGGCTTTACCTGTAATTCTTAGTGCGCGTTTAGAGGGAAGTTTTTAATACTGGAAATACCGGTCAAAATCAATGTCGTCAAAGCAGCACAGAAGTTTGTAGACTTCATTGTCCTCATCCATTCTCATAAACTGATAGTTATCAAACTTCCAGTATTTCGGGTTAATCCCTATTACGCGGACAATGCCTTCATCTTTGAGTATTTGCAGTTTTTTCTTAACTGTTTCAAGCGGAAGCTCAACGAGTTTTGCAAGTTCTACCGCTGTAATTCCTTTGTCGCTGGAGCATTTTTCCGGTGTCATAAACATCAATTCCAGCCCGACTTTTTTTAGTTCTTTGTCGTCTATTTCCGATTCATACTCATACATAAATAAATTTTATAATAAAATGCAGTTTTTTTATCATATTTTTAGAGTAATTTGCGCTTTTTAGAGGATGTATTAACCATGTGATTATGAATATTCATAAAATTTTACATTTTTTAGCGGTAAAAAATTTTTTGTTTTTATTTTAAAATAATCGTATGAGTGCAAACAAAGACAGCGGAGATATATTTGAAAAATTTTCAGGTTCACAACCCCACTGGTTTTTGACGCCGAAAAATGTGGCGCCTTCTATACCGGTTACCCCGCTTCACAGGCTTAACGGGTATGATTCAGGGTTGCTTGAAGCCAGCGCTGATTTGAAAGCCGGCGTGGATGAAACATTAAGTCTTGAATACCGCATAAAAAATCATGAACAGACGCTTGCGGATTTAAAAAATAAAATACAGATAGCCGAGCGCGCTCATAACCAGCAGGATATGCTGACATTCGGCGTGAAAAAGCAGAGAATTGAAAAAGAATTAAAGGAGCTTAACCGTGAACTTGCGGCAAGACAGATTTCACCTCAAAAATCTAATGTTGTAAGCATTAATTCTGCCAGAAAGTCATCTCCGTTTGCTATTTTTAAAAGATTTGTACGCAGACATATTCTTGCGAAAGTTTCGAAAAAGTTTGGTTCGCTGGTTGCAATGAGTGATTCGCTGGAGACACTGCGTAATATTAATCAGAACGTTGATGAATTAATGCGGCTGAAATCACCTTACGGCGAAACCGCACAGAATTACAAAAAATTAACTGAATACCTTTCCCGCGCAAATAAAATTCATTCACAAATCAGCAGGTCTATAAAAAAGTGAAGTGTGAAGGAGTGAAGGGGTGGCGGCGAAGTTGAACGAGTGAATGATTTAAAGGTCAACCCTTTAGAGGGTAAATGGATGAACTAAACACAGGAATAGTTGTATTTGTTTTCGAAACGATAGCGGGAGCAGAGCGGGAGTGTGTTGAAAAAATTAATACAACTGTTCCTGATAAGAAGCAAAGCTGCGTCGAATTGGTAAATCCGACTTACTTTTCTTATCGTCTTTTTAACATTTCCTTGCTAATTTCCCATGTTTATTCTAAAATTTTTGCAGAAGCCCCGCTGCGGGGATTAAGGAATGACTAGCTAAGGAGATACTATGAACGAGCTTTTGAAAAAATCGGCTGCCGAACAAAGCAAAGCCTTAAAAAATAAAGAAGTTTCAGCTGTTGAATTGACTAATGCGGCTTTTGAAAGAATTACAGAACTCGATGGAAAACTCGGGGCGTTTAATTCTCTCACAAAAGAAACTGCACTTGAAACAGCAAAAAAAGTTGATGAAAAAATCGCAAAAGGGGAAGAATTGCCGCTTCTTGCGGGAATTCCTCTTGCATTGAAAGATAATATGAATCTTAAAGGCTCAAGAACTACTGCTTCAAGCAAAATCTTAGAAAACTTTGTATCTCCTTTCAATGCAACGGTAACCGAAAAACTCCTCGGCAACCTTGTTCCTATTGTAGGGAAAGCAAACCTTGATGAATTCGCAATGGGTTCTTCTAATGAAAACTCGGCTTTCAAAAAAGTTCATAACCCTTGGAATTTGAATAAAGTTCCCGGCGGCTCCTCAGGCGGTTCTGCGGCATCCGTTTCTTCCTGTGAAGCTACACTTGCGCTCGGTTCTGATACCGGTGGTTCAATCAGACTTCCGGCTTCTTTCTGCGGAATTGTCGGCATGAAACCGACCTACGGCAGAGTTTCCCGCTACGGATTAATTGCGTTTGCGTCATCTCTCGACCAGATAGGGCCTTTTGCAAGAACTGTTGAAGATGCAGCTAACCTTCTTGAAGTCATCTCCGGTCATGACCCGAAAGACAGCACTTCTTTAAATCTGCCTGTTGAACACTACGCAGCACACTTGAATGATGATATTAAAGGCTTAAAAGTTGGTGTTATTAAAGAACTTATGTCGGAAGGGCTTTCTGCAGATGTTCAAAAAGCTATGGAAAAAGCTATTGAAGATTACAAAAAACTCGGTGCTGAAATTGTTGAAGTTTCTTTGCCTAAGTTAAAATATTCAATCGGAATTTACTATATACTTGCAACCGCTGAATGTTCTTCAAACCTTGCAAGATTTGACGGTGTAAGATACGGCTACAGGCACCCTGATTCAAAAAACCTTATGGAAATGTACACCAAAACAAGGGCGGAAGGCTTTGGCCCTGAAGTAAAACGTCGTATAATGCTCGGAACTTACGCATTGTCTTCAGGCTACTATGACGCTTACTATAAAAAAGCCCAGCAGATGAGAGCGCTGGTAACAGAGGATTTCAGAGAAGCGTTTAAAAAGGTTGACATCCTGATTTCGCCGACCTGCCCGAATACGGCGTTTGACCTCGGTGCAAAATCATCAGATCCTTTGCAGATGTATTTAACTGATATTGCAACAATTTCTGCAAACCTTGCAGGAATTCCGGGCTTAAGTGTTCCTGCAGGATTTGACTGTGACGGTATGCCGATAGGCTTGCAAATCCTTGCCCCTCAATTGCAAGAAAGCAGATTATTCAATGCTGCTCATAAATTTGAGCGTGCAAACGATTACTATCTGCAGCTTGCAAAGATATAACAAGTCGGTTTCATTTGTAAAGGAGTTTGTTAACTTTTCATTGCTACCCCTCCTCGAAATCAAAGATTTCGGTCCTCCCGCAAGGGAGGACAAAATAATAAAATTCATTGCAATAAAAAGTTAACAATACCATTGTAAAGGGAGTGGATCCACAAAGTAGTGGAGTGGATATTATTGCTTAATACGAAATATCTTGAAAAGAATATGCAAACGCTTGAAAAAGCTTTTGAATGTTTAAAGTCGGCCGAAGAAGGTTCGATTGATTACGAGATGTACAGGAATTCACTCGTGAAAAAGTTTTGAGATGACTCTGGAACAAAGCGGAAAATTATTAAAGAAGAAATTAATTCCGTATTGTGCATCAAAAAAAGCTGTTGATACTCTTACATTTAAAGATATTTTCAGGCATGCCGCAAAACATTCCCTAATCATGGAAGAAGAAGCTGAACGCTGGTTTAAGTATAGAGATAACCGGAATAATACAGCGCATGATTACGGCAGGGCGTTTGCAGAAAAAACTCTGGCATTGATAGATGATTTTCGGAAAGATGTCGGCCGCTTGAAAGAAGTTATTGAGCATGAATAAACTTTTTATAAAACCTGAACACCTTAAAATGCTGACGGATATTTTTGACAGTTACTGCCCTGATGCCAGGGAGTCTTGTAACCTGCGGATGCCCATGACGGTAGTGATTTAGATTTGACGGTAAAAAGTTTTAATTCAAAGACGGCTGGTTTAGTTGCTCTCAAAGGACTTTTAACGGAAAGCAATATTCCATTTCTTGTTGATATAAATGAGTTTGACAAACTCACGCCGGCTTTTCAGAGTGAAATTAATAAGAACTATGTTATAAGCTATAATAATCAAAATCAATAGTTAGTTATTCCTTTTGCCGAAATCGACTTTGAGCCAGAAGCCGAGCGGGATAAGCATAAACGATACCAGCGCAAACAGTGCAAAAACATTTACGTATGCAAAGATGTGTGATTGTGTTATCAGTTCTTTATAAAATAATGCGTTTGCCTTATGTGCCGCGGTTATTTCTGCAGTGCGCACCATAAATTTATGGGTCATTATTGCGGCTTCGTGCCAGAATACAGGATTTGTTCGGGATAAATTTCCTACAAGATAAGTCTGGTGTGCCTGTGAAAGTCTTGCAACCATTGTCGATGAAAGAGAAACACTCAGAACTGTTGCGATGTTTTTAGCAAGACTATGAAGTCCGGCACCGTTAGATAATTCAGTTTTCGGGAGTGTCCCGAGTACAAGTGCGGATAACGGTACAGATGCAAGGATTACACCGACCCCCAGTATTATATTCGGCAAGACTAGATACCCGAATGAAATCATTAACGAAAGATTTGTGTAATAATAGGTTGATACGCCTATCAGAAAAAATCCTATTGCAATTAGTATTCTGTTATCAAACTTTGCCACAAGTTTTCCGATAAAGCAGAGCATTATCAGACAGGAAATTACGCGTGGAGCAAGTGACAGCCCGCTCAGGCTTGCCGTATATCCCATTATGCTCTGTAAATATTTTGGCAGAAGTACAATAGTTACGTAAATAATCATATTAACAAATGCTGCAAGATATGTTCCTATGGCAAAGTTTTTATCCTTGAAAATTCTTATATTAACCATAGGTTCATTGTATTCAAGCTCCCATACAATAAAATATATGAACGAAAACAGAGAAATGCCTGACAGCCAGCAAATCCATGTTGTATCAAACCAGTTATACTGCTCCCCTTTATCAAGCACAATCTGCATTGTTAAAAGCCAGATGACCAGCAATATAAAACCGACGTAATCAACTTTTTTCGGAATAACTCTGTTCGGGTTTTCCGGCATAAAAAGGTGGATTAAAAAAATAGATATAATTCCGACCGGAATATTGGCAAGATAAATCCACTGCCAGCTTGAATTATCAACTATAAGGCCGCCAATGGTCGGCCCGACGATTGATGACACCATAACTGACAGCATAAATAAAGCCATTGCAAGCCCGCGTTTTTCAAACGGAAAACTTGCGATTAATATTGCCTGTGCAATCGGCATTAAAGGGCCTCCGCCTATACCCTGAATGAGCCTTCCGAGAACCATCATATTCAAACTCGGGGCGAACGCGCACATTAATGAGCCGAGTGTGAATATGCCGACAAAAACTTTCAAAAAGTTGACCCGCCCAAGTTTATTATCACACCACGCTGTCATCGGGAGAAAAATCGCATTTGCAATCATATAACTTGTAATAACCCAGTTGGCTTCATCGAGCGTCGCTCCGAAATATCCTGCAATATGCGGAATAGCCACGTTGGTTTCAGACGTTGCCAGCATTGAAAAAGCGGTTGGTAACAAAATTGTAAAAGAAATAAGCCATATCGGGGTTTTCTTTATCTTTTCCGCTGTATTCGGTTCGGATTCCATAAAAATATCTTAGCACAAAATAAAAAGACAGGGCTGTAATTTGCGTATCTTCAATTAAACTTTAATAAGCAGTGTATTAATATTCATAAATATCATCCCCTATCCCGTCAAAGAATTTTTCCATAGGAATTTTCAGCGCTTTTGACATCTTAAAAAGTGCAATTGCTGTCGGAGAGGTCAAACCCTGCTCAAGTTTGCTAACATAGCTCAGGCTCATGTCAATCATTTCCGCAAATTCTTCCTGTGTTATGTCCTTACGAATACGCTCGGCTTTTATATTACGTCCAAGTTTGTATCTAATTTCATCTTTCATTCAAAAATTATAAGATATTGACAATCTTTGAATAAGTGAATATAATGATATTAAATATCAATATATTGATATTAAAAGCAATATATTGATACAAATTGCCAATGTATATAAGGAAGGTTGTATATGAAAAAGTACGCGTTTACTCTTGCGGAAGTTTTAATAACTCTTGGCATAATAGGTGTGGTTGCAGCAATGACACTGCCAACTGTTGTAAATAAATATAGAGAAAAAGAAACTGTTACTAAACTAAAAAAATTTTATAGTATTCTTTCTCAGAGTTACTTATCTGCAACACAGCAGTACGGTTCTCCTTCTGAATGGGGAATTACCGGCCGTGATGCCGGAAGTTCCGATGAGGATGAGGAAAGTTATACCGCAGTAAATTCTATTCTTATCAGAGATAAGCTTTTTAAAAATGTAAAAAATGTTGAAAATTGTGATAACGCAAAAGACCAGAGTGCCTGCGGGTTTGGGGCTGTTTATTATTATATAAATGGTAGTCGTATATCACAATTAACCGGTTCATCTGCAGGAACATCTTCCTCTTTAATGTTAGATGATAGTTCTGTCATAATTATTGCAAACGGTGGGAGTGGTCACTTAAACAGAGGCCCCCGGAGTGTTAAGTGAAACTTATGCTAATATTTATATTGACATAAATGGGCAAAAAGCGCCGAATACAATTGGTAGAGATTTGTTCCTGTTTTATCTTACAAACAAAAATATTATGCCAGCAGGAACAGAACATGAAACGTTTTGGACGTTTTCCAACTGCTCTACCGAAGGTGCTGGCTGTACTGCGTGGGGAATCCTGAATGAAAACATGGATTATCTGAAATGTAAAGACCTCTCGTGGAACGGCAAGAAAAAATGTTAGTAATAAAAAGGCTCCTTATAAAAATAAGGAGCCTTTTTTATGATGAATATAAAGATTATTCTTTAGTATATTCAGCGTCGATTACGTCATCATCTTTTTTGTCATCATTTGCTGAGGCGGCGCTTTCGGTGTTTGCTGAATTTTGTGAGGCTGCATCTTCTTTCTGTACAGCTTCATAAGCTTTTTGGGAAATGCTGAACATTGTCTGCTGTAAATCTTCTGACAATTTTTTCAATTCATCTGTAGATTTGTTTTCATCCAATGCTTTCTGTAATGCAGCTTTTTGTTCATCAAGTTTTGTCTTGTCAGCCGCGTCAATTTTGCCTTCAAAATCTTTTACGATTCTGTCAGCTGAACCGATTAAGCTTGTTGCGTTATTCTTGATTTCTGCTTCTTCTTTTTTCTTTTTATCTTCTGCTGCGTTAGCTTCAGCTTCTTTAACCATTTTGTCTATATCTTCTTCTGAAAGGTTAGAAGAATTTGTGATGGTAATTTTCTGTTCTTTGTTTGTAGCTTTATCTTTAGCAGAAACATTTACGATACCGTTTGCATCAATATCGAATGTAACTTCAATCTGTGGCAAACCTCTCATTGCAGGCGGAATACCGTCTAGTCTGAACATACCTAAAGATTTGTTGTCTTTAGCCATTGGTCTTTCACCCTGAAGAACGTGAATATCAACAGCAGTCTGGTTATTTTCGGCAGTTGAGAATACCTGGGATTTAGAAACCGGAATTGTTGTGTTTCTAGGAACAAGAGGTGTCATAACCCCGCCGAGTGTTTCAATACCTAAAGTCAAAGGAGTTACATCAAGAAGTACAATATCTTTAACTTCACCTGCAAGAACACCTGCCTGAATTGCTGCACCAACCGCAACTACTTCATCAGGGTTTACAGACTGGTTAGGGTCTTTACCTGTGTATTCTTTTACTAACTGTTGAACTGCAGGGATACGGGTAGAACCGCCGACCAGAACAACTTCGTTAATGTCGTTTTTGGTAATTCCTGCATCTTTAAGCGCGTTTTCAACAGGTGTTTTACATCTGTTCAGCAAGTCGCGGCAAAGATCTTCAAATTTGGCTCTTGTTAAGTTCAGGTCTAAGTGTTTAGGGCCGTTAGCATCAGCTGTGATGAATGGAAGGTTAATGTTTGTTTCCATAACTGATGACAATTCGCATTTAGCTTTTTCAGCAGCTTCTTTAACACGCTGCATAGCCTGTTTGTCACCGCGCAGGTCAATACCTTCCTGTTTTTTAAATTCATCGCAAATCCAGTCCATAACTTTCTGGTCAAAGTCGTCGCCGCCTAAGTGGGTGTCGCCTGATGTAGAGAGAACTTCGTGAACACCGTCGCCGATTTCAAGGATTGATACATCAAAAGTACCGCCGCCTAAGTCGAATACGAGAACTTTTTCAGATTTTTCTTTTTCAAGCCCGTAAGCAAGAGCGGCTGCAGTAGGTTCGTTAACGATACGGAGAACATCAAGCCCTGCAATTCTGCCGGCATCTTTTGTTGCCTGTCTTTGGGCGTCGTTAAAGTAAGCCGGAACTGTGATTACTGCTGAGGTAACTTTTTCCCCGAGATATGCGCTTGCATCATCTGCAAGTTTTCTCAAAATCATGGCAGAGATTTCCTGCGGGGTGTAATCTTTGCCGTCAATGTTTACTTTATAATCTTCGCCCATGTGTCTTTTTATAGAAGCGATAGTTTTATCAGGGTTAAGAATAGCCTGACGTTTTGCAAGCTGACCTACCAGTTTTTCACCGGTTTTAGAGAAACCAACGATTGAAGGGGTTGTTCTGGAACCTTCTGCGTTGGCAATAACGGTTGGCTTGCCGCCTTCCATGACTGCTACAACCGAGTTTGTTGTACCTAAGTCAATACCAATTGTTTTTGCCATAGTTTATAATCTCCTTTTCTTAAATAAATTTGCTTATTTATACTATTATTTATAACACTGTTTTCAACAAACCCTTAAAAAATAAACAAAAAATTAATATTTGCGCGAGCGAGCTGAGGGCGAAGGCTTGGCGACGGATATGGCAAAGCCATAGCAGTCGCCAACCGCAGACCCGTTAAACGCGAGCGAGCAAGACCCCGAGCCGAGGCAGGAGAAATACGGAGTATTTCGACAGTTGAGCAATTATAAGCGGAAACTGCGGTTTCCGCTTATAATTGCGAACGGTGCCGTTGATGGCAAGGGAATAATTGTCGAGCGAGCTGAGGGCGAAGGCTTGGCGACTGCTATGGCTTTGCCAAATCAGTCGTTAACCGCAGACCTGTTAAATGCGAGTGAGCAAAGCCGAGCAGAGGCACGAGCGAAGCGAGAGATGAACATGCGTCAACGAAAAGTTGAGTTTTCGTTGCAAGTGTGAGCGTTGCCGTTTAACGCGAGGGAAATCATAAAAGTAGACGAAAGCAAAGGAGAATAGCAATAAATGTTTTCTCGGACACGCTCCCGCCCTGTTCCCGCTATCGCCTCGAAAACACATTTATTGCTATTCCAGAAAAAGTAAAGATATAAAAAAGAAAAGGAGATTAAATAATGGGAAACAGAAGTATAGCAAGTGTTTTCTGGAGGGAGGGTGGGGAGGGCAAGTAGTTTAAGCTCCTTAACCGGCACAGAGCAAGGGATACAGGCAGTCGAGAGGTGCAAATTCTTTATTTTTTGATTATACTATCTACTATTGAGCTATGGTATATTTTGATGTAAATGCTTCTAAACTTCCAAATCAGTTTGGCAGAGATGTATTCAGAGGCAACTGAACTTTATCCGGTATACAAATCCGCGATTGGACAAAAACCGGCGGAGATTCCTTAAAAAGTATTCTATCCGGAGGTGAGATGTCTTATACAGACTACGGCGTCGGTGAAAAGTTTGAGTTCTAATTAAACAAACAAGAGTGTTAAATGTCTATTTATAAATCCATTCCGTACGGGCTCATTCTGATAGGACTGCCCGGCTTCCAGTTTTTGGCTATATAGTCGTATGCCTTATCCATGTGACGCTCAAACATTTTTGCAAGCTTCGGGTTATGAATTTGCAAACAGGTTCCTCTCAAAAGCCCGAAAATCTGTTGTACTTCATTTGCCTCCAGTACTTTGAATGCGTTTTGACTGAAAGGCAAATCAGGATGTTCAAATAAGCTTGCTTTTATTACCTGTTGTATTGTTTTACAGGTGGCGGCGGTTTCTTTGTCTAATTTAGACAAATCCATTTTAGAAATTTCGCGGTTTACATTCAACAGTGCAAGGAAATACGAATTTGCCATCATGGTGCTTCCGCCAGGCAGACTGTCCACAAAATATCTTGTATATTTATCAAGAAGCGGATTTTTATAGTCTTTTTCTCCTCTGTTCGGATCAAATCTGCTGATAAAGTCAGTTTCTTTGAGGTCAATACCTCTTTCCTGCGCCCAGTTAACAAACCTTTTTATAAAACCTTTAGGCGCAAGCCGCATTTCATATACAATTGATTGTTCTTCTTTAACCTTTTTCCATGCGTAGGTCATGTTTCTCGAAAATGATTTTCTTGCCCATTCATTTTCTGCCCAGAATTGTTTTAAGGTGCGGCTTTCTTCTTTTGATATAGAAAGCGGGGTTTCAAGTTTTGAGGTATCAAATGTTTTTACTCCGTGTTTTTTCATGAATGCGGACATTGCGGCTTTGATTTTATCCGCGCTGAAGATGTACCATGCTTTTGTCGTGACACGGCTTAAAATTCTGGCTCTGTCGGGATTTTCTTCATAAAATTTCCGCTGGCGTTCCGAAAGATTATAAATTGCTTCCGGATTTTGCTGATAATATTTTATCAAGCCTTCGGAGATATGTTTTTTATGTTCTTCTGATAACGGCCCGCGTTTTATAAAAACAGGTTCGCCATCGTTTTCTTGAGCTTTTCTATCAAGCGAGGCAAGACGTTTTTCCGTCATTTCTTTTGTTAAACGCTCATTATATTCAGGATCCGAAAGCTTCAATATATGTCCGTAGGTTCTGTCAACTGTCGGAATATTCAGTTTCTTCAAGGTATGACTAAGACTTTTTCCGCCTGAATACCTGCGTAAATCGTTCAGAGAAAATCCTTCACCCCAGTATAATTTTAAAAGCTGGAGTGATAAATCTTCGTCTGTATCAAAGTATTCAAGTTTGCCTTTTTGAAAATCGTCAATGAAGCTGCCTTCCTGTGCCGTTACCTTGCCAGCCGGAATAACGTCTTTAAATTCCGGAAATTTCAGTTTTGCTTCACCTAGTGTAAAGCAGTCTTTCAGGCTTTCGTAGAATTTTTTATGAATACTTATGAGAGTTTCTTTTGTTTTGTTGCCCTCTTCAAGGATAATCCCTGCCCACTCACGGATTTGAGGCGGATAAACATCTGATTTTTTCTCCGCGAGTTTATCGAGGTTTTTAATTGTACTGGCCAGATCAAGACTGTAGCCGCCGGTGAATGCCAGATACTGTGCAGTTGTCGGAAGCGGGCTTTTTGGGGGTTCTGGCCTGTTATCAGATGGGGTTGTATTTTGGGGTTGATTATTTTGTGTAAAGCGGGGTTGTATATTTATAAATGAAATCTTGTTTATTTGCATACGAAAATTCCTTCCGATTATACAAAACAGATGAATAAAAAATTTTGCTAAAAAAGCCCCCGATTTTCGGGAGCTTTTTACGTATTGTTAAGTTTGTATTTTAAAAATTTTATTTTAGAGCAAAAGTCATATCAGCTTCAACGCAGAGTTTGCCGTCTACCGAGCCTTTACCGTGTGCTTTGCAGATAGGGCCTTTTACTTTTGTAAGTTCAATTTCCATATCGAATCTGTCGCCCGGTCTTACGATATTTTTGAAGCGGACGCCGTCAACGCCTGCGTATAATGTCAATTTGCCTTTAAATTCAGGCATTGTCATTAAAACAGGTGCCGAGCACTGTGCCATGGCTTCAAGCTGCAGCACTCCCGGCATAATCGGGTTGCCCGGAAAATGTCCCTGAAAGAACTGTTCGTTCATTGTAAGATTTTTGTAACCTTTTGCGTATTTACCCGGAACGCATTCGGTAATTCTGTCTACAAGCAGAAAAGGAAACCGGTGCGGAATCATTTCCATAATTTCTGAAGTATCAAAGCTTAACACTTCCTGTTTAACTTCTTCTGTCATTTATTCTCTCCTTATTTTATTTCTATTAATTTATCTTTAAGCTGTTTTGCAACTTTGATATGAACAGCATGTCCTGCCTCTTTTGCAAGAATCTGGCATTTCAGATTAAGCGGGTTCACGCCTGTAAGGTACAAATCGCCGATTAAGTCAAGAATTTTATGCTTAACCGGTTCCATTTCACTTCTCAACGGGGTAGTGTAACCTTCCTCTTTTAAGCCTACGGTGTTATCTATATTCACACCCTGCGCAAACCCGAGCATTTGAAACTTTCTCAAATCCTTGTAAAATCCGAAAGTTCTTGCCTCAATAATTTCCTGCGGATTTTTCGGGTTGTAGTTCACCCAGCGTCTTGTAAGATCAGGATGATTGTAATTCACTGCATAAGAGATAAACAACTCATCATCCGGAAGAATTACAAAACTGGTTTTGCCGTTCAGGTAATATACCGGTTCTGATACTGTATAGTGTTTAGGTTTATAAAACAGAGGTTTGGCAATGCCTGTTTCTTTAAAGAGTTCAACCCACTGTTTAGAACTTCCGTCGAGTGCCGGCACCTCCATTTCATCCAGACAAATATCAAGCGAATCTATCCCGCAGAAAGCAAGTGCTGCAGTTAAATGTTCTGTCAGCATTGCCTTTGCCTTGTTTTTCCCGAGCACTACGCAGTGTTCGGTTGATAAAACATTATCGACATCTGCGCTGAATTCTTCTCCTGATACAAAGTATCTTATTTTCCCTTTATCTGACGGAAAAAACTTTACAGTGCAAGGCTTATTTTTCATCAGACCGTTGCCTGAAATTTCGGTTTCTTTTTTTAATGTTACTGTCATTACTGGTGTTCTTCCTCAAATACTTTCAACATTGGTTCGTATTTTCTGAATTTTGCAAAGATTTCCTGAGCGTCCTTCATTGTTTTGAGCTGTTTGATAAATTCTTTGCGCGGAACAGCAGGAATACCTACGATGATAGATTTTTCAGGGAATGATTTTGTAACGCCGGCTTTTGCGGTGACGATTGAATCCGAACCGATTTCAATATGATCGGCAAGACCTGCCTGACCGGCTATAACCACTCTGTCGCCAATAACACAGCTTCCTGCAATACCTACCTGAGATACGATTAAGCAGCCTTTACCTATTTTACAGTTGTGGCCAATCATAACAAGGTCATCAATTTTTGTATTATCGCCTATTGTGGTATCTTCAATTGTCCCGCGGTCGATTGCTGTATTGGCACCGATTTCAACGTTGTTGCCGATTTTGACAGCACCGATTGAAGGAATTTTGAAGATTACCTGTTTTATATTTTCTTCTTTAATTGAGCCGTCTTTTCTTGCCTGTTCAATGTTATCAGGATTTTCTGTAACAAAACTGAAACCGTCGGCACCAAGCGAAACTCCGTGATGGAGGATTACATCATCACCGATTGTTACTCTGTCGCCGATATTAACGGACGGATGGAAGAAGCAGTTTTGACCGATATGAACGCCGCCGCCAATATAGGAATTTGCCATAATTTTAGTATTATCCCCGATTACGGCATCGTGAGAAATCACAACATTCGGCCCGATTTGGACATTTTCGCCGAGTTTTGCTGTTTCGTGAACAACGGCAGTCGGATGAACTCCCTTATTCACAACAGGCGGAACATAAAAAAGGTTAAGCAGTTTCATCATTGCAAGACGCGGTCTTTCAACTTCAATTGTCGTGAACCCGTCAATCTGAACGCCTAACGGTACAAGTGCAGCTTTAGCTTTTGATTTTGCAAGGTTTGCAATTTCATCTTCTCCCAGCGCAAGGGCAAGAGTGTTTTCATCAGCCAGAAGCGGAGGTGCTATCTGAGTGATTGTAACATCTTCTGCTTTTGTTAACATACCATCAACGATTTGTGAAATTTCTTCTACCGTAAAACTTTTCATGTGTTGCTCCTTATTTAATTATTTTTCATTTTATTAATTATATTTGTTGTGGATTTTCCTTCAACAAAGGTTATAAACTCAACCCTTGTACCGTTTTTTTTCATAATGTCAGCTTCAGGCAGAGTTTCCATATTGTAGTCTGCTCCTTTTGTGTAAACATCAGGTTTAATTTCATCTAAAAGATTCCGCGGGCTGTCCTCATCAAATAATACCACATAATCCACGTATCTCAAAGCGCTTAATATTTCCGCGCGGTCGTTTTCATTGTTTATAGGTCTTGAAGGGCCTTTGATTGAACGGACAGATTTGTCGGAGTTTAAAAGAACAATACAGTAATCAGCAAAGGATTTTGTTTTTTGTAAATATCTGACGTGTCCGGCATGCAGAATATCAAAACATCCGTTTGTGCAGACAACGGTTTTTCCTTCTTTGTGGATTTTGTCTACAAGATTTTTAATCTCATCTCTTTTTATTAACATATCCTTAATCCTTAACGGCTGCAGATATTCCTCCGTCTGCCGTCATAAATAAATTTTAGCAGAAAAATATTATAAATCAAATCTGTAAATTATAATGTTAGGCCTGTACAGCTTGTCAGCCTGCATCTGTAGAAGTATGACAGACGATAGGCTTAAGCTATTTGAAGTGTTTGTTCAAGCATTTCAATCGTTGTACGCGGAATGTCACATTCCTTTTTATCTTCTTTTTTATGTTCCGGTTCTTTTGTCATTAGTGCTGTTTTTGAATTTTTAGTCTTTTCCATGGTTTTCATCCTTTGAATTTTTCAGGGGTAATTTCTGAAATTATAAAACCCCTGATTAAATATTTTTGCTTATTTTTTAGCAGTATTTTTTATGTATTGTGTTGTCACTTCTATTTTGTTAAGTGCGTTTTGCATAGGTGCGGAAGGGTTAAGCATTTCTAGAGCTCTTTTTTGCCTGTAATCAGGAAGCGGAGCTTCAAGCGGCAGACCGCTTTTACATGTTGTAATTTTCGGGGTTTGTTTTTTTGCTGATTGAATAAAAGGTTTTACGGGGTTGATTTTTATTGACATTTTCTCCTCCAAATATTACTGCGGGATTTAGAATAATCCCATCTCTATAACTTTTTTACAAAGCCTTACTGTATTTAATGCTGCGCCAATTCTGAGGTTGTCTGCAACGCACCAGAGTGTAATTCCGTTTTTAAAGGCAAGATTTTTTCTTATTCTGCCGACAAAAACAGGGTCTACTCCCGACGCGTCACGTGTTGTCGGATATTCAAAGTTTTCAGGATTATCTATTACTTTTATCCCGAAAGAATTTTTTAAGATTTCCCTCACCTCATCCGGCGTAATTTCTTCTTCAAATTCAATGTCGACAGCTTCCGAGTGACCGTTGTAGACAGGAACTCTTGCGGCTGTACATGAGATAGGTAAATCAGCCGGCAGATGAAGAATTTTTTTAGTTTCATTGACAACTTTCATTTCTTCTTTTGTGTAACCGTTTTCGCAAAATACATCTATTTGCGGGATTACGTTGAAAGAAATTGGTTTTTTGAAACATCTGTTTTCAAACTCTTTGCCTTCAAGGGTTGCTTTGGTGTTTTCGGTGAGTTCGTTAATCGCAGCAAGCCCCGCGCCTGAAACTGCCTGATAGGTTGAAACGATTAATCTTTTTATTTTTGCTTTTTCATGCAAAGGTTTGAGGACAAGCATTAACTGAGAAGTTGAGCAATTCGGGTTTGCGATGATGCCTTTATGCTTTCTCAAATCTTCATCGTTAACGTAAGCTATTACAAGCGGTACATCAGGCTCCATTCTGAATGCGCTGGAATTGTCAATGAGAACCCCGCCGCGTTTAACAATTTCCGGTGCAAACTTTTGTGACGTTGAGCCGCCGGCTGATGCAAGTACGATATTTACATTATCAAAGCTATCAGGTTTTGCTTCTTCTACAGTGTATTCTTTTCCCTGAAATTCAAGTTTTGTTCCTGCGGATTTTGCGCTTGAAAGAAATTTTATTTCATTAAAATCGATGTTTAATTCGTCAACGATTTTTGTAATTTCTCTTCCGACAACCCCTGTTGCACCCAAAATTGCTATATTTGGTTTTCTCATTATCTCTCCTCAATAATAATTGTTTATTGTGTGTTCTTTAATTCTATCAAAGACAAAAAATTTGTTAAGTCCTATGTGAATTTTTATTACTGCATGATCTTTTCAAGACCGTAGACAAAATCATTTTTATCGTATACATGTTTTACAGCGAGCATGACGCCCTGCATATAGCAATTTCTATCCATAGTGTCGTGGCGGATTGTCATGATTTGTCCTGCGGAGCCGAAGATTACCTCCTGTGATGCGATATACCCAGGCATTCTGACAGAGTGGATATGAATATCCGAATAAGAAATTCCACCTCTGGCGCCTTTAATTGTTTCTGTTTCAGGACAGTTGTTTTTTGTAAATGTTTCTTTTTCTTCCGACATCATAAGTGCTGTTTTAATTGAGGTTCCGGACGGCGCATCTTTTTTCTGATTGTGGTGAAGTTCTATGATTTCTGCATTATCAAAATATTTTGAAGCTTGTTTTGCAAACATCATCATAAGAACTGCGCCTGTTGAAAAGTTCGGAGCAATAAGACATCCGGTGTTATTTTTTTCTGATAATTCCCTCAATTCCGCAATCTGATCATCAGAAAGTCCTGTTGTGCCGATTACGATTTTTATGCCGTTGGTTAAGCAGTATTTTGCGTTTTCAAAGATGGATTTTGGCTGTGTGAAATCTATCAGCAGGTCAAATTTTACGGCCTTATGAGCTTCTTCTATAGATTTATAAGTGTCGTCGCCTGCGATGTCGATTTTTGCGGCAAGTTCAGTCTCCGGACATTCCTCAACCGTTTTTACAACTTCTTTCCCCATTTTTCCTAACGCACCGCATACTGCTATTTTTATCATAATTGAACTCTCCTTTTTTTCATTGAAATTTTTCAGATATGAATTTATATTTTCTCGGACACGCTCCCGCTCTGCTCCCGCTATCGCCTCGAAAACATAAATTCATATCTTTACGTAAAGTAATTTTATCAAAAAAATATTTTCCGTGTTATTATTATTTAGTAATTAGTTTAAAAGGAGAGAAAGAATGGCAGACGCAAAAATTTTGGCTACAATTGAAAGAAGCGACACTGAACAATTACAGATTTCGGTAAGCGAATACAAAGGAAGAAGTTATTTTAATCTAAGAATTTATTATACAACCGATGAAGGTGCTACCTGGCTTCCGACAAAGAAGGGCGTAACTTTTGCACCTGACCAGCTTGATATTTTATCCGATGCGATTGAAGAAGCTAAAAAAGAATTCATGGCTGAAGAGTAAATCGGTTGAAAGGTTGCTGCTTGAATGGTTAAAAGGTTTGAAAATAATAATAAAACGGAACAATCTTTATTATTTAATCAAAATAATGTAACCGTTCAACCTATGAACCATTCAACCATTAAACCAAAGTATGCTCTTGCTTTAGTAAATATTAAAGGGCTCGGCGTAAAGACTTTCAGTTATTTAATCCCCGATGAGATGAAGGACAAAATCCAAATCGGGCAGGCAATTCTTGTACCTTTCGGGAGGCAGGGGCTTATAAATGCTTTTTGTGTGGGGTTTTCGGATTACCTGCCTGAGGAGATTAAGGCGAAGAAAATCAGCAAGATTTTGGATGAAACCCCGCTTTTTTCAATAGATTATTTAAAACTTCTAGAGTGGGTCGGGAATTATTACTGCTGTGACTTAGTGACGGTTTTGAATGCGGCAATACCTTTAAAGCTTATTGAAAAGGTTTCAAAAACCGAACAGACCGTTGAATTTGTAAGTTTTGAGGGCGCAACAAAACGACAGCATGAAGTGCTTGAAAAACTAAAATCAAGCGGGAAAATGCCGGTTGTAATGTTTGAAAAATACGCAAAAACAACACGCCAGACGATTAAAAAACTTGAAGCTGCAGGATGTTTGAAACTTTCGACCGAGGAAATTTACAGGAACCCGCTGGATATTTTGAGAATTGAAACAACAGAGCCTCTTGCAGCGCTTGAAGGCGAGCAGCTTTCTGCATACGAGGGGATAAAGAATAAGATAGATGAATACAATAACCCCTCACCCCAACCCTCTCCCGCAAGGGGAGAGGGAGTAAAAGCCCGTCATTTTTATACCGAAAAAACTCTTCGCTATTCAAAAGAATTACGAAAATGTATGACAGATGCTGAAAATCTACTGTGGTTTTATCTGAAAAATAAACAGCTTAACGGGTATAAGTTCAGACGTCAGGAGGCTATAGATAACTATATCGCAGATTTTGTATGTTACGAGAAAAAATTGATTATTGAACTGGATGGCGGTCACCATAATGAAAATAAAAATATAGAAAAAGATAAAGTTCGCCAAAATTATTTTGAAAAACAAGGCTTTAAAGTATTACGATTTTGGAACAATGATTTATTTCAAGATATTGAGAGTGTTTTGGATGTAGTATTAAAAGCGCTAGAACCCTCTCCCCTTGCGGGAGAGGGTTGGACGGAGTCCCAGGTGAGGGGTGGTCAAAAAGATTTCCCGCCTGTAATGCTTCTCCACGGCGTGACAGCAAGCGGCAAAACAGAGGTTTATTTTAAGCTTATTGATGACACAATTAAATCAGGGAAAAATGTCCTTTTTCTTGCGCCGGAAATCGCACTTGCGTCGCAATTAACAAAAAGGCTTGCAAAAAAATTCGGAACAAAAGATGTTGCAATCTGGCACAGCAGTATTTCTGACGGCGAGCGGTATGACGTCTGGCAAAGACTTTACAAAGACGATATAAAAATTCTGGCAGGCGCAAGGTCTGCTGTTTTCGCGCCGCTAAAAAATATCGGGCTTATCATAATTGACGAGGAGCATGAGGGGGCTTATAAGCAGACAAGTCCTGCACCGAGGTATGACGCGAAAGTCGTTGCACAAAAGCTTGCAGAATTCCATCACTGCCCGCTGCTTTTAGGCTCTGCGACTCCTGATATTTCGGTTTACTATCGCGCAATTAATTCCGGAAACCTCTTTGAAATGAAACACCGCTACCGTAACGCGCCCATTGCACCGGTTTCGGTTATTAATATGCAGGAACATTCAAAAGCCGCCTATAGAAGTGTTATTTCAAAACCCCTGCAGACCGCTATAAACGAAACTTTAGAGAAAAAACAACAGATAATTTTACTTATAAACCGCCGCGGGTTTTCAACGTTTACGCAGTGTCAGGCATGCGGACATGTAATTGAATGCCCCAATTGCGCGATTCCTATGATATGGCATGCCAAAGACCAGCGGCTTAAATGCCACTACTGTAATCAGGTCGAAAGGTTCCCTGATGTCTGTCCCGAATGCGGGTCGGATGCCCTGAAAAACAGCGGCACAGGCACCCAGAAAATTGAGCAGTATGTAAAAGAACTTTATCCTGACTATAATGTCGAACGCGTGGATAGTGACGTTATGGTGCGCAAAGGGGAGCACGTAAGGCTTCTGGAGCGGTTTCAAAAGGGTGATATTGATATTTTAGTCGGTACCCAGATGATTGCAAAGGGGCTGGATAACCCGAACGTTACTCTTGTGGGTGTAATTTCAGCCGATGCAAGCTTTAACCTGCCGGATTTTAGAGCCTCCGAGCGCGGATTCCAGCTTCTCACGCAGGTTGCAGGACGCGCCGGCAGAGGTGAATTCACAGGGCGCGTGTTTTTCCAAACCTATAACCCTGACTTTTATGCCCTTGAAAGCGCTAAATCCCAGAATTATCCCGAATTCTATAAAACAGAAATTGCAGCACGTGAGGAATTTGACTATCCGCCGTTCAGCCAGATGATTAGACTTATTATAAGTTCGATGAACAATTTCCGCGCGGAAAAATCCGCTCAGGAAATTGCTATGAGATTATGTCTGATGATTGACAAATACGGCATATCTGAACGTCTTGAAGTCCTCGGGCCGACGCCTTGCGTAATCGAGAGAATTAACGGTTACTACAGGTTCCAGATTATTATCAAAAACAAGCTTGAAGAAAAAGGACATAACTTTATCTCAAGCTTTCTGAATAAAATCACAATGCCAAAAGATATAAAACTCGCAATTGACGTAGACCCGCTGGATATTTTGTAGGTATTTACGCAGACTTTTAGCCTCCGCGTCTGTTTAATTATTTCGGAAGATTTTTAAAATAATCCGTGTCAGTAAGTGCCTTATACGTGCAGCCTGCGCCGTTTATTTTGTTTGAAGAAGTTGCAGAACAGTAGGCATCATTTTTGCTGTAAAAGGCAGTACCTTCTGCTCCCATCGGCCGTAAGACTCCCTTTTCATCTATCTGAAACATAAATAAATCTTGACCTAGCCTATTGGGGCGGTTTTTATACCCATTGACATCAACTGATATAAATAGTTTGCCTCCGTTAGTTTCAAGAATTGTATTTTCTAAAAGAACCAAACTTCCATCATTCAATATGAATTGGCCATCGTCAAAGTTTGTAAGATAAATGGTTTTTCCGTTGAGGGTTGTATAAGTTTTTGAGTTTGTTTCTTCATCACCTGTATTTGGTATACATGAGGTTCCATTGTCATTTGCTCCATCCCCGCAATCTTTAATTGTTTTCATATATTTCATCAATATAGGTTTGAGCTCACTGTCAGTTAAGTCTCCTTGTTTTATGCGTTCACCTGTTTCGGCCTGATACATATTGAGAGCCTGTCCTATAACGGAATAACTTCGTTTTAAGCCTGTTTCAAGCTGTTTATTCCTGTTATTGTTAACCAGTGTCGGCAGAGTCATTGCAGCAACTACTCCAATTATGCCAAGAGTAATCAGCACTTCAGCCAGTGTAAATCCTTTATTGTTCATTATTAACCTCCTGTATGAATTAATATTACTAAGTAATACATCTATACATGTAATTATAACATGTATAGATGTGTTTTTCAATCCTAAAGTTTTAAACTGTTAAAATAGCATTATGATTAAAAACAGACTATCAATAATTCTCGGGGAACAGAGGATGCGTGTTTCTGAATTATCAAATCTGACAGGTATCAGCCAGAACGCGTTGAATAAAATTTACCACAACAAAACAAAGGGTATTGATTTTGATACCCTAAATAAACTCTGTAATGCACTTCAGCGCAATTCTCAGGAAATTTTTGAATTTACGCCTGATTAAGTTTTTCTATATAATTTTTTGTTTTTTCTCTTATTTTGCTATCAACGTCAAATATTTCATCAATAGTCGGATTTTTTATTACTTCGTGTTCATCAAAGATTTTTTTTGTGATTTCGTAAATCTGATATAAATTTATTTTCCCGTCGAGGAAGGCAAATACGGCTTCTTCATTTGCCGCATTAAGGCATGCTGTTGCGGTGCCGCCGAGTTTACCGGCTTTGTAGGCTAATTTTACGGTTGGGAATTTTTCAAAATCAGGTTTTTCAAAATCAAGCCGCGCGATTTCTGCAAAACTGAAGCTTCTGGATTTAATCCCTTCATAGCGTTCAGGGTATGTGATTGCGTATTGTATAGGAATGTGCATACTCGGCAAACCTAATTGCGCAATTACGCTGCCGTCCTTGTATTCAATTGCGGAATGCACAACACTCTGCGGATGAACCACAACTTCAATATCATCATAGTCAAATCCGAAAAGATGATGGGCTTCTATAATTTCCAATCCCTTATTCATCAGTGTTGCACTATCGACCGTAATTTTTTTACCCATGTGCCACCGCGGGTGTGAAAGCGCCTCTTTTACAGTGGCTTTTTTCATTTCCTCAATTGTTTTATGCAGAAATGGACCGCCGCTTGCTGTGATAATTAATTTATCAACCTGATTAATGTCTTTGATACACTGATGAATGGCACAGTGTTCGCTGTCTACAGGAATAATTTTAACCCCGTGTTTGCGTGCGGCTTCCATTACAATGTCGCCTGCCATAACGAGGGTTTCTTTATTGGCTAAGGCAATATCAATACCGTTTTCAATGGCCTTTAACGTTGGTTTAAGTCCGATTTTACCTGAGCAGGCAACTAGGATTATATCGTTTTCTTTGTCGTTGCAAATCCTATCAAGTCCTTCTTCTCCGAGAACCGTATATTTTGGCTTGAATTTTTCTGCCTGTTTTTCTAATAATTCTTTATTGTGTCCGCCCGCAAGTGCAATAATTTCAAATTTGTCGTGAAGTTTTTCAATAACTTCCAGCGCCTGAGTTCCGATTGAGCCTGTCGAGCCAATAATGCTTATTTTTCTCTTCTTTTCCATAGGTTTATTATATAACAAACATATCTTGAATAAATTTGAAAAATAGCTTATAATAAAAAGGCAGAAGAAAATTCTTATGCCGGAAGATTTTTAAAAGTAAATAAAAAACTTTTTTCGGGCATGCTCCCGCTATCGCCTCAAAAAGTTTTTTATTTACTTTTAAAAGAGAGAAACGCAACAGTAAAGCAAAGAAAGGGGACTAAACGATGGAAAACGTAAGAATAGCAATGGTTTCCGGGGGGGGGGGCAAGTAGTTTAAGCTCCTTAACCGGCACAGAGCAAGGGATACAGGCAACCGAGAATTGCAAAGCCTTAAGCTGGTGTGCCTTTTGGCGATGTCTGCTTGAAAGAAAATCCCCCATACCCCCATTTAAAAAAGGGGTAGTATCAAAGACCTCCCTTTGTAATGGAGGTGGAGCGCAGCACCAGAGGGTTATAATAAAAAATCACCCTTTACATCACCCAGCCTTGGATTATTCGGGATGTTCGAAAACGTTGAGTTTTCGAACACCTTACGGGCTAACACCCTACCGAAAATCCGCTTTTACCCTCGCGGAGGTTCTTATCACCATTGGAATTATCGGCATAGTCGCCGCGATGACGCTGCCGGCGCTTATCCAGAAAAATCAAGAAACAGAACTTACAACAAGAGCAAAGCGTATGTATTCTGAAATAAGTCAGGCAATAAAGCTTTATGAAGCTCAAAACGGAACCCCTGGTGAACTACGAGGGCTTTTTGAAGCTAAAAACGGTGTTTCAAATTCAGGTCAGCTTGCCGAAGATTTTGCAAAGTATTTTAATGGAGCCAAAGTCTGTAAGAAAAAAACTGACAGAGGCTGCAGCGAATACTTCTATACACTTGAATATTCTATACCTTATGTTGATTCTGAGGGTAATCTTACGGCAAGATCGTTCAGTAATCCAAAGATAATATTAAATGACGGTATTGTTATTGGAGTAAATCAGGCAAATGGATGCGGTATAAAGGTTACAGAGGAAAAACATGATGCAAACGGTCGTCCTGTAACTGATGCCGATGGTAATCCTGTAATGAGCACATGGTATACTGCGTGTACTTGGCTTTATATTGATACAAACGGCCCGAAAAAACCTAATAAGTATGGTATGGATGCCTTTGAACTGGAAGTGCACCCTGAAAAGTTAACAGTCGGCAGCGCTGCTCTAACCGGCAGAGATAGTCTGAAGAGTCTGTTGACAAACGGTAAGTTGAAATATACAAATTACAAAGTGGGCGAAAAAATGGAATTTTAACTTATCGGTTTAATCTGTTTTACCGCAACGAGAATATTTTGAGGCGCAAAAGGGCGGGCTTTTTTATAAAGCCCGCCCTATAAATTTCAAATTTGTTTTATTTCACAAAATAACTTGCATTAATATTAGCATAGATTTTTATAACTCCACTCTGGATAGGAGTTGCCTCAGGTGCAGCTATGGCATCTGCCGATGCTCCGGCAACCATGTTTTTTGCCATTAAGCGATACTGAACACGTTGGTTATTTGTTGTCGAACAGCTGTTTGTGAGTGATTTAATGCCTGTTATATAGCTTGACGAAGCTTTCAGGATTGAATCGGCTCTGGTTTTTGCTTTTTGGGCAGCAATCGCGAGAAGTTCGTTGCACTGGGCTTCATAGTTTGAAACTGAGAAAGTTAAGTCATTAATGTTTGTAGCGCCGAGGCTGATTGCTTTGTCAATAATATTACCGGTTTTGTCTACATTTTTTGTGTGAACTATAATGCTGTTTGAAACTTCATAGCGTTCAAAGTTTCTTTTATTTGAAGAATAGTTGTAAACCGGTACTGCGCTAAAGTCCGCTGTTTTGACGTAATCTCCGTTTTCTTTGTTTATCATAGCTTTTATTGCGGTATAAACTTTGTCTGAAATTTCTTTGTTTTCCTGAGTTGCTTTCTGGAGTGATTTAGAATCCGATGTTTTTACAGCAATATTAATCTCTACGACATCCGGAGTTAATTCTGTGTTTGCAGAAGCATCTACCGTAATATAACCACGTTCAGGCGCTGCGGCAGGCGCTGCATTTACGGTTACCATTCCTGCAAGTAATCCTGCAGCAACTGCTGCAATTAAAAATCTCTTCATAATTTCTCCTTTTCTTACAAATTCTTATTGTCAGTTTTTTTAGAAACTTCAGCTTCTCCGGTTTGCTCAGCTTCCTGTTTTTGTGCGAGTGTTTTAAACTCATCAGATTTCAAAATCATAGTGTTAAGCTGTCTTGCCTGAGCCTGAATTTTTATGCGTTCCATAAGACTTCTCATCTCTTCGTCGCTCAGCTGTTTAGGCCTTGCAAATGAAATAATCAGCCTGTTGTTGTTTGCTATATTATAGACCATTACGACAATTGCCCATAAGAGAATACCCTGAAAAAGATTTATGGTCGGGATTGCAATAAAGTTTGCAGAAATGTAATTCCAGATATAAACAGCAACTTTGGCAGGGAAAATTACAAACCCCGCGGCAAGGCAGATACCTATAAAAAGTGCGGTCAAAAGTCCTCTAAATCCTGCTATCTGAATAATTCTGGTATTGTTTTTTCTCATCATAAATCCTTCTTAATATTCTCATTCCTGCTCTTTAATCATTTCAAGAAATTCATCTTCTGTCAATATTATAATACCTAATTTTTGAGCTTTGTCCAATTTTGAGCCGGGATTTGCTCCTGCAAGCACGTATGAGGTATTTCTGGTGACAGATGAACCGGTTTTTCCGCCGAACATTTTTATTTTTTCGGAAGCCTCATCCCTTGACATGTGCGGTAAAGTTCCGGTGAGAACAAAGGTTTTGCCTTTAAGAATATCTGATTTTGGTAATTCCTGCGCTGCCGGTTCAACCCCCAGTGCTTTCAGCGTGTCAAGCATTTCTATGTTTTTCGGGTTATGGAAAAAGTCGTAGGTTTCCTGAGCCATTTTTGCTCCGAGACCGCTTATTGCCTCAAGTTCCTTCGGGGTGGCTTCCCGCAATCTGTCAAGTGTTCCGAATTCATTTGCAAGAAGTTCAGAGGTTTCTTTACCAACATTTTTTATGCAGAGTGCGGTCAGAAACCTTTTCAGCGGGCGGTGTTTGCTACCCTGAATCGCTGTGTAAAGATTTGTGGCTGACTTTTCTTTGACAAGATCAAGCTTCATTAAATCATCCGTTGTCAATTTGTATAAATCTGCAGGAGAACTTATGAGCTTCTTTTTAAACATCTGTTCAATAATTGCCGGCCCGACAAAGTCAATATCCATAGCATCGCTGGATGCCCAGAATTCTATTTTTGCTCTCATCTGCGCAGGACAGTCAGGATTGGTGCAGTAGAGGCAAACTTCTCCTTCTCTAAACTCCAGCGGGGCGCCGCATTCCGGATCCGGACATTTTGCAGGAAGCCCGTACCGCGGACGTCGTTTGTGTAAACCGTCATCTACAACTCTAATTACTTTCGGAATAATTTCCGCGGCTTTTTTAATTACTACGGTATCCCCTATACGTACATCGAGCCTCCAGACTTCATCAAAGTTATGCAGGCTTGCGCGTGAAACTGTACTGCCGGCAAGGAGTACCGGTTCAAGTTTTGCAACAGGGGTGATTGCACCGGTTTTACCTACCCCGAGTTCAATATCCAGAACGGTTGTGGTTGCTTCTTCCGGCGGAAATTTGAAGGCTGTTGCCCATTTCGGAGCGCGGGCTGTGTAGCCCATATCTTCCTGTATTGCAATTTTGTTTACTTTGATTACAACGCCGTCGGTTGCGTAATTCAGTTCAGAGCGTTTGTTTTCCCACTCCTGACAGTAGGCTATTGCTTCTTTTACGTTTTTGCAGAGTCTTATGTTCGGGTTAACCTTAAATCCTAATTTTTTCAGGTACATTAGGCTCTCGTAATGCGTCTCAGGCGGATTTTTCAGGTTTTCAAAAGTTGAGGAGTAAGTCCAGATTGAAAGATCCCTTTTTGCTGTAATTGTGCTGTCTAATTGTCTTATAGAGCCTGCTGCCGCGTTACGCGGGTTTGCAAAAGTTTTTTCACCTTTAGCAGTATTTTCTTCATTCAGCTTTATGAAGGAGGTTTTCGGCATGTAAATTTCGCCGCGGACTTCAACGCTCACATCCTCAAAGAGTTTAAGAGGGATTGCTTTAACGGTTTTGAGGTTTGTGGTAATATTTTCGCCAGTGATGCCGTCACCGCGGGTTAAGCCGGTTGTAAAAAGTCCGTTTTCGTAAGTCAGAGCAATTGCAAGCCCGTCGATTTTAAGTTCGCAGACAAGTTCCACATCAGAGCCGTATTCGTCTGTAATTTTTTTATACCAGCTTTCAAGATCTTCATAGTTGTATGTATTATCCAGACTGTAGAGCCTGTATTTATGCTGCTGCGGAAAAAATCTTTCGCTGATGGAGCCTACTCTCTGGGTCGGGCTGTCAGGGGTTTTATATTCGGGATGCTGTTCTTCCAGACTTTGAAGTTCTTTAAAGAGCATATCATAATCAAAGTCGCTGATGGAAGGGTTATCTTCCACATAATACTTATAATTATGTTTGTTTATTTCATCTTTTAAAAAATTAATTCTGTCTAAAACCATTGCCTCCTCCAAACGCAAACGAAATTTTTACATTATCATTAAAAGTTCTCTGATAACTTTTGTTGCAACTGCAGTTGATACTCCCGAAGCATCATAGTCAGGTGCAAGTTCAACAACATCCGCACCTATTATATTAAAATCTTTCAAATATTCAAACCAGCCTGCTAACTCATTAAACTGAAGCCCGCCGCTTTCAGGGGTTCCGGTACCGGACATTACGGAAGGATCCAGAACGTCAAGATCTACTGTTACAAAAATATTTTTGCCGCGCAGAACATCAAGTTCCTGATATTTAGAAATAAGAGTGTTATGTTTTTTCATAAACTCAAATTCTTCTTTCATACCGGATCTGATGCCGATTTGTTTTAGATTTTCAGGACCTGTGATTTTAGATGCGTGCCTTATGACTGCGGAATGCGACATTTCTTCTCCAAGGTATTCTTCTCTGAGGTCTGTATGGGCATCAAAGTGTACTATTGCAAGATTGTCATAAAATTTAGACACCGCTTTTACTTCAGGAAGTGTTACAAGGTGTTCGCCGCCGATACCGAAAACTTTTTTGCCGTCTTTGTAAATATCTTCAACATTCTTCTGAATAACGTCAAGGGATTTGTATGTGTTGCCGAGCGGAAGTTCCAGATCTCCAGCGTCGTGAAAGTTTACATCCTCAAGGTGTTTATCAAACCTTGGCGAGTATTCTTCCAGCCCCCAGCTGGCAAGCCTTATCTGCTCCGGTGCAAATCTTGAGCCCGGTCTGTAGGATACTGTTCCGTCAAACGGCAGCCCGAGCATTACAATTTTTGATGATTCGTAATCCGGATTCTGCCCCATCCAGTTTCTGTCTAAAAACGGCCCTGTCAACATTTTGTTTTTCTCCTTTTACAGTGAATATTTTATCACAAATTTTTCTAATAATATAATTAAACGATTGATTTTCGGATAAATAACATTAAAATACTTGTATGAAAAAGTGGTTAGCGGTATTTATAATTTTATCGTCGTGTGCTTCTGCGGCGTTGGCCTCAAACGGGGTTGATTACGAGGAGGTTTACCGCACAATGGAGGTTCCGGCACACAGGTATGTTCATGATATAGACCCTGGTGAATATTACGATACCCAGAATACTACGTGGTCTCCCTATCCGCTTTTAAGGCTTACCGGCCCGCTTTATTTTAAAACTATTACGATTGAGCCCGGGTACTATGCGCTCACCCCGCGAAAATACGAAGATAACTGGTATATGCTCTTTAAAGAAGCCGGACGGATAAAATATATTCTGCCTGTTTACGAAAGGGATATTGTGCCCGAATTATTCTACGATGAAAATCTGCCTAAGCCGAAACTCTCGCCTACACAGAAAATTCACCTGTTTTTGCTTGACAAAATAGGAACATTTGTTCCGAGTGCCAAAAGAAAACCGGCACCGCAGACTTATCTTGAGATGACTGATCTGGATAATAATTTTGTATCAATGGTTGTCTACTGGGGAAGCCACAGGTACTATATGATTTTCCGTACAATAAACCTTTAACCTTGAGCCGTATTCCGTGTGCGGTGGGGCCAAAAACGCGGTGGTGGCTGATGTTAGAACTTAGCAGGAGGACATCAGCTTAAAGCTTTTGTGCAATAATTGCGTAATTCACGTAGCCGCCTGTTTTCTGTTTTTATATGAAAACTTAAGCCCGCAAAAATGAATTGTCCGTTTGTTTCCGTTCTTTTCTTTGTAAATCAGTTTACCCATTTTTACTCCTTAATTTAACTTTTAAATTGTATTTCTCATAAAAATATCTTATTAAACAAGAGTATATTATTATTAAATATGTATTTTGTCAATAAATACAAATATAAAGGTATAACATTTTCTGTCAAATGTATTTACAATTGATAAGTTATGGATAAGCCTTCAAATACATTAAATCTTTTCGGAAGCCGCGTGAAGGAACTGCGTAAAGCAAAGAAGATTACTCAGGAAAAACTTGCGGAATTAATCGGGGTAGAGCAGCAGCAAATCTGCCGTATTGAAAAAGGCGGATGCTTTACAACTATGGAAACGCTTGAAAAAATGGCAGAGGCACTTGATGTTCCGGTGGATGAACTTTTTAATTTTGCTCATCACAACGAAACAGACGCCCTTTTAGCGGAACTCAATATGCTCCTTAAAAAAGCGTCTGCATCTCAAATTAAGCTTATTTACCGGATAGTAAATGACATATTAAAATAAATTATTCTTCAGTGTCCTCATCCTCGCTGTCATCTTCATCGGTTTTGATTTTGTCGACAACCATTTTTGCCATTTCTTTTGCAATAATTCTCTGGGTTGCCTCAGGACAGTTTTGAAGCATGTTCATTGCTGTTCTGACGGTTGAATCAATATCATACCAGCGGCCTTTTCTGTTGTCATCCAGCCCTGAACCTACTGCATTGATAATGTCTTCTACTGCTTCATATTTTTCATCTTCAATATTGTGCTCGATAATGATTTTAATTAAATTAAGTGCAATCTTGATTTGAGTTTCATCATCGCTGTGTTCTAAAGTTTCAATTGCCTGTGATAATACAGGATCTTTGTCATACCAGCGTCTGCGCTGATTTGAGTATTCTTCTTTCATAACTGTCTCCTTTATATAATCTAACCATTCTTAAATATTACACCCTTAGTTCCTTTCGGATATTCCCAGCCGAGGCTCTTCTGTTCGCAGGCAATTCTGCATGCGCCGCACTCAAGGCAGTTTTCGTATTTGACAAGAAGCTTCTGCTCCTCCTCAAGCCATTCATAGACGCCTGCCGGACATACCCTTTCGCAGATTTTTGATTTACAAATTTTGCACTTCTCCATATCCGGTTTAAGGTGGGAAGCTTCGTCAGTATTGTATTTTAGTGTTGATAGTTTATCTTCTATTGTCATTTTATTAAAATTCCCCACAACAATTTAACCGCATACCAGAAATCTTTCAAGATTTGTATGAACTTTCTTTCTTTAAAGTAACTTATAATAAACCGTCTGTAAAGTTCCCGTTTCGGAGTGCTGTTTACCGAGGTGAACATTTCAAAGAAAGCGTTAATTTTTCTGAGATAGTAATCCAGATAAGAATTTTTCTGAATATGGATAACCTCCATCAAATCTCTATAGGTCTGCAAATCTTTTATAACAAAAGTTTTTTCCAGCTCCTGTCTGTAGCGGATTAGCGAATTTTCGCTAAAATCTCCTTTAGAAAGTGCCACAACTGCGGTTTCACCGGCAAGTTTCCCGCTAATCATCGCGAGGTTGGTGCCTTCCCAGTGCATGTTGTTAACGAGCATTGCCGCATCTCCGGCAACCATTACGCCTGCACCGCAGAGTTCCGGAATTTTTTTACATCCGCCTTCCGGTATAAGGTGGGCTGAATATTCAAGCAGTTCTCCGTCTTTAATCAGAGGAGCAATTGCGGGATGGGTTTTAAGTTTATCCAGAAGTTCGTAAGGGCGTTTTGACCCCTTATCTTCAAACTCGTCGAGGGTTACGCCAAGTCCTAGTGTCAGGGTCTCTTTATTGGTGTACATAAACCCGAGCCCGAGTTTGCCGAGCATCGGCCCTCCGAAAATTTCGTAAATACAACCCTCATCATCTGAAAGGTTAAATCTGTCATTAATTTTTTCTCTGCTGAGTTTATAAACCTCTTTTACGCTTACCGCAGCATCTTTCGGCTCAATATCATTTCTAAGTCCTATCTGGCGTGCGAGAAGCGAGTTTACCCCGTCTGCAAGCACCACAATATCTGCGTAATAATCCTCAAGTTCTGTTTTTACTCCGACAACGGCTTCATTTTCCACGATAAGTTCCCGGACAACCGTTTCTTCAACAAGAATTACCCCTTCTTTTTTTGCTTCTTCTGCCATCCAGCGGTCAAATTTTCCGCGTATAACAGAATAACTTACGGCATCATCGTGTTTTTTGCGGTATGAAACAACTGTTGCATCATCTTCGCCGAGAATGGCATATTTATGCTCAATACTTTTTCTCTCAACTGGGGCAGATTGTTCAAAATCCGGAAAAATTTCCCGCGTAGGCTGTGCGTAAATTGCTCCGCCAAAGACATTTTTGCTTCCTGAAAACTTTCCGCGTTCAATAAGCACCACCTCGTGTCCGGCTCTTGCAATTGTAACCGCGCAGGCAATACCGGCAGGACCGCCGCCGACAACAATAACCTCTGTTTTGTTTTCTTCCCGAATATCCGACATATTTCTTCCCTGAGGATAATTATACACTAAAACGTGTTCGTTGTAAAATAGTTAATATGAATATCACAGCGGGTAAATTTAAAGGACGTAAAATTATAGCTCCGGATGAAAAGATTACACGCCCTACGCTTTCAAAAGTCAGGATGAGCGTATTTAATACTCTGCAGTCAATGATTGACTTTGAAGGTTCCAGCTTTCTTGATATGTTTGCCGGCTCGGGGATTATGGCGCTGGAGGCTATGTCGCGCGGATTCTCGTATGCTGTTGCAATTGAAAAACACCCTAAAGTAATTCAGGTTATCAAATCAAACTATAAAAATTTTTCGCCTGCACCTTTGCTAATCCATGGTGACAGTCTGAAAGCTGCTGCGCTTCTAGATAGGAAATTTGATGTAATTTATATAGATCCGCCCTATTATGCGGGTGTTTATGAAGCAAGTTTAAATGCTGTCAAAAATATCGCCGGCGGAATTGTTGTGATTGAACATGTTACTGATGTAGACTTTACAGATTTTGAGCTTATTAAACAGAAAAAATACAGTGATAAATTTATAACCTATATAATAAAAAAAGGTTAACCAAACGGCTAACCCTTTTCAATGCTTTTTATCCAAAAACTATTTAACGAGTTCTTTGAATTTTTTACCTGCTGAGAATGCAGGAACTGTTTTTGCAGAAATTTTTAATTCAGCACCTGTCTGAGGGTTGCGGCCTGTTCTAGCAGCTCTTTTTCTAGCTTCAAATGTTCCGAAACCAACCAGAGTAACTTTTTTACCTTTAGATACTGTTTTTTCAATTGTTTCTAAAATAGCTGCAACTACGTCAGCAGTAGCTTTTTGAGAAACTTTAGCTTTTTTTGATACTTCTTTTACCAATTCTTCTTTGTTCATTACGAACCTCCTTCTTCCTTTTGCAAACGGTACAGAAACCATTTCCGATTGCGTTCATGTATTCGACAAAATTTATTATATCACGTTATTTGTTTTTGGCAATAGTGTTTCGGGGAATTTTTTTATAAATTTTGGTGAATATACAAGGATTTCGGGCAAAAAATAAGATATAACTGAATAAATTTGCATTTATTACTTATACGGAAGTGTTATTAGCTTTTGCAAATTTTACATTTTTGTAGAAATACTGCAGTATTTGATAGGCATTGTAACCCTTTTTGGCAAGATTATTGGCGCCATGCTGCGACATGCCTATTCCATGGCCGTTCTTTTTGACATTGTCATCAAAGGATTTCACTGAACGGATGTACGGAAGGTCAGTTCCGCCCCACGCCTGCCCGTTGCTGACTGTCTGCCCGCCTGCCGAGGCTGAATAAAATGCAGAAATTACTTTATAATTATATGTTAAAACAAGTCCGCTTGTTTCATCAACTGCGGTATTGGTTTTGTAGGTTTCTGCTGACGCCCCGCCGTAGGCCTGATCCTCCGGAGTATCTTTTAAATCATACCCGAGGCTTCCCCGTTTGCCGAGATTTGCATAAGCGTAGCTGCGTGCAGCAATTGCCTGAGCCTTCAAGGCTTCCAGCTCCCAACCGGACGGCATTTCTGACGGAACAACCCCTTTGAGGTAATCTTCCATATCTACTTCATTGATTACGGTAAGTTTTTTGTTTTTGTTTTGGATTATCAAATATCCGCGGTACCACTTGTTTTTGGCGCTGATGAAACCTCCTGCCGCTGGTTTGAGAACAATATTATCCGAGTAAATCTGGTAGAATTTGCCGTTAAGTTTTATTGCCATTGTGTTTTTGTAAGGGACAATTTCGTAGCCCTTCATTCCGTCAATTTTGCAGATAGTTTTGTTGGAATTTGCGTCAATAAGCGAGGTATCGTTTGATGAACCTACTCCGATACGCTCAACTCCGGTCTGCAGCCCTATTTTTACTGCATAACAGGGATTTGATACCGTAAAACCCAATAGCAATAATATATAAAACAGTATAATCTTTCTCATTATATTGTGATTATAACATATTTTCTAAAATTTTTAATTAGGCTTTTTGATTGATTTTTGGAGATTTATATCCGAAAAGAGAGGTTACTTTTTCTGAATATTTTTCGCCTAACTTTTGACCAAAGGAGTAAGAGGCTATAGAGCCGCACACAAATGCTATTCCTTTAATTACAGCAGATGCGTTCGAGGCATTACCGGCTTTTAAAAGATATTTTGCAACGGATTTGAGCGGTTTTGTATTTTCCATTTTCTGTGCAACTTTTGTAATATTTTCAGGGTTAATGAGTTTGCCCATCTCAGCTTTCATCAGACCTTCACCCGCAAACATACCTGCCAGAGCGCCTGTTTCAGTAACAATTGCATTGGGTTTGTCATCAGAAAGTCCTACTTTGACAACGCTTGAGGCACAGATGAGCGGGTTTACGTTTTTTGTAGCCCATTTAACAGCTTTGCCTGTGTAGTCAAGAATTTTGCTTTTTTCTGCGCATTTATTATAAAAATTTATTGCATCAGCGGTTCTTTTTCCCACTGTGCCATCATATTTTGAAACAGCTTCCGCTATCTTTGCACCCTGTGCAAAAGCAACGGTGCCTCTTGCTTTTTCACCGTTTTCAACTTTTTGTATATTCCTCCAGCAAAAAATTCCGCTTGGAACACATACTTCTAGTAATGGTGCTGATATACCCATAACATGCCTTTTCTAACACTACCTTACATGTATATAAAGTATTTTGTTTAATCAAAATTGCGTAAGAAGAATTTTTTATTTACATTTTTTACACAAAAATATTTTTCCTAATTGATATGTTTAAATAAATAATTTCAGAAATAGACATACAGCCTTCTCCATGTTAATATAAACTTATGATAGACAGATATGCACGCGAAGAAATGAAAAAAATCTGGGAATTAAATTCCAAATTCGATTACTACTTAAAGGTAGAAATTGCTGTTTGCGAGGCTTACGCAAAAACAGGAAAATTCCCGAAAAAAGATATTGAAGAATTAAAGAAAAAAGCTTCTTTCAGCGTTGAAAGGATTGACGAAATCGAGGCGGAAGTCCGGCATGATGTAATTGCGTTTTTGACCTGCGTAAACGAAAGCCTCGGGGATTTAGCAAAATATATGCACGTAGGGATGACAAGTTCTGACGTGATTGATACTGCTTTTGCGCTCCAAATTCAGGACAGCGGCAAAATCATACTTAAAGACTTGGAAGATACAGTAAAATCTTTAAAAGAGCTTGCAAATAAACACAGAAATACCGTTTGTATAGGACGTTCTCATGGCGTGCATGCCGAAGTTATGACATTCGGCGTAAAGATTTGTTCGTGGGTGGATATTCTTGAACGACAGCAGGAAAACTTCAGACACGCCTTGGAACAGATACGTGTAGGACAAATTTCAGGGCCTGTCGGAACTTACAGCAATATTTCTCCAAAAATTGAGGAGATTACCTGCAAAAATCTTGGGCTTAAGCCTGCAAGGATTTCCACACAGATTATTGCAAGGGATTACCACGCATACTTTATGCAGTCGCTTGCGCTTATTGCAAGTGTGATTGAGCAGTTTGCTACGGAAATTCGTCATCTGCAGAGGACAGAAGTTCTTGAGGTTGAGGAGGGGTTCGGTAAAAACCAGAAGGGCTCTTCCGCTATGCCTCACAAGAAAAATCCGGTTTTGAGCGAAAATTTGTGCGGGCTTGCAAGAGTTGTCAGAGCAAACTCGCTTGTTGCGCTTGAAAATATTCCGCTCTGGCATGAAAGAGACATTTCGCACAGTTCGGCGGAAAGAATAATTTTTCCGGATAGTCTTACACTGATTGATTTTATGCTCAATCGTTTCAGGGGCGTTGTAGAAAACCTCGTCGTGCATGAAAAAAATATGCTTAAAAATACCGAAAAATTCGGCGGGATAGTTTTTTCGCAAAAGGTTCTGCTTGAACTTGTTGAAAAGGGTTTAACAAGGGAGGAAGCCTACAGAATTGTGCAGCGAAACGCTCTTGACGCATTTGAAAACGACGGCGACTTCAAAGCGAATCTTTTGAAAGATGCTGATGTCACCGCACGTTTAACAAATGATGAACTAGAAAAGATTTTTGATAAAAACGCTTTTCTGGAAAACATAAATACTATTTACAAAAGAATACTGTAATTGAAATCCGGTAATAGTGGAACGTCTGTTTATTCCAAGCGGCAGGGTTCAGGTTATTTTTTCTCAATATAAATAAACGATTTTAGTTTTCTGCCTGCCCCGTCGCCTTTTTGTGAAATCACGGATATTTCGTCTTTGTAATCAAACGAGGTGGAACTTCCTCCGTCAAGCCCCATTGCACGCTCAAATCCAAGTTTTTTGCAAAGCCCCTGCACCTCATATAAATCCATCGGGTTGTCGTCGGTAATGATAAGGATATGCAGTTCGCCGTCTTTCAGCCCCAGAACGGTTCTGGATGTTTTGTGCAGAACTGATGAGGATTCTCTCACAACTTTATCTCCGTCTTTAACCACAAACAGTTCTTCCTCAAGCCTTAACTCCGGAAGGATTAGAGGGCCGCCCTGCACTGCCTCTTTTACATAACATTCAAAGTCCTCTTTTGTTTTGTGCGGAACTATTGCGTATTTAAGTTTCCCGTAGCAGTCAACTACTCTAAACTCTGTACGGTTAAGGATTTTATTGAGATTTTTGTTTAAAAACGGGTTCGCCAGAAGATTTTCATTAAGTATGGGATCTTCGGTTGTCTGTCCGTCCATTACTACGTATGAAATGGTTTTTCCGTTCACGGGATCAAAAAATCCTGCGTTAACTGTCAACAGTGCCTGTGATGACTTGTGAAATTCTTTATTTGTCACAAGTTCATCTGACGAGTAGACTTTTATCCTCTTTTTTATTTTTTCACCTTTTAATACAATATGATAAATCCCGTTTTCGTAATTTATATCAACGCCGCTGTCTTTTTTCCCTTTTGCATAACCGGTACCAGCACAAAGGCAGAGGCAGACAAATAACCAGAATAATTTTTTCATTATAAATCCTTTGACTTGTAGAACCCTATAATTGCACACAAAAATGCCACAGGCGGGAATATTGCTGTCACAAGCGGAGGAAGCACTCCCTTTTCTGCCAGTAAATCAAAGAACGGCAGAGTTATATAATATACAAAAATACACCCTATTGCAATTGTGAACCCTACCAGTCTTTGTTCTCTCGGCTTGCTGAACCCTAAGAGTGTTCCCATAATCGCCAGCAGAACGCAAACAAACGGATGGAAAAATCTCTGCAGGTACTTGTTCAGCATGTATCTGTATTCTTCATCCAGTTTTTCTTTCTTTAAAAGTTTTATGTAATTTTTCAGATCGTGATTTGTAATTTCACGTTCCTTCTTTGTTGAATATGTCATAAGCGTGTAAGCATTTTTTGCATCTTCGCCTTTTAGAATATCCATTTCTTTAATATGTTCTATATCAGTGAAAATTCCGTCATTTGATATTTTGTACTGCGTAATATCCTCAAGCTTCCATCTGTCGCCGAGGTAAGTACCTTTCTGCGCTGAATAAATATTGGAAAGCTGGTGTACATCCGTATAATATTTATTAGAAAAGTCAAGAATTATAAGATTGTGCATAACGTTGTCGCGGTAGCCTGAAATTATTACGGCAAGAAGCGGGACATCATTTTTATCTTTCTGGGTATAAATATACTGCGTTGTCGGATGAGAATCTCTTATTGCATTTAATTTTTGAATCGACATTGGTATAAGCTTGTCGCCTGTGAAGAAGCAAAGCCAGGTGACAATTAAACTTAACACAAAAACCGGCGCCAGAATTCTTCTGAAAGAAAGGCCGACAGCACGAAAAATTGTCAATTCAGAATCCTTGCTCAGTTTATCAAAAGTAAATAAAGTTCCGAGAAGCAACCCGACAGGAAAAGCTTTCCCGAGAATTTTCGGCAGCTCATAAAACAGTACAAGGACAGCCGTTTTTGCGGTATATTCTCCCTCAAGTGTTCGTTTAATTGTATTCAGGAGCATCTCCGGCGCAATCCATACAACCGTAAACAGGAGAATTGCCACAAAAGAGGTTATCAAAACCTGACTGAAAATATATCTGTCATATATTGAAACCCGTGGAAATCTCATTACAGCGCAAAATCCTTTCCTAAGTAAAATTCTTTTGCAACCGGATCCACGGCAACTTCTTTACTGTTGCCCTGAATTTTGATTTTCCCGTCAAAAATTACATAAGCTCGGTCTGTAATTGACAGTGTCGCTTTCGGGTTGTGGTCTGTGATAAGAACTCCGAGGCCTTTTTCTTCCGAAATTTTTCTGATATTGTCCTTAATATCACCTATCGCAATCGGGTCAATGCCCGCGAAAGGTTCGTCCAGAAGCATAAAATCAGGGCTTGCTGCAAGCGCTCTTGCAATTTCAACCCTTCGTCTTTCTCCGCCTGAGAGTGCTACTGCTGGATAAGAACGGAGTCTAAGCACTCCGAATTCTGTCAAAAGTTCTTCAAGCTTCCGTTTTTTCTCGTTAACGGTAAGTTTGTCGTTCATTTCAAGAACAAGTTTAATATTATCTTCCACGCTTAGTTTTCTGAAAATTGAGGCTTCCTGCGGAAGGTAGCCTATGCCGCGTTTTGCCCTTTCATTCATCGGCATAGCTGAAATATCCTCATTATCAAGATAAATATGCCCCTTGTTTGGCTTAACAAGTCCTACAACCATATAGAAAGTTGTGGTTTTGCCGGCTCCGTTCGGCCCTAAAAGACAGACGACTTCCCCTTTATTTACATAAAAAGAAACATCATTTACAACGCTTCTATCGCCGTAGATTTTAATAAGATTTTTAGCCTCAATTCTCATTGCTTCCCCTTTATTCTTAATGAATATCTTATAGAGAAAATAAATATATTGCAAGTAACAGGTATTGCTGCGAATGTTTTTCCGGCGTATGTTATATTATTAAGATATGTAAAAGATATATTAAAGATATGTTATATATAGAACTTGTTGTGGCATACATGTAGTATAACCATTTTCTTTATTTTCTCCTACACACTAACCTTTTACAAATTGAGATAAGCCGTTCGCAAGACGGCTATTTTTCTATGTTGAAATATTTCAAAAGATAGTTTATAATAAAAAAGACATCAGAAAATATTCTAGAACAATTCAAAATAAATAAAAAACTATTTTCGGACACGCTCCCGCGCAGCTTCTGTAATCGCCTGGAAAAGTTTTTTATTTAATATAAAAAAAGAGAAACGGAATAATAAAAAGGAGACTAAACAATGGGAAACGCAGTAATATCAAGAAAAAACGGGGGGGGGGGCAAGTAGTTTAAGCTCCATACAAAGGTTTTTAAAGTTTAAAAAGCAGTCAATATAATATTGGCTGCTTTTTTGCGTGTATATAAATAATAAACAATAATTTATAGATTGAAAAAATATAAGTTATAAGATATAATAATATAAAGAAAGGAGTAAATCAATAATGAAGAAAGCATTCACACTGGCGGAAGTTCTTATTACACTTGGAATCATCGGTGTTGTTGCCGCAATGACGCTGCCGTCGTTGACTACAAAGATTCAGGATAGAGAACTTGTCACAAGAGCCAAAAAAACAGTATCAAATATTCAAAATGCAGCTCTGCTTGCACAGAAAGATCTCGGGGTTGTCGGAGATAACAGTGTTCTTTTTGACCCGTCAAAAACTTCTATTGGAGTTGCGCAGAACTTTGTCAAATATTTTAATGGTGCTAAGCTCTGTACCAGCAAAACACAAAAAGGCTGTGAAAAATATTATTATAAATTAAAATACGCATACCCGTATACTGATGGTGAGGGAACAAATGCCGGTGTGGATGCTAATACTCCTAAAATAATTCTCAGCGACGGTGCTATTCTTCAAATTAGTCAACAGCCAGCCTGTGACTTTTATCAAAATTCTTACGAAAAGGAACCGAACGGCGATTATAAACTTGATGCAGACGGGAACAAAATTCCTACAGTTCTGCACAGGACATACTGCGCTATAATAAGAATTGATGCAAACGGGCTTAAGAACCCGAACCAGTTTGGTGCTGATGCCTATGGTTTATATGTAAAACCTGATGCTATAGTGCCGGAACCATGGAATCCTACCGGGTATGAAAGTTTAAAAAGTATTCTCACAGGCAGCGGAAAACTTAATTACCAGAATTATTCCATCGGCGAAAAATATAATTTTTAGTTAATCATATTTAATGAAGTATTCTTTTGTGAAAGTGATTTTAGTTTTTCTAATCTTGCTTTCACAAAAGGTGCCTGATGGGAGTTAGGTTTTTTGATTAAGAATTTTCTGTAGTATCTCTGCGCATCAACTCTTCTGCCGAGTTTGTCAAAACAGGTTGCAATTCCTAAATATGCGCGGTAGTAGTCAGGATTGAGCTTTATAATTTTGTTCAGAAGTATTGAGGCGTCTTTGTAGTTGCCGAGTTTCATAAGCAGTGTGGATTTGTGTTCGTAAGCTTTTATGAATTTCGGTGAATTTTCAATAAGTTTCTGATAAATCATAAGCGCCATATCGTATTCTTCGCAGAGTTCGTGGGAAATTCCAAGCTGCAGGATTGCGTCAGGGTTTTCAGGATTAATCTGGATTGCCTGAACAAAGTTTTTTATCGCGCCGCAGGGAATACCTTCCAGAAGATGGCAGACGCCAAGTTCATAAAAAGCTTCATAAAAATCAGGCTCAATCTCAGCGGCTTTTTCAAGATATTTTATTGCCTGTGCATACTTTTCAAGATGTTTGTAACAGATACCGAGCCCGAGATAAGAATTTGCATTGTTTCTTTCTATTAATATTGAATTCAAATAATGTGAAATAGCTTCTTTATGCAGATTTTCCAGACGGAGTTTGTCTGCTTTTCTGCAAAATGAAGCCGCTGTTTTTTTGCTGCTTTTCTGTGTCGATTCCGGACTCAATGCTACCTCTTTCTTATCAATAACAATGATACTTTTTTTTGTCCGGCAGTAGAACAATCCAAGGATTTATTACATTCTCAATCGTTGGATTTATTATTTTTCTTGTGCTATAACTTTAATATGAGATGGCTTTTAATCTTAGTAATGATATTTTGCGGAACTGTAGTTCTTGCAGACAGCGGGGAAGTTTCTTTAGAGGGAGTGAAGCCTGAAAAGATTGAGCTTCCTAAATCTGATGTAAAGCTTAAAAGTTCTCTTGTTATGTCTGATGAACAGGTCGTGCAGGAGCTTGTTAATATCCAGAAAGAAAAAGATCTTCAGGATATTGAAAACCTCTGGAAAGGTACGGTTGAAAACAATCAGGTAATAGAATTTACCCTTAAAAAACTGGCAAGTCCTGAAAGCCAGAGAAGGATACATGCGTCTTTGATGTCAAAAACACTTTCCGCACTTGTTGCAGGAGCCTCTTTTGCACCGTCTTTAATGGGTGCGGACTATCTTGCGCAGACTTCGGCATTTGCGGCAGGGAGGCTTGCGCAAAATTTGATTAACAGAAAAAATATGCCGGCTGAAATTCCGCTTACCGATACAGAGCTTATTGAGCTTGCCGGTCTTATTGAAACCCTGCAGGACAAACTTATCAACGCATATTACAACTACAAAGCAGCGCTTGTTCAGCTTAAAGAAACCCGTTCAAAGCTTCTTCTCTATAATAAAAATTATTCAAATGCGCTCAACAATGATGACCTGCTGGAAATTACAATTTCCTCCTCGCTGTATGACAATATGGCTATGGAAGAAGCTTACTATATGCAGAATGCGAAAAAATACCACCTTGAACTTCAGCGTCTTGCCGGTAAAAAAACTGTGGATAACCTGAATTTGTATCAGTTTAACTACAATACTGCCCTCTTAAAAGGTAAGGAGCAGACAAAATGATTAGAAAAGTTTTTATCCTGTCTTTAATATTAATGCTAGGTGTACCCTCTCTTGCGGAAGTAAAGCTGGAGGATTTAGATGAGCTTAATATCCGGCCTCCTGCATACCGTGTCGGGCTTACTGACGAGCCGGAAAAAAAGTACGTTGAGGTTAAGGCTAAATCTCAGGTTGAACAGGCTAAAGCAAAAATTGATGAAGAACAGGTTGATGTGGAAGCCATGACTTATGCGGATTTGAGCATAAAAAAGATTTCTAAAGAGATTTCTAAAGAGATTGAACTGGATAACGAGGATATGATGGGCGATTTGACACTTCTGTGGCAGGGTGCTGCTGCCAAGAGCGATACAATAAGTTTTGCCTTATATAAACTTTCCAATCCTGAGGAGGATAAACCTGATGACAAATCCGTTAAAAAGGTTCTTTTAAATATTGCAAGCATGTCCACCCTGGTCGGCGCAGGTGTAGGCAATCCGATGATTGCAATGGGCTCAATGCTTGGCAGCAATATCTTCGGCATAATGTCGCAGGATACAAAAGCTCTGAATTATAAATATACAAAAGTTACGGATTCCGATATGATTATTCTTATTCGTAAAATAGATGACCTGCAGCAGAAAACCGTAAATCTTTATTACGACTATATGACAGCCAAAAATATGCTTGAACTTTATGCAAAGGTAGTTGAGCAGCGCAGAAAAAATTACGATGCAGCGCAGGAACTTTCAAGAGATATTATTTTGATTACGGATGCCTACTACAGAACCGCAGTTGATGAGCAGGCAAAAGCCCGTGCGGATTTTATGGCAAAACGCGCGGCGCTAGAACAGTTCGTCGGGAATGACGTGTTCTCTCAGTTTGAAAAAGGGCTTGCTGAAAGAGATAAAAAGAAGAACGAAAAATGATGAAGTTTATACCCTACGAGGTTAAAACAGGCGCTGAAAATATGCAGACAGATGCTGATTTGCTTAATTCTGCCATAGAAAATAAGCGGGATTATCCGGTATTCCGGCTTTACGGCTGGTCGCCCGCATGTGTTTCTCTCGGAAGAAATCAGCAGGATGCCTTTATAGACAAAAAGTTTCTGAAAGATACCGGTATTGATACGGTCAAAAGGCTTACCGGAGGCCGTGCTCTGCTGCATGATGATGAAATTACATACAGCTTTATCTGTCCGGTTTCTTATTTAAAACACGGTGAAAATGTAAGGCAGTCTTATGAGGAAATTTCCGGAATTTTAATTGACGGATTTGCTAAACTCGGTATAGAACTTGACTTTGGTGCATCAAAACCCGTTAATACAAAGTTTGACTATTGCATGCTTATCTCAACGGGTGCTGATTTGTGCTATAAGGGGAAAAAGCTTATAGGCTCTGCCCAGTGCAGAAAAGCCGGCTATATCCTCCAGCATGGCTCAATTCTGTATGATTTTAACAGGGAACTTCTTGAGAAGATTTTTAAAGAGCCGGTCAGCACGGACGTTATAACCTGTGTTAAACAGATAAACCCTGAAATTACAAAAGAGCGTATAATAGAAGTTTTTTCGAATATTACAAAATGTTAACAAATTTTGTATGCACATGCAATTTGTGCGGAAATTTTTACTTTATATATATACGGGGAATTAAAAACACCAGGAGTTAGGAAAATGTTTGGAAGTTTTTTACCAAATTATATGATGAATAACACCATCTTACCTTGGTCGGCAGAACTTGGGCTTATGGGTGATTTTACATATTTTAACAGTCCTAATCTCTGGCTTCAGATGCAGATGCCGATGTTTAATCCTTATATGACAATGCCGGGCATGGGTGATACCTTTATGCTGCAAAACATGTATAATCAGGGATTTATGATGGCTGAACAGTCATTCTTTAACTCAGATATGGGTATGGCCGCACAGGAAATTGCATCATTTAAAAAAGATTTGGAAACAATACTTGCGCAGAAAGAACTTCCTGCAGATAAAAAACAGAAGCTTGAGGAAATCAAAAAACTTCTTGAAGAAACAGAAAAGAAAATGAAGGCTCTTACACAAAGCGCTTCAAAACAGAATTTGCAGGAATCAAAAAATAAACTTGCGGAAATTAAAGGTGAAATTCAAGCTCTGAAACAGGCTGCAACTCTTGCGGTAAAACCGGAAGAAGAAACTTCCGAAAGCGAAGAAACCGAAGAAAGCCAGCAGACTGAAGAAACAGAACAGACCGAACAGCCTCAGCAGACAGAAACTCCGCAGGGTGAAACACCTGCCGCACCTGTGTCAGAAACTCAGGCTCAGCCGCAGCAGCCGGCCCAGTCGTCTGAACCAACAGAAGCGGAACAGAAGGCATACGCTCAGGCCTTAAATATTTGTAAAGACATTTATGTTGCCATAGATGGCCCGGGAACTGATGAAGAAAAACTTGACGCTGCAATTATGTCAATTAACAAAGATAACGTAGTTTTCGTAATGGATAAATGGCTTCTGTCTTATCAGGATAAAACAGGAGATGATTCGCTGATGGAAACAATCTACGATGATATATTTAGCGGAGATGACAGAAAAAAATATACAGAACATATTTTAAACGCACTGAAAGAAAAAGCTGACGAACTCGGTATTGATATTTCGCCTGAACAGGCTGTTGTTGAAAGCCAGCTCGGCCGCTGGTGGAGAAACGACGGCAAGATTTATCAGTCTATTATGGATATACACGCTAAACTCACAAATATTCCGCTGATTGATTTAGTAACTGCGGAAGAAGAACCGCAACAAGAAGAAAAAGCTGCATAGACTTATTTTGACGGGAGAAAATTTAATATGGAAATTATGATATTTGAAAATTTGAATATTCATTTTAGTGATTCCTCATTTGTGAAAGGTGAAACGTGAAGGAGAGCAGTAGGTTAGTGCAATGAAAGCCCCTTTCCTAAAAGGGGCTTTACTATTTTATTTACTTCCCGTATTTTTTATGTATAATTCAGGTATATGAAGAGATTTGCTATAGGAATAGATTTAGGCGGAACAAAGATTCTTCTCGGGCTTGTTGACAGGCAATCCGGAGAAGTCGTCTGTACGGTTAAGAAAAAGACTAAAAAAGAAAAAGGCCCTGAAAAAATCGTAAAAAAAATGGTCGAGGGTATTTCAGAACTTTTGAAAGAGAGCCGTGTTGATAAAGATGAAATAAGTTCTGTCGGAATAGGTGCAGCAGGTCAGATTGACCGCAAAAACGGTATAATAATAGGGGCTCCTAACCTTGACTGCTATGATTTGAATATAAAACAGCATATCGAAAGCGAATTTAATCTGCCGGTTTTCGTCGGAAATGATGTAGAAATTGCGGCGCTCGGAGAGATGAAATTCGGTGCTGCAAAGGGTTGTGATGATTTTGTCTGTATTTTTGTCGGAACCGGCGTAGGCTCATGTATTATAAAAAACGGCAAAATTATCCGAGGGGCTACCGGAACGGCCGGTGAAATCGGGCATGTTATCGTTGATTTGAACGGACGTCAGTGCGGCTGCGGCGCGCACGGCTGTCTTGAGGCTTATGCGTCGCGTTCCGCTATTGAAAAAAGGATTGAAGGCGCGCTTAAAAAAGGCAGGCATTCTGTAATCATTGATTACCTTGAAAGCGGAAAATCAATAACTTCGGGGATGATTAAAAAATCAATAGAAAAGGAAGATGAACTGGTTATTCAGTGTGTGAATGAGGCTTCCGAATATCTTTCAGGCGGAATTGCAAGTATAATAAACTTCATAAATCCTGAGCTTATAGTTCTTGGAGGCGGCCTTATAGAAGCTGTTGACTATTTTTATCAGAATACGATTAAAAAAGCACGTGCTAAATCGCTTCCTGTGCCGGCAACAAAAATAGAATTTAAAAAGGCGGCGCTCGGGGATTATTCCGGAATTACCGGTGCAGCTTTTCTTGAAGAAAACGGGGGATATTAACTGTGTCTGAAAACGGGAAAAAACTTCTTATAGTACGGCTGTCGTCACTCGGTGACTGCGTTTTTAATATTCCTATGGCAAATTTGTTTAAGAAAAACGGATACCGTGTGGACTGGATTGTGTCAGAAAAGGGTTATGACATAATAAAAGATAACCCGTGTGTTGACAAAGTTTACCTTGCACCGGTCGGAAGGTGGAAAAAGCGCGGTCTTATTTCTTTCAGAAGCTTTTTTGAGTATTTGAAGATTCTACATGAAATCAGAAAAGAAAAATACGATATTGCAATTGATACTCAGGGAATGCTCAAAACAATGTACTGGATGAGATTTTGCGGTGCAAAGAGAAGAATTGTGCCGGTTGATGTCAGAGAACATGCAACACTTGGCGGAAACGAAATTATTCCTGCAATACACCATGGCATCGAGCGTCATTCCGTAATAAATTACATGGACTTTACAAAATATCTCGGAATTGATTCTGAAGAAATAAAATTTACGCTTCCGCCTGCAACACCGGAAATCAAGGCAAAAATCGATGAACTGTTGAAACCTCTTGACAAATCAAAACCTATGGTTGTTATTGCACCGGCAACAACAAGGTTTCTAAAGCACTGGAGCCCCGATAACTGGAAGGAAGTTGTCGAAAATATAAAAGATAGATGTTCCCTTGTTTTTACCGGTACGGAAAAAGATAAGGAGCTTCTTTCCTATATAGGCTCGGATTACGGGCTTAATCTTGCCGGAAAAACTAATCTGAAAGAGCTGCAGGAGCTTTTATTACGTGCGGCAATTGTTATGGCGCCGGATTCCGGGACAGCGCATCTTGCGTGGGCAACTAATAAGCCTGCTGTAATTTCTATTTTTACCTGTACACCGCCGACACTTTTCGGCTGTTTTGGCAATCCTGATAAATATTTTGCCGTAAATGCAAAACTTGATTGCCAGCCGTGTTTTTTGTTTGAGTGTCCGAAAGAAGGAGATGATAAAAACCTCTGCACCCGTAAGCCTCCGGCTCAGGAAATTATAAATATTGTAAACAAAGTACTGCAAAATGCCAAAAATGTTGTATAATGGATATGTCATCGTTTACAATGCAGGTGGGTAATGAATTTTTTCGATAAACTAAAAGATTTACGGACAAAAATCGCGGAAGTCGAAAATAATATCTATACCGGCAAACAGGATTACCTTGAAATATACGAGCGCAATCTGCAGCTTGAAAAAGAGATTGCCGAAAGAACAAGGGATTTGAATGTTGCTAATAAACGTATGCTTACTCTCCAGCATATTCTTGACATGATGAGTTCTGCAAAACCGCTCAATAATGTTCTTGAAAGTATTGTAAACAGTTTAAAAGGCGAACTGGGGTACCTGCACAGTACAATTATAAGGAAAGAACATGATGAAAACGGTGATTTTATAAGTGTTATCGCAGAAGCCAAAGATGAAGCCATAGACAGGGTTAATGGTATAATTAAAGTTCCTATGCAGGCGCGCAGACTTGTTTATAATCCTGATGGAATTTATGCTCAGGCGCTTACCGAGAAAAAAATAGTCAGGACAAAGGATTTAAGAGAGGCTCTGGCCGGAATAATACCGGACCTCGAAGAAGATATGAAAGAAAAGGTCCTTTCCGGAATGACGAGCAAATCGCTGAATATTATTCCTCTGTATACCCGCGGAAAACCTTTTGGCTGGTTTTGTGTATTTTCCTCAAGAGAAGATTTAGCTGAGGCGGAAATGGATTTTCTTTCAATGTTTGCCCAGCAGATAGAAATTGCAATAACTATCGCGGATTTGTTTGAGGAAGTTAAACAACAGGCTGTAACAGACGGGCTTACTGGTCTGTATAACAGAAGATACTTTGAAGAATATCTTTCCAAAGAAGTTACACGTTCCTTGAGAAGCGGGCAGCCTTTCAGTATCATAGGGCTTGATCTGGATTTTTTAAAACAGATTAATGACAAATACGGGCATACATTTGGCGATATTGCAATAAAAGCAGTGGCAGATGTTTTAAAATCAAATGCCCGCGCAATAGATACTGCGGCTCGAATGGGCGGGGAAGAATTTAATATAGTGCTGCCTGGCGTATCCTCTGACGGCGCTATGATTGCGGCGGAACGTATAAGAAAGGCTATTGAAGATTTAGAGCTTGATACAATAGGGCATATTACAGCGAGTATAGGGGTTGCTGCTTTTCTTGAACATTCTGATAACATTGAGGAAGTGCTGGAGCTTACCGATCAGGCAATGTATATTTCTAAAAGAAACGGCAGAAACAGGGTTACACTTGCCAGACCTGTTAATGAAACCTCTTGGCAGGAGATTGCGGTCAATACTTTCACCGATATATTGTCCCGTCACAATATGCCTATTCCGCAGGAGCTTGCAGATAACCTTTGCGAAAAATTAAAAGCAAACAGTTCACAGAAAGAGATTCTATATTCCGTTGCGGATATTCTCACTCTTACTTATAACCCTCTGCATTCTCAGGGAGTTGTGAAATCCAAGCTTCTGACTGCGGTTTCGCTTGCAAAACGTTTTGATTTGTCTAAAGACGAGATTGACAAATTGAAAATTGCAATTCTTCTTTATGATATAGGAAACGTCATGCTGCCCCGTGAAATTCTGCAGAAGGCAACCCCTCTGACCGAGGATGAAATTGCAAAAATTAAGGCGCATCCGCTCATTGCGGCAAAAGAAATTTTAAGTCCTATATCATACATTCAGGATATAATTCCGATTATTGAGCACCACCACGAAAACTGGGACGGCACAGGTTATCCGGGTAAAATTGCAAGGGAAGAAATTCCTGTTACTTCGCAGATAATTTTGATTGTGGATGCTTATTACGCTCTCACAGAACAGCGGGCTTACAGAAGCAAACTAAGTCCAAGGGAAGCGCTTGAGGAAATTAAAAAAGACGCAGGCAAAAAATGGAATGAAAATCTGGTTAAAGAATTTATCGCCCTCATTGAACATGATATAGATTAACCTGACAAGCGCAGGGGGCCGGAGAGAAAAATGAAAGAGAAAGATTTTATAAATATAATAAAAAATACTCTTAATTCAAAACTTATCGGCGATGATTGCGCGCACCTTAAAAGTCTCGGAATAGTTGTGACACAGGACAGTCTTGTAGAGGGTGTTCATTTTTCAAGAAAATTTGCCTCTCCGTTTCAGCTCGGCTGGAAAGCTGCAATGGTGAATATTAGCGATGTCTGTGCAAGCGGTGCAGCACCTTGCTATCTTACGATCGCACTTTCTCTGCCGGATGATATAGATGCAGTGTTTGTAAAAGAGTTTTATGAAGGCTTGAAAGCTGCCTGCGGGGATGTTCAGATTGCTGGCGGAGATATTACAGGTTCTGACAGAATTTATATATCGGTTACGGCAATCGGTTCTGACAGGGGCAGAAAAATTTCATCAAGAAAAAATGCCAGAACCGGACAGAAAATTGTGGTTTCAGGTCTGCATGGCTCAAGCGGAGCAGGATTAAAGCTGTTGTTTGAAGGGAAAAAAGAGCCGCGTAAGTTTATAGACGCTCATCTTATGCCGCGGGCACAGGTTGAGTTTTCAAAAAAAATCGCGCTGTCGCAAAAATGTGATTACGCCATGATGGACACCTCTGACGGATTGATGGATGCTCTGTCGCAGATAGCGGAAGCCAGCGGGGCTGTTATGGAGGTCGATTTTGAAAAGATTCCTTTTGATAAAGATTTGATGCAATTTGAGAATTTTGAGGATATAATATTTTACGGGGCGGAAGATTATCAGCTTGTGGCAACGGTTGATGACGCTCAGGATTTCACTGTAATAGGAACTGTCAAATCCTCTGATGTCTGCGGTGTTAAGATTAATTATCCTGACAGATGCGTATTTTTTACAAAAGAGGATGTTGAAAAGAAATTATATAAGCATTTTAAGGAGCAGTCATGAAGGTTAACGCTATTATAACAGCGGGCGGAACATCGTCAAGGTTCGGGAATAAAAATAAACTTCTGGAGCAGATTAACGGGTGCGAGGTTATAAAATATACGGTTGATGCGTTTAATTATGCAAATGTTGATGAAATTATAATTTGTGCAAATCTTTCAATAATGGAGGATTTGAAAAATTTGTTTAAGGATTATGAAAAAGTTAGAATAGTAGAGGGCGGTCAGACACGCCAGCAGTCTGTATGCAACGGCTTAAAAGCTGACAGGTGCGATTATGTATTAATTCACGACGGTGCGCGGCCTGTTATTACGACCGAACTCATTAACATTTGCGTTGAAATGGTTAAGGAAAACAAGGCGCTTTCTGTTATGACAAAAACAATTGACACGATAAAAGAAGTTGAACATGGAAAAATTGTGAGAACAATTGACCGCGCAAAACTTTATAATACCCAGACTCCGCAGGCTTTTGAGTACGATTTAATTTTGAACGCGCACATGAGGTTTGCCGGAAGAAACTTCACTGACGATGCCGGCATGGTTGAAGCTATGGGTGCAGATGTTTACGTGATTGACGGAAGTTATAAAAATATTAAAATCACAACCCTGAATGATATAGAACTTGCCAAAATATATCTTTCGCAGATGGGCTAAGAAACTAAGGCTTTAACGCTCAGACAGCACTTGCTTTTGAAATTATTTTGCCAAACAACGGTTGCTTACTTGTGGTACACATTTACTTTTACTGTTCCGTCTGTGCATTTCTTTTAACTTTGAGGCACTGACTGTCTAAATTTTGCAAGCAGGTTTGAACTTTCATCTTCTTTGCTTATTACGCGTACGGAGGATTGCGCAATTGCAGGTGATTCTGCTTTTTGTTTTGCTGTAGTATTTTCGTTGTGGTTTACAAAAACCCTGTTGTCGTCAATTTTTTCCATTGCCTTCATAATTCCGATTTTGCCGGCTTTTTTCTGAATATTTGTAAGCCATGCGTTAAACGCATACGGAACTCCGATTATTATGCCAAGAACAGGCGCGCCTGCAACTATTCCTGTATTAATCAAAGTATTATAATTTTTATAATTAAATTTGAGATTTTCAGCAACTTCTTTTGGAAGTTCAATGCCCATTGAGGATGATTTATTCTTACCCCAGAGTTTCAGGCACTGGTATGTAAAACTTCTAAACCATTTTGCAATGGCACCTTTTTTGAAGTGGGTTTTCAAGGCCTCAAGGGCAGCCTGTTCTCCGTCTTTAAGTTTTACGGTTACGCTGCCGAATTCTGTCATTAATTCTCTTAACGGCTCTTTTAATTTCGGAATATATTTAATTTCCGAAAAATCACCGTGTGCGATTGCGTAATTGAGTTTTTGTTTTAAGTTTTTATCGCCTTTTACTGCATCGTAAACTTTGTCGATTGCAGTTTTAAGTTTTGAATTTTTGTCCAGCGACATTGAGGAAATTCCTTTGATAATTTTATGCAGCGGAAATTTCCCCTTGCTTGTTAAGACTGCCGCTGCAGCCAGAGCACCCATTGAACCGATTGTCCAGATTGACACTCCGACTTCTTTTGCAATGTCTGTTCCGGCTTCAACGTCTTCCGAGTATCTCTGTGACATTTCATCAACTTCGTCAAATGCTGTGAAAACTTTTTCCTGAAGATGTTTTGCATCATTTAATTGTTTTTCGCTGATTGTAGTATCCTGTTTCAGGACATTTATGATTTTTTCGTTTTGTTTTTGTGTTTTTTCTTTATATTCGTTGTATTCTTTTTTGTCTTTTAAATACTGCGGAAGGAATGAGAAATTCTGTCCGATTTTCTTCCAGAAATTTATTTTTTGTTCCGGAGCTTTAACATCTTTTGCCTGTTCCATTTCTTCTTTTGAGAAGGCAAGAAGTGAGGCAGGATTTTTCATTAATTCCTGACGGGCTTTATAGCGTCCAATCCTTGCGGCATTTTTCTGTTCTGCAGTGCCCCAGAGGGTTATTCCTATACCTACTGTCAGACCAACAACGGTAGAGATGAGAGGACGTAATTTTTGAGGGAAACTGTTTATGTGCTTGATAATTTTGTTGGCGCCCATTGTGAGGGGAATTGCCGCAAGCCATGAAACAGTGCTCATTGTATCAAAAACGTTTTCAACATTTTCAGAATATTCTTCAGCTTTTATATTTATATCTTTGACAGCATCAACAATTAATTCTTTATCGGCTTCACCCTGTTTGAGCTGCTCGGGAGTGCAGGCAAGTTCTTTTAATTTTTCGATTGCCTGAGGGTCTTTTGATTTCATCCATTTTTTATATGCTTCTTTGTCGCTGAAAACATCTTTCATCTCTGCAATTAATTTCATTAAGCCTTTGCGCTCTTTTTCATCCGGAATTTCTTTTGCTTTTTCAACGGCGCGTTCAATCTGTTCAGGGGTATAGATAACAAAATTTTTAACATCTTTCAGTTCATTTTGTTTTGCCTGAAATCTTCCGATACGGGAGGCTTCTTTCTGTTTTGCATTACCCCAGAGGATTAGACCTACTGCAGTTGCAAGGGTTAAAACAGGAGATGCAAACTGCAGACCTTTCGGAATTTTTTTGCCTTTTTTCATCATTTGCATAAGCAGCAGTTCCGAACCGAATGCCGGTATAAGAATTGCAATTGAGGAAAGTATTCCGGTCAATTGCTCCATATTTTCCGCATTATTTTCAGAGCGGTTGTCAAGCAGTTCGGCCGCACGTATAACTGTTTTAGCTTTTTCTTCTGTTAATTCCAGTTTGTCTTTCGGAATATCAAGAGTTTTTGCAATGTACAGTTTTTGAGCTTTTTCATCAGCCTGTTTCTGTTCCCAGTCATCGTATTTGCTGTAATTCTTTTTGACTTCGTTAATTGAATTTAAAAACTGTGACATTTTACCTGAAAAAATTTAATACTAACCTGTTTATATAAAAACACAGAAACATGAAAAATTGCTATTTTGCAGCTTACAATTTAATATTGTTTAACTGGCAGAATGATTTGAGGACATTTTTAGATTTTTGAATATCAATATGAACATAGTTATTTCTTGTCTGCTGAACAAGTTTAGAGGCTTTGTCAAACATTTTTACAGCCCCTCTGAGGTAATCTGTCTGGTGCGCTGATTTTACAAGGCCTATTTCCTGAAAATATTTTCCGTAAAGAAGATACAATCTTGAAAGCAGGTCATTAAGGTTAAATTTTTCAGCCTGAGCGATAGCGCTTTCAATATTTATTTTTGCGGTTTCGTATTCAGACATTGTAATGCAGGCTTTCGCAATCACAATTTTTAGAAGAATTGCGAAGAAATAATTATCAATTTTTGGATTCTGTGCAACTTCAAGCGCCTGCGATGCAATTTCCTGTGCCGCGTAAGGCCCTTCTGTCACCAGTGTGGCTTCTGCTATCAAATACCATGTGAGAAGTGCTCCGAGTGCCATTTTTTCTTTTGAAAAATATGCAATCTGATCCTGATAAATTTCCATTGCCTGTTTTGTCTGGTTGTTGTCTTTGAAAATTTTTCCGAGCAGAGATTTCAGCATGTTTTTTGTAAAATTATCGCCGTTGTTGTTGGCAAAGGTTACAATCTGGAACAAATCTTCCTGCAATCCTGTGTAACGGTGTCTGATAAAATTGTTTATAATATTAATCAGGTTCCAGCGGATAATTGCTTCGTTATCCATAACATTTGACTGATATGTTTTTAGAATTTCTTCAAGGAATTTTTCGGAACTCTGCGTGTCGCCTTTCATTGTATTTGCAAATGCGAGTGTAAGTTTACATTTGCAGATGAATAATTCATCAGTAATTTCATTTCTTTCAATTATATCAAAAAGTATTGTCAAAATTTCAAATGCGCGGTCATTGCCCTGTATAACAAGTGCATTTGCTAAAATCAGGTAAGTTTTCAACCAGCTTTCGTAAAGGAATGAAAGCGGTATTCGCGGATGGGTGTAATTTTTCCCGAGATAATTGTCAAACACCGGCATTATCTCGTTATCTATCATGTTTATAATCTGTCCGCAGTTTCCGATATACAAAAGCGCATTAAGTTTTGTGCATTTTACAAGTGCAATTTCCAAATCCATTTCCGGTTTAATTTTTTCGAGAACCGTATCAACGCATTCCACATTGCCGAAATAGTTTCCGGTTTTCTGACAGCAGTGTGTCATATATCCTAGAAGTTCAATCTCGCGCGGCGTATCCCCTGTTGCCTGAGCATTTGCAATAGCATCCGGAAGGTAATCCATTGCCTCTTTCGGGTTGAAATCAGAAAGAAGTTTGCCTAATCTTTCCGAAATATTGTATCTGATTTTTAAAGTTTCGCTCTCATCCAGTTCGTTAATCAGTGCCATACATTGCTTCTGGGAAATTGCGTAAAGATTTGTATCCCCTATGTAGCACGCAAGCCGAGTATTGGTAGTCCAGATATCCAGCGCAAGTTTCGGGTGTTTGAGGTTTTGCGCTATAATCCCGAATATTGCGTTGGAATTCAATGTAAAATTGGTTAGGGAATTGCAGATTTTTGTATTCAGTTCGGTGAATTTCGGGTCGGATTTTGAAGTTTTTAAAATTGTTTCCCACAGCAGCAAATCTTTAAACTGATAAAAAATATCATTAAGCGGTGAGATAAAATTCATTTTTTCAAGGTAACCTATCACATCGTCAAAATCTTTGTCATTTAGTGCGAATATTTGTTTTATAAGGTTGAGATTAATTTTGTCGCCGAGAATTGCTGAACCTATGAGAGTTGTATATGCTTTTTTGTTTGTGCGTTTTAAAATAGCCAGACGTTCATTTATAAGCTCTGTGTAATTATCCGGCAGGTTAAACGGCATATCCGCAATTTGGGCGTCAAACCTCAAACTCAGCGCCTGTTCAAGAAACGCAGGATTGCCTTTGCAGTTCATAAAAAGTTTTGTTTTTTCCGAATCGTTCATATACGGGAAGTTTTGAATTTCATCTTCCTTCCGGTTAACAAATTCTATCATCTGTTCCGGCTCAAGCGGTGCAATACTTACATCAACATATATGTCTTTGTCATCAGAAAAATTGAAGTATCCTTTTGCAGGTTGAGGTTCGTTATAAATCATTAAAAGTTTCAACACCGGCCAGATGTTTTCTTTCTTTATAAAGCTGCTTAAAAATTCGTAGGAAAATCCGTCGATATTGTCAAAATTGTCAACAACAATTACAAACTGATTGTCCTGAATAATATTGTCAAAAATCTTGTTCAAAAGCTCAAAAGTTTTTGTTTTGTTTATGAATAATTCTTCAAAGGTTGCAGTCTGCGCCGGATATAAAAAGTTAAGAAAATCATAAACTTCATTATTTGTAAGGTACGGAAATTCATTCTGGAAAAATTTTGTTGCATCTTTTTTAAACTTCAAACTATTTATGCAGAAATTCGGAAGGTTAAAAAGATTAAAAATAATATCCTGAATAAGTCCTGCCGGCGTAAGTTGTGTGATAGGTGTACATTTGCCGTAAAACCAGATATATTGTTTGGCTTTCAGCTCCTGCATAATCTGTGCAAGGACAGAACTTTTTCCAATACCTCTTTCTCCGCTTAATGAGAGAATTTTTTTTGAACTTGTTAGGATACCTTTTGCAAGAATATTTTTTGCGCTCTGCTGTGATACAAATTTTGCAGGGTATTCAAGGCTGTTAAAATTCAGAGGGGTAAGTTTATGTTTTTTCTCTGCAGTTTCAACAAACGGAAATCCGCATTTTCTGCAGCGTTTTGCATTCGGAAAATTTACACAATTGCATTCTGGACAGAGTTTTAGAATTTCCTCGCCGCATTTTTTGCAGACAATGTCAAATATCGAGTTTACTGTATGACAATTCTTGCATATTAATCCTGTACGGGTTTTACAATACGGACATTTCAGCGTATTATCTGGAATTGTTTTCTTGCATATTGGACACTTCATTTTAGAATCCTGACTAATTGAAAGCTTGTTTAACTTTTTCCGTTAATTTAAACAATCTTTTTGAAATTTCGGCCTGTGAAAGGTTTAGTTCATTAGCTATTTCTTTTTGTGTCATGCCTTCTTCGTATCTGAGTTTGTAAATCCTAAGATATTTTTGCTCAGGTTCAGCCTTGTTTATAGCATACAACGAATCAATAAGTTTTTGCAAGATTTCTTTTTGAACGGCAAGATCTTCCGGTTCATTATCAAAATTAATCAACTGATAACTTATTTTTGCCTGAGCATAATTATTTGAAGCGGAATGGTTTTCTTTGATTTCATCAAGAGAAACATTGTTGGTCGGAGCAAACCCTTCTCTTGTTCTTCTCAATCTTCCGGAATCTTTTAAGACATTGAGAATACTTGTTGCTGCTATTTTTTTCAAATAAGCTTCCAGCGTTACATCCGACGTGATTGTGTTTACAATTGGAATTGAACGTTTACACATTTCATTGAAAAAGTCGTCGTACAAATCTTCATTGTTTGTAAACTTTCTGTCATTTTTTATGATTTTTTCTATTAAATCTATTTTGTCCTGTGTTAATTCCACTTAATAATTCCCTTACTTAATATGTATTATAGCATAATTAGAAATTGATGGTAAGTCCCAGCTTAAATTCAGGGGTAGGAACCTCTCCTGTAGCGGGTTTGATGACATTTAAGGTATCTTTAACAGTTTGTAACACAATGTCATTTATCTGGTCGGACCCGCTGGATTTTACAATCTGAATATCCTTTAATGTGCCGTCGTTACTGAGTTTCATTGATACTTTCACCTGATTTGAATATGCGTATTCATTTGTCAACAGCAAGTCGCTTGAGAGTGAAAGTTTTATACTTTTTCCTGCTGTTTGTAAATATCTGCGCATATTGTTGCTGTATGAGAGAAAATCAGGAACTTCCCAGGATAATTTTTTTACACTCATATATGTTCCGGCCGGGTTAACAGGTTTTGCATTTTTAGTGTTTGTCGTTGCCGGTTTGGCTTCCTGTTTTGTGTTTTTCGGTTCCTGCTGTGCTGCCGGAATAGTTTCAACTTCAGGAGTATTTGCAAGAATATCTGAATTGTCAGGCGCTGCAGGATTAGCAGGGGCAGCCGCATCTCCGGCCTGTGCTTCTGCAGGTGCTGCCGGCAGTTCTGCCTCAGGTTCTGTCTGAGAGAGTGCTTCCAATTCAGAAGCACCGTTTTTATTCTTCATTGTGAATACAAAGAATGTTCCGCCAAGCATTGCTCCCGCTAAGATTATTGTCACAAGAATTGATTTTAGATTATTTTTCTGTTTTGGTGCTCTGTTTAAAAATGGTGACTCAAGTGTTTGAAGCTGTTGATTATTAGCTAAAGTTTCATTGTTATCCTCAAACAGCATGTTAAGGTCGCCATCCTCCTGTGAAGCTGCCGGCGGGATATTTATATTATCCGGCACCGCAGAACTTTGTTCCGGAGCCCCTGCATCAAGTTCGTCCAGGCCGGCTATTGCACTGAATTCAGGATTCTCATCAGGAATAGCGTCAACAGACGATAAATCGTCAACTGAAAAATCCTGCGGAGTTGCAGACTGGGGCGCCGTGGTTGCTTCTTCTGGTTCTGTCTGTAAAAAATCTGCAGGTTCAACCGGTTGTTGCTCTTCTGCCGGCATATCCACTATATCATCAGCGGTAAGGCTGTCTAGCGCCGCTAAATCCGGAATATCCGAAATTCCGGAAAGCTCATCATTATTTGCCGGAGCGGATGCTGCAGGCGGAGTTTGTGGAACAGTTGCTGGTTTAGGGGTTACAGGCGCTGCTGGTGCTGCTGCCGTCTGAATACTTCCATTAATATCCGGTATGTTGTCAAGTCCGTCCATTCCGCCTAAACCAAGTTCGCTGCCAAAATCAGGAATATCATCCAGTGACGAACCAACTTCATTTGTAAGTGAGCTTGCCAGCTCTTCGTTATGTTTTTGTATATCAGCTCCGTTATTTTGAGGCATGTCGGCTGTAAGACTTAGGCTGTCAAGATCAACCGGTGCAAACGGATCAAATGCGTTAGCGTCATTTAATGGCGGCATTACAGGCCCCATTGATGTATCAATCGGAGCAGTGGAGAGGTTTTCAATATCAACGGAATTGTCAGGGAAAGTCATGTCATCAGGACTTAATGGTTCAAGACCGTTAAAGCTGTCGATGCTGTCAAGTGTGACTGTCGGTGCTGTAGCTTCACCGTTTACCTCATTTGAGCAAGGCTCTGTTTCAGGCTGTTCAATGTTATTAAATTCGACAGTTTCGCTTATGTTGGCGTCAAGATTATTCGGAACAGCATTAACATTTGAAATATCAAGGACTTCCATTTCGGATTCTCCGGGATTTTCTACCGGTTGCTGAATTTCTGTCTGTTCAATTGTATCAAAATCCTGAACGTCTTCAGAGGATGCTTCCGAAGGCTGGGCAGCCTGAACTGCAGGTTCAGCTTCTGATAGCGCTTCCAGATCTGATACGTTGCTCAAATCTTCCAGATTAATCTCATCAAAACTTAATTCGGCAGCATTGTTCTGTGTTTCCTGAATATTCTGGATATTATCTGAGGCAAGAGCGTCAACAGAACCTGCAAGCATATCCAGCCCAGCTTCTGTAAGGCTTTCTGCTGCTGATAATTCTATACTTGCAGATGTTGCTCCTGCTGCAGCCGCCGCTGCTCCGGCAGCCGCTATAGCTCCACCTGCTGCTGTGGCTTCTGCAGTAAATTCTGCAAGACCGGTGAGCATATCAGATGCAGTGCTTTGGCTGGCTTCATTCTCCGCCGGCTCTGAACTTGCTTCAGGTGTGGAGTCTGCCGGGTTTTCCAAGGCTTCCGGACTGTTTTCAATGGTGTCTGTTTCACCAAGGCCATCAAGAGCATCAAGTCCGTCAAGTCCGCCTAATTCTCCAAGGTCACCAATCATATCACTGCTGTTTTCTTCCGGTACGGTATTTTCACTTTCTGCCGTTTCTTCCTGAAAATCCTGTGTTTCTTCAAATGGTTGTTCTTGTTCGTCCTCCTGCTGCTCCTGAGAGGATTCCTCATTGTCTGAGGCTTCTTCTGCATCATCTTCTGATGAGAACATTTCGGAACTGTCAGAGTTGTCTAAATCATCAAGCGTTGCGTCAATCGTAGTTTCTTCCTCAACGTCTTTTGGAATTTCAATATCCGGTGTGTGGAGGGCTTTGTATGAAAGCAATTCAAAATTCTCAAACTCGATGAATTTATCTCTGAGGTCTGCGCTTTTTGTTAAATAATTTAGCAGTTCTTTCATTTCATCTCTGGAAACATTCTGATCCATTAATGAAACCATCAAAACTTCCGCATTTTGATTTTCAGAAGCAGAAAGCGAGTGTGTGGTGTTTCCTTTAAAGTTTTCAATAAAGTCTTTTAAATTCAGTGGAGATGTCAACTTTTCTTTTTCAATAAAGTAGTAATCGTTGTTCTGATTATTTTTATTGATTAATTTCGGTTCAAAAAATCCTAAAAATTTGGCATGGGCATGATCTTCCGAGAGATTAAGAACAAGATAAATGTCAGGAAGAATATCATATTCAAAGTGTGATTTAGGTATGAAAATAAGATTTTCATCGAAAACAACCCTTACATCAATATGGATATTTGAGAGCATAATATCTGAAATATCAAGTTCTTCCAGAATTTTATGAATGCTGTGAAGATTATATGTTTTGCTGCTGTTGATATTTTCAAGCGCAAGGTATTTCATCCCTAGTTCTGCGCCGAGTGCGTTAATGTACGCTCTGCTCTTTGTTTCGCTGTTTGCAAAACTTTGAGTTAAAATTCTTGCCTCTTTTTTGTCATTTTCTTCAATATAAATTAGTGTTTCTTGTTCCATGCCCATTTTTTTCCTCCTAATTATACAGATTACACATAGTTTAAAAATATTCCAAAAAATATGTAAATTTTTGTAAAGATTATTGTAAAATTTTTCTATTTGCGTCAAAATTAAGTTGTCAGGCGTTTTAAAAATGGTGTCATAAAATAGTGTGTAATTAAAGGAGGTTTTCTCATGATAAGTTCAGTTTCTCGTGTAAGCTTTGGCGACAATGCTATGAATGCCCATCAGGCATTAATTGACAGCCCGGGCAGGTTTACAAAAACTCAATCTCAGGCGGCTCAACAGTCTGCTATGATCTCTGAAGCTTCCGGAGATGAACCTAAAAAACATTCAGCATTAAAGACTATCGGTGGAATTCTAGGTGCCGTCGTTGTTGTAGGTGCAGCTCTATTTGGTCTGTCTAAGTGTGTTAAAGTTGATCCGAATACTACAAACGTATTCAGAAAAGGTATTAACAAATTAGTTGAAGCAGGTGAATGGATTGGCAAAAAAGTCGGCGGCATTTTCAAGAAAAGCGCTGATAAAGCACCGGATGCTAATGGCGGTGAAGACGTAGGCGAAGGCGCTAATCTTTTCGCATAAGAGTTTTTCTGCAGAAATAATATATTTAATAAAAAGCTCTCAGATCTTGGGAGCTTTTTGAATTTTTATGTGTATTAAATCCTTAGAGAATATATAAATTTTCACCTTAACGGAAAGCACAGCCGGTGTTAAGCGAAACCTCTTCAAAAGCAGGTGCTGTCTGAGGAACGTATGTGACGAGTTCACCTGCTTCGGGTTGAGCTTTTACATCCGGCTAGTGATTGCAGTTCACGGTAAAAAATTTATATATTCTCTAAGGATTTTAAGGAGTCAAAATATCAAAAAAATTATACTATCCGCGCGCTGTCATGCTTCAAGAAAGTCTGCGAGAATTAAATTACTCACAAGTATTCCGATCAGAGAGAGTTTGTAGCCTTTGTCTGTAGAAATTATATGACCGCTTGCAAGATATTTATCCAGCACCGCTGAATATTTTTTGTCAAAATCTATATTGTATTTTTCATTTATCAAATACGTATTTATTCCGCACATTTTTCTGAAGCCGAGGAATATTTCTTCCTCAAGACGGTTTTGAACGGTAAGGGTTGTTTCTGTGCTGCGTCGGGTTGGATTTTGTATGTATTCTTCAAGTGAACAGCGGTTTGAATAGCGGATGTTATCTTTGTAGCCGTGTGCTGCTGCGCCGAAGCCGTAGTATGAATTATTGTCCCAGTAATTCAAATTATGGCGCGAATCAAATCCTGATTTTGCAAAGTTGCTTATCTCATAATGTTCAAACCCTGCCGCGGTCAAGGTTTTTACAGCTTCCGTGTACATATCTGCCTGCGTGTCGTCGTCTGCAATATTTTCAGGTCTGTAAGTATAAAAATAGCATCCCTCCTCAATTTTTAAACCGTAAAGCGAAATATGCTGTACCTCTAAACTCACAGCTGTGTTTAAATCCAAAATAAAACTTTCAACGGACTGGTCGGGAAGTCCGTAGATAAAATCAAGACTTATGTTTTTAAGGCCGGCATTTTTTGCATTCAGGACAGCATCTTTAACCTGCGTTGAATTGTGGCGCCTGCCGGTTATTTTTAGAATATTATCATCAAAACTCTGGCAGCCGATGCTTATCCTGTTAATTCCGCAGTCTTTGAGTTCACGCAGATAATCATAATCAAGGGTTTCCGGATTGAGTTCTGCCGTGATTTCAGTGTTATCATCCGTGTTGAAAAGTTTTATAACTTTTTCAAACTCACGCGGCGTGAGAAGCGACGGGGTGCCTCCGCCAAAGTAAAGCGTGTTCAGTTTTTCGTTTTCATAGAAATAAGAAATTTCTGCCGCCAGTGATTTTAGGTATGCTTCTTTCAGCTCCAGTGCGGGATAGGACACAAACGAACAGTACCTGCATTTTGATTTGCAAAAAGGAATATGTATGTAAGCATTTTTTACCATAATTCTATTATTCTCCGCGATGTCAAATTTTGTACGGGCATTTGTAAAACAGGTTTGCAGTGCAGGCTTAGAAAATATTTGCGTATGATAAGAAATAGTCGCTTATAACATTCAAAAGCATCGGCAGAATCCAGACCATAATAGCTGCACCGAGTACAGGCTTAAACAGAAAGCTTAATTGAAATACGTTTACCTGCGGTGCTGTTTTTGAAATTACGCCAAGAATTATATCCTGCCCGAGCGTGGCAAGAAGTATAGGCGAGGCTATTTGCAGCCCCATATACAATACATTTGAACTTATCTCTACAAGATAGTCCAGATTTATTAGTGTTTTTAAATCAAAACTAGTGGCAAAAAGCGGGAAAATATCAAAACTCCTTACAAAAGCTTTGATAAGCCAGTACACGCCGCCGAGGTGAATAAAAATCAGTACTCCGAAAAGTGAAAAAAGTTTTGTAAGAATAGATACCTGACTGTTTGAAGTCGGGTCAAGAACCATTGCAGAAGAAAGCCCCATCTGCATGTTTATCATATCGGCTCCGGCGTCTACCGCAAGCAAAATCAGCTGCGCTGTGTACCCGATGATTGCTCCGACAACAAAATTCAAAAGGATTGATAGAATAAGGGAATCTTCCATCCCCATAGAAGGAGGTTTTACCAGTGCTGTGATTACAATTGTCATCAAAAAAGCAAGCCCGAGTTTAATAAGACCGGGTACCTCTTTCCTGTTAAATACAGGTGCGAATCTGAAAAATCCGAGCATTCTGGCAAAAACATATATACCGGCTGCGAGTGCGGTATTAAGCTGTGGAAATAACTTGCCGAGTTCTGCCAGAATTTGTTCCATTAAATCTTACACCCCTAATTGCCTAAAATTCTTTGTGTTTCAACTAAATCCGGACGTGGATTAGGCATTCTGTCGGACGGAATATTTCTTACTTTTTCTTCGTTTCTTATGAATGGAATCTTGCCCGGATTTTTCATTATGTATTCAATGCTGTCCTGATTTCTAAACTTTTGCGGTGCGACTTCGCCGAAAGCTGATGTGTATCTGTAGTAATCTGCTGCGAGCACATAGTTGTCATTTTTCGGGACAACATTAAACGCAAGTGCCATACCATCTGTAAAAAGGTTTGTCAAAAGTCTTATGAACCCGAACCCGCCGATTACAATTACAAGGAAAACTCCGAGAATTTTCGGTGCGGCAGCAATTGTTTGTTCCTGAACCTGCGTAACCGCCTGCAAAATACCTACAACCAGACCGATACCGGCTGCTACAAGAACACATGGCATTGAAATAGCCAGCATTATTAAAAAGCCCTGTGCAAGATATTCAACTAAAATTTCTAACATTTTTTACCTCTATTGATTGTAACTTGTAACCAGCCCCTGTACAATAAGCGCCCAGCCGTCAACTGCAATAAATATAAGCAGTTTAAACGGAAGCGAAATAATTGTAGGTGAAAGCATAAACATACCAAGTGCCAGAAGAATGTTTGCAACAACAAGGTCAAGCACGATGAACGGTACAAATATAATAAATCCGATTTCAAAAGCAGTTTTAAGTTCGCTCATAATAAATGCGGGTGCAACCTGCCAGACTGTTATTTCGTCCGGACTTTTCGGCGGAACTTTGTTGGAAAGTTCTACAAAAAATGCAAGGTCGGTTTCCCTCGTCTGTTTCATCATGAATTCTTTCAGAGGTTTTGAGCCTTCATTAATTGCCGCTACTATATTTTGGTTTTGCTGATAGGGGATATTACCCATCTCGTACATCCTCTGGAAAGTCGGTCCCATTGTATAGAATGTCAAAATCATTGAAAGTCCGATGATAACGATTGATGGCGGAACCTGTTGTGTTCCCATTGCGGTTTTCAGCATAGAAAACACGATTACAAATCTTAAAAAGCTTGTCATACAGCAGAATACGAATGGCAGCAGCGAGAATACTGTCATTACTATCAAGATTTGTAAAACCGGATTTATATCTTTTAAAACGTTATCCATTAATTATTGTCCTATCTGTTTATCTTTCTGACCATGTTGTGTAACACATCAGATTTTTTGCCTGATTGTTTGAAAGTCTGAATAGACGGCAGTTCATCCACGGAATTTGCTGTGTGCATTTTTCGCACGGCTGTTTCCGGTCTGACGACACTGCCATCTATGCCGGATGGGGTGTCGTCAAGTTTAGAAATAAGGGTTGTTTTATCAACATCGCCTGCGATTAAAAATTTTTCTTTGCCGGCGCGGATTATGTAGAGATTTTTGCGCGGAGCAATATTAATCATATCTTCCACCCCGAGAAAGTCGGATTTTCTGCTGTAAAGCCCGCCTGCACAGAATTTTTTGTATACCATAAGGGCAAAGAAGATTAATCCAATCATTGCCATTGTATACACCGAAAAGTTAACTAAGTATCCACCCATAATTCCCTCATATTTTTTCTAAATTGCGTTTAAGTTTATTTGATTAAATATCTTCATCTTCCAGTTCAAAGTCGCTGTAGTCGAACTCTTCATCATCGGTAGCCGCGGTGTCTGCCGGCGGAACAGGCCCTGACGGAACTGCTTCCTGCTGCGGTGCGGCAGGCGCCGGAGCTTCTGTACCCGGGGCTGCCGGAACAGGCTGTTCTGCAGCTTTTTTAGGCTGCGGTGTGTAAGATTCTTCTTCTTCAACTTCTTCTTCGTCAACTATTTCCGTAATTTTTACGCCGTACCTGTCATTGATTATCACAAGTTCGCCGTGTCCTATAACTTTGTTTTCAACTCTCAGGGTAACTTTGTTGTCATAAAGCGCAGCAACATCGACAACAAGCCCTTCTTCAATCTTTTTCAAATCTCCGAGAGAAATTTTCACCGGATCAAATTCAGCATACATATCAACTTCAATGCTGTCCCACAAGTTTGTTGGTTCTGTACTGCTTCCCATATCGTTACCTCCGTCATCCTCAAATGGAACTTCAAGTTCCATGTTTGGTTCTATTAAAATTTTGTTTGTGTAATCGTTTAGTATTAATTTTAAACTGCTGAGATTGCTGTGTTCCAGCAGAATCATGTCGCCTTCTTCAAGGCCTTTCAAATCTTTTACGGTAAATCTTGTCGAGCCGATTTCGATTTTTACCACAACAGGGCATTTGAAAAACTCGTCGTATTCAAATGTGTTGCCTTCTGAAACTATCCTGTTCGGTTTCATTCTGCCGTCGGGAACAGAGATTATAAATTTCCCCATAGCCTGTTCTTCTTCGTCTTTAATCATAAAGGTTATATGGGTTATGTCAAAGTTTGTGCGTTTGAAGTTCACAACAGGCGGCGGCTCGAGAAACTGAACAATAATCCTGTAAACGTAATCGTTAAAAGCCGTCATAACTTCAGCTTCCAGATCGGTAAGTTTGTTTATGTTGAAGCTTCTGGAAGGCCTGCCCAGACTCCTGTTAAGCAGAAGGGCGACGGCTCTTTCAGAAATTCTTAAAAACATATCGTAAAATTTGTCAATACGGACTTTTGTAACGAAATAGGCTTCTTTGGTCTGTAGAAGGTTGATATTTCTGCTTATACCCATAAGCTCGCATTTTAATCCGGGCGTAAAAAATCCGTCCGCTGATTTTTGCATAGCAAGCGGAAAAAGTTTCTGAAACCAGTCATATTCAGCATATAATGTATCTGTCGTAGATACTTTACACTTTTCCATTTTGTTTGGATTTATCCCCTTATGTTAGTCCGGTAACGAGTTTTCCCCACCAATACCATAGAATATATCCCTTCACTTCACATCAACCTTTTAATGTATTTTTGGAAAAAATCAAGGTTATCCGTATGATTTTTTATTAACTGTATGCTCCCTTCTGCAGTTTCTTATCCGGTGGACGCTCTGGATTGATTTGCCACGGCGGAAACCTGAAATTTTTACGGATTTTTTTGTTTGACAAATTCCAAATCGTAGCCCAGTATCCCTCCCAAGAATTTTGCTTCGTCATACTTCATGGTGCCGCTGTTTAGCTTTCTTGAAATGCTGTCTGCTGTAATAGTTCTGTCAGCGGCCTGACTGGCTTTTTGGGCCAGTACTTTTATGGTTGTGCACTCTTTTAATAATAATATTCTTAAATCTTCATTTATTCCCATATTTTGATTATACAGTATTGACAATAAAAGTTAATAATGTTATTATGCAGGTGAAAAATTACGTATAAACGTAAAAATTTACTTATTAAGTTAAGGAGAAAAACTATGGAGCAAATGATTACTGATGAACAATACAAAATTATAGCTTCGGAAATTTATCAGATTTATAACATTCTGGTGCTTCTGGAACAGTGTTTTTCTCTAATCGAACTTGATGGCGGGTTTGAAGTTGAGCCGCATCTTATGCTCATAAGGCAGCAAAAACAGCATATAAAATCAATTATAAGCCTGATTTAACCTTTAAGCGCAGCGGTTGCGGCAGGCGCTAAATTTTTTACAAAATCACCTATTGCAAACGCCTCAACAGTGCCTACTACAATTTTGAAATCAAGCCCTGCGTTTTCTATTTCTTCCTCAAGCTCTTCTTTCATGTGCGCAAGAAGGCCCGGAATTATGATGTTCCGGTTTTTAACCCTGTTTGCAAAATCAAATTTTTTCAATGTTTTTGCGACCATAACGGCGGTAAACTTTTCGGCAGACCATGCGGTCAGAACGCTCATCCCGTCTGCAGGTGTAACTATCAGGTATGACGGAACAGGAAGGCTCTCCAGTTCGTTTGCGACAGCGTAGAAGGTCAGTGCAAAATTTGTTGTCATAAATATCAATGAATTTTCATCAGGGTTGTTAAATTCATAAATTTTTGATTCTACCTGCAGAGGTTTTTGCGGGTCTGTAAAAATATTCTGCCTCAAAGTCATAAGAGTTGAAATCAGTGCTTCATCAAAGTTCTCAAACACAAGCATATTGGCGTATTTGCATAAATAATATGAAGCTTTTGCACAGAGTGTGTTTAAATCTTCTGTATGTTTAAAGTAAACGTAAACAGGTTCTGCAAAATTTTCATCTTTTTCAAGAATTGCTTTTTTGCGGATTGTAATTAATTCCGCGGAAGTTTTTGAAAATTTTTCATCAATAATTTCTTTCAGCGGAAGTTTTTCAAAATCATCAAAACTCAGTGTGCGCACCTCTTTTACCGGAGGAAGTTTTTCAAAATTTTTGAAAATTACAAGGTCGATTTTTATTGTTTCACTGACGCGTGTGATTTCAAAATTTTCAATTCTTTTTAATTTTTCCTGCCAGTTGTTTTCTAATTTGTCAACGACAATTGCGATTGCGGTTTTGTTAATGAAAGTTTTTTCATGTCTGTATAAGACATTTTCTCCGCCGATTTTCAGCCCCTGAATTTCTACGGTATTTTGCGGCTGTTTGCAGCTTGATTCGTAGAGTGCTTTAAGTTCCTCCGGTGCATAAGGGCAACTTTCTATTTTTACGTTCTGTTTGGCAAGTTTCAGTGCAAACGCCATGCAGGTCGGGCAGCCGCATTTTTTGCAGTTTGAATTTTCGGCCTTTTTAGCGGCAGGCAGGTATTTAAAAATCTGTAATCCTGAAAGTTCCATTATTCAAGCATCCCTTTTAAAATATTTACACTCTGCGGTTTGTTCAAAACAATTACATCCGCACCTGCGGCAATTACAGCAGAAGCTGATGAAAGTTCAAACATCTCTGCGCGTTTTGATAAATCACCCCAGCTTGTTCCAAAAGCGTCAGATTTTGCCTCTTTTGTTTTCAGGCTTTCTTCCGCGGCAAAGCTTATCATAGGCATATTCAAATATTCATCACCGCCAAGCCCTTCAAGCTTAATTTTTTCCATAATACTGTAGCCGTATTCCAGTCCGTAGCCGAGGCCTCCTATATCTGTGTCAATAAGAATTTTGTCCAAACTCTGCCCTAAATCTGCTGAGAGAATATTTATTTCTTTTGCAAGGTTAATGTCAATCGGGCTTCTCAAAACAACAATGTGGTTTCCTTTTGCGGTAAGCGGAATAATTTTTTTATATGTGTTTTCATTTGTGTGTGCGACTATTGCTTCTCTGTCAAGAAGTTTTATGAGTTCCGGCAGCAGAATTTTATCTATACTGTCGTTTCCCGAGCCTCTAATCATCAGCGGTTTTTTTATTAAGGGCAAAAGCTCTTTTAATTTTTCTTTTGCCTGCGGGATTTCTGATTCATTTTGAATATCAAATTTGATACCGAAAATATCTTCGCCGCTGTCTGTTAAACCTGCAGCCTCTTTTACTTCCGGTGCAAACGCCGAAAACTCAAGACACAGAACAGGCTTTGAATTTCCTATGCTCAATCCGTCAAAATGTATTGTTCTGATTTTATTAAGCGTTTTGTCTGTCACTTTTTACTTTTTCCATTAATTCAACAAATTCTTTTTCGTCCAGAGTTTCTTTATCAAGAAGTTCTTTAGAAATATATTCAAGCATATCGCGGTTCTTGATGAGAAGTTCTTTTGCCATTTCATATCTTTCGTCAACAATTTTCTTAACTTCTTTATCGATTTCTGCGGCAATTTCTTCCGAAAAGTCGCGTCTTACGCCGAAGTCACGGCCCATAAATATATGCTGTTCATCTTTGCCGTAAGCCATATTGCCCATTTTTTCGCTCATACCGTATTTTGTAACCATATTACGGGCAAGTGAGGTTACTTTTTCAAGGTCATTGCTTGCTCCTGTTGTGATGCTGTCTTTGCCGTAAACGATTTCTTCTGCGACCCGTCCGCCCAGTGTCATTGTTATCATATCCAGAAGCTGTGATTTTTTCATGGTGAGGTGGTCTTTTTCCGGCAGTGTCATTGTAATACCCAGCGCCATACCGCGTGGTATTATTGAAACTTTATGGAGCGGATCTGTATTTTTCAATAATTTTGCAAGCAGTGCGTGACCAACTTCATGGTAAGCTGTATTTTCTTTTTCTTCATCTGAAATAATTCTGCTTTTCTTTTCCGGCCCTGCCATAACCTTGTCGATTGCTTCTTCAAGGTTTCCCATTGTAATTGTTTTCTGGTCGTGGCGTGCGGCAAGAAGTGCTGCTTCGTTCAGAAGATTCTGCAAATCTGCACCTGTAAAGCCCGGAGTCCTTTTTGCCAGAAGCTTTAATTCAACCTCTTTATCAAGCGGTTTATTTTTTGCGTGAACATTAAGTATCTGTTCTCTGCCGAGAATATCCGGTTTGTTAATAACAATTTGCCTGTCAAAACGTCCCGGTCTTAAAAGTGCATTGTCCAGAATGTCAGGTCTGTTTGTTGCAGCTATTACAATGATATTTGTGTTTTCATCAAAGCCATCCATTTCAACAAGAAGCTGGTTAAGTGTCTGTTCGCGTTCATCGTGGCCGCCGCCCATACCGGCGCCGCGCTGGCGTCCGACTGCATCAATTTCATCAATAAAAATAATACACGGCTGATGTTTTTTTGCCTGATCAAACAAATCTCTAACCCTGCTGGCGCCGACCCCTACAAACATTTCAACAAAGTCGGAGCCGCTGATTGAGAAGAACGGAACGCCTGCTTCACCGGCAACGGCTTTTGCCATCAGAGTTTTACCGGTACCGGGAGCACCGACAAGCAGAACACCTTTTGGAATTTTTGCGCCGAGTTTAATATATTTGTCGCCGTTTTTCAAAAAGTCAACGATTTCTTCAAGTTCCTGTTTTTCTTCATCAATACCTGCAACATCTTTGAATGTTGTTTTTACTTTGCTGTCAAGAAGCATTTTCGCTTTGCTTTTTCCGAAAGACATTGCCTGAGAGCCGCCTGCCTGAATACTTTTTGCCATAACAACAAGAAATATTACAAACAGCAGCGGAAGAAGAAGTGTGCCCAGCAGCGCCATAAGCTGTGATGATTCGCTTGGCTTTTTAACAGAAATATCAACTCCTGCTTCTTCAAGCTTTGTCATAAGGTTGCTGTCTTTAGGAGTTAAAACTTTATACTGAACTTGCGGGGTTTTCTTTTCTATGCCGAAAGGATTAGCAGGCTCTGCCGGCTTTTGTTCGGTTTGTTCTGCTGCCGGCTGGTTTTTCGGAATTGCGATTAAAAAGTCGTCAGCCTTTTCAACTTTTGAAAATTCTCCGTTATCAAGTTTCTGAATAAAATCAGAGTATGAAATTTCTGAAGTGCTAGTTGCCGGCCCTGACATGAAAACCGATGATACAAACACCAGAACTACTATTGCAAGAACTATATACATACCCGCTGATTGATTTTTATTCATTTAAGTTAACCCTCTCTTTTAAATAATCTCCCAATCATTATACCGCAAAAAAGAGAAAATGGAATAGTATACATTATTACACTTAAACAAAGCGGCATGAAAAATTCTTTTGTCTTTATTCGGGCGCATATATGCCGCGGTACGTGTCCCGCGAAATTAAAATAATATTAAAAATTTGAATACATTGCATCTTTTGTACTATAATTATCATAATTATAGAAAAGAGAGGTAATTTATGATAGACAAAACAGCCGTAATCCATCCTTCGGCACAAATTGCAGATGATGCAGTTATCGGACCGTACGTTATTATCGGAGAAAATGTAAAAATCGGAAGCAAAACAAGAGTTATCGCAAACGCGTATATTGAATATGCAGAAATCGGAGAAAGATGTACTATTTCCCCATTTGCGACAATCGGTTCCGAACCGCAGGATCTGGGTTATAAAGGCGAACCTACAAAAGTTGTAATCGGTGATGACACAATTATTAAAGAAAATGTTACAATTCACAGGGGGGCAGCCTGCGGAGATTTTACAACAAGAATCGGAAATAAATGTCTTTTGATGGTCGGCTCGCATGTTGCTCACAATTGCGTTCTTGCCGATCAGGTAATTCTTGCCAATCTTGTAACTCTTGGCGGTCACGTTCATGTAGGTTTCGGTGCTTTTGTCGGCGGAATGAGCGTATTCCATCAAAATATCAGAATCGGTGATATGGCAATTATAAGCGGATTCTCTGCATCACGTCAGGATATCCTGCCGTACTCAAAAGGCGAAGGCAGACCTCCTGTTCCGCGCGGTTTGAATGTTGTTGCTATGAAGCGCCGCGGCGTACCGCAGGAAATCAGAACTGCAACAAACGAAGCATTTAAACTTTTGATTTCAGAGGAATACAACACAACTCAGGCGATTGAAAAAATTAAAGCCGAGATCCCGATGAACGAATATATTGAAAAAATGATTGAGTTTATCAAAACTTCAAAACGCGGAGTTCTGCTTAAATCACATAAATCAGGGCACGAGTCGCTTGAAAGTGAAGAATAGGACCGGCTTTTTCCGTCAGAAGTTTTTTTGAAAAATAAGAGCAGTAAACCTCAGCGGAATAAGTACAAAGTTACCTCAACGAAATAAGCAGCCGTTGTTCTGCGAAACATCTTCAGGGCAAGTGCTGTCTGAGCGTCAGCGAGTTCACTTGCCTTAAGTTGAGCAGATTACAAGCGGCTAGCGTATGCAGTTATGGTTAACTTTGTACTTATTCCGCTGAGGTTTACGTTACATATTATAATAAGAGAGGAGCAAATATGAAAACAATCTGGGATAAATATGCAGAAGTTCTCGTTGATTATTCTGTTGACGTGCAAAAAGGCGACCTTGTCCAAATTCGCGGCACAAGCGTTTATACAAAAGATTTAGTGAAAGCTGTTTACAAAAGAGTTCTTGAAAAAGGCGGACATCCCCTGGTTAGAACTTCAATCGAAGACTTGTCCGATACTTTTATTAAACTTGCAACAGATGAACAATTGGATTACGTGGATCCTGTGACCAAACTCGAATATGAAAAAGTCGACAAGTTTATCGCAATCGGCGGTCCAATGAACACAAAAACAATGGCGCACGCAGATATGAAAAAACTTGCGCGCCGCGGAAAAGCTACAAAAGCATTATCGGAAATTTTGATGAAACGTTCTGCAGAAGGTACTGCAAAATGGGTTATTGCGGATGTTCCGACCCACGCCCTTGCTCAGGAAGCTAAAATGTCTTTTGACGAGTATTCAGAATTTCTTTTCAAATCCTGCTATCTGGATTTGGACGACCCTGTTGCAAAATTAAAAGAACTGGATGAAAAACAAACCAGATGGGCAAATTATTTAAACAATGTGAAAAAGCTTCACATTGTAGGTGAAAAAACAGACATAACCTTTGGCGTTGAAGGCAGAAAATGGATAAGCTGTTCGGGTTTGAACAATTATCCTGACGGAGAAGTTTTCACTTCGCCTGTGGAAGATGATATTAACGGAGAAATCTATTTTGATTTTCCGCAAATATATCGCGGAAATGAAGCGCAGGGAGTTCTTCTTACAATCGAAAACGGCAAAATTATAAAAGCAACGGCAGAAAAAGGCGAAGAATTTTTAAACGCAATGCTTGATATGGATGAAGGTTCCAGATATATAGGCGAGATTGCAATCGGCACCAATGATGAAATTCAAGAGATTACCGGAAACATTCTTTTTGATGAAAAAATCGGCGGTGCAATTCACATGGCAGCAGGCGCATCTTACCCTGAAACCGGCGGAAAAAACATATCAGGACTTCACTGGGATTTAATAAAGAATATGAAGCCGGCCGGAAAATCAGAGGGCGGTAAAATTTACGCCGACGGTGTGTTGATTTACGAAAACGGAAAGATGATTATATAAAAAGCGGGGTTTATAAATCCCGCTTTTTTAGTAATCAATTTTACCTTCTGCAAGCACCTTTGCCGTACAGGTAGTTCCGCTGAATTGTGTAGTGCTTTGTGGATTACAGTAATCATTACTGTAAGTTCCTGCCGGAATAAGTCCTTTATTAGTCAGTACAAACGCAAAAATGTCGCGTCCTACAGTATTAGGTCTTTTGTCACCGTTTGCATCTACCCAGAAAACATAAGCTGATTTGTTATAATTTACACCAAACATGTTAGTCACATAACTGGAACCGTGATCATCAATAGATATATTAGTACCGTCTACAAGTTTAAATATAAAAATCCCATTTCCTATTCCTGTTGAATCTCGTCCCACATTTGCGCCTCCGAGATTTTTGGTAATACCCTTATGCCAGCAGCCTGCGGTATCTTCGCATTCCTTCAAAACTTTTAATTCTGGCTTTATGGCATTGTATACATTTTTCATATTAGCAGGAGTACCTCCTTCTTCAGGATTTGCATCAGAAATATCAATGTTCCATGTTTCAAAAAAACCGAGTTTAACCTGTGATTTGACTAATGCCTGTGCGAGTATGGAGTAATTTTTCTTTAAACTTGCAATAATTGCGGCATCATTTTGCTTTTGTATAAGCGCCGGCAGTGTCATTGCCGCAACCACACCTATAATGCCAAGTGTTATGAGAACCTCGGCAAGTGTAAACCCTTTCTTACCATGTGCAAAGTGTTTCATTCTAATCCCTCCAAAATTAGCTTGTAGCCGTATGTTAGCATAATTTAACACGACTGTCAATCGTGGAATTATATCAATATACCTAAGAAAATATTTTTATGAATAAAAACGTGAAAAAGCGGTTCGGCAGGAATTTGAGAAAAATCCGCAGAGCAAAAGGGCTGTCGCAGGAAGAATTGTCGCTGGAACTTGATTTGGACGGCTCATATATAGGCAAGGTCGAAAATGCAAAACTGAATATTACTATAGATAAAATTATCAGTATTGCTGATTATTTGGGAATTGAGGTTATAGAACTTTTTAAATAAAAATCAGGCGTTTCTCTGGAAGAAACCAGCGATTTCTTTATGAGGAAAGAATTTTACAATAGGGCGTCCATGAGGGCAGGTGTAAGGCATTTTTGTTGTACGCCATTTTTTTACAATCTCCTGCATCTGCCATGTTGAAAGTTTTTGTCCGGCTTTGACTGATGCTTTGCAGGAAGTTGTTATAAGAATTTTTTCTTCAAGTCCGTCGATGTCGCTTTCTATGTTTTCTAAAATATCGGACAGAATTTCTTTCGGATTGACTTTTGCAATCATCTGCGGAACTTTCCGGAAGATTAATTCAGTATCAGATGTAAATTCAATCCCGAAGCCGAAGCGTTCAAACTTGTCCAGATTTTCTTTGATAAGTTCCGCCTCGGTCGCAGAAACTGTCAGTACATCTGATACAAAAAGCAACTGCGATACAACATTTTTTTCTGATTTAAGTTTTTCGTAAATATAGCGTTCTTCTGCTATGTGCTGGTCAATTATTTCTAACCCGTCCTCTTTTTCAACAAGTATGTAAGTATTTTTATACTGGCCTACAATATTTTCTTCCGGCTCGGGTTCTTCTTCTACAGGTTTAAAAATCTGCTTCTGGTCTGTTTCCGGCGTAACCTGCGGAATATTTTTCTGAACTTTTTCAAAAGTTTCTTCTTCCATTGACATTTCATCGTCGGGTTTATTATAAAAAATATCCAGAGAATTTTGTTTTGTGTGCAGTTCTACAACCCTTTCTGCAGCCGGTTTAGGTTCCGGTTTTATGCTGTAAGTCTTTTCTGGTTCTGTGTAATTTGACAATCCTCCATGTATGCCTGACATTATGAAATTAAATATCTGGTTAGTGTTTTTGTAGCGAACTTCTTTTTTTGTCGGGTGAACATTCACATCCACATCTGCAGCAGGAATTTCAAGATTCAGTACAACAAACGGATATTTGCCGTTTGCCATAAGGTTTTTGTATGCAGTATCAATTGCCTTCATAAAGACAGGACATTTTACTGTTCTTGAATTTATGTAAATGTGGTAATCTTTTTTGCTGGAACGTGTAAAGTCGGGAGTGCTTACGTAACCAGAAATCTTTAAGCCGGCAAGCTCATCGGTTTTCAAGACCTCTTTCAGGTTATCCGTAATACTGTTTGAAAAAAGTTCCTTTAGTGCATGTTTAAGTTCATTATTGCCGGAAGTTTTCAGAACTGTTTTGCCGTTTTTCTTTAATTCAAACGAAACCTGAGGATGGGAAATTGCTATAGACTGTACAAGTTCTTGAATATAAGAAAATTCAGTGTTGGGATTTTTCAAGAATTTCAGACGGGCAGGAATATTGTAAAATAAATCTCTGACTTCCATTATTGTTCCGACCGCGCATCCTGTTTCAACTTTTTTTACTTCGGAGTTTTCGCATTTTACTTTTGTTCCTGTTTCAAAATCTTTTGTCCTTGTTGTACAGGTTACTTTGGCAATGGAGATAATGCTGGCGAGTGCTTCTCCGCGAAACCCCAGCGTGTCTATCGCGAACAAATCTTCATCAGTTGAAATTTTGCTTGTCGCATGTTTTGAAAACGCAAGCATAATATCATCGGGATGAATTCCCGAGCCGTTATCCGCAACTCTTATGTCGCGGCATTCGTTTGAAATTTCGACGCTTATTTTGGAAGCTCCGGCATCAACTGAGTTTTCCACAAGTTCTTTTACAACTGATGCCGGACGCTCTATTACTTCTCCTGCCGCAATCTGGTTTATTAAATGTTTTGATAACTGTTTTATCCTCGCCATACAAGCCTCTCAATTAAATGAAGTGTGACATAAAAAATTCTTTAACTATATCAAATTTTGTTAATAAAATTACCGCACCGAGCGAAACTATTAATCCAAAGGTTACTTTTGTCAAATCTTTCAGAATATGTTTGTACATTTTTTTCGGGGATTCAAAACGGAGTCTTGTATAAAGCGCTATCTCACGCCCCGCAAGAAGTCCGATAAATACCCACGTTGTTGACATCGGGATGTTGTTCAGGGTTATAAAATACAAAAGCAGCAGCGAAAAGATTACATCAATAATTGTTGCTGACCTTGGATCCTGCGCATTTGTTTTCATTTTGACGATTTTTTGTATCTCCCCGCCGCGTTTGTAGGCAAGAACTCCAAGAAAAAGAGTAAACGCTGTCAGCACAAAAAGAAGTTCAGGTATGGAAGCTTTTCGCGGAAGGTAGACGAAAAGGTTCGCTGCATCCTGCATAAGCCACTGCGACCACAAAAATGCTGTTGAACACCATTTTGCAACAATCCAGTATTTCGGTATTTTTTCTTTCTGCGTGTAATAGAAATACCTCTCAACAGGTCTTGCAATAATACTGTAAATTATGTATGCCGATACAAATGCAAGTCCGTAACCGATAAATGATTTGGTAAGCATCATTCCGATAACTGATAAATCGCTTATTGAAAATACACTCAAAATTAGAAATGCAGTTGCAACAGGTATGCCAAATCTTGTTAAAATCAGAAGTATAATAGGCGGCAGGACATGAATTATCGTGAAATGATGGGTTACCGGAATTCTCGTGAGCCTGCCGAATGACATATCCCCGTTATTCACAATCCAGCCTGCTGTAATTGTTATAATCATTATTGACGCCGCAAAAATCCAAATGTAAACAGGGTTTGTCTTTTTATTAACGCTCAAAAACGTTCCGAGCGTCTGGATAATATCGTTTGATACGCAGGAATACATTGCAAGGAGAAAGCCCGTTATCATAAATAAATTGCTTAGTGTAAACTGTGCGGTGAACATACTTCCTCCATTCAAATTTAATTTACATCAAAAACAAATTCATCTAAACGTTTGATTACAAATTTGAAACAATTTAATAAGATAAAGCAGTTGGGTTCCGTACAGGTTTATAATGGAACACTGCAACTAGAACGGGTAGAGAGAGGTTCCGGAGGGGATATAATTGGCAAGACTTAAATCAAACACAAAATTAAAACCGTTAAAGAAAGCGGATTTGCAGGTTGTAAAACCTGTCAAAACTACAAAATACAGTGATATTGATCTTAACAACTGGAAAGCTTACGACCATGTTAAAACGGATACTCTCTGGGAGTTTCCGTCAAGGCTAAAAGAAGGCGGCCACTCAAACGAATATCACGGGAATTATATTCCGCAGATTGCCCAGCAGCTTTACGAAAGATTTACAAAAAAGAACGATGTTGTGCTTGATTTGTTTTTCGGCTCGGGGACTTCGGGTATTGAAGCGATTAACATGCACAGACGCTGTATCGGGGTTGAATTGAAGGATGATTTAGCAGAAAAAGTTTCGGAAAAATTTACTCCGAAACAGCTGGTTACGGATGTTAACATAATTTGCGCTGACAGTGCCTCTGAAATTGCAAAAGAAAAAGTTAAGGCAAGGCTTGAAATTATGGGGGAGGAAAAAGCACAGTTTTTAATCCTTCATCCGCCTTATGATGATATTATTAAGTTTTCGGATAAAAAAGAAGATTTATCAAACTGTGCAACAACAGAAGAATTTTACGACCTGTTTGAAAAAGTTGCGCGGAACGGTTACGACTTACTTGAAAAAGGCCGCTTTGCTGCACTCATAATTGGCGACAGCTATAAAAACTCGGAAGTTCAGCCGCTTGGTTTTGAATGTATGGCCCGGATGATGAAGCTTGGCTTCCGGCTTAAAGGTATTATTGTAAAAGATATTCAGGGCAACGAACGCGCCAAAGGCAGAACTGCAAATCTCTGGCGTTACAGGGCTCTTGCCGGCGGATTTTTTATCTTTAAGCACGAATACGTCATGATTTTCCAGAAGGTGAAGTAGTTCTTTATATTTTCTTGTCCTGCTCCTGTATTTTTTTATATAATTATTTTATGAAAATTCTGGGCATAGATCCCGGCATGGCAATTGTCGGCTACAGTATAGTTGAATTTGACGGAAGCATGTGCAAGCTTTTGCACTCTGGTTCTATCCAGACCTCTAAAAAGTCGAAAGAAGGCGCGAGGCTCCTTGAAATTTTTAATGATATGAAAACTATTGTTGAAATGTACAAACCTGATATTGCTTCTATTGAAAAACTTTTTTTCTTCCGCAACCAGACAACCGTAATGCCTGTGGCGCATGCAAGAGGAGTAATCTTAACTGTGCTTGAAATGTCAGGTATTCCGGTGTTTGAATACACGCCTATGGAGGTTAAACAGGTTCTGACAGGTTACGGCAGAGCAGATAAAAAAGAGGTAGAGCAGATGGTAAAGATTTCTTTAGGAGTTGAAAAGCTTCCGAAACTTGACGATACTGTTGATTCTATTGCTATTGCAATTTGTCACTCACGCTCTGTAAGATAATTTTATGCTATGATGTAGACGGAGAAGTTTTATGGATATATCTTTGTTAAAATTAATCTTGTTTATAAGCCTTTTTATAGGGCTTCTTGCAGGAATTTTAACTGCAGTACCTTATATCGGGGAAGTTGTTTTCTGGGTTTTATTATGCCTGTCTGCTGTTATAGAAATGACGTTTCTCATAAGAACAGGACTTCTGGAGCTTGAATCTGTTCAGGAAAGCGTTACTATAGGCGGCATAATAGGTTTTGTTTCGTTTATGGCGTTCGCTGTTGTTTATGTACCTGTTGTTATTGCGCTTTTAAAGTTTTTTAAGTATTATACAAACTACGGTGTCGCTGTAATGCTCGGGGCTGCAAACTTCTGGATTATACTGATGTTTGTTCTGTTTATGGCAGTTTTAAGCGCAACCATTAATGCTTTTACCGGATTTTTGACTTATTACATTTCCACTGCGGTGAGCACTCTGGAAAAGAATGAGCAAAGACGTCACAATCAATTTAAGTAAAGGGAAAATATTATGTCAGAATTTATTTCAAAAATAAAAACCATAGAATGGGTGGATAACTATTCAAAGATGGTAGACCAGACGCTTGTGCCTTATGAGTTTAAGTATGTAAATATTAAAACAGGCAATGAAATGTTTGATGCCATTAAAACAATGATAGTGCGCGGTGCTCCGGCAATTGGTGTGGCGGGTGCTCACGGCGTTGTTTTGTACGCACAGGAACTTGCGGAAGAAAATCTTTCGCGGGATGAATTTGTGAAAGCTTTGCTTGAGAAAGCTGATTATATGGCGGGTGCAAGACCTACTGCGGTTAATCTTATGTGGGCAGTTGAAAAGCAGAAAAAGATTATTAAAAACTCGAAATCTGATATTTCCGGTATCGTGGAAGAGCTTAAAGAAAACGGTATTAAACTCGAAAAAGAAGATATTGAAATAAACAAGAAAATAGGGGGTTACGGAGCAGAAGTAGTTCCTCACGGCGCTTCAATTCTAACCCACTGTAACGCCGGTGCTCTTGCAACAGTCGGATACGGAACCGCACTCGGGGTTGTTCGTTCAGCTTTTGCTAAAGACCCGACAATTCAGGTTTTTGCGGATGAAACAAGACCGCGTCAGCAGGGAGCAAGGATTACAACGCTTGAACTTACGATGGACGGTATTCCGACCACTCTTATTACTGACGGTATGTGCTCTTATTTTATGAAAAAAGGGATGATTGATATGGTAGTTGTCGGCGCTGACAGGATTGCCGCAAACGGAGACACTGCAAATAAAATAGGAACTTACACTGTAGCAATTGCTGCTAAATATCATAATATTCCGTTTTATGTGGCGGCTCCGCTGTCAACCATTGATACTTCAATCAAAACCGGCGACGAAATAGTGATCGAAGAACGTTCAAGAGAAGAAGTGACACACATCAACGGAAAAATTATCTGTGCACCGGAAGTTAATGTCATAAATCCGGGATTTGATGTAACTCCTCATGAACTTATTGCCGGAATAATTACGGAAAAAGGTATTCTTCGGCCGGATTATAAAAAATCTATTGCTGAAGCCTTTGCAAAAGAGTGTGCTATTTTGTAAACAGTTTATAAAAACACCTAAAAGTCTCCTTCGATAAAGGAGGCTTTACTATTATTAAAAGTATGTTATAATAAAAAAGGCAGCAGAAAATATTCTAGAACATTAAAAAGTAAATGAAAAGCTTTTCTCGGGCCTGCTCTCGCTATCGTCTCGAAAACATATATAGATTGTCCAGAGAAAAGTAATAAAAAGAATAAAACAAAGGAGATTAAACAATGGAAAAGTCAAGTATAGCAAGGATTTTCGGGGGGGGGGGGCAAGTAGTTTAAGCTCCTTAACCGGCACAGAGCAAGGGATACAGGCAGCCGAAGAGGGCAAAGC
>CALVBB010000007.1 GCA_944325705.1 Candidatus Gastranaerophilales bacterium
TCATCTTTCACTTCTAAAAAAGCTGCATTCACTCTGGCTGAAGTGCTCATCACGCTTGGAATTATTGGTGTTGTTGCTGCGATGACACTTCCGGCAGTAATAAATAAATACCAGAAGAAAGAGGCGGCAACACGTCTTGCTCAGGCTTATTCGGTTGTTTCTCAGGCAATAAAGCTTTCGGAACTGGAAAACGGACCTATGGAATACTGGGAAACAGGTGATTTTGATCCGGATGCTCCGACAGGTACAGGGGAAAAAAAGACCGCAGATTTTGTAAAAAAATATGTGCAGCCTTATATGAAATCCGTAAACGAACATTTGATGTATTCTTCAGGTTCTCCTTATGATTATTACTATTACACACGGGATGGGCAGCTTGTGACCGGACAGGGGCATACCCATTACAGTATAGCGCTTATGAACGGGACTTATCTGCATTTTAATGCAAATTATAATAATTCGGAAAGAATACGTTTACGCATTGATATAAACGGCATGAAGAAACCAAATATAATCGGCAGGGATACTTTTTATGCAACTTTTTATCCGAAGTTTGCGATGACCGGAGAGGGGCAAACAAGAGAAGAGCTTATCGAACTTTGTGCGGGTGGTCGTACAATAGATGAGCAGGCAACCTGCGGGGCGTTAATTCAGCAAGACGGCTGGCAGATAAAGGACGATTATCCGTGGTAGTTTGAGAACCCCTATAACGCAAAAATCTCCCAGCCGTCAGCCGAAACGGGCATAGTAAAACTTCAACAAGAATTTCCGGCAAAGTAAAACCGGACAGGTCCGGTGGGAGATAAAGGATGATTATCCGTGGTAAATTCCTGCTGAGTTAAACACTCTGTATTGCAGTGCCTGCATAAGATGCTGCTGTGTTATAAGTTCAGAGCCGTCCAGATCTGCAATTGTGCGTGCAAGCTTCAAAACACGGTCATATCTTCTGCCGGAAAGCTGGTATTTTACAATTGCAGCTTTAAAGATTGCTTCCGAGTCTCTGTCAATTTTGCAGTATTTTTTTACAAGCTGCGGAGTAAGCTCGGAATTAGTCAAAATTCCTTCATTCTTGTATCTCTCAGCCTGAATCTTTCTTGCTTTAATCACACGCTGCCGGATTTGTGATGAAGGTTCTTCCTGCGTTTTTGTGTTCAAAAGCTCCTCCGGCGTCAGGCGCGGAACATCAATCTGCAGGTCAATTCGGTCAAGCAGCGGGCCAGAAAGCTTTGAAAGGTAACGGTTTATCTGGAATTCAGAACAGGTGCACTGCTTTTCCCTGTCGCCTAAATATCCGCACGGGCAAGGATTCATTGCGCCTAGCAGCATAAATTTCGCCGGATATTTTATGGAATGTTTTGCCCTTGATATTACAATTTCGCTGTCCTCAAGCGGTTGCCGCAGAACTTCAAGCACGTTGCGCGGAAATTCCACCATTTCGTCTAAAAAAAGTACACCTCTGTGGGCTAGTGTAATTTCTCCGGGTTTAGGATTGGTACCGCCGCCGATGATACCGTTTGCCGAAGCTGTATGATGGACGGCTCTGAACGGACGCTTTGTCATTAAGGGTTCATCTGCTGAAAGAAGCCCTGATATGCTGTAGATTTTTGTAAGCTCAATAGCTTCTTCCATCTCAAGCGGCGGAAGAATTGAGGCAAAACATTTTGCCATAAGGGTTTTGCCCGAACCCGGTGAGCCTACCATAAGCATATTATGTCCGCCCGCCGCTGCTATTTCCATTGCCCGCTTTGCTTTGTGCTGTCCTTTGACGTCTTTGAAATCATAGAGAAAATCGTTCTGAGAATTTTCTTCTAAGTATTTTGCAGAATTAATTCTTGTCGGCGTGATAGGCGTTTCCAGAAAATGGTTTACCACATCGGATAGAGTTTCTGCGCCGTAAACATTTATATCTTCAACAAGCGCAGCTTCTTTAATATTCTGTGCAGGTACAATAACATTTCTTATTCCTGCTTCCTTAAACCCGAGAACTATCGGCAGAACCCCTGTTATGCCGCGAAGGCTTCCGTCAAGCGAAAGTTCACCGGCAAAGCCATAATCTTTTGTCTTTTCGCTTTCGATTGCACATTCTTCAATTAGAATTCCGACAGCAATCGGAAGGTCGAAATTTGTGCCCTCTTTTTTTAAATCAGCAGGCGCAAGGTTAATAACAACTTTTTTGTCAGGAAACGTCAGGTTTGAATTTTTTATGGCAGAGCGAACCCTTGCGCGCGCCTCGTTGATTGCAGCGTCCGGAAGCCCGACTATCGCAACGCCGGGGAGAGAATTTATAACATCAGTTTCCACATCAACCCTGTATGCGTTCAGTCCTATTACTGTTGCTGTTGTAACCTTGTTTACCATAAATAAATTATACAACAAATTTTTGTATTATAATAATCTTATGGAAAAGATTAAAAATATTCTGGCAATAAATTTTGGCGGTATCGGTGATGAGATTTTTTTCCTGCCTGCATTGATTTCTCTGAAAAAAGAGTTCCCGCAGGCGAAAATTACACTTGCGCTTGAGCCGCGGAGCAAAAGTGTAAAAGATTTAACTGAGGTTATCAGCGATTTAATCCTTGTTGATGTGAAGGGCAAAAATAAGTATTTTGAACTTTTGAAATTAATTTTTAAAGCAAGAGCCGGCCATTTTGATATGGTTATATCCTCCGGCGGCAATAAATTTATAAGTGTGCTATTATGGCTTACAGGAATTAGAAAAAGGTACGGCTATGACGCTGGTGCACTGAGCCGGAAGCTTTTGACGCAGGCTGTCAGGCTGAATAAAAATCAGTATGCCTGTGCAATGTATCATGATTTAGTGACTCCGGTAACTGACTATAAAACAGAACTTCCTGAGATAAATGTACTGCCTGCCGAAAAAATTCCTGATTCTGTTCTTATTCATCCGGGAGTGAGCAGGATGAGTGTTCAAAAAGGCTGTATAAAAACAATTTCGGCTCAAATCTGGGCAGAAACTGCAGAACTGCTTATCAAAAAAGGTAAAAATGTAATGCTTGCAGGCGGGCCTGATGACAATGACTGTATCCAAATAATCAGAAAGTATCTTTCTGAAAAAGGGTTGGTATTTGAGGATTACTACGGCAAAACAAGAAGCTTAAAAGATTTAGCGGAACTAATCGCAAGAGCAGAAGTTTTTGTATGTTCGGATTCTGCACCGCTGCATATTGCGGTCGCCTTAAAAACAAAAACTTTTGTCATTTTCGGGCCGACAGATGACAAAAAGTTAATTCCGCAATCAGAAAGGGTAGTTCCGGTGAAAGCAGGAGATAACTGCCCGCTCAAGCCGTGCCTGTGGGAGCGCAGATTAACTACCTGCGACAGATTGGACTGTCTGAAAATTACTGCTGAAGATGTTGTAAAAGCAGTTTGCTGTTCTTAAAACTGTCTGATTTATTTTGGAAGGCTTTTTTGAAACAACTTTTTGCGCCGGAAACTTAAATGCCGAGAGGTACCGCAAAGAAATTACAGAGCTTGCGGAGTTTGTTGATGTCAGTGAAAGCACAATAAGCCTTCTTGAAAAAGCTGTGCAGACACCTTCTATTTTCTGGTTTATGATATTGCAAAAGTTCTTGAAATCAAATATTCCCTAAATTCCAACGCTTAAACCGGCGCAGAGATTTATCCCCTGTCCGGTTATTCCTTTTGCATCATCTGAGATTAAATATTTGCAGAGTTTTGCGACTTCTTCGGGTTTTACAAAACGTTTCTGTGGAATGCAATCAAGAATTTCTTCTTTTGTAAATTCACTTTCTTCTATAGATTTCCCGCCGAGTTCCGTATCAACCCAGCCCGGGTTAATTGTGTTGACCGTAATATTATATTCGGCAAGTTCGAGTGCAAGAGCTTTTGTAAGTCCGAGAAGTCCGGCTTTGCTTGATGAATAAAGGCTTGCGTAAGCTTCGCCCATTACTCCCGAGATTGAGCCGATATTGATAATTTTGCCCCATTTTTGTTCTTTCATAAATGGTACTGTGACTGCTATTAGTTTTACGGGGGAAATAAGATTTGTTGTGAATATCCGGTCAATTTCTTCCTCTTCAGCGGAATCTATTGCGCCGTAAATGTATTCGCCAGCATTATTAATCAATACATCTATCTTGTTCTTATTTATAAAATTTTTAAGTTCTTCAAGTGATGAAGTAAGGTCACAGGTGCAATACCCCTGTGCTCCAATAGTTTTCAGCGCTTCTTCATTCCTGCCGGTAACAAAAATATGACCAAGCGGCAAAAGTTCCTGCGCAATGGCTCTGCCTATACCTTTTGATGCGCCTGTTACAAGTATATTCATGATTTATACTCCTTTAAGATAGATTGCGTAATATGTGCCGCCATAAAAATTCCCGCGCAGCTTGCCACAAACGGAGTCGAGGCAGGAGTGATTTTGGTAAATTCAATATTTTTCCCGTTTCTGGTAGTGATTTTTTCGGTTTCAGAAATTTTTTCTCTTGAAAAAGGTTTTTCCCTGCTTGCGACAACCGTAATCCCTTTTTCAATCCCCCGTTTTTTTAACTGATAAATTATGTTTGAAACAAACGGCGCATTTTTATTTTCTATTTCCGAAATATCTGAGATGTATAATTTCGTTGGATCAATTCTGTTGCCTGCACCCATGGAACTTATGACCGGAATGTTTTCTCTTACGCAGGTTTCCAAAAGGGAAATCTTAGAGCGCATTGTGTCTATGGCGTCGGCGACATAGTGGAAGTGTGAAGAGTGAAGTGTGAAGATTGAATTAAGATTATCTGTATAAAAATCGTTTATAATATTTAATTTAATTTCAGGGTTAATATCTTTCAACCGTTTTTCAAAAAGTTCGGTCTTTTTTTGTCCGACAGTTGATTGAAGTGCTATGATTTGCCGGTTGATGTTTGTTTCGGATACAACGTCAAAGTCTACAAGTGTCAGAGTTCCTATGCCGGCTCTTGCAAGACTTTCTGCGCAATACCCACCTACACCGCCGAGTCCGAATACTGCAACGTGTTTAGTTTTTAAAAGTTTCTGGTTATCTTCTCCCCAGAAAAGAGCGTTGCGTGAAAATGTTTCCACGAAAAATCTTCTTTCTTACTTAACAATCCCGAAACCGATAAGGAATGTGCATATTAAAAATATTGCAGCAATAATACCGGTAACTTTGTTTAATCCTTTTTCAGCGCTCTTTTGTGAACTGAAAATCTGGGAGGCTCCGCCAAATCCCGCGATACCGTCGCCTTTTGGCGAGTGAAGCAGAATTAGTATTACAAGAAGTATTGCTGTTATTATCTGTATTGTCCATAAAAATGTTAACATCTTTTATTTTTTCTCCTTTTTCTTGTTAGAAATGAAATGTGCCCGCTTGGAATCCAGTTTGATACTTTCAAAGGTGTATAATCTGGCAGGGCGTTTCGAGGATGATTTTGTGTATTCGTCAAGTTCGATTAAACCTTCTGTGGCAAGCGCTTTCTTTCTGAAATTACGCTTGTCAAGCTTTTTGTCCATAATCAACTCGTAAGCCTTTTGCATTTCGGTCAGTGTGAATTTTTCATTCAAGAGCTGATATGCAACCGGACAAATTTCCAGTCTTTCCCGTGTTCTTTTGAGTGAATACTGAATAATTTCTTTGTGGTCAAACGCAAGAGGCGGAAGGTCTGAAACTTTGTGCCAGCCGAGTTCAGGCGAGGAAATAATCTTGATGTCCTCGGCCCTCACCAGTGCAAAGTATGCGCAGGTAATAACCCTTGAATTAGGGTGGCGCAAAGGATCTCCGAATGTATAAAGCTGTTCAAGATAAATGTTGTCTACGTTTGTACGCTCTTTCAACACCCTTAATGCCGCCTGATCAAGGTTCTCTGATAATCTTACGTACCCCCCGGGAATCGCCCATTTGTCTTTGAAAGGTTCGTTTAATCTTTTTACAAGAAGCACCTGAATGGCGTTGTTAATTATTGTCAGAATTACAACGTCGACTGTAATTTCGTGTGTTTTCGTTTCATTAAACATAATTAATCTCTTACCCTGATTTTTAATATACAATAAACATAAAATTTTACATAAGTTAATATAAGCAATTGTTAATAAATTTTTACATCATACGGGGTTAGAGGTCAATTTTCAGTTATGATTTGTGTTTATATATATAACGGGGAATAATTATCAGGGAATTTTTATGAATTGTTTTTGCCATGGCTTTAATATGAACTTTATGTTCGGCGGAAATATGTTCGGCGGCCTGTGCAGACCTGCGGCTTTTCCTGTAATGGATCCTTTCTGGGCAGGTGCAATTAACGGTTACAGAACTTCAATGAGTAATTTTTTCATGAATATGATGTTCAATCCGTTTATGTCTGCTTCTCTTTTTTCAATGCCTCAGATGAATTACAGCGTTTATCCTTCTTATAACATCAACTTTAATTATGTTCCGCCGGATCCTGAGCCTCGTTCTTCTCTGAAATACGGCAGAGCAGCATCTGTACAGCCATCAGATGACTGGGAAAAGGTTTACAAAGAACTGATGGAATCCTTTGAGAAAAAAGAAACAAAAACTGCATCATTAACAACATCCCGCACAACAACAAGAACATCAGGAACGACAACTGTATCAAGCCGGACGACAGTGTCTGTTGATACCGCTCAGTTGAAAAGAAATTTCAGTCCTGAATTTATAAATAAAACAAAACAGGTTGCCCAAAATTTAAACTGCGATTGGAAGGATTTGATGGCATTAATGCAGGCGGAATCCGGTATTAATCCGCAGGCATGGAACGGCGGTTTCGCTGTGGGACTTATCCAGTTTACGGATTATTCTATTGCCGATTTGCATAGAGTTTACGGACTTAATTTAACCAAAGAAAAAATTGCTCAAATGTCAGGTGTTGAACAGCTTGATCTTGTTGAAAAATATTTGAAACTTGCAAAAAGCTATAAATTTCCGGAGAACGCAAGACTGTCTGCCGGGGATCTTTATGCTATAAATTTTCTCCCGAACAGAGCAGATAGGGAGGTTCTTGCAACAAGAGAGGAAAAGTATTACCACAGCAATCCTATTGATGAGGACGGCGACGGTGTAATTTCTAAAAAAGATCTTGAGATAAGACTGGATAAAAAACGCCTTGAAGTTTTCGCGTAAAAATTTTTAAGCCGTATGATAATTTGAACGATGCAATAAGCCTATCTTTATTGCTTAACAGATCACCCTTCACTTAAATCGTTGCGGTCAACTCAGCCCCCGCACACACAAACATTACATTTTTGAAATAATTTCTTGCAGTTGAAAAATTTTTTGTGTATGGTTATCTTATAGCTGATTTTTAGGAAGGAAAATAATGGAAAAGGGATATGTAGAAAACGGCTTCATTGTTGATGTAGCCAGTGCTAAAAAAACTTCTGAAATAATATATGAATTGAGCCGCATTCTTGATATGCCCGAGGCTAAAAATAAAAAAGTATGTTTAAAGCTCGGGAGCATTCCGCTCAGTGCCTCTGAACTTATCAGTATAAAAGCCCTTATTGAAACTATGGAATCTGAAATTGAATTTATTTCAACCCAGTCACCGGTTACAGAAGCTGCTGCAAAAGATTTAGGCATTGAAATTTCTAAAATTGAAAATGTCGTACCGGCTCTCGATATAGAAGCTTCTGCAGAAGATAACCGTACGGTTAATGAAGAATTGGAAACAGCGCTGGATAAAATTTTCGGAGAAGGCGATTTTGATGAGCGCTATCCGGAAGAAGAAATACCGGAAGCTTCAACTGATACCTCTGGAAAAGAGATTATAGTTGAAGAAGCTGAAGATGCTGTTGATGAGGAAGAAGTAAAAAAATACAACAGAGAAACTGAAAAATTACCTACCCTTTATATCCACAGAACACTGCGTTCAGGACAGAGTCTTTCCTCAGAAGGAAATGTTGTTGTAATCGGTGATGTGAATCCGGGCGCTGAAATTGTTGCCAAAGGCGATATTACTGTATGGGGAGTGCTCGGAGGTATAGCTCACGCAGGTTCTGACGGAAATACATATTCAAGAATAAGAGCATTAAAATTGAATGCAATACAGTTAAGAATTGGCGATATTTTTGCAAGGCGGCCGGATACCGGCAATATGCCTTATGTCCAGAAATCAGATACTTTTACTCCGGAAGAAGCCAGAGTAAGCAAAAAACATATAGTGATTTACAGAATACATGAATCGTAGAAAGGCGGCGGGAGGAACTATGCAGACTTGTATTAAACCGGAACCGTCAGTGCTTGACGAAAAAGATAAAAAAGGAGAAACCATGAGCGGTCGAGTTATCGTTATTACATCCGGCAAAGGCGGTGTCGGAAAAACAACTACAAATGCCAACATCGGCACAGCACTGGCAAAAGCCGGCAAAAAGGTTGTTATGATTGACACAGATCTGGGTTTGAGAAATCTTGATCTTTTGCTCGGTCTTGAAAATAGAATTGTTTATACAATTGTTGATGTTGTCGAAGAACGCTGCAAATTGAAACAGGCACTGGTTAAAGATAAGAAAAATCCTAATTTATGCCTTCTTGCAGCCGCACAAACCCGCGACAAAACTGCTGTTACCGAAGAACAGCTTAAAAATATATGCGAAGAATTAAAAAAAGATTTTGATTTTATTCTTGTGGATTGTCCGGCAGGGATTGAACAAGGTTTTCAAAATGCTGTTGCCGGTGCATCCGAGGCAATTGTCGTTACAACTCCGGAAATGTCTGCAGTGCGTGATGCGGACAGAATTATCGGACTTCTGGAGGCTAAAGAAGAAATCAAGTCTTATAAACTTCTTATCAACAGAGTCCGTCCTAATCTTATAAAATCAAATGATATGATGAGTGTTGAGGATGTTGTTGAAATTCTTTCGGCACCGTTAATCGGTATTATTCCAGAAGATACAGGAATTATCACCTCTACAAACAAGGGCGAGCCTATTGTTAATGATGAGAAATCTCTTGCCGGTAAAGCTTACAAGAATGTTGCAAAAAGAATAATGGGCGAGGATGTTCCTTTCTTAAATCTGGAAGAGGATACAGGCGTTATGGCTAAGGTTAAAAAATTCTTTTCAGGCTTGATAGGCAAGGAGAAGTAGTATGAACGATAATATTTTTACTAATTTATATAATAAAGTACTGGGCTTCTTCCGCCAGACAGATAAGGAAGAAAATGCAAAAGATATTGCCTGCAACCGCTTGCGTGTTGTCCTGATGCAGGATAGGACAAATTTAACTCCGGAACTTATGGAGCGTATGAGAAAAGAGCTTATCGAACTTCTTTCAAAATACGTTGAAATGGATAAGGAAGCACTGGAGCTTAATCTTGAACAGGATGGTGATCAGATGGCTTTGATGCTTTCGATTCCGGTTCTCAGGGCAAGAAATGAAGAAGAAATTGAAGCAGAACTTGCCGCAGAAGATGCTGAAAAAGAAGAAGTTCTGGAGGCAGCTGAAGATTCTGATGATGAGCCAGATGAAAATCAAACTGAGGCCGAAACTGAGAATGAGGACACAGATGAATCTGAAGATAATAAAGCAGTGGATATAAAAGTTCCTGACAAAGAAGAAACATCTTCACAGGAAGAAGAAAAAACTAAGAAATAAAAAGCGGGTATTTAGCCCGCTTTTTAAATTTAAACTATTTCAACATTAATATATTTAGATCGAATAACTGCAGCAAGGTCGTCTTTAGAAATAATGCCGTCATTATCTTTATCTAAACCTCTGTTGTGGCTATAGTATTTTGTGCCCTTATGTGCAAGTTCTTCTTTTGCCGCATTTTTAGGAAGATATATAAGGGCATACAATTCTGCGCCTGTCAATTTGTGATTTTTCGAAAATACAGAGCGTTTAATTGACTGCAAATATTTTTCAACGTAATCAAGTTGTTCTAATGTTGACATATTACGAAGTTCTTCCGTAGAGGTTCCAAGCCCTCTGGCTGTTCGTGGCATGAACTGTATTAATCCTGTAGCGCCTGAGCGTTTATTTCTCGCTTTAGGATTAAAGCTGGATTCTGCGTTAATTACCGCCATAAGATCTTCAGGTTTGCAATTAAGTCTTGCTGAAATATCTTCAATTTTGCTGATAACTTCTGCCGGAATTCTTTTTGTAGTGGCATTCTGTTGCAGATAGAAAAGTTCCTGAGCTTTTCTTGATGCTTCCAGCAGCTGTTCTGATAAATCCGGCGGTGTCATTTTTTCTTTCTCAATTTTTATTCCGGCGATACTGTTCTTATGTTCAATTTTGCTTATAACAGGATTATAGTTTACTGTCATAGTATCGCCCCTGCGGCTTGTGTATCTCTGGAATTTTTCCATACTGACTTCTTTGTCTTTTACAAAAAATTTACCTTTTTCAAATTTTGCAATGACTTCGCCGTTTTTATTTTGAACTTCAACCCCGTTAACTGTTTTGTCAATAAATGTAATTTTTTCATTCCATTTATTGTTTCTGCGGTTTAAAATTGACCAGTTTAAATCGTCTACATTAAACTTTCTGCTCCTGTATGAGCCGTCCCAGAAAAATGTATTTTCCGACTGCAAATCAGAATTTTTTAAATTATATTTTTTGCCTGAAGTCATTTCATTTTCGTTATCAAGAATGGCTGTAAACTCTTTCCCTTCAAAACTTTTACCTGTATCCTGAGTGTTAGTTTTGTTTAATTTATCAGCAGGAATTCCTTCTAAAGAAACCGGCGGATTCTTTGCTCTGGAGAGAGCTACAGGTTTGTGGTCAAGTGAAGACTCTGCCTCTTCCCGATTCGCTGCTTCCGGTTGTGCTGCAATATTTTCAGCAGATTTTTCTACTGTTAATCCTTTCATTGCACGGCTTTCGTTTGCAACATTTCTGCTGAGAGCGTCAATTTTGTTCATTATGCTCTGCCAATCGTGTATTGTTTTTTTAGAAACCGGCTTTGAACTTCCTGAATTTCTGCCTGACGGGGCAGCCCCTGAAATATTTAATTCACCCATAATTATCCTCTCGTGTAAACTTTACTTACTTATATAAAGATAATAATTTTGTGGCTATTGCTTTTTTGTAACAAAAGTTTACAAAATATACATATTTTTGTTACAAAATCTAAACAAATAGCAAAAAATTAAGTTGACACTACATTATGTTTATATTAATATCTGTATGCTTGGTGAAGTCTAATTTACAGATACCGAAATATTTTTAAATAGCTGTAACCTGGCAAAAGGCAAGGGTGGCCTTAGTTTCAACAAACCCGTAAGTGTAATAATACTGAAAAAGAAAAGGAATAAAAATGGCTAGCACAAAAAGACAAAGAATCAGAGTTTGTTTGAAAGCATACGACCATAAATTAATCGATGTATCTTCGGACAAAATCGTTGAAACAGCTAAAAGAACTGACGCTAAAGTTGCCGGACCAATTCCTTTACCTACAAAAAGACGTATATATTGCGTTCTCCGTTCACCTCACGTAGACAAAAAATCTCGTGAACACTTTGAATTGAGAACACATAAACGTATTATTGATATATACGAACCAACTCAACAGACAACTGAAGAGTTAAGCAGATTAGATTTACCTGCCGGTGTAGATATTGAAGTTAAACTGTAATTTCAAACCGGTAATTTTGAAAACTAAATAAGCATTATGCAATATAATGTGAACTGCGGCCGGCTGGGGTAAAAACAGGGTACAGGCTCTGGTTAAAAGAACAGCCGGAACAACCGGAAGGTTGTAGAGGTGGAAGTCCTCAAAGGTAAAGTAATTAGTAAAGTACGTAGCGCTCGCAAGAGAAAATGCAGATTTGCGAAAAAGGTGATGGTGCGCAGCAATAGTGAACAGGAAAGCGCAACTGAGCTGAGGGCGAAGGCCACACACGGCGACGATGAGCCGGTGGAGCTGGCCCCGTTAATTGCAAAGAGGCAAGAAAGGTAAAAATATGACACTAGGTGTAATTGGTAAAAAACTTGGAATGACACAAATCTTTGACGAACAGGGTTTGGCAATTCCTGTAACAGTTATTAAAGTTGATGATATTGTTGTTACTCAGGTAAAAACAGTTGAAAAAGACGGCTATAACGCAATTCAGGTAGGTACAATTACTGCAAAAGAAAAACACTTAACAAAAGCTGAAATCGGTCATTTCAAAAAGAATAATCTTGAAAACTACAGACACCTTCAGGAATTCAGAGTAGACAATCCTCAGGATTACAAAGTAGGTGATAAGATTGAATTGTCAGTTTTGGATAATGTTGAAAAAGTTGATGTAACTGGTAAATCAATTGGTAAAGGTTTCCAAGGTACAGTAAAGAGATGGAATTTCGGCAGAGGGCCAATGGGGCACGGTTCTAAAAATCACAGAGAACCTGGTTCTATCGGTGCAGGTACAACTCCTAGCCGTGTTATCAAAGGCAAAAGAATGGCAGGTAACATGGGTAATGAAAGAGTTACCATTACTAAATTGAAATTAGTTAAAGTTGATGCTGATAAAAAATTAGTACTGGTTAAAGGTTCCGTACCTGGCTGTGAAGGCAGACTTGTAACAATCGTTCCTACAAGAACTAAATGGAACTAGACTGAATAATCCTCGTCCCTTGCGGTAGAGGAAAGAAGTTCTTAACGAACAACGTGAGTTAAGAAATTCAGGTGAGGGGTAAATCTCAAACCGAAAATTATAAACAGAATAAGTTTTAAAAATCCTGACTTGCCATATAAAGCGGAATAACGCAAGGGGTAAGCAGTAAAAGGTAAAATATAAAGGAAAAACAAAATGTCAAAAGAAATATTAAGTACAAATGGAGAAAAATTAGGCGAAATTACTCTTGAAAAAAGTGTATTCGGCGTTGAACCAAATTTGCACGTGATGCACCTTGCATTAAGAAGACAGTTAAACAATGCGCGTCAGGGTTCTGCATGTGCTAAAACAAGAGCAGAAGTTTCAGGCGGCGGCAAAAAACCTTGGAAACAGAAAGGTACCGGCAGAGCAAGAGCTGGTTCGCTTCGTTCACCTTTATTTGCAGGCGGCGGTGTTGTTTTTGGGCCTAAACCAAGAAGCTACGCTTTTAATATGCCTCAGAAAGCAAGAAAACTCGCTCTTAAATCTGCATTGTCTGCAAGAGAAGCACAGTTAGTTGTGGTTAAAGATTTCTCAACTATTACTGAGCCTAAAACAAAATTGATGGCAGAAGCTCTCAAATCTTTGAATGTAAACGGAAAAGTTCTTGTTATCGCAGATTTACAGGCTGCTGAAAACCAGTATCTTGAACTCGCTGCAAGAAATATCCCGAGCGTAAAATTGATTCTTCCGTCAAACATAAATGTAAAAGATGTACTTGAAGCAGATTTCGTTGTAATTACAGAATCTGCAGTTAATGAATTAACTGAAAGGCTGAAATAATGAGTAAAGAAAGAACAAACACTGAAAAATTATTTGATTTAATCAAAAAGCCTGTAATTACAGAAAAATCTGTAGGTGCAAGTTCCCTGAACAAATATACTTTTGAAGTTGCAAAAGAATCAACAAAAGTAGAAATTGCACAGGCTGTAGAATTAGCTTTTCCTGGAAGAAAAGTTAAAAAAGTAAACACCGTTTATATGCCTTCTCACTCAAAGAGAATGGGATATAAATTCGGAAGAACAGATTCCGGCAAAAAAGCAATCGTAACCATCGAAGGCGATCCGATTGAAGAACTTGTAGGGGTTTAACTCATTCCTCCCTCCTCGCCCCTTGAGGGAGAGGGTAGAATTTCTCAGCGGGCGAAGCAAGCTTAGAAATTCGGGTGAGGGGTGTAAACCCAAAAACCTCAAACAAGAAATAGGGGCGTCAGGCACAAGTCCCTGAAGTATTACAAAAGCCAAAAAAAGGAGAAAACAAAATGGCAATCAGAAAAATAAACCCGACATCTCCTGGACAAAGAGGTATGACAAAGAGTGATTATCAGGAAATCACTACTTCTACTCCAGAAAAATCACTGCTTAAGTCTTTAAAGAAAACAGCAGGCAGAAATAATACAGGTAGAATTACATGCCGTCACAAAGGCGGTGGTGTAAAAAGAGCTTACCGTATCATAGATTTCAAACGTGAAAAATTCGGCGTACCGGCTACAGTAAAAACAATTGAGTACGATCCGAACAGAAACGTAAGAATTTCATTAGTTTACTATGCTGACGGAGAAAAAAGATATATCCTGACTCCGGAAGGCTTGAACGTAGGCGATACAGTTGTTTCAGGGCCGGAAGCTCCTGTTCAGACCGGTAATGCTCTTCCGCTTGAATTAATTCCGCTTGGTACTATTGTTCATAACATTGAACTTACACCGGGACGTGGCGGGGTTATGGTTAGATCAGCCGGTAACGCAGCACAGGTAATGGCTAAAGAAGGTAACTACGTAACAATCAAACTTCCGTCATCAGAAATGAGAATGGTAAGAAAAGAATGTATGGCCACTATCGGTACTCTTGGTAATTCAGAATATAAAAACCTTTCTCTCGGTAAAGCCGGTAGAAAACGTTACCTCGGTATCAGACCAACAGTACGTGGTGTTACAATGAACCCTTGCGACCACCCTCACGGCGGTGGTGAAGGTAAAACCGGGCCAGGCGGACATCCTAAGACACCTTGGGGCAAACCGGCTCTCGGCTATAAGACAAGAAAAGCCGGAAAGGCTTCTGATAAGTTAATAGTTAGAAGACGTAAGAAATAGCGGATTTTGGCAAGTGCGCTGCGTGAGCTTGGGCGAGCCGTATAAATCTTCACAAAAGCTAAAAAAGTATACAGCGAGCAACGACAAAGCGAACCCAACACGTCAAGGTGAAAAACTTAAGTGAGTGAAACAATTTTGATAAAAATTGTGTAACGGAATAGAAAGTTTTGAACCGCCAATAATCCAAGACTAACAAAAAAATAAAAACCAATAAGGAGAAAAAATTAATGGCACGTTCATTAAAAAAAGGTCCATACGTAGAAGAAGCTCTACAGCAAAAAATAGCTAAAATGAATGCAAATTCAGAACATAAAGTTATCAAAACATGGTCAAGAGCATCAATGATTGTACCTGATATGTTAGGTCATACAATTGCTGTTCACAACGGTAAAACTCACGTACCGGTCTATGTAACAGAGCAGATGATTGGACACAAATTAGGTGAATTTGCACCTACAAGAATGTTTAGAGGACACGCAGGTTCAGATAAGACTGCTAAAAGAAAATAAGGAAAGTAAAAATGGAAGCTAAAGCAAAACAAACAGATATTAAAATGACAGCAAGAAAATTACGTCGTGTAATTAACGAAGTTCGCGGCAAAAAAGTTCTTGAAGCTCAGGATATGTTGCGTTTTATGCCTTATTTTGCAGCAAGAGTAGTTGAAAAGAATTTGAAAGCTGCTGTTGCTAATGCTCAGGAAAAATACGGAGTTTCAGCTGAATCCTTAAAGATTTCTGAAATTTTTGCTGACGAAAGCCAGACTTTCAGACGCGGTAAGCCTAGAGCACAAGGTCGTATTTACAAAAGACTAAAACGTACATCTCACTTAACTTTAAAAGTTAGTGATATTAAGTAAGTCCTCCGCAGTTTGCAGAGGCCGGCTCAAAATTTGAGCAGTATGAAATGTTAGTATAACAAAAAAAAGGTATAAAAAATGGGACAAAAAACACATCCAACCGGATTTAGAGTAGGTATAATCCAGCCTTGGTTCAGCACATGGTACGCTAAGGTTAAAGATTATTCTCAGTTTGTTGCAGAAGATGCAAAAATAAGAAAATTTGTTAAGAAAAAATTATATGCAGCAGGCGTATCAAAAATTTTAATCGCCAGAAAAGCTTTGATGATTACAATTACAGTCGTAACTGCAAAGCCAGGTATTGTAGTTGGCAGAGGCGGTCAGGGTATCGAAGAACTTAAACAGGATGTATCTAAATACCTCGGAAAACCTGTTACAATCAATGTAGTAGAAGTTGCAAGAATTGATGCTGATGCCCAGCTTGTTGCTGAAGCAATTGCACAGCAGCTTGAAAAACGTGTAGCGTTCAGACGTGCAATGAAACAGGCTATGCAGCGCTCAATGAGAGCCGGTATTCAGGGTATCAAGATTATGGTATCAGGTCGTCTGGGCGGTGCTGAAATTGCTCGTTCTGAATGGGCTAAAGAAGGCAGAATTCCGCTTCAGACACTTAGAGCTGATGTTGACTATGGTTTTACAGAAGCTGATACAATTATGGGTAAAATCGGCGTTAAAGTTTGGATTTTCAAAGGTAATTTGATGCCTGGCGAAAAAGCCGACCAGAATATTAAATCAAAATCAGGCAAAGACGGCTCAGAAAAAGGCGGCAGACGTCCGAAAAGACGCGCTATCGAAACTGAATAGCCAAAAGTGTGCGCTATGATTGCTGAACAAATGAATACAAGTAAAAATAATTAACAGGAGTAAATAAAATGTTACAGCCTAAAAAGACTAAATACCGCAAAATGATGAAGGGCAGAATGAAAGGCCACGAAACAAGAGGAACAAAACTCGAGTTCGGAAGCTACGCATTGCAGGCTCTTGAACCTGGCTGGATTACCAGCAGACAGATAGAAGCTGCCCGTCGTGCGATGACACGTGACATCAAACGTGGCGGTAATGTATGGATAAAAATTTTCCCGGATAAACCGATTACTGCAAAACCTGCTGAAACCCGTATGGGGTCTGGTAAAGGTAATCTGGAATACTGGGTTGCGGTTGTTAAACCTAACAGAATCCTTTTTGAACTTGAATACTTTGACAGAAATGTTGCAGTTCACGCTCTTGAACTTGCAGCCCAGAAACTTCCTATTAAAGTTAAAGTAGTAGAAAAGTCCAAATTGGAAGCATAAACTTGCACTATAACAAGAAAAAGGAAATCGTAAAATGAAATTAAGTGAAATGCGTGAAAAAACAGTAGATGAGTTACAGAGTGCAATTGTTGACTGGAAGAAACAGTTATTTGACTGCAAAATGCAGCTTGCAACCCACAAGCTGGAAAATACAGCTCAGATTTCCAAAACAAAACGCTTAATAGCTCAAGCTAAAACAGTGATAAAAGAAAAGGAAGCGTAGCGCTTTACCTGTGAAACAGGCTTCAGCGCAGGCTTCTAAAGGAGAAAATAATAAATGCCTAAGAAAGAAAAACAAGGAATAGTAGTAAGCAGCAAAATGGACAAAACAGTTGTTGTCAGAGTTGCTGATTACGAACCACATCCAAAATACAAAAAGATTATCGAATCTAACAAAAACTATAAGGCTCATGACGAGAATAACATCTGCAGCGAAGGCGACACAGTAAGAATTATTGAATCAAAGCCTATCTCAGGTGACAAACGCTGGTCAGTGCTCGAAATAGTTGAAAAAGCTCGTTAATTTTTGACGTGTACATTAAAGGCAGCATTACCTTAAGAGTAATGAGAGGCCGGAAGTAGTAAAATTACTTAAACAAAAGGAAATTAAAAATGATACAACAGGAAACCAGATTAGAAGTAGCAGATAACACAGGCGCAAAACAGCTTTTGTGCATCCGTGTTATGGGCAGCTCAAATAAGAAATTTGCAGCTGTCGGCGATGAAATCGTAGCTACAGTTAAAGACGCAACTCCAAATATGGCAGTTAAAAAATCTGAAGTTGTAAAAGCAGTTGTTGTAAGAACAAAAGCTGATATTAAACGTGCAGACGGTTCTGTTATCAGATTTGATGAAAATGCAGCTGTAATTATCAACAAAGACGGTAACCCTAGAGGAACCCGTGTTTTCGGGCCGGTTGCACGTGAACTCAGAGATAAAGGCTATATGAAAATTGTTTCTCTTGCTCCGGAAGTTATATAGTTGAATATTGCCAGCGGTGCACTCTATGAGCATTACAATACAGCACATAGAAGCATCGAGCCGGGAATGTTATTAAATTACAAGGTAAAGTGTGAAGCAAGAATTCAATGCCGGAACAGGAAAACACAGAAACGAATTTAAAAGGTCGAAATTTGTTTCATAAATTGAAAAAACGGAGAATTTTAAAATGACAGATAAAAATAAAAAAAGCCTGCATGTAAAAAACGGTGACAGAGTTATCGTAATCTCAGGCAAAGACAAAGGAAAAATCGGTAACGTAAAAAAAGTTAATCCTTCAGAATCAAAAGTGGTTGTAGAAGGCGCTAACATGGTTACTAAAGCTCAAAAGCCCCAGCCTATGGCCGGAATTCAGGGTGGTTTAATAAAGCTTGAAGCTCCTCTTGATGCTTCAAAAGTTATGATTGTGTGCCCGGCTTGCGAAAAACCGACAAGGATCAAACATGATGTCGTTGACGGCAAAAAAGTTCGTGTTTGTAAAAAATGTGGTGAACAGTTAGACGTTTAATATTTTTTAGAATAAAATATTAAGTGTCCTAGAATTAAGGAAATACGAAAATGACAAAAACAGAAAGTTTAAAAGCAAAATACGATAATGAAGTAAAAGCTGCAATGAAAGAAAAATTCGGCTATAAAAACGATATGCAGATTCCAAAACTTCATAAAATAGTTTTGAATATGGGTGTCGGCGAAGCTTCTCACAACTCCAAAATTGCTGAAGCTATCGAAGGTCAGTTGACTAAAATTGCAGGTCAAAAATGTGTTATTACCAAAGCTAAAAAATCAATCGCAACTTACAAGTTAAGAGAAGGTATGCCGGTTGGTGCGATGGCAACACTTAGAGGCGAAAGAATGTATGACTTCTTACAGAAGTTAATCTGCGTAGTATTCCCTCGTATCCGTGACTTCAGAGGTATCAGTGCTAAATCTTTTGACGGCAGAGGAAACTATACTCTCGGCTTAAAGGAACAGGCTCTTTTCCCTGAAATTACTTATGAAGAAGTTGATCTCGTTAAAGGTATGAATATTTCAATTATTACTACTGCCGAAACTGATGATGAAGCAAGAGAATTGTTGAGATTACTCGGAATGCCTTTCAAAGGGATGAACAAATAATTGGATAATAAGTCCAAATAAATAACAGATAAAAATAAACTAAGAAACATAAGGAGAAATTCATGGCTAAGAAAGCGATGATAAACAAAGAACTCAGACGTGAAGCACTTGCTGCAAAAGGTAAATATCCGGCAGTAAGATTACATAACAGATGCAGTATTTGCGGCAGACCGCACGGTTTCCACAGAGATTTCGGTCTGTGCAGAATTTGTTTGAGAAAAATGGCACACCAGGGATTATTACCGGGTGTTACAAAAGCTAGTTGGTAAAGTGCTGCGCCGGTGTTCGCCGGAGTTGGCTTCGCGCAGTCAAAGACAAGCAGGGCGAACATTACGATGGCGACGTAAGAGTTTTCGGAAGAAAACTCAACAGGAGCAAATGAGTATTAATATAACTCTGCTAAACTGCTAAAACTCGTCAAGGCGGCGGTGAGCCGAACCGGACAAAAATTGGTAAGTAGCGCCGGATTTAAAGTTCCGGCATAAGAAAAGGAAAATATAAAATGAATACAGATCCTATAGCTGATATGCTAACAAGAATTAGAAACGCAAACATCGTTTCTCATGAAAAAGTTGAGGTTCCTTCTTCAAAATTAAAAGTTGAACTTGCAAGATTGTTGAAAGAAGAAGGTTTTATTGCTGATTATTCCGTAAAAGAAGTCGGCAAATTTAAAGTTTTGGAAATCACATTAAAGTATGATGAAAAACACAAACCGGTAATCTCAAAATTACAGAGAGTTTCAAGACCTGGTTTAAGAACATATTGCAAAGCCCAGAATTTACCGAAAATATTAGGCGGTATGGGTGTGGCAATAGTTTCCACAAGCAAAGGTTTACTGACAGACAGAAAAGCTCGCAAAGAAAATGTTGGTGGCGAAGTTCTTTGCTATATTTACTAATATAGTAATTAAATAATTAAAAAGTAAAAAAGTCCGTTTCTTTTTTAAGAACGGACTTTTTACATAAAATATGTTATCAGAAGAAGAAAAATACCTCTCCCATTGATAGAGAGGTATTTTTTAATTGTTGGCTATTAGTATTTCATTACGTTCACTTTTTCTTTTTTTTGCGATGAAAAAACGTATTGCGAGCTGAGGACGAAACAGCGACGCGAAGGCGGCGGTGTTGCAGTCCGTTAAACGCGAGCAACCAAGCAGAAAAAGTGAACCGAAAAAGAAAAACATACTATATAACAGCGCTGCTGCGCAGCGCATGGCCAAACGGATATAGTTAAATGCTGACGCATTTAACCTTTTAAGCCTCACTATCGCACTACGTGCACGTTCTGCAACCGGCCGCAGTCCGGTCTAAAGAAATCCTCCTTACCTCCCTTGCAAGGGAGGTGGCGCAAAGCGCCGGAGGGTTTTCAGGCGAGCGTGCGGCTTTGCCGTGATAGCGAGCAATTGAGGTGAAAAAATTTTGAGATCCTTAACTAAATTCAGGATAACAAAATTTTTTCACTACTTCCATTTGGGTTTGCGGCGCGCAGCGACGCTCTTATCTTTTGCCGATTTTTCTTTTCTTTGGTTCGTTTCTTTTCTTTTTTCTGGCTAAAAAAGAAAAGAAATGAACGTAAAAGAAGTTGGAGAACTTGTTTTTTCTGATAACATATTTTATGTAAAGTTCTATAAACAGGGCTTTGACATTTTAAATATTTTTATATAGAATAATTTCGGGTGTAATTGGTAGAAAGACCCGGCCGGGTGGGGCAAAAATTTAGGGCTTTGGCTTTAGATAATGGCTCCGGCTTAATCGAAAGAACAAAGAATAAGTTTTCCGGCGATGTTAGTTAATACCATAAAAGGAGAATTTAAAATGTCACGTATTGGTAAATTACCTATCGAAATTCCGCAGGGTGTGGAAGTTCATGTTGAGGATCATCAGGTTACCGTTAAAGGCCCTAACGGCACAGAAGTAGTTGCTGTTCGTCCTGAAATTAACGTTAAGGTCGAAGATAACCACATTATCGTAACCCGCGTTGACGATTCAAGACAGGCTCGCTCTTTGCACGGTCTTTCAAGAACTTTGATAGCAAACGCTGTTCACGGTGTTAAACACGCTTTTGAAAAGAAACTTGAAATTCAAGGTGTAGGCTATCGTGCTAACATGGAAGGTAAAAATCTTAACCTTTCACTCGGTTACTCTCATCCTGTAATCGTTGAACCGCCTGAAGGTATTACAATTACTGTTGAAGCAAATACAAAAATTACAGTAACAGGCGCAAATAAACAAACAGTAGGCGATGTTGCTGCTTACATCAGATCTAAACGTCCTCCTGAAGTTTACAAAGGCAAAGGTGTTAGATATGAAGGTGAACACATCAGACGTAAGGCAGGCAAAGCCGGTAAGAAATAAGCTTAACTTTTAGAGGCTGATTTTATGAAAGTTTCTTTTTCAGGTATCTACGATGTACGTTTTCCGTACGGAACAAGTAATCAGTATATTGAAGAAAAATATAAAAATATTAAAGACTATACAGATAAGACCTATAATTCTAAGTTAGACATTGTAGAGATTGCTATGAAAGATAGATTTAATATTCAGAAAACCGACAAAAAATTAGCCGATAAAGGGATTAGAATTTCTACAGCTGTTGATAATCCTTATATATTATGCGATATATTTGACAAACTGGATAAAAATCTGGGCCAGCAGTATGTAGATAAATCTAAAGTCGAATTAGTATTAGATAAACAAGCATAGCCCGCATGAACCCTTGGTAGTGGTTATCAAGAAGGTTCGGGTAAAAGGAGAAAATAAAATGATTAAAAGAAAAGCAAGAAAACCACAGGTTCAAAAAAGACACAGGTCTATAAGAGTGAAAATTTCCGGTACAAAGGAATTTCCTAGACTTGCAGTTTACAGATCAACAAAACATATTTATGCACAGTTGATTGATGATGAAAATAGAGTAACTATAGCTTCGGCATCTTCTGTAGATAAAGACCTTAAAGAGAAATTGCCACACGGCGGAAATATTGAAGCTGCAAAAGTTGTCGGTGCCGCAATTGCTGAAAAAGCTAAAAAAGCAGGTATTGAATGCGTTGTCTTTGATAGAGGCGGCTTCCTTTATCATGGACGTGTTCAGGCTCTTGCTGATGCTGCCCGTGAAGCAGGTTTGATGTTCTAAGCTTTGAACCATTATAAAAAGGTACACCTTTTGACAGGTGTGCCTTTTTTATTAAAAATGTAACATTTTTATTATTTTTTTACATTAACTAGCAATTTTTTTTTTTCTTGTGTATTATTTCTAACATACTTTGATAAATGAACTGTCACTCTCTGGCACCTGCCGGCTGTATACGGCCTGTAGGATTTTGAGGTTGCGGCACGCGTTATTAAAGTGGAATTCAGGAATTATGCAATTGTTAATTGATAAAGAATTAAACTCAAATGATAAGATACTGAAGCCGGATTTTAATTCCCGCACAGGCCGTGAACTTCTGGTATTTTATCTGCAGACAAAATTCAGACAAATTTTGGCCTATGACAGACGGTGTGATAATCCTGTATTTATTGAGGTTAATCCTAATTTTATAGCTAATTTTTCAAAAAGGCTTATTAATAACCCGCATAAAAGACTTCTTGTAGGAATTACAGGCGAATCTGCTTCCGGCAAGTCCACTATCTGCAGAGAACTGAAAAAAATTATTGAACAGCTTTCTATGCCTGTATCAATTATGAGTACTGATAATTATTTTAATGATATTTCAAAGCTCATTGCTCAGTACGGCTCTTTTGATAACTTGCGTGATAACGGATATGACGTGGATGCCCCTTCAAGTTTTCAGCTTGATATATTAAAAGAAGATTTAAAATCTCTCAGTGAAGGGCTAAATGTTAAAATCCCAATGTACCTTCCTAATGGAACAGGAATTTCTATGCCGCGTTCTCAGGATGTTGTTTCAAGAAAGATTATCGTGGTGGAAGGTATTGCTACAATGTACGAGCAGGTTAAAGATATATTTGATGTAAAGATTTATGTAGAAACGGAAAATTCAATAAGGAGAGAGCGCTTCCTCAACCGTGCCTGCAAAGAGCGCAACCAGAGTGAGGAAAATGCACTAAAACACTGGGATTACATAACAAGCGCAGGCGAAAAGTATGTGAAACCGTTTAAAAATTCTGCAGATCTGGTCTTAAACGGTAATGCTGATCTGGAATACTTTTCTCAAATTTTAGAGTATATACATACTATTACTAATAACTTCCAGTAAAAATATTTATAAAACTTAACAAAACACTCTTTTTTGCCATATTAAATTAAATGTGCTAAGATTATAATAAATTGTTCTAGTGAATTTAAGAGAAAATTTAAATTAAATCCACTAAATAATTGATACTAAATTGGTTATATTTATATATAATCTAATTGTAGTTGGTGGTGTACACAAAAATAAGAGAGAGTGGAATAGAATACGGATATGATAAAAAATACAAGCCTGTCACTAAAAAGAAAGTTTAGCATTCTTCTACTGCCGTTATTTTTAATATTTCTGGCATTTAACGCTACTGGATGTGGAAATACCGGGGGGGAAGATTTGAACACTACTTCAGAAGAAGCTCAAATTGATATTCCGGCAGAAACTCCGGGAGCGGTTGATAATGGTTCTTCTGTAACTGTTGTTGACGATGATACAAATTCTGATAAAATGGTGGATGTTGCTCTTGAAAGTGTTGGCAGAGCAAATCCGTTTCTCCCGTCTAAAGAAGGAAAACTCCTTGCGGATAAGGCGGGTTTAAACTTTGATTTGATGGAACCTCCAGTCACACCACAACCGGATGAATATACGCAGAAGGTTATGGCAACCAAGATTTCCGGAATTATGTATGATAAAGAAAATCCTTCTGCCATTTTGAATATAGAAGATACAGATTATCTTGTCAGATCCGGTGATGTAATAAACGGATATAAAATTTTAGCTATAAGTCCTTCAACCGTAACTGTTCAGCTTGGCCCGAACGTATATAAGGCCGGTGTCGGTGAAGTTGTGGATGACGGCGAACTTAATATGAATACTGTGTCAAATTTATCAACTAAGTTTGGCGGGGCAAAACGATAGATTTTAATGTTAAAATAAGCAGGAGCAGCGATGAAAAATACAATTAAAAAACTTTCTACTTCAATGATGTTACTGGTATTTGTACTTTCAAATACTGTAACAGCCTCAATGGCGTTCAGTTCTGAAGGATATGATGCAGACAGACCTATTTTGAGAGGTTCAGCACCTTCAGTTCTTAACTTAAAAGGTGAAGTTAATATTACAAAGAAAAATGTACCTATAAATTTAAGTCTGCGTGATTCCGATGTAAAACAGGTTTTGCGCATGTTTGCAGACAAGGCCGGCTTGAATATCATATTTAAAGGCGATATTAGCGGCAAGGTTACAATGGATCTTGTTAATATTCCTTTGAATTCGGCATTTGATATGGTGCTGGAAACTTCAGATTTAACTTATGTCCTTGAAGATAATACACTTATTATTACAAAACCTGATGATTCTACAAGTATCGGAAAACAGGCAATGACAGTGCTTCCTGTTAAGTATGTCAGCGCAAAGGCCATTGCTGATTTCTTAAATAAGAACATCTACGGTATGAAAAAACCTGGACTGTCATCGCAAAACATCGCAACAACTAACCCTTCAACAAACGAATTGTTGATTTTCGGTTCTCAGAATGATGTGAAGATTGCCCAGAAAATAATTGATCAGTTTGATAAAAAACCTGTTACTACAGTATTCAGGGTAAATCATACAACTCCTGCAGAAATGTCTAACATGATATGCGAAATGCTTCTTCCGACATCAGGTATTAAAGGTGACGGAAGTACCGGAGGTGCTGCAGGTATTATGACAGGGGCTGCTGCTGATAGCAGCGGCGGTGACAGTGATATTGTACTTGGTGAAGGTACTGTAGCCTGCTCTGTTGCCGCGGAAGAAGGCGGCGGCGACGGTGAAGTTGCTCCGGTAGGACTCGGCGGTTTGTCTGTTGCCTATTACACCCAGCTTGGTACTGTAAATATTATCGGCGGTTCCGAGCAGCAGGTTGATATGATTAGAGAATTTATTGAATTAAACGATAAGAAACAGCCGCAGGCTTATCTGGAGTTTTCTATCATAGAACTTAGTGAGGACGGCTCTAAAAACTTTAGTAATGTGTGGAGTTTTAATTCTAAACACTTTAGTATAAATGCAGACAGCCAAGGGAATACAAAGGTGTCTCCTATATACGTAATGGGCCCAACTCAGCATTACGCAGGGGATTCATCAAAACTTGTTTATACAATCCAATACTTATTACAAAATAATAAAGCAAGAACAATTTCTAACCCTCGTATTCTTGTAACAAACGGGCAGCAGTCTACAATTGATATGACCGCAGACTACGTTAAAACAGTAACCTCTCAGGTTGTACAGGGTTCTTTGAACGCAACAACCCAGAGAGATTATGAAATCGGTGAGGATGATGGTATTAAAATTGAAGTTACTCCGTTCATAAGCCCTGACGGTTATGTATACCTGAACCTCAAACCTGATTACGCAATCATTGCCCAACAGATTCAAACATTAAGTACAGATGAAGAAGCTGCAGCGCAAGGTATTATGGATATCCAGGCTACACTTCTTCAGAGAAGAAACCTTGAGTTGAAAAATGTCAGGATTAAAGACGGCGATACTCTGGTTGTTGCTGGTATGATGAGAGAAAATGAATCAAAAACTATCAACAAGGTGCCAATTCTCGGTGATCTTCCGGTTATCGGCTCACTTTTCAGAAGTACATCTTCTACAAGAGAAAAATCAGAGCTCGTTATTCTGATTACTCCGAAGATTTTGACTGATGGAAATGAAAATACTGTTAACAGAGATGCTTTATAAGAAGTGAAGAAAATTACCTGTAATGAATGAATTATTAAACAGATTAAAAAATAGTGTCAATAAGCAGATACTCAATAAGGTTGACAGAGCACTGTTGGAACAATATAAATTTGTTCCAATTAGTGTTAAGGATAAATTCCTTTTTGTTGCTATTGAAACTACATCTGATAAAGAGGCTATAAACGCGAAGCTGCGCCAGTATTTCCCATATCAGATAAAATTCATTCAGGTGCCGGGTAATGACCTGTCACAATTGGTAGCAGAATTGCTCGGCGGAAACAACGGCGGCGCTCAAGAATCTGTTCAGGCAAAACTCGGGGAACTGTTAATCCAGAAGGGTTATATTACTGATGTGCAGCTTCTGCAGGCGCTTGCTGAAAGTAAGCGGCAAAAAACTCCTATCGGTTCGATGCTCTTTAAACTAGGGTTCATTTCTCTTGAGCAGTTGAAAGAAATCCTTCATATTCAGACCGGTTTTGAAGTCGTTACCGCAGACCAACTTGCATCTCAATCTAAATATATTGATCTTTTGCCGGAAGATTTTATCAAAAATAACAGAATTATTCCGGTGTCATCTGATGGGAAAACTTTGCTTCTGGGGGTTGTTTCTCCTGTTAAGCCTGATGTGTTGAAACAAATTATCTTTTTAACTGGTCAGAATCCTAAGCAGTTGTTGATGACTCACTTTGAGTTTGAAAACGCTATGAATACATTCTTCAGCCAGAGTAAAAAAGAAACCCAGCAGATAATTAAACAGATTGAAGAAGAGAGTGAAACTTTTCAGGTTGAATCTTCTCTTGCTGACCTGGTTGATAGCGAACTTCAGGATTCGAGCGGTTCAATTGCAAAATTCGTTAACCAGATTATTACAACAGCAATTGATACAAAAGTTTCCGATATTCACATCGAGCCGCGTCTGACAGGCTATATAGTGAGATACAGAAAAGACGGTATGCTCTCAAAAGTTCTTGATATTCCGTCGAAAGTTGAAACCTCCGTAATTGCCCGTTTTAAAGTTCTTTCAAGGATGAATATTGCTGAACACAGAAGGCCTCAGGATGGTACGTTCTCAATTAAGTATAAAAACTGTTCTTATGACTTCCGTATTAACACCCTTCCTGTTGCAGGAAAGGAAAAGGTTTGTATCCGTATCTTAGCACCGGCAGTCAGTTTGAATGCTGATGATAAGGATATTAAACTTGTCGGCGGAACTCCTGAGGATATTGCCAAAATTAAAAATATGGTAACCTGTCCTAACGGTATTATTCTCACATCAGGGCCTACAGGTTCAGGTAAAACAACAACGCTTTATTCTGTATTGAAAAGTTTGAACGATGAGGACGTTAATATTACAACAATTGAGGACCCGATAGAAATTAAACTTGAAGGGATTAACCAGTCACAGATTAACGCGAAAGCAGGTATCACGTTCGCCTCATGTATGCGTGCGATATTAAGACAGGACCCTGATATTATCCTTGTCGGTGAAATCCGTGACTATGAAACACTAGAAATCGCTGTTTCTGCAGCGTTAACAGGTCACCTCGTGCTAAGTACGGTTCACACCAACTCTGCTGCAGCAACCGTTACCCGTATGATTGAAATGGGTGCAAAAGATTACCTTGTAGCCTCTACTCTTTCCGGTGTAATTGCACAGCGTCTTGTAAGAAAACTCTGTGATGACTGTAAAGAAGAATATTACCCTTCATACGAGGAAGCAAGCCAAATTTCTGCAGATGAAGAAGAAATCCAAAAACTGATGAAAACCCCGATATACAGAGCAAGAGGATGTAACAAATGCGGGTTCTCCGGTTATGTAGGACGTCTTGGCGTGTATGAGATTATGACAATCAATAAGGAAATCAAAAAGTTAGTTGCGGACGGCGCCCATGATATTGAAATTGAAGAAGCTGCTGTCAGAAACGGAATGAGAACGCTGCATCAGTCTTGTATGGGGCATATCCTTAACGGGCAGACAACTATCAGTGAATTTGTACGTGTTCTCGGTATTGTTAATGAATAGGTGAAAAATGGCAATTTATAACTACGTAGCACTAAGAAATAACAAAGATATAGTAAAAGGTAAAGTTGAAGCGGAGGATTTGCGCGACGCCCGTGAAAAGGTAAGAAGCCTCGGTTTTTTACCTACAAAGGTTTATGAAGAAAAGCTCGGAAGTGACAATAAAAAGGAAGCCGCAGTTTCTGTAAAAGGCGGTCAGATGAAAACGCTCGGACTTTCCGAGAAGATGGACTTTACTTCAACACTTCAAATTCTTGCATCATCTGGTATCCCGATGATTGAATCTTTGATGTTTATTGAAAACGATGCGGCAAAATTAAAAATCAGACTTGTTGCAAAGGAATTGAGGCGTCAGATTATGGCTGGTGCAACATTCGCGGATACAATTGCAAAGTATCCGAATCAGTTCGGACAAATTTATATCGGTTTGTGTAAGGCCGGTGAAGATTCCGGTGAACTCGAAAAAACTTTAGGCCGACTGCTTGAACTTCTTACAAAACAGGCAAATATTCGAGGTAAGGTTATCGGAACACTGATGTACCCTATGTTCGTTATTGTGCTGGCGGTTATTATTGTACTTGTCATGTTGATGTTCGTATTCCCTGTATTCAAAGATATGTTTGAAGGTATGGGTAAAGAACTTCCGTGGATTACACAGACTTTGATGGATGCAGGTCTGTTTTTGAAAAAATTCTGGTATTTAGTGCCGTTTATGCTCGGTTCTGTTACAGCAACAATCATATTCCTGTTCAAATGGGAGCCGAGTAAACGTAAAATTGACGATTTTACTTTAAAAGTTCCAATTTTGTCAGATTTGATGCAGTATTCAAACTTTGCAAACTTTGTTGCGGTTATGCAGGTTGCTTATGATGCGGGTGTTCCTATTGTTGAATGTTTGTATCTTTCAAACTTAACCCTAACAAACTTTACACTGAAAGAAAAGATTGAAAAGGCAACCGGTATGGTACAGCAGGGGCAGCACCTTTCTGTTGCATTGAGAACAACCGGTTCTGTGCCGAAGATGATTTTGTTTATGATAGCAACCGGCGAACAGTCAGGTCGTCTGGGCGATATGCTATTGCAGGCAACCAAATATATTGATAAAAAGCTTGATGATATTATTGATACCATGACCAAGATGATTGAGCCGTTAATGCTTATCGTAATCGGTTCTATCGTATTAACTCTGGCATTAGCATTGTACCTGCCTCTGTTCGGTTCTTATATGTCATAGGAGCAGCGATGGAGCCGCAGAACAGGAAGGTCTATGTAATTACAGGCGCAACATCCGGTATCGGGAAAGCTTTGCTTGAGGAATTTTCTAAAGATTCGATAGTTTTTGCCGGCTACCGTAACGCAAGATACGAAGCTGAACTTTCTAAATTGCCTGATGTTATCCCGTTCTTTATAGATATGGAAAAGCCTTATACAATAAGCGGGGCGGTGGAGTTTATAAAACACAAAACAGACAGGGTTGACGTTTTGATAAACGCTGCGGGCTGTGTTGTTGCAGGTGCAGTTGAACATATTGCGGCAAGCCGTATCAGAAAGCAGTTTGAGGTTAATACGTTTTCACACCTTGAATTTACTCAGAAACTTTTGCCGCTGTTGAATGAGGGGCGGGTTATCAACATAAGTTCAATGGCAAGTTTCGGAATATTTCCGTTTGTAGCACCATACTGTGCTTCAAAAAGGGCGCTCGACATTCTGTTTAATTCTATGAGCCTGGAAATGCACGACGGGCCGGAAATTATTTCCGTAAAACCTGGTGTTATTGCAACTCCTCTGTGGCAAAAGTCGCTTGAATTAAACAAAAGCGCCCTTGAAAATGATGAGGAATATTCAAAAGAGATGCGTTATATGGAGGCAAATGCTCTAAAAAACGGGCAAAAAGGACTTCCTGTTGAGCGTGTTGTGAAACTTATTAAAAAAGTTTCAATTACAAAAAATCCAAAGCCTTCTTATACCGTTGGCGTTGATGCTTTTTTCTCGGAATTAATATCAAAGCTGCCGCAAAATCTCATAAATTTTCTTATAAAAACAGGGATGAAGAAAAAGTTCGGTTAAGTTCTCTTTTTAAGGTAGATGTCATAGCCGAGAATATCCGCAATTTCCGCAAGTTCTGACACCCTGAAGGTTTTGTTGCGGAGTTTGTTGCCGAGATTTCTTATGCTGTCGTGTTTTCCGTATTTGTGGTTAACTTCTTCTTTAAGTTTAAGCATTGTAATACCCTGAATTGCTGCCAGAAATTTAATCTGTTCCTTCAGGTTTTTGGTTTCAAGCGGATATTCTGTACTCATCCTCTAATGATACTATTTAATGCAATAATAACAAAATGATTGACTTAGTACACTATATAGTGTATAATGGAATTAAATAATGCGTTTTATTTAATTTGGAGGATTATTATGAGAAGTTTCAACGGATTTACTTTGGCTGAAGTTCTTATTACGCTGGGGATTATCGGAGTGGTTGCTGCGATGACAATGCCGTCATTAATACAAAAAAATCAGGATAAAGAACTCATCTCCAGAATAAAAAAGACTTATTCTGATATAAGTAATGCTGTATTAAGGGCTCAGACTGATTTTGGTGCAGTAGGAAATAATTCAATTCTTTTTAATCCTAGTAATACAGCCGTTGAAAATTCAGAAAAGTTTGTTAAATATTTTAATGGTGCTAAGTTGTGTAAATCAAAAACTGACAAAGGATGTGCAAAATATTATTATGATTTAAAATATGCTACAACAAAAGTTGATGGTTCGGGCCAAACTGTAGTAGATACAAGTAATTATCCTAAAATTATTTTAAACAGCGGAGCCGTTCTTGCAATTGTTCAATACAACAATCCGGATTGTTATAAATTGGAAACAGTTAGTGTTGTTGACGAATACGGACGGCCTATAAAAAATCCTGACGGTACTAATAAAACTGGCACATGGAAAAATACCCGTTGTGCCTTAATACGTATGGATGTAAACGGTCCTAAACAGCCAAATCAATACGGAAGGGATGCTTTCGGGCTTGCTGTACTCAAAGAAAAGGTTTCTGTTGAAGGCTGGAGCTTTGTTGGAAGTGCCAGTTTACAAAATATATTGTCAGGTAATGATGAATTTGTTTATACAAATTATTCTAAAGGTCAAACTATTGATTTTTAAAAGATTTTTATTCCCTTACTGAATAATTACAAAATACCGTATTCATGCTAAAGTTATTTTGTAGAGGTAAACCTATGAATAAAAAAATAGCTTTAGTAAACCATGGATGTGCAAAAAATCTTGTTGATTCAGAACTCATGCTCGGACTTCTTGCCGAAAAAGGATATGAAATTACGCTTGATGATAATGACGCCGATGTTGTAATTGTGAACACCTGTTCTTTTATCCACGATGCCGAGCAGGAATCCGTTCAATCAATTCTGCAGATGGTGAACGACGGGAAAAAGGTTATCGTGACAGGCTGCCTGCCTCAGAAGCATAAAAACGAACTTAAAGAAGCCATTCCGGAAGTTTGTGCTATGATTGGCACCTCCGACTTAAAAGAGATTGTTTCTGTTGTTGAACAGGTTTTGAATAAGCAGAATGACGAATATGTTGCAAAGATTTCCGAAAAACCGGAGTACATTTATCCGGAAAACGTCAAGCGCCAGCAGATTACAATGGGTGCAAGCTCCTATATAAAAGTTGCCGACGGCTGCAACTATCACTGCGGATACTGTATTATTCCGCAATTGCGCGGGGCATATCATTCCAGAACAATCGAGAATATTGTAGAAGAGGCAAAAGAACTGGTCGCAAAAGGGGTTACGGAAATTGTTCTTATTGCGCAGGATACTACAAGCTACGGTATTGATATTTACGGCAAACCCTCTCTTGCCAAGCTTCTTAAAGAACTGAATAAAATTGAAGGGCTCGGGTGGATAAGGATTATGTATGCTTACCCGTCGCAGATGACTGACGAACTTATCCACGCAATAGCAACGCTTGATAAAGTCGTTAAATATATTGATATTCCGCTCCAGCACTACGATAAGGAAATTCTTGAAGCAATGCGCCGCCCTGCATTTGATTATGATGTTTTAATTAAAAAACTGCGGGATAAAATTCCGGGTGTTGCTATCCGTACGGCATTTATCGTCGGCTATCCGGGTGAAACCGATGAACAGTTTAACAGGCTGTATGAATTCGTAAAACGTGCAAGATTTGACAGAATGGGGGTTTTTGAATATTCCAGAGAAAAAAACACAACCTCTTATTCAATGGAACATCAGGTTCCGAAAAAGTTGAAGCACAAACGCTATAAAGAACTTATGTCACTGCAGCAGCAAATTTCTTACGAAATTAATCAGACTTATATCGGAAAAACTTTACCTTGCATAGTTGAGGGATATACAGATGACGGTGTTGTGATAATGCGCTCACAGCATGATGCACCGGAAATTGACGGGTTGGTTTACGGCAGAAGCGAAAGACCTGTTGTTCCAGGGGATATTGAGGATGTTCTGATTGATAACGCTGATGAATACGACCTTTTTGGCGTAATTCAATAATATTTCTTAAAATCCTATGTTAATCTGATGACTAATTTGACAAATTAGTGTAAAATTATCCCAAAAGGTTAATGATGGAATTTGTAGGTAATTCGGAAGAAGAAAAAAGGCAGTTAACAGCAATCTTCAAAGATATGCTGAAGTATTCTCCTTCAAAAATTTGCGGAACTGCCGGCAATGCCATTATTGTTCCCGTTTATACAAGCCTTCTTCCGCCGGAACAGTACGGGCTATATTCGCTCTCAATTGCACTTCTGTCATTCTTGTGTATCATATTTTCAGACTGGGTAGGACTTTCAGGTTTAAGGTTTTTCAGGCAGCACCAGCTTGCGCAGGATTTGCCGCGTTATTTGTCAGTACTGGTTTCTATCCTTGCAATAAACATTGGTGCAATGTTTTTGCTTGCATTTCTTTTTAGGCATAATTTTTATTCATTTTTTAATATAGATGTAAAATATTTTGTTGCAATTTTATTTTTAATTATACCAGTTGCAATAAGAGCGTTGTTGTTTCAGCTTTTGAGGGCGCAGCTGAGGTCTGTTGCATTCACATTTTCAACAATTTTGAACCAGATAATGACAATAGGTCTTTCGGTATTTTTTATAAAAGCTTTTCATCTGGGTGCGCTGGCATTGCTTCTCGGAATGGGGATTTCAATTACGTTGATTGATATTTTATTGATTTATCAGAGTAATATTCTGGCATATTTCAGAGTACCTAAACTTCACATAAAAGTGCTGCTGCCTATTTTTGCTTACGGGGTTCCGATTGCAGCAACATCATTATCTGCCTGGATTATAAATCAAAGCAACAAATTTATTATGAATAATATAAGCGGTTTTACAGATGTAGCCTACGTTGGTGTGGCTTACGGCGTGACGCTGCCTCTTTTGTTGACGATATTTTCTATAATAACAGTTGCCGCAATCCCCCGTATAATAAGAATGTACGAGGAAAATGTTGACGTGAGACCGATAATTTCCCGTTTTACAGGATATTACATATTGATTTCAATGCCGGTAATTACCGTCATGTCGCTTTACGCTTCTGATTTTGTTGGGATGCTTGCAAACGAAAAGTTTCATGAGGCTTATAGAATTATACCGTACTTTGCGTTCGGAACATTCTTTATGGGACTTACGGATTACACCACATTGCAGTACCATCTTGCGAATAAAACATACATAGAATTTATTATAAAACTTTTCTCCGGAATAGTAGGTATAGCCTTGAACATAATATTAATCCCGAAAGTAGGTCTGGAAGGTGTTGGTATGGCAACTCTGGGAGCGAATTTCTTATACTTTTTCCTTAGCGTTGTGATTGTTCTGCCGAATTTAGGGTTAATCTATCCTTACAGAATACTTTTGAGCATGCTTTTTGCTTTTATTCCAATGGGTGCCATGTATCAAATTATACATAACATGATATATATTCCGGCTATAATACAAATGTGTCTGCTAATGGGAATATTTTATGCCTCTTATTATGTCGTGCGCTGCGCTTTCTTCCAAAAAACACAGCAATAATTTTTGTAACAATTTTTAATAAAATAGCAATTATTTTTATTTTAAAACGTTTATTTAATTATGAAATGTATTTTGTGCTTATAAAAATATGTTAAGGAATATGAAAAAATTGACAAAAACGTTGGATATTTAAAGTATATCTGCTAAAATAAAAGTATAAAATATATTGAAATAACAAGCCGAATTAAGAAAAAAATCAAAAAATGTATTTGAAAGGAAGTTAATATGGCACGCATCACCTCTAAGAAAAGAAGAATACTGGTTTCTTTGTTGTCACTTTCAATGATGGCACAGCAAACCCTTGTTCCGATGGCGGCTGTTGCAAGCAGTATTACAGGGGTTACAAATCCGGGACAGATAGGGCATGTCAACGGTGATAGTATAACTACAGGTGCTAACGGGAATACAATTTATAATATTGCACCTTCCGCTCATAACGGTGATATTGGTTACAGACAGTATAAAAACTTTAACCTGTCAGAGGGTGATGTCGCTAACTTAATTTTCAAATATGGTTCGGAAAATGTTTCAAAATTTGTAAACTTTGTTGATAATACAGTTAATATCAACGGTATTGTTAACACAATGAGAGATGGAAATTTTTATGACGGCAAGGCTGTATTCATCTCTCCAAACGGTGTTGTTGTCGGAGCCAGCGGTGTATTGAACGTTGGTTCGCTTTCTGTTTTAACTCCGACACAGGAACAGTACACTAAATTTAAAGGCAATATGTCCACTAACGCACCTATTCTGTCCGCAGAGGGTACACCTGAATTCAATGCTCTTATGACAGATAAAGGTACAGGCACAATTGAAATTAACGGTAAAATTGTTGCAAGAGATACAATTCATCTGGCTGCCGCCGATGTAAACGTAAATTCCGGTGCTAATCTGATGGCAGGTGTTAAAAATTCGGATGTATTATCATCTAATGCACAGGCAGATGCTCTGTTCCAGAAACTTGTAAATACAGATGCAATGATTGTGGGTAATGAATTTCAGAATGTAAACGGAAATATTCAGATTACATCATACGGCAGCAACGGCGGTGTTAAAATTGCATCAAATAGTGTAGTTAAAAACTTTGGAGCAGGCGATACCAATATTACAAGCGAAGGCTCAAAAGGTATTACTATTGCAAGCGGTACAGTCAACTCCAGAGGTGAAACAAATATTACAAGCGAAAAGGGCGGCATTGATATAAGCGGCTCTGTTCGTAACGCAAACGGCGAATTAAATATCACAAGTAATGACGGCGGTATAAATGTTACCGATTCAGGATGGGTAAATAATATTAATGGTGATACAAATATCACAAGCAAAGGATCCGGCGGAATTGTTGTAAACAATTATATCAGAACTCAAAACGGTGATACAACTTTAACAAACAGCGGTACTAACGGTATTGAAATTGAGTCAGGTCAGGTTGAAGCTGTAAACGGCGACTTAACAATTAACAACTCTGCATCAGGCGGTATTTTTATCGGTGAGTTTGAGGAAAACACAAATAATGCTGTTTCCAATAAAAACGGTAAACTCACAATTAGTAACTCCGGTGCTGACGGTATCACAATTGAAGGCCATGTTTATTCAGACGGTGACAATTCATCAATTACCAATACAAAAGGTGCTTTGAATATCGAAAGCTCCGGTCTTGTAAAAAACAATACAAACAAATTAACAATGACCAACTCAGGAGCGGGCGGTATTAATGTTGAGGGGCTTGTAAAAGCTAATGGTGTTGATATTAACAGCACTAATTCCAATGTTGTAATAGGTGATAATACATCAAATGACAATTACATTTCATCTAACGGTGATGTTAATATCAAGATTACAAACGGCAATCTACTTAACAAAGGCGTTGTTAAAACTCTTGTTAAAACTACAGGCGGCGACCTGAATATTAACGTAAAAGACGGTACAATCGGTACAGATTCAACAAACTTTGCAGGTGTAGGCCCGAATGCCAGAGATTTGACAAAGTCAATTAACGCAAATGTTGACGGAACTTATACAGCGGTAACAACAAGACAGAACAAGGCAAATGACCTTGTAATTAATCTGGCTGCTCTGAATTCCGACATGAATTTGAACTATGTAAACGCTGACGGTAAAGCAATTCTTCTTGCAGATTCAACTGTGAAAGGCCAAACTTCTTACGACATTCTGAACGCTTCAACAGATTCATCTAAAGCAAACGTTCAGGGTAAAGGCATTTCAATGATTGCCAGCGGAAATATCGGTACTGAAAATAATAAAGTAACATTTAATCAGACTGCAGGTCAGTTTAATAAAGCAGGCTATGATATTTCTGACAGCGGTAACCTTACTTATAAGCCAAATTCAAGCTATACCGTTAATATGTTAACCAAAAACGGTGACATTAATGTTAAAGGCCAGAGTGATGCCTATGATACTAATGTCGGCACTATGATTTCAAGAAACGGTACAATTAATGCGGAATTCTCAGGCAATACTTACATTGATGAAATTAATGCCAAAGAAAAGCTTAACCTTGTAACACGCGGTGCTGAAATGTACATTAACAATCTTGGTCAAACTCCTAAGACTCCGGTTGATTACTACGGTTCTAACGGAAATATAGTTGCTGAGAGCGCTGATATTAAGGTTCTTGATATTAACCCTAATACAAGGGTTGATGAAGAAGTTATCAACGGTGTTCACCACTGGGCTGATTCTCACCTTGTTATTAAAAACGGACAGGTTTCCGGAAATAAAGAACAGGGCAAACAGGATTTAACACTTACTGCAGATAATGTTTATGCCGGCGGTTATCGTTTCTATATGGGTAAAGACAGAAATGAAGATGGCAAAACTTACTGGGTATATGATGACAGAACATCTATGACAAAGCCTGACGGTTCTACTCTTACAATCAGAGCAAATGCTGTAAGACCGGATGATGTTTCAGGTATTGGCAGAGATGTTAATGAAAGAAATTACTACGAAGGCGGCAGCGTTCAGGAAGATAAACCGGGATATGTTGATGAAGATGACGATCACCTCATAGTTCCGGAAGAAGATGATGATTCTGATTCGGATGCAGACGCAGATTCGGATGCCGATAGTGATGCGGACTCCGATGCCGATAGTGACGCAGATTCGGATGCCGATAGTGATGCGGACTCCGATGCCGATAGTGACGCGGATGCAGACGCCGATAGTGATGCGGACTCCGATGCCGATAGTGACGCGGATGCAGATGCCGATAGTGATGCGGATAGTGATGCTGATAATGATGCAGATAGCGATGCAGACGCAGATGCCGATAGCGACGCGGATAGCGATGCCGATGCTGATGCGGATAGCGACGCCGATGCTGACAGTGATGCAGACTCCGATGCCGATAGCGACGCAGATGCAGATGCGGATAGTGACGCAGATGCTGACAGTGATGCAGATGCAGATGCAGATAGCGACGCAGATTCCGATGCAGATTCTGATGCAGACAGTGATGCAGATAATGATATGGATAGTGACGCGGATGCAGACGCCGATAGCGATGCGGACAGTGACGCAGATAACGATGCTGATAGTGATGCTGACGCCGATGCAGATGCGGACGCAGACGCCGATAGCGATGCAGATGCGGATAGTGACGCCGATAGTGATGCGGATGCAGACGCGGATGCAGACGCCGATGCCGATAGTGATGCGGATAGTGACGCCGATGCAGATGCGGACGCCGACGCGGATGCAGACGCCGATGCCGACGCTGATGCTGATATGGACGCAGATAGTGACGCTGACGCCGACGCTGATGCTGACAGCGATGCAGATAACGATGCTGATAGTGATGCTGACGCCGATGCAGATGCGGACGCCGACGCCGATAGCGATGCAGATGCGGATAGTGACGCCGATAGTGATGCGGATGCCGATGCGGATGCAGACGCCGATGCCGATAGTGATGCGGATAGTGACGCCGATGCAGATGCGGACGCCGATGCTGATGCAGATTCCGATGCCGACGCTGATGCTGATATGGACGCAGATAGTGACGCTGACGCCGACGCTGATGCCGATACTGATGCAGATAACGATGCGGACGCCGATGCTGATGCTGACGCCGATAGCGATGCCGATGCGGATAGTGACGCTGACGCCGATAGTGATGCGGACAGTGACGCCGACGCCGATGCGGATAGTGATGCGGATGCCGATAACGACGCAGACAGTGATGCTGACGCCGACGCGGACGCCGATGTAGACGCCGACGCTGATGCTGACGCCGATGCTGATGCCGATGCAGATATGGACGCTGACGCTGATGCAGATACTGATGCGGATGCTGATACCGATGCAGACACCGACGCCGACGCTGACGCCGACGCTGATGTTGATACTGACGCAGATGCAGACAGTGACGCTGATATAGATACTGACGCTGACGCCGATGCAGATATAGACGCTGACGCTGATGCTGACGCCGATATGGATACCGATGCTGACGCCGATGCAGATGCGGACACTGACGCTGATGATGATTTGTATGAAAAGAATGATGATTACAAGACATACATTCAGAGAAAAGATGTTTCTGATAATATTCCGACTATTGATAAACGTCAGTACATAAGATTTGATGTTACCCGTACAGACAAGCCGGTTGAGTTGATTAACAATGATAACGGAAGAATTTCAGGTCTTGTTGATATATCAAGAGGCGGTGTTGCAGTTAAACACAACAACCAGCTGAAAGCCGGCGATATTGTTCCTATAGAAATTTCATACGGTGATCTTGATATTGCGGCTGATGTAAAAATCATATCTGCAACATCAACAAGGGCAGGTGCAGAGTTTGTAAACCTTGATGAGGCAACTGCTAACAAGCTCCTCTACCTCAACCTTCTGCTTGATACACCGACAGGTATCTCGTTTAATCAATAAATAACAACATACTGAAAAGTTAAAATAGACCGGTTTTGAAATGACCGGTCTTTTTTATGTAATCTTCCGTATTGCATCTGTTGTAATTATTACGCTCTGCGTCTGAGAAGTTTGTTTGTTCTTTCAAGCATTTCGTAATTTATGGTGTAATTAGGGATAGTGTAGCTGCCCTGTTTTCTTCCGGCCTGCTGGGTTCCCTGTTTCTGTCCTATTTGTGCACCAAGTGTTGAAAGTCCTTTGCCGACTTTTGTTGCATTCTCAAAAGAAGAGGTTTTGCCTTTGATAGGGTTTGTCATAGAACCTGTTGCCGCTGCAAGACGCTTTGAACGCTGCTCTGAAAGGCTTGAATTAAATGAGTTGTTAATTGCCTTTTTGGTGCTTTTTTCAGTAATCTTTTTGCCGGATTGTGCAAGATTATTTAAGCCGGCTTCTTTAGCCTGATTAAATGTGTTTTGAACATTACCAAATGTTCCGTTTGCTGTATCTATTGCCTGACCGACAGTATTTTTATTTTTAACCTGATTTAAGAGTTCTTTGCCGTCAACCTGTCCGTTCTGCATTTGTCCTAAAAGTTCTTCTTTCATACCTGCAGCCGCCTGTTTCTTAGTCATTCCGCCGAGTTCCCCATTCTTTTCAAGGTCGGCAGCAGCCTGTTTTGCAGCTGTTCCTGCAGCAAGCTGATCTTGTGCGCTCTTAACCTGTTCATCAACAGCTTTGAAGCTCTTGTCTAATTCTTTGGTGCCTTTAGCGGCTGCGGCTCCTGATTGGATTGCGCTGCCTGCACACTGTAATGCGGCAGCAAAGTTGCCGTTTGCAGCATGGCAGGCTGCTTTTGTTACATTGGCTGCTGCTGAACCATAATTACCGACTAATTCAACAACAGTACCAGCTTTTTCAGTAAATCCGCCTGCTGAAATTAAAGCAGCGCCTGCTGCTGCGGTGAACGGGTTACAGGACATTGCCTGACCGGTAATAATCATACCTTTACCAACTTTTTTGGTAATGCTTCCGACCTGTGATACGGTCTGGCTTATGTCGTCAATTTTTTCTGCAACTTTTAATACTTTATCTGAAGTTTTCTGATTATCTTCAATACCTTTTTCAAGTTTGAGGTAATATTTTGATTGCGACATTGTAACACGGTTCATTGTTGCAATTTTTTTGCCGGTTGTGGTCTGAAGTTTTTGAATACTGGCACGGCTTTCAATCATTGAGTCTGCAGTAGTACCTATTTGCTGCGCCAGTTCCTGCATACGTTTTGCGTCGCCTCCGGAAGATTGCAGGCTTTCAAGCTCACGCTGCATATCTGTAACTTGCATACTTTTTTCTTCTATTGCTTTGATTTCTTTTTGAATTTGTTTTTCGTTTTCCTGAACCTCTTTTGTATCTTTTTGCATCTGTTTGTTGAATTTCTTTTCAGATTTATTAAGTTCTTTATTCAACTTGACAGAATTTTTTGAAAGCTTGTTCATTTCTTTTGTATTGGCTTCTGTCTGGGTAGTTTGTTTTTCAACACTTCCGGCATCTGCTTCAGCATCTGCAGCCATAGCTTTACCTTCAGAAGCGCTTACATTTCTGCCGTCAACTTCTTTTGAGTTGCCGGTTGATTTAGATGCGCTTGATTTTACAGTTCCCTGACCTCTGCTTATACTGTTCAGGTTATTCATTGAATCCTGAAATTCTTGTTCTGCAACTTCTGATTTCTTTTCGTTAAGTTTGTTCAGTTTTATCCTTGCACGCATTTTCTCGATAGGGTTCATACTCTGCATGTCGTTTTCAAGGTCAGAAATTGCGTTTCTTAGTTGTTTTGTTGTTTTTAAGCTGTCAATATCCTCATAGGATTTTTGTGCGTCATTAAGTTTATCCATATTTGAGGATGTTGTAGTTTTGGCGCTTGTAGTTGTAGAAGTTTTGCTTGTTGTATTCGGAGCCGGAGCATTGAAAACTGAACCGGACATTGTCATATATGCCGGCTTCTGTGCTTCAGCAGTCTTGCCGCCTTTTTTTGCCATGGCGAGCTTGACTAAATCAGCCTTATTCAGATTGTTTACGTTGTTAATACTCAATATAAAGCTCTCCGAATCTTTTTACTCTCTAAATATATAAAGTTTCCCGATAAAGCCTGATTTCACCAAGTTTGAAGTTTGTTACATTTGTTAATATATAAATTTGCGTTAATTTTTTATTTTTGATAGAATTTTTTTATATTATTTGTTAGTTAGTTTTAAGGGAGATGTAAAATATGAAATTAATGGAAGGCAAAAAAGGGGTTATTTTTGGAGTTTCCAATACTCATGGTATTGCTTACGGCATTGCAAAACAGCTTTATGAAGCAGGTGCGGATATTGCATTTACATACGCAGGTGATGCGATGGAAAAACGTGTAAAACCTATTGCTGAAGGAATGAATGCAAAAATTATTATGAACTGCGACGTTACAAAAGAGGATGAGGTTGCAGCAGTATTTAAGGAATGTGAAAGAGTTTACGGAAAAATTGACTTTGTGGTTCATGCTGTTGCTTTTGCAGACAAAGAAGATTTGCAGGGCAGATTTGTTGACACTTCCCGTGCCGGATGGGATCTTGCAATGGGTGTAAGCGCTTACTCATTAATTTCTCTTTGCAGGCATGCTGAACCGATTATGAATGAAGGCGGCTCAATTTTTGCGCTTACTTACCTCGGTTCTGAGTATGTTGTTGCAAATTATAATATTATGGGCGTTGCAAAGGCTGCGCTGGAATCTTCAATGAGATATTTGGCTGCTGACCTTGGCAAGAAAGGTATCAGGGTTAACTGTATTTCGGCGGGGGCTGTTAAAACTCTTGCTGCTAAAGGTATTTCGGGCTTTGATAAAATGCTTAAGGCTGCTGTTGCAAAGGCTCCTCTCGGCAGAAATGTTTCACTGGAAGATGTCGGCAAAGCAGGTTTGTATTTAGCTTCTGACTTGTCAACAGGCACAACAGGTCAGATACTTTATGTAGATTGCGGCTGCCACTCGGTTTACGCATCTCTTGAAGAAATGGAAATTATTGCTAATTCTATTCCTAAAGCATAGTCTTTCGGGTTAAATAATAAAAAGGGAGCCTTGTTCAGGTTCCCTTTTTTATTGTGGTTGCTCTGCATAAATTGTTAGAATCTTTCTTAGTTTGCGTTTGTTGTAATATTTTTTGTCAACAAATGTATAAGTTTTAGCTTTCGTATTAATAATAAATAACGCCGGTTCTTCTTCTACATAAAATAATTCTGCAAAGTCCTGATTTTCTGTGTATTTTGTATTGAGAACGCAAAAATTGTATTTCCCTTTAAATTCTTCATAAACCATTTTGCCGATTGGTGCTAACCTGACAAGAGAAAATATGTTTTCAGAGTTTGCAAAAACGAGCAAAAACGGTATATCCTGTCCTAGTGCCTGCCAGTAAGGCATTCCAAGCTGTGACTTGTTAAGATAAGAGTTGATTTCTTCCTGTGAAACGTCTACGGGCAAGCCTGCCGGCATGTCTATGGCGATTGCAGTTTGGGCAATAAATATACAAATAAGGGTTAAGAAAATCTTTTTCATAATTTTATAATATACAGAAATTTTTTATAATTCAATTAATGTAAAATCTTGGCCGAGGTTTGTTTCAAGGTCTTTTACTATCTGTGATGCGGGTATATTGAGGCCCTGCGACATTCTCAGCAGAGTGCTCAGCTGAGGGTCTTTAATGCCTTTTTCCAGATCTGCCCACATTGATTTTGTCATCCCTATTTCTGCAGAGATAAGGCTTATGGATTTATTGGCTTTTTGTCTGTATTTCTTGATAATTGAGCCTATTTCCTGTTTATATTTAGATTTATTTTCTTCAAAAAATCCTTGCATTTTTCTAATTATAGTACTAAATTAAGAACAAATTGTGCTAATATTAGAACGAACGAAAGGAGCTTTGATGAAAAACATAGCGTTTACACTGGCAGAGGTTCTTATAACGTTAGGTATAATTGGGATTGTAGCTGCAATGACAATGCCTGCACTAATTGGAAAGTATCAGGAGGCGGCTTTGAAAAGTCAGTTTAAGAAAGTATATTCGCTGCTGTCTCAATCTTTAAGGCAGATGGATGTAAATAACGGCGGTGTGGCTTTACAGTGTTATCTATGGCCGCAGTCAAAATCGTCGGGTGGCCTTCCTTGTTTGGCCTATGATGAAAGCGGTAATTGTAAGCAATGGGCATCCGGTTCTGCTACTCATTACGGTTATGATGATGATTGTGATATTTTTCAGCGGGAATTTGAGCATACAATTAAAATTATTAAGGTTTGCGAGAATAATGCTTTAAAAAACGGATGTATCCCTGAATACAGCGGGGTTGATACAATTCAAAAGCAGAATAATGAAGATATGTCTGATAAAGATGTTAATAAAGCAACAGCCGGAGTTGCATGGTGGCGGAAAAGTGCAATTGAAAAAGACAGGAAAGCTTACGTATTGTCTGACGGAACGATTTTACTTATGAGCGGCTGGAGCGGTATGAGAATGTTTGCGGTTGACGTTAACGGAATGAAAAAGCCTAATAAGTGGGGGTATGACCTTTTTGTTCTGTCGGTCGTTTCGGATAACGGAAGTTCTTTAAATTTGATACCATCTTACAATGTCAATCCGGTTGAAAAAGGCGGCAAAACCGCAAAGCAGATGTTAACAGAATAAGCAAGAGGGGGCATATCTGTTTATTTCTACCTGCTGTAGACCTCGCCTAAAAAATCCGTCCAGTAATTTTTTCCTTCTTCTGTCGGGTGGGTATTTGTGAGAGCATAAAAAGCACAGGAAGTATTTTTAGGCATAGCGGATGTAGTATTTGAACAGTATGCTGCACCTATATTATTAAAATTGCCGCAGGTTCCATTATTAATATTACAGGCTGGAGGATTGTTTTTGTGTTCTTGTCCTACCGGAATTACTGTTCCACTTATAGTGAATATAAACATAAAATAGTCGATTCCATATCTGTTAGGTCCCTTTTTACCATTTACGTCAACACAGATTACAGGGCCGTTCTGACCTGGTTTTGGGGCATCATTTAAAATAAACAAAGCTCCGGATAAGTTATTTACGAAGGCGGAATTATCGCACATAAAGGAAGAATTTTTGCCTGAACCGTTTGCTCCGCCGGAAAAACTGCTCCCGTTCAAATTATTCATATTATACCACGGGATAAAATTGCCGTCACCATCATCGGTTCCTTGACCGCCTGATGTCAAATTTTTTGTACCTTTATAATAAGCAAATATTTTGTTTGCAATAGCAGGTTTCATACCTTCTCCTCCGGTAACAGAATAGTTTTCCTGTGCAGTGTACTCTGAAACTGAAATTCCATAATGAGCCTTAAATAATCCTGCAACCTGATTTAATTCGGAATATGTTTTTAAAAAGGCTGTGTGAAGTTCTTTGTTTCTTGTCTTATTTATCAAAGCCGGCATTGTCATTGCAGATACAACTCCTATTATTCCTAATGTTATAAGAACTTCTGCCAATGTAAATGCAAATTTTGCACTGGCTGTCGAGTTCAGCTGGAAATTACCCATCATCATCATCTCCTTTTTAAGAGAATAATAGCATTATATATTTATTAAGTCAATATATAATACTATATTATATAGTATTATATATTGTTTATAGAGTAATAAAATACTCATATCATTAATATATGAATGATAATGAATTATTTGCCAGAATTGCTTTGAATGTACGTGTTGAGCGTACAATAAAACGGTTAACACAGGCACAGCTTGCCGAGCTTATAGATGTTCATGAAAAATATATCGGAAAAATTGAAGCGGGAAAACAGAATATAACAATTAAAACTCTGAATAAACTCGCAAATGCTTTGAATATTGATGTTTGCAGACTGTTAGAAGAAAAAAACTAATGGGGCTTTCATTTTGTGTTTTAAAAATTTTTTTGTGTTATCTTTATGTTATACGATAAACATAAGAGGGATTTTTATATGACAGCAACCAAGATAGACGATTTACCTACAGTTTATAATGCAAAAGAAACAGAGGAAAGGATATATAAATTCTGGGAGGAAGGCGAATTTTTTAAGGCTGATGCAAAAAGCAAAAAACCGCCTTATTCAATTGTAATTCCTCCGCCGAACGTTACGGGTGTGCTTCACATGGGGCACGCGTTAGACGAAACCCTGCAGGATATTCTTACGCGCTATCACCGTATGTCAGGGTTTGAAACTCTCTGGCTTCCGGGAACAGACCATGCCGGAATTGCAACACAGAATGTTGTTGAGAAAAAACTCAGAGAAAGAGGGCTTTCCCGTTACGATTTAGGTCGCGAAAAGTTTCTTGAAGAAACCTGGCAGTGGGCAAACGACCACAAAAGTGCTATCTTAGATCAGTGTAAGCGTCTTGGAGCCTCTTTTGACCGCTCAAGAGAAAGGTTTACTTTTGATGAAGGCTGTTCTGATGCTGTTAAAGAGGTTTTTGTAAGACTTTATGAAAAAGGCTTGATTTACAAAGGTAAATATATTGTAAACTGGTGCCCTCGCTGTCAGTCCGCAATTTCCGACGTTGAAACCGAATATGCTACAGAGCAGGGGCATCTGTGGGAAATCTCTTATCCGCTTAAAGGCGAATCCGGTGCGATTATTGTTGCAACAACCCGTCCTGAAACTATTTTCGGTGATGTGGCAATTGCCGTTAATCCTACAGATTACAAGTATTCAGAACTTATCGGCAAAACTGTTATTATTCCGCTTTCCGGCAGAGAAATTCCGATTATTGCAGATGAGTATGTTGATAAATCTTTTGGTACCGGTGCTGTTAAGATTACACCTGCTCATGACCCGAATGATTTTGAAGTAGGCAAGCGGCATGGTTTGAATCCTATTTGGGTAATTGATGAACAGGGCAAGATGATAGCATGCGGCGCTGTTCCTCCTGAATTTCACGGTTTGGACAGATACGAAGCAAGAGAAAAAATTATAGGAATGCTTTCTTATAAGAACTTCCTCCTCAGAACCCGCGACCACGAGCATAATGTCGGCAAATGTCAGCGCTGCGGAACTACAATTGAACCTCTTCTTTCAGAACAGTGGTTTGTTAAAATGGAACCGCTTGCAAAAGAAGCTATTGCAGCTGTTAAAGACGGAAGGATTAAGTTCGTTCCGGAACGCTGGGAAAAGAATTATCTCGGCTGGATGGAAAACATCCGCGACTGGTGTATTTCGCGCCAGTTATGGTGGGGCCACCAGATTCCAGCATACTACCATAATCAGACCGGCGAAATGGTTGTTGCAAAAGAAAATCCGGATCCTGAAAATTACACTCAGGACAGTGATGTTCTTGATACGTGGTTCTCGTCAGGCCTGTGGCCTTTCTCAACTATGGGCTGGCCTGATACTGAAAGCCCTGATTTCAAAAAATTCTACCCTACATCAGTTCTTGTGACAGGGTTTGATATTATTTTCTTCTGGGTTGCAAGAATGATTACAATGGGGCTTGAGTTTACAGGAAAGGCTCCGTTCCCGGTCGTTTATATCCACGGACTTATCAGGGACGAAAAAGGTCAGAAGATGTCTAAATCCAAAGGCAACACAATTGACCCTGTCAAAATTATTGATAAGTACGGTTCTGACGCCCTGAGGTTTACAATGACTTCACTTTGTACTTACGGCGGTCAGGATATTAAAATCAGCGATGAAAGATTTGAATACGGCAGAAACTTTGCCAACAAAATCTGGAATGCCTCAAGGTTTGTGTTAATGAATCTTGAAGGTGTTGACGATAAAGAAATTGATTTTGATAATCTTACAATTGCCGATAAGTGGATTCTGGATAAGCTTAACAATACCGCAAAAGAAATCAATAACTGTATTGCAGAATACAGAATAGGCGAAACCGCTCATATTCTGTATGATTTCTTCTGGAATTCATACTGCGACTGGTATGTTGAAATTGCAAAAATTCAGCTGCAAGATGTCGAATTGAAGGCTAATACCCAGCGTGTATTGAGATATGTTCTTGATATGTCGTTGAGGATGCTTCATCCAATAATGCCTCATATCACAGAGAGTGTATGGCAGTTAATCCCGCACGGTTTATCAGAATATGACGACGGCGTTCTTTCTAAAGCTATTATTGTTGCGAAATTCCCTGTGTATGATGAAAAACTGGCGTTTTCGAAAGAAGCTGAAGAAATGGAACTTGTCTTTGAAACTATTAAATCTCTGCGTAACGTTCGCCAGAGCTTTAATATCTCGCCTTCGCTGAAAGTTGATATTGAAATAAGAGCCGATAAAAAGGAAAAAACTGTTTTTGAAGCAATAGAATCTTATATCAGACGTCTGGCAAAAGTTGAGAAAATTTCTTACGCGGATGTAAATGCTCCGATCCCGCAAAAGACAGCAACAGCGGTGGTTTCTGCGTCAAAAATCGTTCTTAATCTTGAAAACTTGATAGATTTCAATGAGGAAATTAAGCGCCAGCAAAAGAAACTAGACAAATTAACAGGTGAGAAAAAATCGCTTCAAGGCAGAATTGATAATCCGAAATTTGTTGCCAATGCACCGAAAGAACTGATTGAACAGACAAAGGAACGTATCGCAGAGATTTCGGTACAGGAAAATGCCATAAATGATTTAATAGGATCGTTAAAGGCATAACCCCGCTAAATGAGATAAATTCAGGTGTTTGTCAGGTGTAAACGCCTGTTTTCAGTGCGATAAATGGTTAAATTTTGTTAAAGAAGCTTAAAAAACCTTTACATATTGACAAAAATCTGCTAAAATAGTAGCAACGTTTATAGTTATATGTCTAGGACAATGGAGTAAAAATGACATCAAGTGAATTAGATTTTGAAGAATTGCTGAAGAAATATGATTACAATTTTCAAAAAGGCGATTTAGTAAAAGGTATCGTATGCGGATACGACAGTCAGGGCGTGATGGTTGACATCGGCGCAAAAACAATTGCGGTTGTTCCTACCAGAGAAGCCGTTGACAAGGATGAAAAAGTTGAGGATAAATTTGAAAAAGGCAAAGAATACGAGTTTTTGATTATACGCGAAGAAGATGAGGATGGCAAATTTCTTCTTTCTCGCAAAAAAGTTGACTTTGCTTACGCCTGGAAAGAACTTGAAAAAGCAAAAGCTACTGATGAAACTATTCTCGGTACTGTTGCCGGAATTGTTAAAGGTGGTGTTCTTGTTGAAATTTCAGGCGTAAGAGGGTTTGTTCCTTCTTCTCAGCTTCGAACTAAAGAAACTGATCTGGAAGTGGGTTCAAAAATTGAACTTAAAATTCTTACACTCGACAGCCAGCAGAATAACTTTATTCTTTCAAATAAAAAAGTTTATGAGGACAGCGCTGTTGAAGCACGAAAAAATGTATTCTCTCAAATTGAACCGGGGCAGATTGTTAAAGGTGATGTTGTAAGAATTACTGACTTTGGCGCATTTATTGATCTTGGCGGTATTGACGGCCTCCTGCCGTTGTCACAGCTTTCATGGAGATGGATTGACCATCCGACAGATATTTTGAAGGTTGGTGACAAAATTGATGTAGAGGTTATCGCAGTTGATCATGATAAACAACGTGTTTCGTTAAGCTTGAAAAACCTTGAGCCTGATCCATGGCTTGAGGCAGAAAAACAAATTAAAGAAGGCGATAAAGTAGAAGGTACTATTACAAGAATTAAGCATTTCGGTGCATTTGTAGAAGTATTTCCGGGTGTTGAAGCGTTATTGCCGCATAACGAAGTCGTTGAACTCCAGAACAGAGATGGAAATATTCTGCAGGTAGGAGATAAGGTGATGACCTATATCCTGAAATTCAATCCTACAGACAAACGCATTGCATTGACTGTTACCGAACCAAAAGCTGAAGATTCTGCAGAATAATGGTATAGATAAAAGACAAAAAGGCCGCTTTTTGAGCGGTCTTTTTAATTAGAAGTTTTGTGTTCTCATGCAATGTTTCTACATTAAAAATTCTAAATTTGGAAGTTTTTCTACTTCAGATACTGTATTTTTTTGATAAAGCGTGTATAAATTTTTTTAAAGTACCGTATAATTTATTATAGTTATGTTGACTTTTCAAAAAACATAATTATAAGAAAAAATGTAGTAGATTAAAGAGTTTAAACATGAAGGAGAGTGCCTTATGGGTATGGCAGCGTCACAGGCAAGATATTTGGGCTTAACAGCAAGAAAAACTAACGTTGAATATGAAGGGCAGCAGATTAACCAGGCTCGTACAGCACTGGCTAATCAGAGCGCAAATACATTTAATGATCTTCTTGCGCTTGAAGTTCCAACAGCACCAAGCACTCAGGATTATACAACTTTAAAATACACATATACTGATGGAACTTATGATGAAGAAATTTCAAGCATGTCAGAGCTTCAAAATGATCCTGACGGTTACAACTATCTTGTAACACATTTCCACTTCGCGGATGTGTTTACGGGTATTCAGAACAGGCTTGCTAATCCGCAGGTTGTTGAAGGTGATGTGTCAACAAAAGGTTCTACTTCACGTGATGATATAGGATTTTTAGAACAGCCGACATATACGGTTAACGGTTATGAAGCAACAACTTACGATCAGGCTAATGGTCCTCAAAGAGATGCTTTTGAAAGATTATCCGCACAATATCCGGATATGAATGCTGACGATATGATGACATATACCAGTGCAGACGGCGTTATCCACTTTGTTTCACGAACAGAACTCGGAGGAACCGGTGATATTCAGGACAGATATATTGATCCAAATACAGATACCGCAACAGAGGTAACAACATTAAGAGGCAACATTACGGCAACAGAACCTGTAAACAGAACATATACAGTTGACGGACACCCTGTAACTGCTTATGATCCGACCAATCTTGACCAGAAAAAAGTTTATGATAAACTTGCTTCTGATTATCCTTCAATAGGAAATAATGCAGATGATTTAAGATGTTATACAGATGATGACGGTAATTTGCACTTTGTATCACAGGCTGCGTTAGAGGGAACAGAGGATATTACAGATTACTATGTTGAAGCCGGTATTCCGACTTATGTAGGCAACTGCGAACTGACAAGATACGATTCTACAGATCCTGATCAGAAAGCAGCTTATGAACAAATACTGAAAGACTGGCCGGATACGGACTTTGCACTTGCAGATCCTGAGGATATTTACGTTTGGGAATATCAGGGACAGACAAGATTTGCCTGTGCAAGCGACCTTACAAGTTCATCAATAAGCGGACTGGATCAATCGCTTCCTACAGAAAATCAGGACAGACTGACTTATTATATCGCTCAAAATGTTAAAACAAAAATTGAAGTTACTGAAAAAGCAATGATTGACCTTGATGAAACAGGGCGTCCGCAGTCAATCAAGTATCAGGATTCTTCTGTAGTTCATTATCTTAATACAGAAACCGAAACTGATGAGGCTGCTTATCAGGATGCTATGAACCAGTATAACTATGATATGCAGGTATATGAAAAAGCAATCCAGGATATTAACGCTAAAACAGAAAGAATTCAGGAGCAGGATAGAACTCTGGAACTCAGACTGCGTCAGCTTGATACCGAGCAGGAAGCTCTCCAGACTGAGATGGAAGCTGTTAAAAAAGTTATTGATAAAAATATCGAATCTACCTTCAAAACATTTGATTCATAGGTTTGATAAAAGGATTTATACGAGGTACAAATGGCTTATAAGAATGACAGTTACTTGGTAATAGCAAACAAATTCGGCTCGGCAAGCGGAGATGCCAAAGCTCAATTGTGGGAAACTTATGATAAACTTCGTGATCTGACTGTTTCCGGAAGCGGAGCAGGTACCGGTTTTGAAATGACCGGTAGCTTTTTATACAGAATGGCAAGTTTGTTCGCTCCGTCATCTTTTGCTAATGTTTTCGGTGCATCAGAATCTATGAACGTTGCCGGTACTTCGTATTATTCTAATTTTACCGGAGCATCATCCTACGGTATAAATTCTTTATATAACTATTCAGGTTTCCCGAGTGGTGCTGCTCCTGTTTCCTGGGGGCTGGATGGATACTCTACCGGTGGTGCTGCTGGTATTACCGGTTGGGGAACCGATACCGGTGTGGCAACAGGTTACGCTTCAAACTTAGGCGGCCTTGCCGATATTGCAAGCACTGCAGCTTACGGTGTAGGGGCTGCCAACGGTTACGGCTGGTTGGGACGCAATATTGTTCTGCCTGTTGCAAGTATAATTTCAGGATGGGGCGGTATTATGCAGGCCGCTGCGCCTTACCTCGGCGAATACGGGCTTCCTGCGATTGTAATGGGCAACCTGATGCAGGGTACTACTTCTGCGGCTCTTGCAGCTTATCAGAACGTAACCGGTAATATTACAGCAAATGCAGATACAATCCTTTCAAACAAGGTTAGAAATATAGAAACTGTGTGCAAAATGCTTGATACACAGGGCGATGTAGTAAAGAAAATGCTTAAAGAGTCAATTGAAGGCGATAGTAAGGCTATTCAGGATTTGTAATATTATGATTAAAAAATCAAAAACTAATATAGTGTCAGGTGTGTTTAACAAAATTGTAAAATTTTATTGCGGTCTGGGTGCACATTTCCTCAATCAATTAAAGTTTCAGCCGTATGTGCCGATAAATAGTGTGGAGAGCGAACAAGCTTCTCTTTCCGTAAATGTTGACAGTCAGAAATTGAATAATTAATAACTTTAGATTAAGACATGTTAAAAAATATTACCGTTAAGGCAATAATTTTGTGGTAATTGTTTTTATATACATGTAGGTCTAAAGTGTAAGGAGAAAAATGCTTCGAGATACTTTAGAGATGAATATAAAAAGAATGCTAGACTTCTTGATATATTCAAGGAATTTCCTCATCAGGAAAAACCCTTTAAAGGCAATGGTAAATTCGTTTGTAGACGGGTTAAAAGAATTTCTGACAATGAAGAAAAAACTGAAAATGGCTCAGTACAGATTGAATTATCACCAGCATCAATTCCAGAAAATGGAAAGGCTTATTGCAGAAAACAACCAGCACAGCTTCTTAAAGGGGAATAACCTGAACGAAACCAGATAAAGGAAGTGTGAATTATGGGTGTCCTAACTGATACAATCAGAATGCAATATCTGAATAACGTAAAAATGGATCTGGAATACAAGATTCAACTCGTTACTCAGACAAGAATGGGTTTGACACAAACCGGCAATGATTTAATGCAGATAGGCACTGATTATGATCCGGATTCTCCTATTGTAAAAACTCTCCAGCAGCGTCAGGCAAAATTAAAACTTCTTGAACAAAAATTAGAGCAGCAAATGATTCAGTATCAGACAAGATTAAAGATGGTTGAAACTGAACTTGCTTCCTGCCGGCAAAGACTTGATAAGAATATCCAGCACGCATTCAGCTATTAATTAATAAGCAATTAGTACTAACAGTACCCCACTTGCTGTTTTGCTTTAGCTACTAAAAATCTTCCAAAGCTCTCGACGGGCGCATTTATTAAACTCCTGTCTGGATGAAAAGGCTGATAATATCATTCACGGCCGCAAACTGTTTTTGATATTTGTGCGCCTGAGATTCCAGTATATTAATTTGTTTTTTATATTCCATTATGTTATTCTGGCAGTCTTTAACAGACTGGTTCAAGCTTTCCTGAACCTGCTGTGCTTCCTGCAGAACCCCTGCCATTGAGATACCGAGCGCTTCCATTGTCTGCTTGATAATCTGGGCGCCTGTCTGTTTGGAAACCCCTGAAGGAAGTTTTGCAATGAGCTGTCTTAATACAGCAACATTTGATGGCAGTTCAAGATCTTCAGCTGCATTATTTGTGTGAAGTTCATTCATAGACGCAAGCGGTTCTTCTCTCTTAGGCTGGCTAAAATTAAATGCAGGACTGATTTGTTCATCCATATTATGCAGAATTGTTTCCTGGCTTTCCTGTGTATGAATTATGTCTGGTTCATATTCCTGAGGACTGTTGTAAATAATGCCTCCGTTGTTAATTCCTGAATTTACCGGAGTAATCTCTATATCTGACTGCTGTTTTAAAGCTTCAACTATTTTTTTGCCTACACCTTCTGTTATTTTATTGCTTGCCATTTTTTCCTCTATGATTTTATCTGAACAATGATAATTATATTAAAGACAAAAATATATTTCAACAGTTCAAGCGGATAAGAAGCTGTATGATTACGAAATAATAAGATTTTGTAAAAGGGGGGGGGGCTGGCTTGTCGTTCGCTGCGCTCATTGAATTAGTGATTGAAAGAAAAAATATTTTATGCTAACCTAAAGTTTGAAAAAGAGGGAATTATGGCAAAAAGAATTAATGTAAAATTTTTTGATAAGTCGGAAGAAAAAGGGGCAAGATGGAAGAAAGAAGCTGAATTTGATTTCGCACCTTATAAAGAATTGAAGTACGGAGAAAACCCTCAGCAGAAAGCTGAATTTTACAAATCTCCGGAGATGATTGATTATGAGGTTATTGATAAAAAAGAACTTTCATACAATGAGATTATGAATGTTATTATTGCAACGAATATTGTGAGCGAGTTTTTTGATGTCAGTGCTGTTGCAATTGTGAAACATTCCAGCCCGTGCGCGGTTGCTCTGGGCGTCAATATAGAGGACGCTTATAATAAAGCTTTTGATTGCGACCCTATTTCGTCCTTTTTCGGTACAATTGCATTTTCACAGACCGTTGACTACGAGGTTGCAAAACACATTAATTCAATGTCCGTAAAAGTTGTAGTTGCGCCGGATTACGATAAAAGAGCGCTTAAACTTCTACAGGAAAATCTTTTTATAAAACTGATAAAAATTAACACCCCTCTAAAAGAATACAGAAATTATACACACAGAGATATTAAGATAACTCCGTTTGGCACGCTGGTTCAAGATTTCAATAAAAGCCAGCTGAGCAAACAGTCATTTAAAATCGTAACCCAGACAAAGCCTACTCAGGAGCAGATTGAGGACGCGGTTTTTGCCTGGAAGATTTCAAAATACGCAAGGACAAATTCAGTTGTTATTGCAAAAGATTTTAAAACCACTGCCATATCGCAGGGGCTGATAAATCCGGTGACAGCGGTTGAATATGCACTTGATACCGCCTGTGACGGCTCAAAAAATGCTGTTCTGGTATCTGATAATGCGCTTCCGACAACTGATTGTATTCACGCGGCAGCTCAGGGTAGAATTTCAATGATAATCCAGCCGGGCGGCTCGGCTAAGGATACGGAGATAATATCACTTGCAGATAAATATAATATTGCAATGATTATGACCGGTATTAAAAACTACAGACACTGATTTCGGAATTGCGTGCGAGAGAGGGTAATGGCGGATGGTTTGGATTATAGTAAAATCCTCTCGTAGAGTTCCGGAAAAGCCTCAAGAACCTGCTGCATCTGGAGGTCGTTTCCGCCCTGCCGGTTTTGTGAAAACAGGGTATATTCCCCATTTTTTCCACGTTCGCGGTCAGGGTTGACGTAAGTAAGATTTTTTATGTTGTGCTTTGCCACGTAGATTTTTGTGTTGTTCAGAAGCGCCATAGCCCAGAACCAGATGTCGTCGCCGTGCGGGGCAAGTCCGGTAAACATTTCAACGTTGTCAATATTTGTGTTAAGGCTGTTCGGCGGGTAGAGAACCCCTCCGGCGCCTGTAAAAAAGTTCAGATAACTTAAACTCGGCCCGTTTATTTTTTTCTTCCACTGTTTGTAAGGCGCAACACAGTTATTGCGGTCAAGTTTTATCCTGTGCGCTCTGTGGCAGATTATTGCATTAGGATGTGTAAGATAAGATCTGTATAGAGTTTCAAGCCATCCTGACTGATAGAAAACATCATCATCCGCGGTTATCAGGATTGCGTTTTTAAATTTTCTGTACGCAGGAATTAATTTTTTGTATGAATATAAATTTTCGCACCATTCAATAGTCAGCCCCTGTTCCTGAAGTTTCAGAACACTTTGCGGAATATCTTTTTCCCCGTTTGGGAATTGTTCTCCCGCAAGCCATAAAATAACTTTATCCGGCTTGAAATTCTGGTTTAGCAGTGAATAAAGGCAGAAATGAATATCGTGCATTCTATCCGGAAAAGATGTAAGAGTTACGATAATTTTTCGGTCTCTGAACTTTGAGTTCAGCCCGAAATTTTTATTTTTTTGCATTTCTTTTTCAAGCGCTGATTTGTTTATACCTTTGAGACCTTTTCTAAGTTTAAGTAAATCAAAAATTTTAACCATCACCAACCCCTGTTTTCTCAATCGTATAATAAAAAAGATTAAAGTCAAACTGTTCTTTGCAGTGAAAATATTTTGTACTAATATAAGAGTATGAAAAATAAAAAGGGAGAATCTGAAGTATGGAAATAAAATCATGGGAAGATTATTTTTTGGATTTAGCAAAGACCTGCGCGAGCCGTTCAAACTGTATCCGTGCGCAGGTGGGCGCAGTAATTGTAGGTGAGGATAAAAAGATTAAAGCGACCGGCTACAACGGAACGCCGTCAAAGGTTGAATCCTGCTATGAGCGGGGTGAATGTTACAGAATAAAAAATAATATTCCGTCCGGCACAAGATACGAAACCTGCCGTTCTATCCACGCTGAGCAGAATGCAATTATTCAGGCAGGACAGGACAGATGTAAAGGTTCTACTATGTATATCTGGGGGCATAACTTCATCTGCATACTCTGCAAAAGATTTATTGTGCAGTCAGGGATAAAAGATGTTGTCTTAAGAAAGGACGAAAATTCCCCTGTGCTCCATGTGACCGTTGATGACATCAGGCGTGAACTGGAAGCGGAATAGGATTGTCGCAGCCATAAAATAATTTTTCAAACGGCGGAAGGTTAAGTCTGGCTTCCTGCGAAGCTGAGCAAGATTAATTAGTAAAAAGCTCCTTATTTAAGGAGCTTTCTGCATGACTTTTTTGCGGAAATCATTAAATATAAGGTGTATGTTTAGTCAGTATGTACTAAAACCGTTATGTTTTCTACATAGAACGGAGGATTTTTGGCGTACAGGTTAAACAAATTTAACAAAATTACGTTAAAATAAATTAGGAGGCAATTTATGAGTTTTTATCCGCAATATGATCTGGCAGGCAGAATACAGCACACGAAACTTGATTCGGGTGTTTACGGGATTCCGTCTGCTAGGCTGGACAGAATGGAAAAGCCGGCTACTCAGGATTTTAAGCAGGTTTTTTCCGGACTTGTGGAAAACTTTAATACCGAACTGAATGCGCCTGATAATATGCTCAAAGACGTTATGTCCGGCAACAAAAACATTGATATTCATGATGTTATGACCGCTATGGCAAAATCCGAAATCAGCGTTAACATCGCAACTCAGATGGTCGGAAAAGTCATTCAGGCGTATGACAAAGTTATGCAGATTCAGGTGTAAAATATATTTGTATTAACCATTAAAATTTACAGACCGGCGGGGAAAAATGGATTTTCAAAAATTACTGGAAAACAAAGCTTTACTATACGGGATTATCGGCGGAGCAATTATAGTTCTGGCAATGATTGTGACGATTGTTACCTTTGCCGGCAGCAGCAAAGGCGGGGCTCAGAATGTCAGCGAACAGCCTATTAAGGAAGATGTAGTTCTTCTTACTACCGATAATATAGGGAAAGCTCTTGAAATTCAGGCGCTTCTTGCAAAACAGGGTATTGCCGCAAGCCGTACTCTGGATGGTACGAAATCTAGTATTGTTCTTAAAAAAGGCGACTGTACCACAGGCAAAAAGAAATGTACTACAGAACAGCGCGATATTGCTATTATGGAGATTGTTCAGAGCGGTCTGATGGATCAGAATGTCGGGCTGGAAGTCTTTGACAAAGGCGACTTTACCTCAACTAAAGAAGATAAAAAAATCAGGCTTACACGTGCAATCAATGGCGAACTTTCCCGCTTAATCAAAAGAATTGAAGGGGTTGAAAATGCTTCCGTGTTTATTTCAATACCGGAACAGACAATGTTCACTTCAATGCAAAAGCCTGTGACAGCTACTGTTCAGCTTGTAGTTCCGAGCGGAACAAAACTTGACCAGCTTAAGATTAAAGCAATTACAAACCTTCTTCTCGGGAGCGTTTCAGGTTTGAGCGCAGAGGATATTGCGATTTCCGACACAAACGGAAATGTTTACCACAGTATTATGAACGCATCTGACGAAATGCTTGCAAAACTTGAAGAAAATGACAAATATATGCAGCAAAAGGTTCAACAGCAGCTTGACAGGCTCATAGGAAAAGGCAACTACGTTGCGACAGTAAGCACTTTCCTCCGTCAGGCGCCTGCTGAAAAATACAGCACAGACTACGATCCGGATAGAAAAACTTCCGTTAATGAACAGTCGTTTACTGAAGGTTTGGGCGATCAGACACGTGACAATAACCGAAATATTAACGCCGTAAGCGTTTATCTTCCAAACGGGATTGCCGGCGGCGGTACAAATTCAAGTCAGGACAGAAACTACTCACGTTCTGCTACAGAAACCCAGTACGGCGTCAGTAAAACCCAGTTGAATGAATACTTAAGACCGGGAATGGTTGAAGAAATTTCGGTTGCTGTAACCCTTGAAAAAAGTGCACTTCCTGCAGAAACTACACTGGAAGAACTGAGAGAACTTGTTGCTCGTGCCGCAAGCCCGAAAGTAGATCCGGAAAATGTTTCTATAGCATTCTCGGATTCAGTCGATCCTTATCTTGCCTCAGACAGGCCTGTCAATCTTCCGAAACCGGATGAGAGCGGAAATCCTTGGTGGCTGGCGGTAGCATTGAGTGCTGTCGGACTGGTGATAGTATTCAGGGCTGTATCTAATAAGGTTCATCAGCTTCAGGAAGCAAATGCTATTGAGGTTGAACGCTTAAGACAGAAAGAAGCAGAGCAGGATAGAGAACTCAGCGATGTTAATATGAGAGCCGCACAGCTTACCGATAGACAGAAAGAGCTTGCGGAAGGTCTTCTTGAACAGCAGAACAGAGAATATATCGCAATCCGTTCACCGCAGGAAATGATTAGCGCTCTTGAAAATGTTTCGGCAAATCTTGAAGATGCAGACAGTGAAATCGCTGCTGACAAGATTAAGAGCTGGATTGAGAAAGGTTAGTGAAGAAAGGCGATAAGGCGATAAGAAAGGTAGGTCGGATTTACTAATCCGACAGGAGAGAAAAGACGTTAAGTGCAATTAAAAGGCGAAAAGGTAAAAGTGGAAAGGTAATGAAAAAGGCGATACAACGGTAGTTGTAAGCCATGGTGAAAGAAATGGCAATACAGGGTTTTGATTATAAAGGTTTCGCACAGAATCTGGCATTACAGGCAAAGGATTTGGTCCCGCCTGATTTTGATGATAACCAGAAAGCTTATGTTACAAATACGCTTTTGAATTTCTCAATGCTTGCCGGTGAAGCCCTTTACAACGATAAAGAACTCGGATTTAACGCTGATCAGGCAATAATGATTACCCAGATTATCGCGGAATGGGCGTATCACAAATCCGTTGACCTCATAAGATCGGGTATCCCGCAGAATTACTGGGATCCGATTATGCAGAAGATTGCCTTCACAATTTTTGAAATTGCCAAACAAACCTTCAAGCAAGGGCTTCCGCAGGATCAGATTTTGCAGCTGATAGAACACCATGTTAAGAAAGCATATCTGGAATCAATTGCAGAACTTAAGGAAAAAAACTTAATCGATGAAAACCTTATGGAAAAGGCTGCAAAGCAATCAAATATAGATGCAATGATGCAGCAAATGCAAGAATCCGGTGAGGCCGATGCCGCAGCGCAACAGCAGGCTGCCCCGCCGCCACCGCCTCCTACACAACCAAAACCTGCGCAGCCGCAGGCTCCTCAACCAGTACAGAATGCTGTTCCTGCAGTTCAAGGAAATAGCGGGGTTCCTGCGCAGTCAAAAACATCCCCTTATGCCCCGCCAAAACTTTTAAAACTCGTTACGCTTGCACTTTTGCTTAAACGTGTTGATGAAGAAAAGGTTCAGTCAATTCTGGAACGCTTTGATCAGGATGTTGCAGGTACTGTTATCAAATATATGTATGTTGACGGTCTGGAAGATCAGGTTGACCCGACATTAACAATGAAATGTCTGGATGATATTGCAGGAGAAATGCCTGGCGCAACAGAAATTAACAAAAACAGTCTTGTCGAAAAAGTTAAACAAATTGCTGAACTCTATGACCGGCAGAAGCTGGAACAGTCGCTGCAGCTTGAAAGACAGAAAGTCAGACGATTTGTATTTAATGCTCTCGAGGGTGAATATTATGACATTCCGCCGCGTGTTGCAAATGTTATTGCCTCCTATCTGGAACATGGTGTATAATACAATTAAATCATGATTATTAAAAAGAAAAAGATTATACAGCCTGAAGTCCTTGAGGAGAGTTTTGCTGCACAGCCTTTAGAACAGGAAGAAGAAAATCCTGAAGCTGTGCAGGAATTGCCTGTGCAAGATGCCGCACCTGCTCCTGCTGAAGAAGAAGTTCCAGAAAAAGAAAAAGATATAACCGAAATTGAGCCGGATGATATAGATTTATTTAATCTGGATAATATTGACTTCAAGCAGCGTCAGGAACGCAGGAAAGGCGATAGACGACGCGGCTTCCGCAGGGTTGATGACAGAAACCTTGTTTCCAGAGCACGGGAAGAAGCCGCCTCAATCAGAGAAGCCGCCTCAAAAGAAGGCTATCAGGCAGGACTTGAAAAAGCAAGAGAAGATGTTCTGGAATTGAAAAATTCTTTAGGTGTTTTTCTTAATTCAGCTCAGGAAGTTTACGAACATATTGCACCGGAAATCCTTTCTGTGAGTGTTGAAATTGCCAAAAAAATTATTAAAAAAGAAGTAAGTGAATCTCCGGAAGTTCTTGTTAATACTGTGATAGAAGTATTAAAAGGCCTTTCAAAAGAGGAAACAAAGGTAATGCTCAGGGTAAATCCTGTTCAGGTTGATGTATTGCGGCAGTCAGTGCCTGAAATCTTGAATATAACGGGACTTGATGCAAAAATATCAGTTCTGTCGGATGACAGTATCAGTGAAGGCGGTTGTCTTGTTACGACAACAAACGGGGTAGTAGATGCAACAATTGAAACTCAATTGGCAGTAGTGAGTGAGGCTCTAAGGGAAGTTTAATGGCACAGGAAGGCGGAAATTCTAATAGTTTAAGTGAAATTTTTATGGCGTTATTCGTCCTGCTGCTCATTGTGCTTTTGCTTGTTGAGCTGCCAAACTGGGTTGTCAATGTTTGTATCAGTTTGAATATCGCACTCGGGATTGTTCTGCTGATGATTTCGCTGTATGTTAGGAAAACACTTGAACTTGCATCATTCCCGTCAATTATTCTTATTGGTACAATGTTTCGTCTTGTACTTTCAATTGCCTCCACAAGGTTAATTTTGTCGAAGGGGGAAGCCGGTGAAGTTATCCATGCGTTCGGAACATTCGTAACCGGTGGTAATATGATTGTAGGCGGCGTAATCTTCCTTATCATAACGGTTGTACAGTTTATGGTAATCACAAAAGGTGCGGAACGTATCGCGGAAGTTGCTGCAAGGTTTGCACTGGATGCGATGCCAGGTAAGCAGATGACTATTGACGCGGACTTTAACGCAGGTTTAATTTCACCGGAAGAAGCCACCAAAAAACGTGAGGATTTGCAAAGAGAATCAAATCTTTTCGGTAGTATGGACGGTGCGATGAAGTTCGTAAAAGGGGATACTATTGCCGGTATTATCATTGTTTTGATTAACATTATCGGCGGATTGTGTATCGGGTGTCTTATGAACCAGATGCCTATTGCAGATGCGGTTTCAAAATATACAATCCTGACAATCGGTGACGGTCTTGCTTCACAGGTTCCGTCATTGTTGATGTCAATTGCTGCAGGTATTTTTATGACACGTTCATCGGCGGCAAACTCATTAGGTACAGATGTTACCGGACAGATAGTGAGCAAACCGAATGCGCTGTTTCTGGCATCTGGATTTCTTTGGCTTCTGGCGATTACAGGGCCGCCGTTTACAGGTTTACCTTTCTGGCCTTTCTTCCTTTTCGGGCTGGGGCTTGCTGTTGCAGGGTTCTCTACCCTTATCAATGCAGATGTCCAGTCGCAACTCGGACAGCTTGAAAGCGTTCGTCAAAACATGCAGGATCTTGTTAACCCTAACAGGATGTATGAACGTCTTGGGGTTGACGTATTAAGTTTGCAGGTAGGCTCTAACCTGCTTGTAATTGCAGATCCGGATCAAGAAGGACAACTGCTTGCAAAAATTGCTGCTCTGCGTCAGAGAGTTACTGACGAACTCGGTTATATTATTCCAAACATAAGAATTATGGACTCATCTGCGCTGGATGCTAATGAGTATCTTATTGCGATTAGAGGTAATACGGTTGCTACAGGGTATGTTTATCCTGGGCGTCTTATGGTAATTGCAGACCAGTGGGATTCTGTGAAACGTGAGGTTCCGCAGGATGCTATTATCGGCATAGATCCTACATATCAGACACAGGCGTACTGGATTACCCCTGATGATGCCAAAACTGCGCGTTCTGTGACTGCAATTGATTCTACCGATGTTATTGTTACACACCTTCAGGAATGTGTAAGAAAACATGTTGATGAAGTTATGACAAAAACTGATGTTCTCAAGCTTATGGAACTTGTGCGCTCGCAGGATCCTACGCTTGTCAATGACCTTGTGCCAACGATTATATCAACAAGCGATTTGCGAAAAATCTTTGTTAACCTTATCCGCGAAAAAGTTTCTATCAAGGATATTATTTTTGTATTTGAAAGACTTTGTGATTACGCAAGATTTTCCAAAGAACCGGATATTCTTTCGGAACGTCTGCGTGCAGCTCTCGGTCGACAGATATGTTTGTCAAATGTCGGGGACGATAAGGTTTTATATGCACTAACGCTTTCTCCTGAGTGGGAAAAGATTCTTGATGACAGTTGTCAGAGAACAGAGCTTGGTACAATGTTCCTGTTGAATCCAATGCAGGTTCAGGAGTTAATCGAGTCTGCTGCCAACACTATGATAAGAGCTCAGCAGGCATGCGGTCAGCAGCCTGTAATCCTGTGTTCTCCGAGGATTAGGCTGCCGCTTTATCAGCTTCTTGAACGTCATATTCCGACAATTGTGGTAATATCTTATTCCGAACTGATTACTGATATTAAGGTCGAAGCAGTAGACACTATAGGTGATAATTTTGCGATGAGTTAGGCGCGGTTTTAGATGATAAAGAAGTTTGTTTTATTTCTAATCGGGATATACCAGAAGATTTCAATATTTACACCTCGTGTATGCAGGTTTTATCCGACATGTTCGGAGTACACGCGGCAGGCAATCGTAAAATACGGGGTTATGAAGGGCGGCTGGCTCGGAATAAAAAGAATTTGCCGCTGTCATCCGTGGAACCCTGGTGGAAACGATCCCGTGCCTTAATTGTTGAAAATTGTTGAAAAATAGTTTATAATAAATAAAAAAGGCAGCGGAAAATATTCTAGAACTTTCAAATTAAAAAACTTTTTTCGGGCACGCTCCCGCTATCGTCTCGAAAACATATATTGCTATTCGAGAAAAAGTAAAGATATAAAAAAGCAAAGGAGACTAAACAATGGAAAACACAAGTATAGCAAGGATTTACGGGGGGGGGGGCAAGTAGTTTAAGCTCCTTAACCGGCACAGAGCAAGGGCTACAGGCAGCCGAAGAAGGTAAAGCCTTATGTTGGCGTGCATTTTTGCGGAAACTGATGGAAATAAAATCCCCCTTTGCTTTCCCCAGTCTTGGATTATTCGGGGTGTCCGAAAACTCAACGTGTCCGGACACCTTACGGCTAACGCCCTACCGAAAATCCGCTTTCACCCTTGCCGAAGTCCTCATCACCCTCGGGATTATCGGCGTGGTTGCCGCGATGACTCTGCCTTCTGTTTTGAATAAATATCAAAAACAGGTTACTGTTGCACATCTGCAAAAATTTTACACAAGCATGAATCAGGCATTAAGACGCTCTGAGGCTGACAACGGCGAGTATAAATACTGGGCGGACGGTAAGTCTATGGGGGCAGAAGCTTATTTTGAAAAATACTGGAAACCTTATCTTAGCGGGGGCAGAATTTGTAATAATTATTCTGAATGCAACTATCCATCAAATACACCGTTTTTTAAAATCGACGGAACTCCTGCCGGTACTGCTCTTGTTTCTAAAACTGCCCGAACAACATTTATGTTGCCGGATGGAACGGTTGTTATAAATTTTACATCAATGGGCGGGGACGGAGTTGATGAGGACGGTAATATTACTAATGATGTGAGCAGAGCTGCTATTTATGTGGATATTAACGGCGGGAAGGCTCCTAATCGGCATGGCAAAGATGTATTTGTATTTATACGTTATGAAAATGGTATAATCAATCCTTACTTGATTAAAAATACAGATTTGTCATCTGTTTGTAACAGACAAACTGCTGACGGTTGTGCCGCAAAGATTATGAAAGACGGCTGGCAGATTAAGGATGATTATCCATGGAAATAGCGAAAATAATTCAAACATAAATCTGCCAGCCGTCAACCTTAACAAAAACGAAAATCTCCGGCAGGACAGGTTCGGTGACAGATAAAAGACGATTACAAAGGGTAGATAAAGGTGGGTGGGTGGCTTTTTTAGGCACCCTCTTACTTAACCCATTTGAAGCTTTTAACGTAGCGGCTTCCGTTGATGTCGCCATCTATGTATGCTGCAAATATTTTAAATATATTATTGTGGTTGTTGCTGTAATTCGGAATTTTTTCAACTTCGGCCAGCATTTCAGGCGACATCTCGCTCTTGTTTAAAAACGGAATTGTGTTTAATAGCGTATTCAATGAGGCATTTTTAAGTTTGCCGAACACTGTGGTTATGTTGTTTGAAATGCTTCCATAAACGTGCATATTTGCAATAGAGGTCACAATATTATAATCGCCTGTTACATAGATATTCAAATCTTTTCCTTTTGAATAAATTTTGATGTCTTTTGCAATCCCGTCCGCTACAGTGTAATCTCCGCTGATACTTTCAAATTCCCCTGTTTTTAAAGGTGTAATTAAATCAATGATTCCATTGATAGAAAGTCCTGTAATTCCGCCTGACACAAGGTTGCTTGCTTTCAGAAGGTATTCTAAAGAACCGAGTTTCGGCATTCTGCCCTGTGAAACCATAAAGTTTCCCTTGCCGGACAGTGTTTGCAGACACAAATCCTGTGAACTTCCATCACATGCAAAGTCCATTGTTCCGGTTGTTGTGCCGAACAGTTGACCTTTTAAATCAAACAGAGATTCAGATATTATCTGTGCATTAGCATCGTTAATCTGTGCATGAATGCTTAATTTTTTATTGTTAAGGTTATAGCGGGCATTTCCGTCTACATTCCCTTCCGCAAGAGTGAATCCGTAATTATTAACATTTACGTCCATGTTTTCATCCAGCGACAGAACTGCTTTGAAATCCTGTGCCTTCAATGCTTTTACGAGAATGTTATCTGCAAAAATTTCTGCCTTTTTAATTCGAACCTGTGACATATCATAGCTTTTCAACTGCTGTTCAGAGGCTATTTTCTGCTTGTAAATATCTGCATCATAGTTTTGCAGTGATTCTGAAATTCTGTTCAGGTCAAGGTTCCGGACATTAACTTTAACGTTATCAATTACATAAGGCGCGCTCAGCCGGTTTTGCGCTGACGCATTCACTGTTAGGTTGCTGTTTAAAATGCTACCTTTGGATTTTATTAAAATATTATCTTTTTTGAAATCAAAGTCCGTATCGGTTATACGCATATCAAAGAACGGCACATCAATGTTTGTAATATTCAGAGTGCCGGCAATTCTCGGGTTAAGCAATTCCCCGTTAATCACAAGATCTGAGTTAAATAATCCCTGTTTCATCAGCGGTTTTTTGAAAATTATGTTGAAGATTTTTGCATCTGTAGGGGTTTCTGTTTTAATTCTGAAGTTGTGAAATTTTAAGTTGTTATTATTCAGCAGGTCGACAGTGCCGCTTGATGTAAGCTGGGTGTTTGCAAACTGTTTATTATTTTGGGAGGTAATAATTTTGTCGTACTTAAACCTGTTTATCCGTAGACTCTTCGGTGTTGTAAATCCGTCAAAATTAATCATTACAGGATTAAACTCATCGCCGACGGTTGCTCCCATATAATAAAGACTTGCACCTTTATCCATTTTTACTTCTACTTTTGTGTGCAGCCTGTTTTGAGGTCCGTTAAGAGTTGTTGTGCACAAGACATCGCCTTTAAGTTTTATCGGATAGACAGAGCGGTTGTTAAAGAACTGGTCAAAAAATTCCTGTGTCGGTTTTGCATTAATGTAAATATTCGCATCCGGATTTTTGTAAACATTTGACACGCGTCCGTTTATAAAAATCGGCATTCTTCCTATAAACGCATTTAATCTGCTGAGATACAAAATGTTGTTATCAAGAAGGGCATGACCGTTTTGTACTCTGACACGCAGCCTTTTGGGCTTGTAAAGAAAGCTTATGTCCTCAATCTGGGTGAAAAGCCGCAGGTGATTGTTTCTCATTTTTGAGGCAATATTCGCTCTTCCCTCAAATCCGCCGTAATCGTTAAGCTGTTTTTTGTATTGAGGAACAAAATCTCCGAGCGGCTGCAATTCATTGAGTGTTTTCAAATCAAAGTTCCGCATAACAAAGTCGCTGTTTATTATGCGCTCCGGTGAAAACATATTTATTATGTCGGCCTTAACTGTATAAGGGTTAGACATATAGGAGCCTTTAAGTTCTGATGTTGTTAACCTCCCGCTGTTAAGCTCATAGGTTCCGTTATTTACGATAATCCGGCTTTTTGCACCGTTATTATTATAAATTTTTCCCTTGATTGAGAGGCCGTCATAGTGGATTTGACCGTCAGCCTTTCCTTTGTAATGAGATACGAAGGCAGAATTTATAGTTTCAAAATCTTTTATATACGGAACATTTTTGTATTTTTCAGAAGCTATTTTAAGTGCATCGCCCGCAATAAATCTGTCAGAAACTGCAACAGCATTAATTATTTCGTTTTTAACGGTTCCGTTTGTACGAACTTTTGATTTGCCGATAGTGGTTTCTACATCAAAATCTCCATCATTATTTTCAAAGTTTATTCTGCCTGAAAGGTTTTTGAAAACCGCCGGCAGGTCGTGCAGAACAAGAGTATTTGAATATAAATCTATAGTGCCATTGGCAAACATATTTTTATTAAATACAATTTCAGGGTTGCCTCTGAGATTTTTACCTGTGAGGTTAAGTGTCAAGTCAAGCTTGCCGTTCAGTGATTTCACAGGTTTTACAACTTCCTGAAGTTCTGCAAGCATCGGGGAGGTTTTAATTGTTTTTATAAGCGGGGCTGAATTCTGACCTCTTGTTACTGCGGTGAAATCCATATTGCCTAAAAGCGTACAGATACCTTCAACGCTTACCGGAACCCCGTTAAGTGAAGCTTTTGATGTTTTGAATTTTGTATTCTGGTCGTTAAACGAAAGACTTCCTTCAAGATTTTTTATTACAAGGTTATGAATATCATTGAAGGCTGCTGTTGCGTTATGAAATTTCATTACCCCCCAGGCATGAGGGTTCTGTTTATTGCCTATGATGTGGAGGTCAATGTTTCCATAGCCGGTAACTGTCATCATTGGAACAGGGCCGATTTCAAATCTGATTATATTATGCAGCGGCATTAGAACGGTCTGCGCCTTTTTAAGATTGATATTTTTTGTACTTTTAATATAAACATCCGAGGTTTTATCTCTGAAAAGAATAAATTTGCCGTTAACTGTGACATTTTCTTCCATATCTGTAGGCACAAATGTATCAAGGCTCAGGATATTTTTATTCAATGCAATTTTAATTGTAGCGCCTTCCGGAGTGTTCGGAATCCTATTAATAAGGTAGCCGTCCTCTATCAGAACTTTTCCGAAAAGGTCTGGCGAATTTGCTTTGCCTTTTATATCAATATGACCGTTAATAAGACTGTAAAAAATATGTTTTTTCAGAAGGTAAAAGTTAAAATCAGGCAGAAGATTCTCTTCTCCTGGCAGTAGTGGAATAACCTTTTCTGAACGGGTATTGTGGATTGTTGTACTTAAATTGAGTGTAGGATATTTTGCATTTAACTTTGTTATGCTGCCTCTGACAAGCAAGGCAATGTCTTTTGCATTTACGGTAAAATCATTTATTTCAATACCATTTTTTATTGTACTAACATTGCTTTTAATTTCCAGCTTGTCTTTGCAATAAATTGAGGAAGCACTATCTTTCCCTTTGAGTTCAAAATTGTTTAAAAGCAGGGTGCCTGTTATATCTTTCTGTCCTTCCGGACGGTTTACGGTTTTTGCTGTATAATTTAAAATTCCTTTTATTGCGCTAAATTTGCCTTTTGATAGTGCTTTTATATAAGCGTTAAAGTCAGACAGGTCAAGGTTCTGGATATTTCCGTCAATCTGGAGCTGGTCTTTGCTGATTTTATTCAGCGGAAGTTTAAGGTTAACGTCAAGGTTTATTATAGAGGCTTTTCCTCCGGCGTAGATGTTCGATGCTGTTGAGAAATCTATACGTTTTTCCGGTACAAAGTCTGACAGGATAAAGTATTGTCCGTCAATAAGAATGTTTTTATTTTGAATCTCGTCTTTCAGCGTAATTTTGTATTTATCAAGATTTATGACAGCTCTTTTAAGTGTTATTCTTGAATTTGAATTTAGAATAAAAGGATACTGCCCGAGTTTAAGTCTGGAATTTTTGTCAAAGAAAAGGTTTGCGGAGGTGTTTTCGGCTGAAAAGTAGCTTATATCCGCCTTTTTAAATAAAAATGGAAGCAGTTTAACCTCAATGACAGGTTTTTGAAGTTCAAGTGCTTTTGATTTGTCGTCATTTAATACTGTAAAATTGTCTGCCTTTATCCAAACAGACGGCAGAAGCCCCATTTTTATTTCCGGCTTGTTAATATCTATTTTGTAACCTGTTTGAGCCGCAATTTTTGTTTCAATAAAATTTTCCAGACCGGAGTTGTTAATAAATGCCGGAATCCCCTTGTAGTAAGCCCCGTATAAAAAGATTATTGTAAATATAACAGCTGCTGAAAGTTTCTTCATCATATTCAATTTAATTATATGACTAACGGGTTAAAAATCCAACCGAAATAATAAAATCTTAGCATTTTGTAACTCAATAATTCTGCAGATAATAAGCTGCCCCGCAGCTCTTTGCGGGGCACGCTGTTTCATAATTGTTAAAACTTTTCGCAGAGAATTTCAAAATATCCCTGAGGGTGTTTGCAAAGAGGACATTTTGCCGGAGCTTTTGGGCTGTTTACAATATATCCGCATTTTCTGCAAACCCATCTGACGGGTTCCTCTTTTTCAAATATGGTTTTATCCTGCAGCTGCTTAAGAAGCTCTGCGTATCTTTGCGAGTGGTGTTTTTCAACTTCCCGAATTTTTGCGTAAGTTTCTGCTATCTCATCAAATCCTTCTTCTCTTGCGTCAAGTTCTCCTTTTTTATATAGGATGTCATATTCTTCAAATTCACCTTCAACGCCGCTCTTGAGATTTTCTTCGGTTGTTCCGAGTTCAAAAGGGTATTCTGCGTTGACATGTCCTTTGATGTTTCCGAGATATTCATAGAAAAGTTTTGCGTGTTCCCGTTCGTTTTCAGCGGTGTCGAGGAATATTTGCGATATTTTTTCATAGCCTTCTTTTTTTGCAATTTTTGCAAAGAATGTGTAGCGGTTTCTTGCCTGAGATTCTCCCGCAAATGAGTTGATAAGATTTTGTTCTGTTTTTGTCCCTTTAATGTCTTTCATAAGTTACTTTCTCCTTTAACCTGAATATTTTAGAGTGTATTTACAGGTTATTCAATTAGAGCGGGGGATTAGCCAAACTGCTTATAAAAATTTTTAAAGATGCTACTTTGCGGGGATTATAACAAGTTGAAAAAATCTAATAATATAGTCAGGTAATAGTCGGGAATGAAAATTATGAACTTACTAGCTTATACAAAAAAATTATATGACAAGATAAACTTCTATGACAGAGCTGTGAAAAATGCTTATCCGAGTTATTCATCAAATCCTTTCTGCCGACCGGTTAACGTGACAATAATCTGGGTGGACGACAAAAAAGACGACAACAGGTTTTGAAAAATACTCATTTCCCAAGGCTGCCACAATCAATTCAGAGTTTTTCGTGAGTTAAACAGGCGGCAGGACATGGTTAAATCCTTTTTCCTGTTTCTTGGTCAAAGAGGTAGATATCCTCTTTTTTTATTCCTAAATCAATCTCAGCATTGGTTTTGTAATCAGCCGGAAGTTTGGCGGAACATTTGCTGCTGCCAATAGAAAAATAGACAATCTGTTCGCTGCCGAGAAGTTCTGTCAGTTCTATTTTTGCTGTTAATTTTATATCACAGCCTTCAGCCTCTTTGCCTGTCCGCATTTTTTCCGGTCTTACTCCTGCGATTTTTCCGGAATATTCAGGAGAAAGTTCCCCTCCTTCAATAAAATTCATCTGCGGAGAGCCTACAAATCCTGCGACGAATGTGTTTTGCGGGTTGTTATAGATTTCTTCCGGTGTATCAACCTGCTGAATTTTTCCTTTATCAAGAACAACAATCCTGTCGCCCATAGTCAGAGCCTCTGTCTGGTCATGGGTTACATATATAAAGGTTGTTTGCAGCTTTTCGTGAAGTTTTTTAATTTCTGCCCTCATCTGCACCCTGAGTTTTGCATCAAGGTTTGAAAGCGGTTCGTCCATAAGAAAAACTTTCGGATTTCTCACGATCGCACGGCCGAGTGCAACCCTCTGCCGCTGTCCGCCTGATAATTGTTTGGGTTTGCGGTCTAAATATTCTGTCAGGTCAAGAATTTCTGCTGCTTCCTGAACTTTTTTCTCAATTTCTTCTTTCGGAACTTTTCTCATCTTTAAGCCGAAGGCAATATTTTCCCTCACTGTCATGTGCGGGTAAAGTGCGTAACTCTGGAAAACAAATGCAATATCACGGTCTTTCGGCGGAATATTATTTACTTTTTTCCCGTCAATCAGAATTTCTCCGCCTGTTATGTCCTCCAGACCGGCTATCATTCTCAGAATTGTTGATTTTCCGCAGCCCGATGCCCCTACAAGCACCACAAATTCTTTATCCTTAATAGTCAGGTCAATGTTATCTATGACAACTTTTTTGTCATAAATTTTTTTGACATTCTTAAGTATTACGTCACTCATTTTGCTGTATTGCTCCCTTTTCTACCGGCAGTATAATATTAAAGACGGTTCCTTTCATAATTTCTGTCTTTATTCCAATTGCACCGTTTAATTGTTTTACAAGTTCTTTAGCTGTTCCAAGGCTTAAAGAACGTATGATATTTTTCTTATTCAGTTTATCAAGCTGTGTATAAGGCTCAAAAATCCCCTCAAGTTCGGATTCCTGCAGCCCGATTCCGTTGTCCAAAATTGTAATCATAAGATATGAGGACGGTTGTGCATTTTTAATTAATTTTACCCCTGACTGTTCAACAGTTTCCGGTGCGGGAGTACTTAGTTCTATAATAATTGCGCCGGTTTCTGTTAATTTTATAGAAGTTTCAAGAATATTTTGAACAATACTTTTTATGGCATTCATATCTGAATAAACAGTTTTGCAGGAAAGGTTTTCAGTTGAAAGGCTGACTGTGAGATTTTTAGCCTTTATTGAGTTTTCATTAGCTTTGATAACTGATTTTACAGTATTTTCGATGTCAAAAACCTGATATTCAAAATCAACCAGCGATGATTCAACCTGTGAGTATTCAAGGAATTTCTCCATAAAATATAAAGCTTCTACAGCGTTTTTGTTAATGATTTTAACGTATTTAGCCTGTTTTTCATTAATTTCTCCGCCCAGACCGTCGCCGAGCGCCTGAGAAAATCCTATAATCGATTGAAGCGGCGACTTAAATTCTCCGGAAAGCTTTGACAGCATTACGTTTTTATCCTTGTTAAGCCGTCCTGTCCGCTCGGCATTGACAAGGACATTTGTCATTGCTGTGACATCTCTTACTGTAATAAAATACTCTTCCTCAATAAGAGAAGCATTCATTTCCACAAAAAATTCTTTATCTCCTGCAACGGCGCCGCCAATAACCGGAACATTTTTTGTAGAGGACTGTTCTGCAAGTTTCATACCCATATTAACAATATCGTCAAATTTCAAATGTTCCATTTCATCCCTGATTATTTCAAAAATATTTGCAGCTTTTTCATTTATCCAGATGATTTCTCCAGATTGTTCATTCACCACTAAAACAGCGTCAGGCAAGTATTTCAAGACATCTTTAGGATTAATATTGCTGAAAAAATTAATCAGGTTCATAGGTTGCATTACTTCCTTTTATATTATATAATTGATGATAACATAAAAAACGGAGAGAGATTTTTTAATATTAATTTTTGTAATTTTTTGTTTACAAAGTAGCAAAAAAATTTCTTTTTGTGTTTTAAAGCAATAAACGGATTAAAGAAGGACACGCAGGATAGTCGAAGCGTGTCTGCAATAAGGAAGGATACGACTATGAGAGAAATACAAAACAACACAGGAGTTCCATTCGCACCGAAGGTAGAACCGGCTAAAAAAGAAACAGTTCAAACTCCGGAAACCAAACCGGAAAATGATGTTAAAAAGCCTGTAGGTACCGAGGATTTGTCAAAGTCCCCTGAGGCTGTCATCGGTCGTTCCCAGATTAACAAGAAAAATCCGATTGAACAGATGAAAGCTGTTGAAGGCGATGTAAAAGCTATGATGGAAAATCCGGAAGAGGTTGAGAGGATTAACAAGTTTTTTGATTTAGCTTACAGTTTTACCGGAAACTATGAAAAATCTGCAGAAATGACTGAAGCTTTCAGGCAGGAATTTCTTTCTAAGTAAGCAGCGTTAAAATTTACCTCTATATCTGATTTTATAAGATGTTATCGTCAGTCATAAAGCCTTAATGATTAAGGTTTCAATCCGGTAACTCTTTTATTGCCGGAAAATTTTTTAATTGTTCTTAATATCCTCTTGTAATATGTCTACCAGCCCTTTCAGCCCCAGTTTGTAACCGTTAGTTCCGAAGCCTGAAATTTGTCCGATGCAAACATCTGCAATCAATGATTTATGGCGGAAATCTTCTCTTCCGTGGATATTTGTTATATGTATTTCGACTGCCGGAATTTTTACCGCTGCAAGAGCATCTCTTATGGCAACACTTGTATGAGTGTAAGCGCCGGGGTTAATGATTATCCCGTCACAGTTGTTGTATGCTGAATGTATTTTTTCAACAATTTCTCCCTCGTGGTTGCTCTGGAATGTTTCCAAATCAATTCCGAGTTCAAATGAATATGCGTACAATTCTTTTTCAAGAGCTTTAAGTGTCATGGAGCCGTACTTTTCAGGTTCCCGAATGCCAAGCATATTCATATTAACGCCGTTTATAATAAGAATTTTCATGGTTTTCTCCCTGCATACATTATAATATAAAATCAAGTAATTGTAAATTTTTATTAAATTTTTTAGTACATGTGTAACAAAAAAAACATGCTTGACTTATCATGCATGTACAACTATCCCCAAATCTCCTCCCAAGATTATTGTTCAAGCTATGCACAAAATGTGTAGCTTTTTTTTTGACCCATCTTGACTTAATTGAAAAAATGAATAAAATATATAATATAGGGTGAGGGTTTTATGCGTTTAGTAGAAAAACTTAAGGAATACGAAAATCAATATATGTTTATCCGCTGGGCTACAGGCGGTGAGTATGGAAAACTCATTTATGCCGGCTCTGATTTTATTGAATTTAATGTAATAAATGTTGATACAATGGAATACAGCGAAACTGTTTTAATCCACAGTCCGCTGATACTTGAGGTTTCAATCGGTGGTTCCGATGTTGCAAGGATTGTTGCCGAATTGTCCTCAAAAATTTCTATGGAATAGCCTGCCGTATTGCAGACAGAGGGTTGCGCAGGAACAGTAAGTCAATTATCGCTGTCGGGATTGTTGGAAATTTGTTAATGTCATATTCCCACTGATGCTTAAAATTTTTTGCAGTTTTGTTTAAATATTAAAGCTTTTTCTTGCACCTTCTTCATGGTAGAAGCCGCCGCCGCAGATTGTTTCAACCACTTTCAAAACAAATTCGCGCGGAGCGTCAACCTGATTAAGGTATAATTCGCGGTTAGCCAGGTGCCGTATTTTCAAGACACAATTCTGGCTGGTTTCTGCCGGCACAAAGAGTGACGCAACTTCATTATCAAGAAGTCTTACCATTTCTTCATCGTGGTCTTTTACTCCGGCCATAATTTCATTGTAATTGCCTCTTATAGCCATTATTCTGCCCGAGAACATGTGAGCGCCGTTTTCTCTGTACAGTGCCTGTGGCTGAAAGTTGCATCGGGTTGTAAAGCTTATTTTATGCCAGAGAATATTTATTATTACGATTGATTTTTGCGGGTCAGTATCCACGTATATGTTCTGGGTTGTGACCCCTCTTGAGGAAAATGCTTCTTTAAGAATTTCGCATACTTCCTGCAGGTTATCAATCATCCGGATAAAAATTTCGTTTGTGTTTATGGTTGCGTGCTGATAATCAAGAAACTGTTTATACATGTGGGTGGAAACAAGCCCTATCCTCTCCTGTATAAGTGCTGACTTTCTTGATTCGGAATTATCAAAACTTTCATAATTGTTTAACAATTTGCAACTCGTCCTATTTTACAAACATGTAATAATAAACATGTTTTGATGTAAAGATTATAAATTTTTTCTTTACAAATGTGAATACACAAATTTATGGATTTATATTTTTTATAATTTATACTCATAGAGGGAAATAAGTGATTTTATAACGGAACTTCATTCGCTATCCGGCTGTAAGCTGCTCAACCAGAAGCCAGTGAACTCGCTGTGTTCAAACAGGGGATTATGTATAGTTTACACAAAATAATTATTAAGAGATAGAGATACTGTCATTCCGAACTTGTTTCGGAATCTTACCCGTGGCAAGACCCTGTCGCCAGGAGCCATTTTGCACGAAAACAAGTTTTCGGCAAAAGAAGGCAAACAAATTCAGAGTGACAATTTTAGCTTATTATTTTTTCACGATAGAGAGTACATAATTGGAATTGAAGTATTTATTTGCGACATTGATAATATCGGATTCTGTGACGGAATTAATCAGTTTTTCGTAATCGTTTACAAAGTCGTATCCGTAACCGGTTGTCTCAAACCAGCCTAAAGTTGTTGCTTTATCAAGGTTTGTTTCCTGAGAAATTGTAAACTGTCCGATTAGTTTATCTTTTGCCTCTTTGAGTTCTTTAGAACTTACGAATTCTGTTTTCAGTCGGTTAATTTCGCGGAACAGACCTGCTTTCGCCTTTTCAAGTGTCTGCGGGTTTGTACCGATATAGACCACAAAGGCTCCCCTGAGCGCATTTGCAGAGTATCCGGAGCCGAGCTGGTAAGCAAGTCCTTCTTGATCTCTGAGGTTTTTGAATAATCTGGAACTCATACCGGTACCGAGAAGTGAATCTATTACCTGCAGTGCTGCGTAATCTTTTTTATTGTTCAACCCCGCTGTCTGCCAGGCAAGAAATATCCAGTCTGTATTTGTATCAGGTTTTGTGATTGTTCTTGTTCTTGCTTCTGTGACAGGTGTAATTTCTCCTGCGTAATCAGAGTAGTTGAATGTATCATTGCTGTTTGATTTGAACATTGTAGAGAAAGCCTGAGTAGTTTTATCTTTGTCTACGTTGCCGGTAATTGACACTGTTATATTATCAGGAGTGAAAATGTTGTTGTAAAATTTAAGAATATCTTCGCGCTCAATTGCCGGAATATTTTTCTCCAGAAGGTGTGTTGAATTTGTATAAGGTGTACCTTCAAAAATCATATCCTTGTATTCTTCTATTGCAACATCAAGGGGAATATCTCTGGATTTTTTGAGAGCATTAAGTTTTTCATTTTTTATTTTTTCTATTTCGTAGTTGTCAAAAGTAGCATTATTGATTATTTCGTTTAAAAGTTCAAGCGTTTTGTCATACTGGTTTTTGGTTGTTAAAACAGTTACCGAAAACGCATCAGAGCGGACTGACGGCTGAATTTTTATCCCGTTATCTTCAAGTTCCAGCGCAAGTTCTGAAGGGGAATATTTTTTTGTGCCTTTTGTCATAGCAGACGCAGTAATACTCGAGGTGCCGTATTTTTCCTGTTTAAAGTTGCCGCCTTTTGCAAAGATGCTTATTGCAACAATTTCATTGGACGGATTCGGCGTAATCAGAAGTGTGGCGCCGTTTGAAAGGTTGTATTTTTGAGTAGTGTTATTTTCACTGATAAATTCTGCTTTTGCCGGCGTTTCTGTGACGTTTGAAATTTTGACTTCTTTTGCACTTTCCGGAAGTACAATTGACACCGCGGACTTGTTTTTACCGAGATATTTTTCTGCTGCGCGCTTAACCTCGATCGGTGTAACTTTTTTTATGTTTGCAACATAGTCGTCATAAATTTTTATATCATTTGTTGTTGTCATTACATAGCCGATTTCCTGTGCGATGTTGGAAATAGATTCTCTTTGATAGTAAGTATCGCGTTCGATAATATTTTTAGCAAGCTGAACCTGTTCGGCTGTTATTCCGTTTTTTTGAATATTTTCAAGTTCTTCAAAAATACTTGCCTCAAGTTTATTTAATTTTTCAGGAGTGAAGCTTGCCTGAATGTAGAAGATGCCGTCATCCCTGAAACCTGCGTTTGATGCTGAAATAGAAAACGCAAGCTGTTTTTTATCTTTGATATTTTGATAAAATACAGATGAACGTCCGTCACCTAAGATTGTTGCAAGAACATCAAGCGCATAGCTGTCTTTGTCTGAGAGAGGCACCCCGCGGAACCCTATCAGCATATAGCCGGATTGGGCAGGAAGGTATTCTGTTTTTCTTGCCTGTGAGGTAAGTGGTTTTTCTTTTGTATAAGAAACTTTTGGAGCCTTGACCGCTTCTTTATTAAAGTTTTGTTTAATTTTTGTCAGAACTTCATCTGTATTAACATCCCCGACGATAACTGTAACCATGTTCGACGGGTAGTACCATCTGTTATAGAAATCCATTATATCATCACGGGGAATTGTGCCTATAATATCTTTTGTTCCGATAACCTTTCTTTTGTAAGGATGGGTTGAATAGAGCATACTTACAAGATTGTCATAGACAACGCTGTTCGGGGAATTCTCATCTTTTGAGATTTCTTCCAGTACAACTTTCCGCTCCATCTCAAGTTCTTTTCTTGGCAGAAGCGGGTTAAGAAGCATATCTGCATGAAGTTCAAGCGCTTCGTCAAAATATTTTGAAGGAATTGTTATGTAGTAATGGGTAAAATCCTTGCTTGTGGCAGCATTTGTAATCGCGCCTTTTGTTTCGAGAAGTCTGTCAAATTCGCCTGGCGCATGATTTTTTGAACCTTTGAAGAAAAGATGTTCTAGAAAATGTGCAACTCCGTTGTTTTTGTCGGTTTCGTTGATTGAACCGGTTTTAATCCACGTGTCAACAGTTACGATAGGATTTGTTTTAACCTCTTTTATAATAACGGTTTGCCCGTTATCAAGGCTGTAAACATTTTCGCCGGCAAAAGCCGAGCCCGCAAACATTAATAAACATAACGCAATAACAAATTTCTTCATCTTATCCCCTTATCAAAAAATACTCTTCTTATAAAAAATATTATACTACAAATTTCAGTCAGATAATTGCCGGCATAGATAATAATGTAAATTTTTATAAATTAATTGTCCACTGACTGCAATAATATTTCTTCAGCTGATTTAAAATTCGAGAAAATAAAATAGAAAGGATTATTGATATTATGCCGGTAAATTCAATAACAAATGATACTGAAAACAGAACAAATTTATACACAGGAATAGGTGCTGCCGCAGCAGGTGCGGCCGGAGCCGCCGGCGGGTATCTTATGGCGCCAAGGGCGGCTAAATCTCTTGATGATCTGGTTTTTGGAGATGTTGATGTCTTTGACAAAACCATGAATAAAATGAGGACTAAAAATTTTACCTGTTTTTCAGAAGCTATGCAGACAGTTTTTTCTGCAAGAATCGTAAATAACTCTTTATTGCATGATGTTAATGTACTGTTTCCGGGTGAAAAAACTCCGGTTGATGTTGTGCAGAACTTTGTGAACGGGAAAGAAGAAAAACTTCACAACTCATTAAAGGGATTTGATGAAGTGCTTAATTCATATAAATTGCGTAAAGATAAATTTACTTTGAATGACTTTTATACAGATGCTGTTAAAGTAAACGCTATGAACGAACAGGATTTACAAACAGTAAAGACAATTATGGAGAAAACCCTCGGTGAAAACGTTTTATATGCCCCGCTTAAAATGAATGATGAAGTATTAAACATTCTGGAAAATAGCAAAAAGTCGCTTGAGCAGAGCGGTAAATCCGAACTGGAGCTTTATAAAACATTTTTAACCCATGAAAAATACGGTATGGTTTGCAAGAAAGATATGCTTGATGTCGTGAAATCTCATGTTAAAAAAGTCACTGCCCCATTTTTAGAGGGTGTATCTTTTGATAAGTTTAAAAAATTTATTCCTAAAAAAGGTGTTGCACTCCGGGCTGCAGCAGGCGGTGTTATTTCAGCCGGTATTGTTGGCGGATTAGTAAAATTCTTTTCCTCTAAAAAATCTGTCTGATTAGTTCAGAATATTTATATAAAAGGCACAGAGAAATCTGTGTTTTTATTGTAATAAATCTTTGTCGGTGGTATGTTTTTATTGTTAGCAGTTAGGGGGATCCACCCCGATGCGTCAGCCGGTGTACTGCCGGTGCCGGCCTGTAAGAGCAGAACGGACAGGAAATTAGCATAGCGTGCAAGCAAATATACACGTAAAAGGCAAAAGTTTCAATACAGGGCGGTACATTACGCCGTTGTGAATAAGCGCAGCAAAATTCTCAGGCGGTTAAATATGAATATTTGAGGGTTATCATTTATTCAATCTGGCGCTAAAAGGATAGAAAGAGAAAATATGGAAAAAAACAACGAAACTTTGAGAGTGCTAAGACACTCCGCATCCCACATTATGGCACAGGCTGTTCAGAAGCTCTTCCCGTCGGCAAAGTTGGCTATCGGACCTTCTACAGACACCGGCTTTTATTACGATTTTGATTTGACAGACGGGCATGCTTTTACGGAAGATGACCTTCAAAAAATCGAAGATGAGATGAAAAACATTATTAAACAAAATCTTACTTTTGAAAGATACGTTATTCCGGATGTTGATAAACAGATTGCGGAGTTTAAGTGTGAAGGCGAAATCTATAAGGCTGAACTTCTTGAAGAACACAGAAACGACAATCCTACCCTGTATCTTACAAAAGATAAAGACGGAAATGTATTGTTTAACGACCTCTGCGCAGGGCCGCACATTCCGAATACTTCATATATTAAAGGCAATGCAATTAAGTTATTAAAAGTTGCCGGTGCTTACTGGAGAGGCAATGAGAAAAATAAAATGCTTCAGAGAATTTATGCAACAGCTTTCTGGACAAAAGAAGATTTAGCGGATTACCTGCATTTTCTTGAAGAAGCTGAGAAACGCGACCATAGAAAACTCGGTGCAAAACTCGATTTATTCTCGGTAAGAGAAGAACTCGGCGGCGGGCTTGTTCTCTGGCATCCAAATCTTGCTATTGTAAGAGAAGAAATCGAAAATTACTGGAGAACCGAACACAGAAAACGCGGTTATGTAATCGTTAACACCCCGCATATCGCAAAATCAAAACTCTGGGAGATTTCCGGACACTACGACCATTACAGAGAAAATATGTTCTTTATCCAGAAAGATGACGACAGTGACGATCAGTACATCTTAAAACCGATGAACTGTCCTTTCCATATTTTAATTTATCAGGCAAACAGATATTCTTACCGCTCACTTCCTCTCAGAATGGCAGAACTCGGAACTGTTTACAGAAAAGAAAAATCAGGTGCTTTGTCGGGTTTGACCCGTGTTCAAGGGTTCACTCAGGATGATGCACATATCTTCTGTACTCCTGAGCAGCTGGTTGATGAAATCAATGAAATTATTGACTTTGTTGCAGACACAATGGCAATGTTTAATATGCCGTTTGAGGTTGAACTTTCAACCCGTCCTGAAAGCTATGTCGGCGAGATTGAAAACTGGAACAGAGCAGAAGCAGGCTTAAAAGAAGCTATGGATAGACGCGGTATGAAATATGAAATTAATGAAGGCGACGGAGCTTTCTACGGGCCGAAAATCGATTTCAAAGTTAAAGACGCAATCGGAAGAACATGGCAGTGCGCAACAATTCAACTTGACTTTAACCTTCCTGAAAGATTTGACATAAAATATCAGGATAAAGACGGTCAGATGAAAACTCCTGTAATGCTTCACCGTGTAATCTTCGGCTCAATGGAACGTTTCCACGGTATTTTAATTGAACATTACGCAGGCGCCTTCCCTACATGGCTTGCTCCGACTCAGGTTGCAATTGTTCCTATCAGCAACGAAAAACACGCGGATTTTGCAGCGGAAGTTTACAAAAAAATGCGTGCGGCTGGTATCAGAGCAAAACTCGATGACCGTTCAGAATCTATGAATTACAAAATCAGAGAAAGTCTGCAGGATAAGAAAATTCCTTACGTTGTCGTTATCGGTGATAAGGAAATTGAAGCAAATTCCGTTGCTGTCAGAGCCCGCGGTATCGGACAGGTTGGAACTATGAGCGTTGATGAATTCATTTCAAAAGTTGAAGATGAAATTCTCGCGCGCAGGGCTGAATCTTTTGCTAAAAATTTAGTTAAAGCATAGATGTGTTTTGCATAAATCGGCGCGCCGGCTTATCAAAAGCCGGCGCGTTTTTTACGGGGTTACAGTATATTTTCGAAAAAGTAATTTATAACATTTTGCGCTATAGAAACGATTTTTTCCCTTGCATTATCGCAGGAGTATACGTCTAAGTTTTGCATATAATTTTTGTCAGAATACAGCATTTTTAAAGTTTTAATTTTATAAGCGTCTGCATCGTGCGTTCCTAACCTGCTAATGTCATCATGCGCATATACCGCAGTTCTGAAAATATCATAAGCAGAGTCTATCGTTTCAATCCTGGTATCCTCTGTTTTATATAGCTCTGTTGCATTCGCGTCGTTTATTTCTTTTAGAATTTTTGTTAGTTTGGACTGTTTATCTTCCGGAAGTTGTAAAAATGTTTCAAGCGGGGCGGCTGCAGTTTTTAATTCGTTCTGGGCAAATTCAAGAATGGCGAATCTTTCTGCTTCATGACTTCCTGCTGTTAATTTAATCACATTTTTTATAAAATTTTTTGAAGGCTGTTTGCCGGTTTCCGGATTTTCAATAGTTAAAGCTTCCTGAATTATGTGCGGTTTTTCTTCCGGCGATTTAGTCTTTCTCAAATCTGTCAGAATTTCTCTAATATCATCTTCCGTAAATTTACGGCATCTGTTTTCTCTGGCTTTCCGGAGAAGCGAAATGCAGGTTTCTTCAATAAAATCCTGACCTTTTGCAAGTCCGCAAAAAGGGATGTAAACGCCTTTTTCATTGTACAGAGATTTTTGCAGTCCGCGGGATTTTTCTGAAATTTTTTGTTTTGCCGGATAGCTTGTGGCGGATGGTTTTGAGTAAATTCTTTTTTGTATGTTTAATTTTTCTACCTGCATAGTTTTACCTTCTGATTTACTACTTATACAAAGTCCGAGCAGTTTTTGAATTGCCTGATTTATAAAATTATTTTACAAATGTTTGAAATTTGTTGAAAAATAGCTTATAATAAAAAAGTAGACAGGTGTCAGAGGAATGGCACAATAAGATTTGACGTATACGGCTGAAACGCAATAAGGAGAATAAACTATGAAAAACGCAGTGATAGCAAGGGTTTTCGGGGGGGGGGCAAAGTAGTTTAAGCTCCATAACCAGTAATTGGCAGGGGGGACAGCAGAATGATGCCGAAAAAACTGTGTCCTGTTTGAATTTTGGCTTTACGCTTGCCGAAGTGTTGATAACTCTGGGGATAATAGGAGTTGTTGCTGCGATGACATTGCCGACGGTGGTTAACAAATATCAAAAAAATGTTGCAACAGGCAAGTTAAAAAAAATATATTCTGTATTAACGAATGCAACACTTCGTGCTGAAAATGATTATGGTCCTTCAGAATACTGGGATTATCCGATTACAAGTGTGGAGGATGGTAGTCTGTTGCAAGGAATAGATGTAAATGGTTTTTATGCCAGATATTATGCACCGTACCTGAACATGTCTGAAAATGTCGAAAATACTATGGGTGAGTATATGGTTACTAATTTAAACGGCAATGATGCCAACCTAATTGGTGTGGGACATTCTTCTAATCATCATAGAATTAACAGTGTAGGAGGTATATGTATAAAATTATGGTCTAACAATCAGTATGTAGCAGTAATGGTTGATTTAAACTGTGCCTCACCGCCGAATGTTCTTGGAAAAGATGTCTTTGATATTGCTGAATTATATTGGGAGCGCCAAAAAAATCTTGCGATACCAAGATTACTTATAATCAAGGATGCAGAAACAAGGGCAGAAGCACTTGAGTTATGTAAAAGTTTTACCTATGGTAATGGGGTACCAAATCCATGTTTTGCAGTATTTGTATATGACGGCTGGCAATTTAAAGATGACTATCCATGGTAGGGTATTTGTCGTTAAGAGGAAACTTCAAGCCCGTACAGAAAACTTTAAATGAATGTAATGTTGTGTTGCTGTGTCTACAGCCCTGAATGAGCCTATAAAAAATCCTTCCGTTTCTGGAAGGATTTTTTATTATATAAGTTTATCTTTTGCTGGTTGATTTTTCAAACTTGTCACCGCTGCTAATTACAGCAGTGTCTGTCTTTTTATTTGCCGTGAATGTGTCCTGCTCTAATGTTTTGCTGTTCGCCGCAGTTTCATTTTTCTGCGGAGTTTTCTTTACTCTGGAAGCTTCTCCAACAACTTTTTTTGAGCTGCTGAACTGTGTAATTCCCAAATTTTTCATTAGACCACTAATCATTTTCCCCCCTTTGTTTTACTACACCAAATTTACTGATTTATGTTTTTCATAAATAGTTTCAGCCATAATGTCAAGTTTTTCAAAATCTTCAGCCTTAGGTTTACCCTTAATTAAAAGCGGTTCTATCAAATCAAGTTTTAACCCTGAAAGCATTTCTACAAGTTTCCCGGTAAGATTGCCGCCCCAGCCGTAAGAACCTATGATAGACGCAAATTTAGTTTTAGGCCTCAAAAGATTTGCAAGGTAAGCAACATTTGCTGCCATAGGATGAGGCCCTGCAAGAACCATTGAACATCCCATTACAAGAGTTGTTGCATCAACAAGCCCCATTGCAAGATCTCCTAAATCTCCTGTTACTATATCGAATACCTGCGTATCAATACCTTTTGCCGCAAGTTTTTTTGCAAGGTATTCAATCATTTCTTCTGTGCTTTTGTACATTGAAACATACGGAAGCAGTACTAAGTTTTTGCCTTCGTCTGCGCTCCAGTCTGCATACAAATCAAGAATAAAATCAGGGTTTTTATAGAGAGGACCATGGCTTGGCAAAATCATTTCCGGTTTCATATCCTGAATCATTTTTGTATATTTTTTGCACATTGTTCTAAATGGCATCATTATTTCAGCATAATACCTCTTGGCACTGTGTTCAATTGCACAGTTGTCCGGAGAATACAGATTATCAAATGTGTAATGAGCACCTAAAAAGTCGCATGTGCAGAGCAAATTATCCTCAACAATATGTGTAAACATAGTATCAGGCCAGTGAACCCCTGGTGCTAAAATAAATTTTAAAGTCTTGTCGCCAAGAGAAATTTCTTCTCCGTCTGTAATAACTCTGATTTTTGCTTCCTCAACGTGAAGCATTTCCATAATGTTGTCTTTGCATTTTGCATTAGTTACAACAACAGCTTCAGGATACTTTGCAAGCAGTTTTGGGATGCTTCCGGAATGATCCTGTTCGCCATGGTTTGCTATAATGTAATCAACTTTAGTAACATTGTTTTCATCTAAGTTTTTTACATATTCATCAGATTTCGGCGGATACATGGTATCAATAATTGCAGTTTTTTCACTGCCTTTGACAAGATAAGAATTGTAGCTGGTACCGTGTTCCAGCGGTATAAGTTCATCAAAAATTCTTCTTTCACGGTCATTAAGTCCGCAGTAAAATATGTTATTTTTTATTTCCTGAAATTTCATTTATTTCTCCTTGTATATTTATAGATTAACGGGGTTTCTTTTTAAAAAAGAAAGTTTCATCATGTTTGCAGAGCGGACAAAAATCAGGTCTGTCTTTCTGAATTATAACAGCACCGCATGCCGAACACTGCCACACAAAATTACCGTGTTCATCAGGCTCAATATTTTCATTCTGCAGTGCTTCGTATAATTTTTTAAACTTACCTATATGCTCTTTTTCAATATCAGCAACCAGTTCAAATAATCCGGCAATGTGTTCAAACCCTTCTTTTCTGGCAGTTCCAGCATATTCCGGATAAAAAGATGCGCCGGCTTTTTCTTCAAGTTTAACTGCTTCTTTAATATTTTCAATTGTTTTAGGGTATGTTCCGTCATTAAGCCATTTGAACCAAATTTTAGCATGTTCTTTTTCGTTGTATGCTATTTCTTCAAACTGTTTATGAATAAAGTCAAGCCCTTCAGCTTTCGCAATGGACGCAAACAAAGAATATTTATAAGCTTCAACAGCTTCTTCCGCAAAAGCTTTCAGAAGATTTTTTTCAGTTTCACTGCCTTTAAATTCTGTCACATCCCGCTCCTTTGATTTTGCAATTTTATTTTAACATAAAAAAGAGGCTTTGCAAATTTTGTAAAGCCTCTTTAAAGATATTAGAAATTGTTAGCTTTCATAAAGAAATAAGCTTTCGGGTGCTTGCAAACAGGACATAATTCCGGTGCATTTTCGCTTTCAATTGTGTGTCCGCAGTTTGAGCATTCCCAGATTACTTTTGAAGGTTTTTCAAAAACTGTGTTATTTTTGACATTTTCTAAGAGTTTTCTATAACGATCTTCGTGTTGTTTTTCAATTTTACCAACCATTTCAAAGAGGATTGCAAGCTGTTCAAACCCTTCTTCTTTAGCCTCTTTGGCAAACTGTGCATACATTTCTGTCCACTCGTAATTCTCACCGTTTGCTGCATCTTCAAGGTTTTTAATTGTTTCAGGAATTTTGTTTCCTTCATTTAAAAATTTGAACCAGATTTTAGCATGTTCTTTTTCGTTGTTAGCAGTTTCTTCAAAAATTTTACTGATCTGAACAAACCCGTCTTTTTTAGCCTGAGAGGCATAGTAAGTATATTTGTTTCTGGCCTGTGATTCGCCTGCAAAGGCAGTCTGTAAATTTTTTTCTGTTCTGGAACCTTTTAATTCTGGCATATACTTCTCCTTATTCTTAATCCGGCCGCAGAATTTTCTGCGGCCTTCAGTACGCTTTTATGCTTCTTCAAACTGGTCTTTGCCGACTCCGCAGAGAGGACATACGTAATCATCCGGCAAATCTTCAAATGCTACGTTATCGTGTTCTGCAGGGTCATACTCATAACCGCAAACTGTGCATACAAATTTTTTCATAATTTTCTCCTTTACTGTTTTAATTCAGCCTCCGCGGAGGCTTTACACTCACTGCAAATTCCGTGGAACACAATATCGTGTCCGAGGACTTTGAATTTTGTTTCTTCTTCTGCACGCCGGACAAGTTCCGGGGCTATATCCGAATTTATGTCGTAAACTTTTTTGCAATTGTCGCATATAAAATGATAATGCGTATGCGTATTGTGGTCATAATGCGAGGACGTTTCAAGACCGTCAATTCTTTTGATAATCCCGTGTTCCTCCAGTTGGTTTAAATTTCTGTATAATGTTGCAAGACTAATTGTGGAATTTTCTTTTTTTAAAATAGAATACAAATATTCCGCAGTCGGATGAACTGCATTTGCCTTTAATTTATCCAGAATGATTTCACGCTGCCTGGAGTATTTCATTAAATACCTCAACTTGATAATAATTCTCATTTTATGGTATAAATATAGAAAAGTCAATAGTCTTTTAAAGTTTTATTATCCAGGGCAATTTTATTATATGATTTGTTTTTATTTAAATAGATATGGTAAGTGTTCAAAACAGCAGTATGAATGGAAATATGAAAAATCCTGACCTTAGAATCGGGGTTTTAGTGCCGCCAGACAAACATTACAAGCCGGTGCTTTATTCTGATGCGGAAGCCTCTGCAAAGTTTAAGGCAATGAATAATGATATTTATTCAAAACAGAAAAAACTTGATTTTGAAGATACAAAAGATACACCGAAATCCGTAAAATTTATAGGTGCAGCAGGTGCGATTGCGGCTCTGGGGCTTGCCGTAAAAAGTTTTATTAAGAAGTAGGGTCAGAACTATTTACATTTTGTGTACAGTGTAATTTAACATTTCTTTAGAAAACTCGTTTTTTCATACCATGTTTTATTTTTAGTGTAAAATGTTATAAGAATTTATTTGTGCTGTGTGCAAGCCTTTGTGAGCGGTGCGGCAGCAGATTTGAAAATGAAAGAGGTATTGATGAATACAGTTGTACTGGTAGGCCGTGTCGGCCGTGATGCTGAAATAAAATACTTTGAATCTGGAAAGGTTAAGGCGAATTTTTCCGTTGCAGTTAACCGCTGGGACTCAAAAACTAAGTCGGAAGTCGCTGACTGGTTTAATATTGATGTATGGGATAAGCAGGCAGAGTTTGCAGGCGAATATGTTAAAAAAGGTATTCAGGTTGCAGTGGATGGCAGAATTATGCAGAATCGCTGGACAGACAGGGCTACAGGCAACGAAAGAGAAAGTTTTCTTGTTGTTGCAAACAGCATAAGATTATTAGGTTCAAAAAGAGACGCTGAAGCATTATGATAATTAATTCTACAACTGTTGCGGTTATTGCTGACGATTTGACCGGTGCAAACGATACAGCGCTCCAGTTTCATCTGAAAGGTGCTAATACACAGATTTTACTGGATGAAAATATTGAGCCGGTTAACCTGAAAAATACCCAGACATGGGCGCTTTCTACAGAGTCGAGAAATATCAGACCTGAGGAGGCTTATGCAAAGGCTCAAGAGGCAGCACGATTTTTCATTGAAAAAATTAATCCTGATTTTTTCTATAAAAAAATAGATTCCACAATTAGAGGAAATATTGCGGTTGAAACTCTTGCAATATTGGAAACACTCGGGTGGGATGCTGCGATTATTATACCGGCATTTCCGGCAGAATCCAGGGTTACGGTCGGCGGTTATCACTTGCTTAAAGGTGTGCCGATTGAACGTACAGAAATGGCTCGTGATCCGCATTCTCCAATTTTTGAATCCCATCTTCCAACACTTTTAAGGTCGCAGCTTTCAGATGAAAACAGGGAACTTGTCGGCTCTATTGAACTTTCGACTATTATGGAAGGCGCCGGCCCGATTTTGAGAGATTTGAATAATCTGATTAAGTCAGGAAAAAAACTTATTTTGATGGATGCCGTATCAACCGTTGATATTGAGCAGATTGTTCTTGCAATGGACAAATCAGAATACAGAATTTTGCCTGCAGGAACAGCTGCTGCTGCAAAAGCTCTTGCTGATTTATGGTATTCTGATTTTAAAACAGAGCATATCACAAAAACTATTCCGGAACTTCCTAAACTCGTTGTTTCCGGCAGCGCTACCCAGATTACTGCAAATCAGATTGAAAAACTTGAGGAATCCGATGACTTTGAAAATATTCTTGTGATTAATCTTGATATGAAAACTGTTCTGGAAGGTGTGAGCGATGAACTTGTTTCCCGTGTGGTAAACAATCTAGGGCAGAATAATGTCGTTGTTGTTCATACATCAAATCTGGTTAGAGATTTTGACGGATTTTCTGAGGATTCCCTGAACGCAGAGCTTACAAAGGCAAATCTTGCAAATGTAATAACAGATTTTCTTGCGGAACTAACACATAAAGTAGTTGCACAGAAAGAATTAATCCTAATTACTCTTGGCGGTGAAACCTCTTACAAATGCTGTTCCGCAATCGGTGCAACCCAGCTTCAGCTTATAGATGAAGTTGCTCCTGCAATTGCATTGAGCCTTGATCATAATGCGCAGTGGATTGTGACAAAATCAGGAAACCTCGGTAATGTTAATACTCTGATTGATATTTTGAAATATTTTGAACATCATGAATAGTTACAGCGGAAAAATTGCAATTACAACGGGAGATCCTAACGGGATTGGCGCTGAAATTACGATAAAGGCGCTTAATAAGTTTGACCTGCCGGAAGATAAAATTGTTCTTGTTTCTAATAAAAAAATAATTGATTTTTACGGTCGGCTTAAGCGAAATTATGAAATAGTCGCGGTTCCTTATGAAGATGAAATTCGCGCCGGTAAAGTTACAAAAGAGGCCGGAGAATTTTCGTTTCAAGCGTTGAAAAAAGTATGCGAAATGAAACCGAAAGCAATCGTGACAGCACCTGTTGCCAAAAACGCACTTCATCTGGCAGGGCATATTTTTAACGGTCAGACCGAAGTTTTGCAGAAATTTCTTTCTCATGATGGGCAGCTTGCAAAGATGCTTTTCGTTGCAAGGGATTTCAGGGTGCTGCTTTTGACTCGGCACTGTGCGCTTAAGGAAATTAATATAACAAAAGAACTTGTTGAAGAAAAGGTTTTGAATTTGCAAAAATTTTTTAGGACTCATTTCGGGATTAACAATCCGAAATTTGCGCTCTGTGGCTTTAATCCGCATTCCGGCGAGGATGGTATTTTAGGGCGGGAAGAAATTGAAATTTTAATTCCCGCAGTAAAAAATCTCAGAGCGCAGGAGGTAAATATTACAGAGCCGCTTCCTGCAGATACGCTGTTTGTAAAAGCCGGCAGAGCCTTTTTTAACCGGCAGCGCTGTCCGTATGACTGTTACATTGCAAATTACCATGATCAGGGGCTTATTCCGATAAAAACTGTCGCCGGTGATGAAACTGTTAATATGACAATCGGACTTGATATTATAAGAACCTCTCCGGGGCATGGTACGGCTTTTGATATTGCAGGAAAAAATATTGCGGATGAAGCTGGTATGATTTCTGCAATAAAAGCTGTTTTACGCTAGAACTTATACGGATAATCGTCAGGAACTTTCCAGCCGTTTGCCTGTAAAAGTCTGGCACAATAAGCATTCCCATATCTTGTATTCTTGGCATAACAGCCATAGTCGGAATTGTATTTTAATTCTTCATAATCTTTTTGCTCTGAGCCATAAGTATTAAAACGCTTTGAGGTTGTAATGTTGAATCCGAAAACGAATTCATCAACACCTTCAATAGTACTTTCATTAATGAAACTTTTATAATTTGGATAAAAACGTACGTGTAGATAACCGCCGTTGAAGCCGCTCATATTGGCAACGCTTCCGTCACCCAGTATAAATGTTATACCTCCATCAACAGCTTCATTATCCTTCAGAACTTTTCTATCAATAATTCTAATACTGTTTAAATAAGGCGCCCAGTATTTGTTGAACCAGGCAAGTACTATCTCGTTGTTGCTTTCTCCGCCGGCAGGAACCCAGTCCCAGCTGTCAACTTCACCGTTGTCAATAATGGAACGAAGCTGTGCCTGCTGCATTGTTGAAAGAAATTTTTGCAATTTTGTTATGGTAACATTGGCTCTATATTTACCGGTTAGCGCCGGCATTGTCATAGCTGCAATAACACCAATTATCCCAAGAGTTACAAGAACTTCTGCAAGAGTGAATGCTCGTTTTTGCATCATCTGCGCAGGACATTTTGCTAATGTGAATCCTTTTATTCCCATCTTGACCTCTAGATTACTTTTTTTGACAAATATTTTATAAATAATTATAAAATATTATAATATATAATATAATTATATAATATTTTATAAAATTTGTCAATATAACGAAAATTGAGAATATAATGTTATAATGATTAAAATTAAACTGCGGCAGCTAATCTGGGATAACGATACTACTGCTACGGATATTCATAAAGCCACAGGAATAAGCCAGTCTATTTTATCAGACATTGTAAGAGGCAAAAGAACAAATGTCGGATTGGATATTATTAACAAGCTCTGTGTGTATTTCGGCTGCGGGATTAGTGATATTCTTGAGTTTGTGCCGGAAAAGAAATAAAAACACAGGTTATAAGTAACCTGTGTTTTTTATTATTATTTTGTATTGCCGGCCTCAAATTAGACTGCAGCAGCTGATTTTGATGCTGGCGATTTGCTGTTTTTTCTGTCTTCCCAGATGTCAACAAGTACTGAGCAGAAGAATATGCTTGAATATGTTCCGATTGCAATACCTAAAATCATGGCGAGAACGAAGTCCTTTGTTGTTACTCCTCCGAAGAAATATAACGCAAGCAATGTCAGTAATGTTGTTAAGGATGTATTGATACTTCTTGCAAGTGTCTGGTTTACAGAGGCATTTGCAATTTCACCAAAAGACATCTTTTTAGAATAATATCTCAGGTTCTCTCTAATCCTGTCAAATACAACAATCGTATCGTGTACAGAAAAACCTACAACAGTTAACAGAGCTGTGATAAATAAGCCGTCAACCTGTACATTATAGAATATACCAAGAAGCGAAAATGCACCAACAACAAATAATACGTCATGTGCTATACCTAATATTGCAGCAAGAGCATAATCAAACTTAAATCTTATTGAAAGATATATAATTATTCCTAAAAATGCCAGACTCAGTGCCAGCAGTGAATTTTTGAACAACTCATTACCAAGTGTAGGCCCTACAGAACTTACTGATATAAGTTCCGGATTTGAGTAATCTTTTGATAAAACTTCAGTAATCTTGTTTACTCCGTCAGAATTTTCACCTATGAATTTAGTTCTGATAGAGATAATATTTTTAATATTGCTGCTCTTTGTTTTTTCACCGGTTGTGTTTGCACTTGCGTGCAGAATTTGTATCATGGGATTTTCAACTCCTGCAGCTTCAAGGTCTGTACGGGTTTTTGTAATATCTTCGTTATTAATATCTTCATTAACACCGTACTGTAAAATAGTTCCGCCTGTATAATCAATTCCTACTTTCAGCGGAATATGGTTTTCGTTATGGATTGCCGAGTATATAAGAGCAACCGTGCCCGGTAATAGTAAGATTGCTGAAATACAAAGCCATACCACTCTGTATTTTACAATATCAATTATATGTTTTGCTATTTCTGCCATTTTTTGTTACCTCATTTTCCTAGTCTAAAATTCCGAAACGGGCATTTTCACGTTTTGTTTCACTGGCTTCAAAACCTTTGCCGATTTCATCTTTGCGTAATCCGAACAACTGCGGATATTTAAGTTCGCCTGTTCCGAAGATTAAGTGCATAAAGTTTTTGGTTATTGTAATTGCACTGAACATTGAAACAATTACACCGAGCGCCAGTGTCAGTGCAAAACCTTTAACAATACTTGTACCTAAAAGGTAAAGAATTGCACAGGTAATAATTGTTGTCATGTTTGAGTCAAAAATACTTGTAAAGGCTCTGTCAAAACCTGAATTGATAGCTGTGAATAAATTTCTGCCGGCTCTCAATTCTTCTTTGGTTCTTTCAAAGATAAGGATATTCGCATCAACTGCCATACCTATACTCAGGATGAAACCTGCAATACCGGCAAGAGTTAATGTAACAGGGATAGCCTTAAACAGAGCAAAAAGAATTACGCTGTAAATCATCAATGCAATATCTGCTATTAAACCAGGAAGTCTGTAGTATGCAATCATAAACAGCATAACGATGGAAAGACCGATAATCCCGGCTGTTTTGGATTTCGCAATACTATCAGCCCCGAGAGTTGGGCCTACGGTATTTTCTTCAACGATTTTAGCCGGAACCGGAAGCGCGCCGGCATTCAGAAGGTTAACCATTCTTTCGGCTTCCGAGTACTCAAAGCCGCTGTCACCGCCTGAAATCTGGGCTTTGCCGCCGTAAATAGGTTCTCTTATAACAGGCGCAGATTGAAGTTCTCCGTCAAAGAAAATTGCCATCTGCTGTCCGACTAGATCTCTTGTCAAATCAGCAAATTTTTTGGAGCCTTCACCGTTAAATTCCAGAGAAACTACCCATTGACCGGTAGAATCTGTGCTGAGTATGGATTTTGCAAGATCCTGACCTGTTAATCCTGTTTCAATCCAGATTGGTTCGCCCTTTTCCCCTTTGCCTTCTTTTTTAAATTCAAGCTGGGCAGTTTCGCCTAAGAATGCTTTAGCTTCTTTAAGGTCAGTAACATTTGGAATTTCAATAAGCAGTCTTTTTTCTCCAACCTGCTGCACAACAGTTTCTGCAACACCGAGTTTGTTAACGCGGTTTTCTATTGCAAACTGCAGGCGGTTCATTACATCCTGTGTAATCTGAGGTACTGCTTTTGTGGTTTCGGCTTCGATAACGAGTCTTGATCCGCCGACAAGGTCAAGCCCTAACTTTGTTGGTTTTACGAAAATTGTAACTATTGATGCGATTACAATAAGTACAATTACCCAAAACATAATGATTTTGTTTTTCACTTTTTTTATCCTCTTATAAATGTGCTTGTGTTTCTATTTTATTAAAAACTTTTATGAAATTTGATAGCCTGAGAGGGCTAATCAGTTGCTACACTGTCCAGAACTTTAAAAAGTTCGGATTTCTCTTCACCGGTAAGTTCCACAAGAGGGCGTCTGACGTAATCTTCAATAAGTCCTCTATGCGCAAGCGCTGCTTTTACCGGCACTGGATTTGGAGCCATGAAGAATTTTCTGAACGCCGGATAGAGTTTTTTGTGCATATTTAATGCTGCAAGAAATTCGCCGGTTTTATAATTTCTTATCATTGATTTTATTTCTGCGCCGAAGATATGTGAAGCAACGGAAACAACCCCTCTTGCCCCGAGTGACATCATCGGCAGCGTAAGGCTGTCATCGCCCGAATAAATCGAGAAATCCTCCGGACATAAAAGTTTCATTTCTGTAACAGCGTCCATATCAGCGCAGCTCTGTTTGATGCCTACAATGTTATCAAATTCTTTAGCAAGCTTGGCAACAGTTTCCGGAAGCATGTTAACGCCTGTTCTTGACGGAATATTATATATAATTACCGGCAGGTCGGTGCTTCTTGCTATTGCTGAAAAGTGTTCAATCATCCCTTTCTGGTTTGGCTTGTTGTAATAAGGAACAACAGAAAGGATAGCATCAACATCTTCTTTCTGTGCAAGCTTTGCTGTTCTGCATGCAGTCATTGTACAGTTTGAACCTGCATTCATGATAACTTTTGCCTTGTTTGCATTTGCTCTTTTTACAGTGCTGAGTAGTTCTATTTCTTCCTCGTGTGTAAGTGTAGGCCCTTCCCCTGTAGTTCCCGCTACAAGAACGGCGTCGCTTCCGTGAGAAATTAAATATTTTGTAAGTTCTTCCGCTTTATTGTAGTCAATTTCTCTGTTCTTATCAAACGGCGTGACCATTGCCGTTATGACTTCCCCGGCGTCATATCTGATAGCCATAATTACCTCTTTTCTTAAAAACTAAGACATCTCTTTAATGTAAATTATACCGCAAACAAGATATTAAGGCTTAATTTTTTGCATAAATTAATAATTCATAACAAAATAATACAGCCGGAATTATTTGTGCTACGATTTTTATTATGAACTGGAAAAATTTGAGCAGAAAGAAGAAGGCTTACATAATAGCGTTTTCGGGAATTGTAGGGATATTGCTGTGGGCATTTATTTCTGCCGGAATAATTACCCATAACTTTAACCGCAGCCAGCTCCAGACAAATCAGGACAGGCAGGAGGCGCTTATTAACGGTATTATTCTTACAGAAACAAAAGATGAGAAAAAATACTGGGAAATCTACGGTGAAACAGGTGTGTATGACAGTACAAACGGTGTTGCGCTTCTTGATAACTGTATCGGCAACTTTTATGATGAGAATAACGAAGTTTCAATGAGCTTTGAATCCACAAAAGGTACTTATAATGCCAATAAAACCCAGATTATTATGTATGATGATACACGTGTTGTGATAAAAGACGGAACTTCTCTTGAAGCGGACAGAATTACCTGGACAGGCTCAAACAACCCGATAATTGCCAAAGGTAATATAAGAATAACCCGTAACGGTCAGTTTCTTGCAACGGCCGATAAAGTTGAAATCAGCCCGAGTTATGATAACTTTAAAATTATAGGGCATGCTCAATCAAAAATGTATGATGTTAAGGAGAAAAAATGAAGAAACTCTTAATAATTGTAGCTGTAATGATGTTTTCCGCCGGAATAATTGCGCAGGCATCAGATTTAGTTATTGAATCCAAAACCCAGACTTTTTCCGAAGAAGATAATAAAATCAAATTCAAAGATGACGTAAAGGTTTCTATTGATGATCTGAAAGTTGTCGGAGATTCCGCCGATATAAATATGAACGAGGATCAAAAACTTGATACTGCGACATTTTACGACAAACCTTACGCTTATGAAGTTAAGAAAAATAAAAAGCGTGAGGTTAAGGCTAATATATTAAAAGTTTCTTTGATTACAAAGGTTGTAAGGGCAGAAGGCGACACTCAGTCAGTCGTGTTTGACGGCAAAGTGCCGATTGTCGTTATTAACTCTGATGTTCAGGAATACGACACAAAGACCGGTGTTATGACTGCGACCGGCGCTGTTACGATTAAATATAAAGAGATTGAATCTTTTTCAAATAAAGCAATAATTAAAACAAACAAAAACGGTGACCTGCAGGATCTTGAACTTATCGGCAACGCCAGAGTGAAAGATAAGACAAATGAATCTTTTGCCGATAACTTCTACTACAGCGATGCAACAAAGATACTTACTGCCAAAGGTAACACCACTACCAATGCACAGATGGAGGACGGGCAGAAGCTTATTCTTAAATCAAATATTCAGGAATACAGTCAGGACAAAAATATTTACAGTGCAAGCGGAAATGTTCAGGTATGGTATCAGGATTACTATGCTGTTGGGCCTAAGATTACTGTTTATCCGGACAAAACTACAAACAAACCTAATGACATATATTTTACAGGCCGTTCAAGTATTACGCAGGGCGTGAGAACTATTTATGCCGACAAGATTAAGATGATGCTGAAACCGAAAGACTTCCATGCAGAAGGCAATACAAGAACTGTCATCAGAAATATTGGCTCCGGCGACAGCGGTAATGACAGCGGTATGACACTCGGATTGTAGGGGAATTTTTATGAGCGAAAAAGTTGATAAGGCTGTTGAATTATATAATAAAGGAGAGTATGACAAAGCCATAGATATTTTCAGCTCTGTGCTTGAAAAAGAAACAGGCAGCGCAGAACTATACAATAATATCGGGCTTTGTTATGCCAAGCAGGGTAATAACGAAAAAGCCGAAGATAACTTTTTGAGGGCAATAGAACTTAACCCGAAACTTCCTCAGGTTTATATAAATCTTGCTGATATTTATTATAAGGAGAAAGACTTTGGAAACGGTTTGCAGGTCTTGTCGCAGGCAGTGTATGAACTTCCTGAGGATATGGTTTTGCGGCACATGCTTGCAAGATTTTATATGGAAGATGCAAGGCTTGATTTAGCAATCGACGAACTTGAAAAAATCCTTGAGGTTCAGCCGGACAATTATGATGCGTATTATGATCTGGGAAAAGTTCACTTTGAACTTGGAAATTATGATGTTGCAATAGAAAATTTTGAGAATGTTCTTGAATATAAAGAAGATAATGTCTGGATTTATTATTATCTCGGGCAGGCTTATGAGGCAAATGATGAGATTGATAAGGCGCTCTCAAATTACCTGAAAGCAATTGCTAGGGATGATGGTTTTTATCAGGCGTATAAAAAAGCGGCTATTCTTTTTCTTGCAAGGGGCGATTATGATGATGCGGTTGAATATTTTGAGGATTACGTGACGCTCGGCGTTCCGCAGGAAGAAATTGACAGTGTTAATAAACTTGTAGAAAGAATTAAGAAGAAACAAAAAAATGAAAGATAAATACTGGATTGCGTTTTCAGCAATAGAACAAATTGACAGCAGCTTTGTTCAGCGGCTTTATAACTATTTCGGGGATGTTGAAGAAGCTTACGGGGCGTGTTTGAACGACCTGTCGCAGATTGACGGTTTGAATGTAAAAAAAGCGGAAAATTTTCTCCGTGAACGTGACAAAATTAATCCTGATAAAGCGCTTGAAGAAGTTCAAAACCGCGGGATAGATTTTTTGACGTTTGAAGATGAAAAATATCCGGAAATGCTTAAGCAAATCTCAAATCCTCCTGCAGTTTTGTATTACAAAGGCGATATACAGAGCTGCAATCTGGAAAGAACCCTGGCGGTTGTGGGTTCAAGACGTGCCAGTTTCAGCGCAAAGGAGGCCGTCAATAAAATACTTTCCGAACTCAAGGATACGGATATTTGTATTGTATCGGGGCTTGCTGCAGGAATTGATACCGCGGCGCATCTTGCGGCGCTTGAAAATAATTTGAAAACAATCGGCGTTATCGCAAGCGGTTTTGATTTTATTTATCCGTCATCTAACAAATATCTATACCAGAAGCTTGAAAACGGAGGCGGAGTTGTTGTAACTGAATACTATCCGACATTCCAGCCGTTGAAGTTCAGGTTTCCGCAAAGAAACAGAATAGTTTCGGGGCTTTCTTACGGAACTCTTGTAGCAGAGGCTTCACTAAAAAGCGGTGCCCTGATTACGGCAAATTTATGTCTTGAACAGGGCAGGGAATTGATGTGTATTCCGGGGCTGATTTCAAATCCTAATACGGAAGGAATTTATAAATTGCTAAAAAACGGGGCAGCGCTTGTTACTCATGCGCAGGATATTCTGGAAGCTTTGAACTGGGAAATCAAACCGCCTGAGCAGCTAAAGATTGATTCCGGCATAATGAACGAAGATGAGCAAAAGATTTTTGAGGCTCTTGAGGTTGAAGAAAAAGGTTTTGATGAGCTTTCCGCAATCACAAAGATGGGTACGGCAGAACTGCTTACAAACTTGACAACCATGGAGCTTAAAGGCATAATAAAACAGGTAACTGGCGACAGATATAAGAGGGTATAAATATAAATGGCAAAAGCAGCAACTGCAGAAAAAACAGAAAATGCGGCGGGCAAATCTAAATCCAAAAAAGAGAAAGCTCTTGTAATCGTAGAGTCTCCTGCAAAATCTAAAACCATCAGAAAGATTTTGGGTGACAGCTATACTATTGAAGCAAGTTTCGGGCATATCAGAGATTTGCCGCAGAACGTTTTGGGGTTTGATGTCAATAACGGTTTTCAGCCGTCCTTTGTCGTCATCCCCGAAAAGAAAAAAGTCGTCACTAAATTAAACGAGTTATCAAAAAAAAGTGATAAAGTATTTCTGGCTTCCGACCCTGACCGCGAGGGAGAAGCTATTGCATGGCATGTTAGACAGGTTCTGAATGTGCCGGATGATAAGGTTTTCAGAATTGAATTTAACGAGATTACTCCGAAGGCTGTCAAATATGCGGTTGAACATCCGCGCGCAATTGATATGGACAGGGTAAAAGCCCAGCAGACAAGACAGATTCTTGATAAACTCGTAGGCTACAAATTAAGTCCTGTATTATGGAAGCAGCTCGGGAATTATCACCTCTCGGCAGGCCGAGTTCAATCTGTCGCACTTAGAATGATTTGTGAAAGAGAAGAAGAAATCGAAGCTTTCGTTCCGGTTGAATACTGGTCAATTCATACGGAATTGGAAAAAGAAGGCGGAGTTTTCGAGGCTGAACTTTCCAAATATAAAGATAAAAAAATCGAAATCAAAAATGAAGAAGAAGCAAAAAAGATTGTAGAATTTCTCTCGGATAAATCAACCGAATATAAAGTTGAAAAGATTACAAACAGGGAAACAAAACGCAAGCCGACAGCACCTTTTATCACATCAACTCTGCAGAGAGAAGCCTCCTCAAAACTCGGTTACGGTGTTCAAAAAACAATGCAGATTGCACAGAAATTATATGAAGGTATTGAACTTGAAAACGGCGCAGTCGGTTTGATTACTTATATGAGAACTGATAGTACAAGAATTTCTGATGACGCGCAGGCAATGGCAAAGGATTTCATCCTGAAAAATTACGGCGAAAAATATTATCCGGAAAAACCGAATGTTTACGCCAAAGGCAAACAAAATGTTCAGGACGCCCACGAAGCCATCAGACCGTCATACCCTGAGCGGACGCCTGACAGCATAAAAAAATATCTTTCAAATGAACAGTACAGATTGTACAAATTAATCTGGAATAAATTTATGTCCTCCCAGATGACAAACGCAACAGTCGCTAATAAAGCAGTTGAAATTTCGGCAGGTGACTATACATTAAGAGCCAGCACAAGCAAGGTAACCTTTGACGGTTTCCTGAAACTCTATAACGAAAACGACGAGGAAGATAACGCACCGAAGGAAAAAATTCCGGATTTGCATAAAGATGATATTCTGACCTGCCGTAAGGTTACGCCAAAACAGCACTTCACCCAGCCTCCGCCGAGATACTCGGAAGCAACTCTTGTTAAGGCGCTGGAAGAATATGGTATCGGTCGTCCGTCAACTTATGCCTCAATTATTACAAAAATTCAGACCCGCGGTTATGTGGAAAAACAGGATAAAGCATTGGCTCCGACACTTCTTGGACGAACTGTTTTTAAGCAGCTTATGGCACAGTTTACGGATGTTATGGATTATAAGTTTACTGCTGGCATGGAAACAAAATTAGACCAGATTGCGGATAAAAAAGCCATTTGGAATAAGGTTTTAGAAGATTTTTACGGGCCGTTTATCGAGGTTGTAAATACCGCGATGCAAAGCGGCGAGCGCGTACGAATTGAAACAAATGTTATGTGTCCGAATTGCGGTAAACCTATGCTTGTCAGAACAAGCCGCCAGGGAAACCAGTTCTTAGGGTGTTCAGGATATCCGGAATGCAAAACCGTAATGTCTTTGAACGCTATGACGGAAGGAGCTGCACAAGCTTCTCCTGAAGCTGAAAAATGCGAAGAAAAATGTGAAAAATGCGGTTCTGATATGGTATTTAAAATAGGCCCTTACGGCAAATATATGGAATGCACCAATGCGGATTGCAAATTCCGCAAACCTTACCGCCGCTCAACAGGTGTTAAGTGTCCGAAATGCGGCAAAGGTGTAATCGTTGAGAGAAAATCAAAACGTGGGACAGTATTCTTTGGCTGTGACAAGTATCCTGACTGCGATTTTGTACTCTGGAACGAGCCGACAGGAGAAGAATGCCCTGACTGCGG
>CALVBB010000008.1 GCA_944325705.1 Candidatus Gastranaerophilales bacterium
CTTTACAAAGTGCGTGAAGAACAATGTCCTCCCCTTGCGTGAGGACCGAAATCTTGGATTTCGAGGAGGGGTAAAAAATAAAACATTAACCTCTTCAACCATACACCAGTTAAACATGAAGGGAGGAGGCACACAGCACCGGAGGGTTTTAATAAAAAATCCCCCTTTGCTTCCCCCGGTTTTGGATTATTCGGGGTGTCCGAAAACTCAACGTTTCCGAACACCTTATGAGCTAACGCCCTACCAAAAAGCCGCTTTTACATTGGCCGAGGTTCTCATCACCCTCGGGATTATCGGAATAGTGGCTGCGATGACTATGCCGGCGCTTATTCAAAAAAATAATAACCGCGTTGTTGAAACACGTCTTATGAAATTTTATTCTGCTATGAATCAGGCTATAAAACTTGCGGAAGTTGATTATGGCGACAGGTCATACTGGTTTCAGGATTTGTACGGGGTAGATGATGACGGGAATTCAAAAATTCAGCCGTGGATTGAAAAATATTTTGTTCCTTATCTTAAGGTTATTAAAACAGACGTAAATGCTGAAGGGAGAGTGACACTCTATTTTGCAGATGGAACTGCAATGCGTTCGGCTATTGCCAACGGGCGTGACTGGATATTCTTTGTTGGCGACCCTGAGCGTTGTGAAAAAATCGGTAAAGGTAACTACTATAATTATATAGGTAGATGTGCTTTTGCATTTTATTATAATCCGACTGATGGTAATAAACATACCCAAGGATGGCATTTTGAGCCTTATGCAGCTGGGTGGGACGGTACAGAAGAAAGTTTAAAATCTCATCCGTCTTTTGGATGTATTACAAAAAATCCAAGCACTGACAACTGGCATTCCTATTGTACAAAGTGGATACAGTATAACGGCTGGAAAATTCCTGATGAATATCCATATAAAGTGTATTATAAATAGCGCAGAATTTTCCAGCCGTCATCCCTGACAGAAGTTTGAAAAATAAAACGGAAATCTGCGGCAGGGGAAAACCGGACTTGTCCAGCCGCCAGTTCTGGCGGCTGGCGGATTAGAATAGACTCTGTTGTTCTGATGCGTTTTTATACCCCAGGTGCCTGAGCGCCGCAGGTGTAACCTTTCTTCCGCGCGGTGTTCTTTGCAGCAAACCAGCCTGTAAAAGAAAAGGCTCACATACATCTTCCAGTGTGCGTACATCCTCCCCGAGCGCAGCCGCAAGTGTTTCTATGCCAACCGGCCCGCCGTCGTATTTTTCGATAATCATTTTCAAAAGACTCCTGTCTGTGCTATCAAGCCCGCAAATGTCAATTTTAAGCGTATCCAGTGCTTTATTTGCAATATTTTCAGTAATTTTTCCGTCGGATTTTACAAGTGCGTAATCGCTTACCCGTTTTATAAGCCTGTTTGCAATACGGGGGGTGCCCCTTGATCGTCTGGCGATTGCAAGCGCGCCGTCTTTTGTTATTTCAATATTTAATAATCCGGCAGTTCTTGTTATAACCTGCGAAAGTTCTTCATCAGTATAAAACTCCAGCCTGTGAATTATACCGAACCTGTCGCGCAGAGGTCCTGAAAGTTCTCCTGCCTTTGTTGTTGCACCTATCAACGTAAATTTTGGGAGCGGAACCCTGAGCGTTTTTACAGTCTGGCTTTTGCCTGTTGTCATATCAAGGAAAAAATCTTCCATAGCAGGATAGAGAATTTCTTCAGCAACTTTATTAAGCCTGTGAATTTCGTCTATAAACAGAATTTCGCCGCCCTTTAAAGACATCAAAATCCCTATAATATCGCGCGGGCGCTCTAATGCCGGAGCGGATGTAATTTTTATATCAACGCCCATCTGCTCTGCAATTACTCCGGCAAGTGTTGTTTTCCCCAGCCCCGGCGGTCCGTAAAACAGAAGATGGTCAAGAGGCATCTCACGCTTTTTGGCTGCTTCAATTGTAATTTTCAGAGTTTCTTTCAGTGCAGACTGACCAATGTAACTTTCAAAGCTTTTGGGACGGATACTGTTTTCAAAATTCCTGTCAAATTCAATTGTTTCAGCCTTTATATTCTGATTTTTTTTGTTTATATCAAAACTTTTTTCAAAATTTGTTTCGTCTGTAATTATGCTCATTGTGTTTCCCTATTTTTTATGTTAGCATAAAATCAAGGTTAAGGAAAATATTTAACAATCGAGGTGCGAGCAGCTCCTCACCTAAAACCCGGAGCTTATTAAATATTTTTCCCTCTCCCGCAGGCGGCGAGGGTGAATTTGAAAGGGAGAAAGCATGAAAGTATCAGAACGTTTGGAAAAAATACCTCCGTACCTGTTTGCGGAGATTGACAGAAAAATTGCAGAAGCAAAAGCTAAAGGCTTTGATATTATAAGTCTTGGTATCGGAGACCCTGATACTCCGACATTGCAGCCGGTTGTTGATGAGATGCACAGGGCGATTGATAACCCTAAAAACCATGATTATCCGCCTTATAACGGTACAGATCAGTTCAGAAAGGCTGCATGCAACTGGATGAAAGAACGTTTCGGGGTTGAACTTGACGCAGATAAAGAAATGCTCTGTAATATCGGTTCTAAAGAAGCTATCGCACACGTATTCTTTGCTTTCGTTGATAAAGGCGACTATACATTAGTTCCGGATCCGGGGTATCCTGTTTATCATAACGCAACAATTTTTGCAGGTGGAACCCCGTTTACTATGCCATTATTGGAAGAAAACGGTTACCTTCCTGACTTTGACAAAATTCCGGAGGATGTGGCTAAGAAATCCAAAATTATGTTCCTGAATTATCCGAATAATCCTACTGGTGCTGTTGCCGATCTTGAATTTTTCAAGAAGGCAGTGGATTTTTGTAAAAAATATGATATTCTTCTCTGTCAGGATATGGCTTATTCAGAGATGACTTATGACGGGTATAAGGCTCCTTCTGTCCTTCAGGTTGAAGGCGCTAAAGATATTGCAATCGAATTTTATTCGCATTCAAAATCCTACAACATGACCGGATGGCGTGTTGGTTTTGTCTGTGGAAACGCTGATGCCATAAAAGCTCTAGGTACTATCAAAAACAATATTGACAGCGGAACTTTTAAAGCAATTCAGCAAGCTGCATCGGTTGCTTTTACAATTGATAAAAAGTATATTGAAGATTTGAATAAAATGTATCAGGCGCGCCGTGACGCTATGGAAGAAGGCTTGCGTGAACTCGGATGGAATATAAAGCCTTCAAAAGCAACATTTTATCTCTGGCTGCCGGTGCCGGAGGGTATGACATCGGAGCAGTTCGTGACAGAAATGCTTGACAAAGCGCATATTGTAGTTCCGCCTGGGAACGGTTACGGCGCTTACGGTGAAGGTTATTTCCGTATTGCGCTTACAAAAGATGTCGATACAATAAAAGAATGTATCAGACGTATGAAGGAAGCAGGTATACGTTATAACTAAAATTTCAGGCGCTGCCTTAAGGCAGCGCCCTATATTAATAAGTGTAACAATTTGTTAGTTGTTAGTTTGTGTGGTATATTTAAGTTATGGAATGTCCAAAGTGCGGGTTAGAACTGGATGAAAAAACGATTGTCTGTCCGAACTGTAAAAAGGTTCTGAAAGTCGTTTGTCCTGTGTGCAAAACCATAAATAAAACCAATACCTGTAAAAAATGCGGTTATGTTATTATCGGCAAATGCAACAAATGCGGAAAAATTAACCTTACAGGAGATAAAAAGTGCAAAAAATGCGGTTTTAGCACTGAAAGAAGTGTTATTCTTAATGAATCAAACACGGATAACTTTGTTTGCCTCACAATTGAATTTCCTAACATGAGCGAGATGAAAGTTCTGTTAGGCTCTGCCCGCCTTTTGAATAAGTTTAAAGCCAACCTTGATAAGATTATTCTGGACTGTGCCAAAGAAGCCGGCGTCCGGCGCCAGATTGTCGGGAATACTTATATGATAAGGTTTTATAAGGATTATACGTTTAACAGTTCGGCTAATACTGCTATTACAACGGCTATAGCTATTTTAACCGAAATTACAAAAATGAATTACAGACTGACAAATAAAAAGAACGCCTCGGTCAGATGTAATATGTTTTTGATGAAACGTACTATTGATGATGATCCTTACGATATTAACTCCGGATTTAACATTAGTATGGTTAACCAGAGCGAAAACCCGCGCGAAAAATTAATGAATACATTCCAGATTATTGCAGATAACTATGTCAATCAGGCAATCGGTACTGATTATAAGTTTACCCCGCTGAATTCTGCTATGGTTAAAGGGCAGATGGTTATGTTTTTTGAGGTGAGTGTTTCAAATCTTATTGTCATTAATTATGACGAACTTGATGATAAAGATGAAGAAGCTCAGATACCTAACTTTGTACAGAACCTTCTGGTCGAACAGGACAAACTGGACGGCGAAGCGCTCAGCAAGATGGAAAAGCCTGTTGCCGTTGACCCTGATTCTATTTATGATATTCAATCTATAAGTTTTGAAGAGATTAAGTGCGAGTTTATAAGAACTGAAAATATAGATGTATTTTATCACATAGCAAACAAGCTTCAATCAGTGCCGAAAGGTATAATTGCGGTTCGTACGGATCCTTTGTATGTCCCGTATTCATTAAAAATTGTCACAACTATTGCAGACTTAGGGGTGTATAAAAATATTATCACCGTTACATGTTACGATGAAATGAAATACTCTCCGTATTCATTTTTCAGAGATCTTGTTGCGGCTATTTTTGAATACACAGTTTCGCAGAAATTGTTTTCTAAAAATGATTTTACAATGTTTGCCTCTATTGACACAACCGGTATGATTAAAGACTTAATCACATTTACCGAAAGGGAGGTCGACAATCCTGAGGATACAAGATATACATATTTTGATATTTTCCTTACCCTTCTGCAGGCTATTCCGAACACTCTGATTTTTATTGAAAATTTTGATAAGATTGACACAAGTTCTTATGATGTTTTGAAGTATCTTTTTGAAGCCTTTGACCAGCTTGATATTAGTTATTTAATCCAGTACAGCAAAGATTTTTCACTGCATAAGGACATGCACTTCCTTTTAACAAAGCCTTATTATACGGAAATTACCCTCAAACCTACTCCGTTTGAAAAAATGATTGAGGAAAATAAGGATTACTACAAGAATATTATGGATACATTCTATTTCCAGCGTATTGCAAAGTATTCGTTCGGAAGTATTCTTTTTCTCGATATTGCAATTCAATATTTGATTGAATCCGGCGTCTTTGAAGCTACTGAGGATTCTATTAACATGGTTAACCCGAAAACAATTATTATTCCGTCTAGTCTTAACAAACTGGTAAAACGCCGTCTAAACCTGCTGCAGGATTACCCGGAGGCAATAACACTTCTTACAAAATGTGTTCTTCTCGGAACCAGAATTGATCAGGATACCCTCAAAACCCTCGGATGTGACGATCTGGAAGAAACTATCGAAAAACTTTCACAGATGGGGTATATCTATTTCTACAACAATTGTATGTACTTCCCTAACTATAATATTCTGAGGGAAAATCTGCTTCAGACATTAAGCAAACAAAATCTTCAGGAAATTGCGGCATTTCTTTTTGAAAACGTATTTGAAGAAAATATGCCTTCCCCTGAAAAAGCTTATTTATATGAGCTTCTGGACGACAGAAAGTCTGAATTTCTGGAGTGGGAAAAGCTCGCTAAAATTGACCTTTCTTTAGGTGATTTCAACGCTTATCTTAATTGTGCTGATAAAATTTTGAAGCTTCTTGATATGAATACAGATGAAGAGGCTCAGGATGATATAGATAAATACAAAATGGAACTTTATGAGAATATTTCAAATAACCTGTTTGACTATATTCCGGAAGAAACATTTCCTATTGCTGAGCGTACGCTTGAAAATCTTGAAAAAGCAGGCGAGGCTGATAAGGTTGTTAATCTTTGCAACAAGATGATTCAGGGCTGCCTGATTAACGGAAACTATATGCACGCGCTCGAGTTAACCCATAAAATTCTATCAATGATGCCTAATGCTTCAATAGATCCGGGTGCAACTGATTATAATCACTACTTCTTCCTGATGTCGCTGGTGCATGTGGAAATTCTATTTAACATAGGTGCATGGGAAGATTGTATTGATATTGGATACAGGGTGTTAAATGTTGTAAATCAGGCAAATCTGGAAGTGCTTAAACCGGATTACCTTACTGTAGAGCAGTTTGAGTATATAATTATGGACACAATAGCCTATGTAGCGCTGGCAAATATTCTGCAGTTAAAGGGAAATGTTCATGAATTTTTGAATATAGTAAGAACCGATTTAACGAATGTTCCGCACTCTTTTGATATATTCATTGCGCTGCAGGATATGATAATGGGGCGTATTCCTAAATACGACAGAAATATGGTGTCAGATCAGGATAAGTTTTCAGGTGTAATATTCCATGTTATTGAGGCCTTTATGCGCTGCAGGCATGATTACAATGTTTTTGCCGAAGAAATTTACGAGGCGAAAATTCTTGCTAAAAGCAGAGGGCTTTTCCAATTTGAGCTTTTTGCTGATTTGATGATAGCCTATGCTTACATAAAGCTCGAATCTTACACAAAAGCCTCAATGATTATTTATAAAATTATTAAAACAGCAAACGAAAAAGGCATGTCTAATCTTCTTTATCTTGCCTGGTATATTATGAGCGAATTGAATCTTGCGCAAGGCAAGTATACCGTCACATACGGAATTGTTAATAATGCTCTGATAAGGCTTGAGAAAACAGATTACTCAAATGAATACCTGATGCTGCTGTATAAATACAATATGTATAAAGTTTTGCGATTTAAAGGTCAGGATATAAATTCTCAGATTTGTCTTGCACAGGCAAATTATATTGCAAAAAAATGGGGTGTTAACTTTGAATTTGACACCAATCCGGATCATTTTATTGCACAGGTTGATCCGGATGATGAGTCGAATGTTCCGCCGAAAGATTACGAAACTATTGACGCCTCGGAACTTACAGGTTTGGAGCAATCTGGCAATGGACAGGATAACCAGTCAGAAAGTGAGGGATAATGAAAATACTATTTGCAGCAGCAGAAGTGGCACCTTTTTCAAAAGCTGGAGGGCTTGCGGATGTTATGGGAAGCCTTCCTAAATATATTGAAAAGGATGCGGAAATTGCAATTTTTACACCGCTCCACGGGTGTATAGATGTTGACAAATACGGGATTAAAGAACTTGAAAATTCTTCGCTCTGGCTTACTTTCGGAAATCAGGGGCACCGATTCAGACTGTTTATGTGTAAGCTTCCGGGAACGGATATAAATGTGTTTTTTGTGCATAATGACTGGTATTTTACCTGTTTTAAAGAAGTTTACCCGAAATGGCTTGATACAAGATACGAGCATGAAAGATATATAGCTTTTTCGTTGGCTGTTATGGAGTATGCAAAGCTTTTGAACTTCAGAGCTGACGTAATACATGCAAATGACTGGCACACTGCAATGATTCCTGTATATTTAAAAAGCAACTACAGGTATGATGAATACTGGAAAAATACAAAAACTGTTTTTGAAATTCATAATCTTGCATATCAGGGCGTGTGGTTTGAAGATGTTCTTGATTTTGCAAATATGCGCAAGGACATTGTTTATAACGAATGGGGCGTAGAGCATTACGGCAAAGTCAACTGGATGAAGGGTGCGATTAATTATTCAGACAGAATTGTTGCAGTATCTCCAACTTATGCCCGGGAAATTCTTACAGGTGAATACGGTGAGGGTATGGATTATACCCTGAGAGGCGCGCAGCATAAGCTTAAGGGAATTTTAAACGGTATAGATTATGATGTCTTTAATCCAGAGAAGGATAAGTCAATTGTAAAAAATTACAATATAAAGACAATTAATAACAAGGAAGAAAATAAAAAGAAAGTTTGTGAAGAATTCGGGCTGCAGTATAATCCAGATAAACCGCTTTTTGCGTTCATATCGCGTCTTGTTCCGCAAAAGGGGCTTGATTTAATCAGAGCGGCAGAGAACGATTTGAAAAACTGCAATGCTGATTTTGTATTTTTAGGAAGCGGAAATCACGATTACGAAAACCTTCTGATATGGCTTTCAAATAATACTTCGAATATAAGAGCGTATATCGGCTATCGCGGGGATTTAGCGAACCAGATATATGCAGGAAGCGATTTTTATCTGATGCCGTCAAAGTTTGAACCTTGCGGATTAAGCCAGCTTATTGCAATGCGTTACGGCTCACTGCCTGTAGTTAGGGCAACAGGCGGTCTGGAAGATACGGTTACAGGTTATCCTCTTGAGAATTCAACAGGGTTTAAATTCTGGGGCTACGACGGTTGGGATATGATGTCTGCAATTAATTGCGCCCTCGGGGTTTATCAGGATAAATATACCTTCGGCGCAATGAGAAAATCTGCAATGGAAGCGGATTTTTCATGGAGAAAAAGCTCTGTTGAGTATTTGAATATGTATAAAGAGCTTGTGAATTCATAAATCTTTATCTTGAAAAACTATAAAAAATAGCTTATAATAAAAAAGGCAGCGGAAAATATTCTAGAACATTAAAAAGTAAATGAAAAGCTTTTCTCGGGCCTGCTCTCCCGCAATCGCCTCAAAAAGTTTTTACAAGTTGAAAAGAAGCGGAAGATTTGATATAATTTAACATGGTAGAGAAAAACAAGTTGGACAATCTATAAATGTTTTCTCGAACACGCTCCCGCACTGCTCTCGCTATCGTCTCGAAAACATATATAGATTGTCCAGAGAAAAGTAATAAAAAGAATAAAACAAAGGGGATTAAACAATGGAAAAGTCAAGTATAGCAAGGATTTCCGGGGGGGGGGGCAAGTAGTTTAAGCTCCTTAACCGGCACAGAGCAAGGGATACAGGCAGCCGAAGAGGGCAAAGCCTTAAGCTGGCGTGCATTGTTGCGGAAACTGATGGAAAGAAAATCCCCCCCTGCCCGCCTTTACAAAGTGCGTGAAGAACAATGTCCTCCCCTTGCGTGAGGAACGAAATCTTGGATTTCGAGGAGGGGTAAAAAATAAACCAATCAACTCTTCAACCATACACCCGTTAAACATAACCTCCCCGTCCCCCGCCTGCGGCACCCTCCCCCGAGGGGTAGTTGTTGAACCCTTCACCCTTCACCCCTCACGCTTCACCAGCCGAAAAGCAGTTATCCGGATTATTCGGGATGTTGGAAAAGCGTGGTTTTCCGACACCTTACGGGCTGGTTTCGCTATCGCTCACACTGCGCCCTTCCGAAAATCCGCTTTTACATTGGCAGAGGTGCTGATTACCCTTGGAATTATCGGCGTGGTTGCTGCGATGACGTTGCCTTCCCTTATTGGAAATTATAAGAAAAAACAGACCGTCACACAGCTCAAAAAGTCTTATACAGTTCTTAGTCAGGCTGTTAAAATGTCAGAGTTGAAAAATGGCAGCATTGATGACTGGGATTATACTCTGCCTGCTAAGGAATTTTTTGAAACTTACCTGTCAAACAATGTGTCGATTAATAAAAGTACGGTATCAGATTCGAAGATAAGCTATAAATATTTAAATGGAGGCCCATGTTTAGAAGATTTGTGCATAAGAAACTCATATACTGTTTTTCTGGCTGATGGCAATTCTTTGACACTATCGGACAACCGGCGTTCCGATGGTAAAGTTGTTTCTATTGACATAAACGGTTATAAAGAACCAAATACAATTGGCAAGGACTTTTTTACATTTGCAATCCAGAAAAAATATGGTCTTTCGCCTTTTGGCTATAAAGATTTTGGTATGGCAGGAAATGAAGATGAAGGTGAGTATAATCAAATTTTCGGTGATTATGACAGAGATGTGTTGACATCTGAAAAATCATACGCATGTACTAAAGGAAAGCAGGGTTTCTGGTGTGCCGCTTTGATAATTATGGACGGCTGGGAAATCAAAGACGATTACCCTTGGTAAATAATTATTAACTAGTCCGTATTACTCTTGAATTTTAAGCTTTAGTACATATAATAAGTGTATCACTTACGTGTTTATAAATAGCTTATTATGTGTTACTAAAGTTTTAAATAAGAAAGGTTAGTTTAAAGAGGGTTAAATATGATTAGGTTAAACTGCAAAAATGCCGATGTCACGATTGTAGGTCAGGAAAACGGGTTGGAGCTTGAGAAAGAATTTGATGCTTATAAAGATAAAATAACTCATATAATTGCAAGCTTAAACCAGAGAAAGGATAAACCTGGACAGTGGCTGCAGTGGATGAACCTCGGGTATAACGAAGAAACCCTCTGGTATGTTAAAGAATATGCCTCAATGGTTAAAGACAGATTTGAAAATATTCTTGTTCTCGGTATCGGTGGTTCGGCACTCGGCGGAATTGCTGTTACAGAAGCTCTGCTAAAACCTTACTGGAATTTGCTTACAGATGAACAGCGCGAAGGACTTCCGAAAATATTCTTTCTTGATAATATTGATCCTGATTCAATTTCTGCATTGCTTGATATTTTAGATTTGAAAAAGACTTTAGTTAACGTTATTACCAAATCCGGTTCTACTGCTGAGACCATGTCGCAGTTTATGATTGTTAAAGACCGGATGGAAAAGGCATTAGGTGATAACTACCGCTATAATTTTGTAGCAACAACCGATAAAAAAACAGGTGTATTAAGACAGATTGCCGAGCAGGAAGGTTACAAAACTTTTGTAGTGCCAGATGATGTTGGCGGCAGGTTTTCTGTTTTCTCTGCCGTCGGGCTTTTGCCTCTGGCGCTTGTAGGAATTGATATTGATGCAATTGTAAACGGTGTTAAAGATATGGATTTAGCGCTTAAAAATACTGATATTAGAGAAAATATTGCAGCACAAAACGCGCTTATCCACTATCTTCTGGATACTAAAAAAGGTAAAAATCTTTCCGTTATGATGCCTTATTCAAGCAGGTTAAAATATGTAGCGGACTGGTACGTGCAGCTCTGGGCTGAGTCTCTCGGTAAAAATAAGGATAAAGACGGTAATGACGTGAATATTGGCCCTACCCCGATTAAGGCGCTCGGCGCAACAGATCAGCACTCGCAAATTCAGCTTTATAACGAAGGCCCGAATAACAAAGTTATTACTTTTATAAGAGTTGATGAATTTGATACAACTCTTGAAATTCCGAGAATATTTGAATACACAGGAATTGGATACCTCGGAGGCAAAACCGTTAATCAGCTTATAAATGCCGAAGCTGATTCAACAAGGGTTGCAGTATCAGATTACAACAGACCGAACGTTACAATATATCTTCCGAAAGTTGACGGCTATAACGTCGGACAGCTTCTTTATATGCTTGAAGTTCAGACTGCAATTGCCGGTGAATTATATAATATTAATACTTTTGACCAGCCTGGTGTTGAGCAGGCTAAGAATTATACTTACGCGCTTATGGGCAGGGCCGGTTATGAAGAATCTTCTCAGGTGCTTCAGGAAAAAATGGCTTCTGTATAAAAATTTATTATTATAAATTATATGTTTAATGTAAAAAAAATACTTTTAAATTTAATTATTTCAGCCGTTGTATGTTTTATTACGTCAGCGGCGGCTGTTTTTGCGGAAGATAATCTTACATTGAAAGCAGGTGTTTCTCTTGCAGAGCAGATTCCGGTGGGTTTTATGGGAACATGGCGGGTTTCAGCAAGGCTTAAAAATACAGACAGCCCGCAGAATTTTAAACAAACAAGCGTTGACATTTGGAACTTATCAAAAAAAGGCGACGTCATAAATTTAAGCAATCCATTTACAGGTGCGAGCGCTTCCATCAATGTTAGCTATGTTGACAGGAGTTCTATAAAATTTACCAGAGTGGGGAACTATGATAATCAGAAACTTACGGATACAGTCGAGATAAGCTTGAGAGGGGATACTTTTACTGGTATCAATACCCTTTCTCTTGTGACCTATTCGGATGTAGATAATTCGGTTATTAAAACCAGAAAAGCTCTATATCAACTAAAGGGCGATAAAATTTCAGGATCAAGTATAGTAGGAAAATGAGGATAAAAAATGCAGATTTACGATTTTGATACAGTTATATTAGGCGGAGGTCCTGCTGGATTATCTGCAGCAATTTATGCAAGCAGAGGTGCTGTTTCTACAGCACTGATAGATGTGAGCATGTTTGGCGGACAGCCGTCAAACTATTTAGAACTGGAAAACTATCCCGGTTTTCCAATTGTCGGTGGATATGATTTGATGGAAAAGTTTGAGGAGCATGCCGATAAATTCGGGGTTCAAAAGTTTCCTATGCAGGAAATTGAGACTATAGATCTGATTTCAAATCCAAAAATTATTGCAACAAAAGAGGCAGAATTTAGAGCAAAAACAATTATTATTGCGACCGGTGCGCAGCCGATGAAGCTTGGCGTGCCCGGTGAAAAAGAATTTGTCGGACGCGGTGTCAGCTATTGTGCGGTGTGTGACGGCGCGTTTTATAAAGATAAAGTCGTGGCAGTTGTCGGAGGCGGTAATGCTGCGGTTGAAGAAGCTATGTATCTTACTAAATTTGCTTCAAAAGTTTATCTTATACACAGACGTGATGCTTTAAGGGCTGATAAAATTGTTCAGGAACGTGCTTTTAAAAATGAGAAAATAGAGTTTGTATGGGATACCGTTGTCAAAGAAATTAAGGGTACTGAGGTTGTTACAACAGCTGTTTTGGAGAACGTAAAAACAAAAGGCTTGAGTGAATTACCAATTGACGGAATTTTTCCTTATATAGGCATGGTTCCGAATATTGAACAGTTTTCCGGTCAGGTAGAGCAGGATGCAAGAGGTTTTATTGTCGCTGATGAAACAATGAAAACTTCTGTTGACGGGGTTTTTGCTGTCGGAGATGTTCGCACAACTCCCCTAAGACAGGTCATAACAGCTGCTGCGGACGGTGCGGTAGGTGCTGTGTATGCTGTTAAATATCTTGAAGCACTAAAAGATATTCCGCAGAAAGTATAAAAAGAGCTTTTAAAGCTCTTTTTATTTGCAAAAAAAAAAGTTGCCAGAAAATGGCAACATTAAATAAACACGAGGATATTAAGAGAGAGAGTATAAAGTCTATTTTATATTTCGGCTCATATTGAATGAGATATTAAGTATTCCCGTAACGTTTTATTTATTTTTCTTTTCCCAATTAAATGAGTTTTAAATTTTCCCTTACATTTATATAAAGTATTTTTGACGGTTAAAATTTCCTGAAGGATTATATTTATTAAGATTTCTTAACAAAAAGCTCTATTTGATACTGTATATAGATGATTTCTAAATAAATCTTGTCAGATTCAAAATATAATGGTATAATAATTCATGTAGGTGAGAGAATATTAGATAGGATAGTTATGGATTTTGATATTGAAGATTTTTTAAGAAAAGCGGTTTCTATTGCGGCGTCTGACGTTCACCTTGCAGTTGGTGAACATCCTACTGTACGAAAAGACGGTAAAATTTTAAAAATTAACATGCCGATTTTAACCGATGACGATATTGATCATGCGTATGAAGTTCTCTTGCCGAGAAGTGCAAAAGATAATCTTGAAAACGTATATGATTTGGACTTTGCGTATGAAATACCAGGGTTTTCTCGTTTTAGGGTTAATTTAAGCCGCCAATTAGGTAAAAATAAATTAGTTATAAGGCTTATTCCTTATTATGTAAGAAAAATTCCTGAATTAAATCTTCCGGCATCTATTGAACAGTTTGCAAAATTGAATCATGGACTTGTTCTTGTTACCGGGCCTACAGGTAGTGGTAAATCTACTACTATTGCATCAATTATTGATTATATTAACTCTAATTATCCAAAACACATTATTACTATTGAAGATCCTATTGAGTTTATTTTTAATAACAAAAAGAGTATTGTTTCGCAGCGTCAAATCCTTGTTGATACGGCATCTTTCCCTGATGGTGTAAAGTATGCCTTAAGGCAGGATCCTGATGTAATATTTATCGGTGAAATTCGTGACAGGGAAACCATTTCTTCGGCTTTAAAAGCTGCAGAAACAGGTCACCTTGTATTCGCTACAATTCACACAAACGACGCTGTTCAAACTGTTGACCGAATTGTCAATATGTATGAGCCTTCTGATAGAGATTTTGTAAGGCATCAGCTTGCTCAAATTCTAAGAGGAACTGTGTCGCAGAGACTCGTTCCTCTGAAAGACGGTTCAGGCAGACGTCCTGCCTGTGAGGTTCTTGTTGTAACTTCTACTGTTAAAGATTTTATTGATAAAGACGAACTTGAAAAGATTTATGATTTAGTTAAAACCGGTTCGTTCAACAGTATGATTACAATGAACATGTCACTTTATAATCTCTGTGTAAATGATTACATAACTCAGGAAATGGCTTTAAGTTTCTCTGATGACCGTAATGAATTGACGCAAATGCTAAAAGGTGTTTTTCACGGCACAGCAGGCTAATAGGGGATTAGTTAAATTTAATTATGAGGGATAGTTTCGTAACAGATGCTATTAACCTTAAGTCCTATAATTTGAGTGAAGCTGACAAAATTATGGTCATGTATTCCAGAGATAGAGGGCTTATAAGGGGTGTAGCTAAAGGTGTTAAAAAACCTAAGAGTAAACTTGGTGCACGGATGGATCTTCTTGTCGCTAATAAGCTTATGCTTTATAAAGGAAAAAATATTGATACAATTTCTCAGGCAGAAGCCTTGAATACTTTTAATGCAACAAGACGGAATATGGATAAAATTTTTTATTCTATGTATGTTTCTGAAGTTGTAAATAACTTTGGCGTAGAAGATGATCCTTGTTCTGCTGTGATATTTGATTTGCTGTATGAAGCTTTGAATACAGTGTCTCAGGCTGAAAATAAAATTCAAATACTCAATGCTGTTATAAAGTTTCAATTAAAAATGATGAGGGTATCAGGTTTTTCTCTTGAGCTGGATAGGTGTCTTTGCTGCGGAAACCCTATAGAAAATGAGAACATGTATTTTTCAGGACGTTTAGGTGGGGTTGTGTGCAAAGAATGTAATGCTCACTATGGTTTGAGTGACCTTATGCACTACAAGCTGAGAGATTTTATGTCTGTTCTTGCAAATACTGAATTTGATGTGGTTTCCGGGTATGAAGAAAAAGCAAATGAGAAGATTTGTCTTGTTTGTTTTGAACTTTTGAAATCCTATATAAATTCTCATTCTGTTAGAAAATTCAATTCTACATCAATTTTGCAAGAAGTGTCTTAAAACAGCAAATGTCGTTAAGTGTAGGCAGAAAATTTAGCGGCTGCAAAGCTGGTCATTTATCAGACCGATTACCCAGTTCTGTTTTAATAGAAAAAAAGTCCTACAAAATACAAAACTAGTGGCAACAGAAATTTGGGAAGTTATATATATGTTTCCGTCAAATATTATTAAGAGATAAATATAATCTCATTCCGAACTGGCTGCAAAATCCGTTGAGCCGAAGGATAAATGTGATTTTATGCCCCTACCTGTTGTTTCGAATCTTACCACAATGAGACCCTGTCACCGTGAGCCATTTTGCACGAAAACAAGTTTTCTGTATAAGAAGGCAAACAAGTTCAGAGCCTGCCCTGAATTTCTTGCCGCTAGTTTCTAAGGCTTTTTACCGAGTATAAGCTCTTTCGCCTGGTGTGCCGTTGAGCTGGAATTTATCCAACAATGCTGTATTTGTATTCAGGGTGTGCAGCGAGGGCTTCTTCTATTTCTTCAAAATTTAAAAGCCCCTGTGTTGCGCCGAATTCTGATACAACGCCTGCCGAGTTTACGGATGCGTACATTAAAGATTTTCCAATATCTGCATTTGTTCTTCCGAGTGCAGCGCAGAATGTTGAGGCAAACGCGTCCCCCGCCCCGAGTGTTGATACTACAGGCCCGTTGAAAATAGGGCAGCAGTAATAATTTTCCCCGTCATAGGCGTAAGCGCCGTGTCCGCCATCTGTAATTACAATAATTTGATAATCGCGAATTTTTAATTTTTTAAACATCTCCTTCACATCCGGATGAATAAGTTCTTCCGAGAATTTTTCCTTGCTTGTATCAGGTCTTACCTGAATTTGTGTGGCAAGAGAGGCTTCTTCCTTATTCATTACAACAATATTTGCATTTTCAAGAATTTTTTTAAGGTAATTAAAACCTCGCTTAATGCTTGATGAGCCAGCATTAAAGCAGACATAGACATTATTTTCATGGGCAAATGTCGCAATATCATCAAGAACTTTTGTACTGTCGCCGTTCATAGGTGCAATATAGAGAAGTTTTGCGTTCTTTATAGCATCAAAATTTATATCTGATTTTTTTATAAGTGCATTTGCTCCGCGGTGTGCCAGAACGGTTCTGTCCCCCTGAAAACTAACCAGAATAATTGAAAATCCGGTGCTGATTGTCTTATCCTGTATTATATTTGATAAATCAACATTTTTATCTTTAAAAGCATCCAGAACTCCGGCAGAATAGATGTCATCTCCTATTTTAAAGATGGCGCTGGTCTTTAAGCCGAGATTTGCAAAGTTCATAGCTGTATTTACACCGCCTCCGCCGACTTTTGAAGTAAAGTCTGTAATCTCAACTTTTGCCCCGTACGGGTAACTCATAAATTCTGACTTCTTATTTTTTGTATAAACTGAAACAATGTTTGCGTCGTCGCTTTCAACAAAAACATCCATTGTTGCGCTTCCTATTGTTATAACATCACACATGGTTTTTCATCTCCCGTTAATTATTCTCTGTAATTATATTAGCACAAATAGGTATAATTGTTAATTTATATTAAATGCTGGCAAAAAATCTTATTCAGCGGGTTAGAATATATTTGTAAATATACATTTGATACAGGATTAGATATGAAAGTAGAAAGAATAGTTAGTTTTGCCCCGCCAGTATTAAAGAAAAATAACGGAAATGCCAATAAAAAATCTCAAGATTCAGTTCCGCAGATGAGTGAATACAGACCTGCGGCGTATCAGGATTTTAATATGACGTTTGGCGGGCGTCTTTTCAGAACCCCGGCAAACTTTTTTGCTCAGTCTTTTAACCAAAATGGCATGCCTGATACTATGAAACAGTATCTTTTTGAGGACTATGAGGACAGGCAGAACATGCCGCCTGTTCAGATGTGGAAAACAGTTTTTTCTGATATTAATCTTGCTGAAAATTTGCAGGAGGTAAAAGAGCTTTATCCGGATGAACCGCTTTTTGAAAACCTTAAATCAAATCCTGGGCAGGCAAGAAATTCTATAATCTCTGAAATTAAGGCGCTGGAAGGTGAATTTGAGAATACCCCGCTTTTCAAAGACGGTTCTTCTGATTTAGGCATGTATATTTTGAAAAAGATTTATACAGAAGGTAAAAGCCTTAAGGAAATTAATCAGGACTTTAAAAAAGATATAACCGATGATTATAAAGGCCTGATTGATAAAAATATTGATTACGGTACTGTAAAAAATTACGGTATAAAGTTTCCTAATTTAGGCTTCTGGCATTCTTTTATTGTAACAAGAGATGATTTTCCTTATGAGTATAAGCCGAGAAAAGTTGAAATGCCTCGTCATCCGGTTTCCCGTCAGGTGACGAAGGATGTCAAAACTCCGTTGCCACAAAAGCCGCGGGAGGGAAAGTTTGATAAAATTAAAGACTGGGAAGTGGATAAACTTTCAAAAGCTGTAATAAAATCAAAAAACAGCAAATCGCGCGCTCCGAAAGAATTGAAAAATTCAGGAGTAAGGGATGAAGAATCTCTTAATTTTGTTGCGCAATATCTCGGCGAGATTAATTCTATAGTTCTCGAAAGACTTCACGTTTCAGATGAAATGAAAGATTTCTTTGAGCACTATGACGATCTTTCTAGAAATCAAAAGGAAAAATTTGAAGAATACTGGAAAAATCCTGACCTGAACAGACTTCAATCAAAGATTATGTCTGATACTATAAAGTTGTTCTTTAATACTTACGGCGCTGATGGCAATAACCAGGAGTTTCAAGAACTGCTTGATTACGCTCACAGTCTAAAACCGCAAAGATTAGAAAGGCAAAAACAGCACGACGCACTTCAGGAAGAATATGAAAAAACTCTCGGAATATTTGAAACAGAGATGCAGGGACATGAAGAAAACGCTTCCACGCAGATAGTTCCGGAAGATGAGGAGGACGGCGATTTTGACAGATACCAGAAGATTTTTGAAGATTTGAAAAAAGAATACAATGTTGAAGCTTATGACTTTGTAACAAAAGACGGTGATACAATTTCTATTGTTTCAAACTTGAAAGAAGGTTTGAGCGAGCAACTTACGGCTGATATGAACTTTATACCGCAGACTTTTGTGAAAAATTTTATAAACTTTATGGTTAATAATCCGCGAGTCGATGATTCTTATATTCTGACAACACTTTTGAAAGCTAAAGGAATAAAGCTTCCGGATGATGAAAGGTTAATGCCTGAGGATAAGGCCGAACTGCTTACTCTTGACCTTTATCAGGAGTATACCGATAAGTATCCGGCAGAAACAAGAGCAGCGCAGCAGGCTGTTACTGATACATTTATAGAACTGTCAAAAAATGAGATTACCCCGGCTCTTTTCAGACTGGGTGTCTTTGAATTTCCTGAGCTATATAAATCAATGCGGGCTATGCATCCGTCTCAAAGCAAAGTTGTACGTGACAAAATAAATTTTACAACAGAAAGGTTTAATTACTATAAACGTCCGCTTTCAGATTCAGAGATAAGAAAAGCAACAATAACAATTATGGAACTGCTCAGAAAATATAATCCGGATAATTCTATAATTAAAAACAGAGAAGAAACTTTTAAGGGTTTTGATACTGTTTTTGGCGCAATCAGTCTTTTAATCAAAGATAAAAATAGTCCAAAAGCAAAAGATGATATTAAAAATAACATAAGTAAGTATTTGCGCGAATACGGCGGTTCAGCAAGATTTTTACTGGATAAGTCAATGCCGGATGCTCTAAAGACAGCTAAGATGGAACAGCTGCTCTGTAACTATGCTTATGATAAGCCTGGTGAACTGCTTGTCTATGTCGCGGCTACTAATGAAGCTCTCAATTATGTCAAAAGTCGTAATTTAGATTTATACAATTATTTAATGGAGGAGCTTCTTTCCAGTGGTATACTTTATGCCGGAGGCGGTGTTTAGGTGTTATTGTAATAGAAAGGCGTAATCTTTTGAGATTACGCCTTTTTTATCAGTAATACAGTTATTACTTTATTTTTACTTTACTGGCAGTTTGCTTTTTCTTCTTCTGAAACGCCTTTGATTGTAAGATTTACTCTTCCCTTATCGTCAATTTTGATAACCTTAACGATAACTTCCTGACCTATCTGGAGGTGCGGTTCAATTGTTTCAATGCGTTCCTGACAAACCTGTGAAATGTGTACCATTCCGTCTTTGCCCGGAGCCAGTTCTACAAATGCACCGATAGGAATAATTCTTACAACTTTACCTTTGATAACCATTCCAGGTTCAGGGTGGAATGTAAGATCTTTAATCATTTTTCTTGCAATCTCAGCGCCTTCCTGATCGTTTGAAGTAATGGTTACAACACCGCTGTCCTGAATATCAATTTCAGCACCTGATGCGTCAATGATTGCTCTGATTTGTTTTCCTCCAGGGCCGATGACTGTTCCAATATCTTCAACCGGAATTGTCATTGTTGTAATGCTTGGTGCAAAAGGTGAAAGATGGTCAGACGGAGCTGTGATAACTTTTCTCATTTCACCTAATATATGAAGTCGGCCTTCTTTTGCCTGGAATAAAGCTCTGCGTAATGTTTCATTCGGAATCCCTTTTGCCTTCATATCCATCTGAAGCGCTGTAATTCCGGTGTCATTACCGGTAACCTTAAAGTCCATATCGCCTAAGAAGTCCTCAATTCCCTGAATGTCGGTCAAAACAACAGGTTCATAGCCTTCTTCCTTAATCATACCCATTGCAACGCCGCCAATCATACATTTAACCGGAACACCGGCATTCATCAGTGCCATTGAAGAACCGCAGGTTGAAGCCATTGAGGTTGAACCGTTAGATTCCAGAACGTCAGATGTTACTCTGATTGTATAGCCGAATTCTTCCTGAGAAGGTAGTGCAGGGATATTTGCTCTTTCTGCTAAATGTCCGTGGCCTACTTCACGTCTACCCGGCCCTCTCAAAGGTTTAACCTCACCTACTGAAAATCCCGGGAAGATATATTTGTGCATATAAGTTTTTTCTGTTTCAGGGTCAACCCCGTCGAGTTCCTGTTTCATACCAGGGCCGGCAAGTGTTGCAACAGAAAGTACCTGTGTTTGGCCTCTTGTAAATACTGCAGAGCCGTGTGCTCTAGGAATTACACCTACTTCACACCAGATAGGACGGACTTCGGTTGGTTTTCTTCCGTCAGCTCTTACTCCTTCATCAAGAATCATTGCACGCATAACTTTCTTCTCAGCTGCTTTAAATTCTTCAGCTACAAAGTCTACGCCTGTTTCTTCAATCATTTTTCTGATAGCGTGATCTTCAGGCAGTGCTTCAATTTTTTCTTTAACAAGGTTTTTAGCTTCTTCAAGCTTGTTCTGTCTGTATGTTCTGTCGAAGTTGTGATAAGCGTCGACAATCATGTCGTGAGCGGTTTCGTTAATGATATTTTTGATTTCGGTTGTGTCGTAAGGGTTAACAAATTCTTCTCTTACAACGCCGTAGGCTTTAGCAAACTCAACCTGTGCGTCGCACTGTTTTCTTATTTCGCCCTGAGCGAATTCAACAGCAGCCATAATATCATCTTCTGTGACAAACTTACATCCTGCTTCAACCATGATAACGCTGTCATGTGTACCTGCAACAACAATATCCAGATCTGATTTTGCTGCCTGCTGGTGGGTAGGATTTGCAATCATATTGCCGTTTTCGTCGCGCGAAACTCTTACCGCGCCGATTGGGCCTTCAAACGGAGCGCCCGAAAGCATTAAAGCACAGGATGCCCCGAGCATTGCAAGAGTATCCGGCTGGTTCTGCTGGTCGTAGCTGAATAATTGCGCAACAATTTGTATATCATTTCTGTAACCTTTTGGGAATAAAGGTCTGATTGGTCTGTCGATTAATCTTGAAACAAGAATTGCCTTGTCGCTGGCTTTGCCTTCCGAACGGTTGTAACCGCCAGGGATACGGCCGATTGAGGACATTCTTTCTTCATAATCAATGAGTAATGGGAAGAAATCTATACCAACTCTCGGTTCTTTAGAAACAACGCAGTGAACAAAAAGCATTGTATCACCGCATCTTACAGTAACAGAACCATTAGTGGATTGAGCATACTTCCCGGTTTCAACGGTGACATTTTTGCCGCCGATTTCCAGTTCAAATTTCTTAGTTTCCGGTATCATAATTTTCCTTTCCTGCGGGAATTAGAAACATTACCCGCCTGTGCTTTCGCACCTTTTGTTATACACTTCTAATGTTCAATATAATTATACCGCAAACATAAAATTTTACCATGGATAATCGTCACTAATTTTCCAGCCGTCCATGATGATTAATCCAGCGCAAAAAGCTCCGCCTTTACTTTTGTTACAAGCTCTGTTATCACTTCCGTTTGCAAGTTCATCTCTATCATATCCTATATGCGTAGTTCCTCCCAAAACATCTCCGACGCCGTAAGGAACCATTTTGCCGCCTGCTGCTACCGAAAATGCAAACAAATCTTTGCCGTATGTATTCGGTTTTTGAAATCCGTTTAAGTCGGCAACAACTGTCAAAAATCTCGTGCCATCGCCGCTTGCTGTTGTTCTGAATGATAGTGCAGTCCCATTTTTTATAATAATTTTTGGTAAATCAAAATAGTCGAAATAACTGTCGCAATTTGTACCATTCATGCAGTAGTTATGAACATTTTTAGGAACATCTTCCGCCTTATAGGAGGCAATCACCTGAAAATAAGGCTTTATGTATTTATCACTAAATGTCTGCGAATCAAGTTCAAAATTCCAGTAGTCTAAAGCTCCGTTATCTACCTCTGAGCGTTTTATTGCCTGTGAAACAAGCGAATATGCCGCAGAAAGCCGGGCAACAGTTTCCTGCTTCTGGTATTTGTTTACAAGTGTCGGCAGTGTCATTGATGCAACAACGCCGATAATCCCAAGAGTAATCAGCACTTCTGCCAGAGTGAAAGCGGATTTTCGCATACGCGCCGTGTGAGCGAAAGCGAACCCAGCCCGTAAGGTGTCAGAAAACCACGCTTTTCCGGCATCCCGAATAATCCCGATAGCGGCTTTTTGGTAAGTGAAGTGTGAAGAGTGAGGGGTGAAGGTTTCAACTAGGGGGAGGATTCCGCAGGCGGGAGAGTGGGAGGTTCCTGATGTTGAAAGGTTAAAAGGTTTCCTCTCATATCGCCTTATGGTCTTATAGCTAAATGGCTTTTTCAGTGTGAATAGTTCAAAGAAAATCTTATTAATAAAATCCAAAATATCCTCCTTTCCCATATATGGGTAATTACATGAACAGTATAAACTAAAATCCCATATATGGGATATGTTTGTTAAGAATAGCAGGATAAATTGTTACAATGAAGGAAAGGGAAAAAGAATACTGCATATATGTGGGGAAGGCGCTCAGGGCAATCAGGGAAGAACAGTCCGGCAAAAGCGGATTGATGTTTGCTTATGAAAACGACATTCCAAAATCTACGCTATGGCGAATTGAAAACGGCGAGAATGAAGCCCAGCTTGTTACCTTAAAAAAGATTGCAGAGGGATTCGGCTGGTCGCTTTCCGAATTGTTTAAACATATTGAAGATAAAGTGCCGGAGGATTTTAGAATTTTTGAGGATGATCATTATTAATCTAAGGAGTGCTTGTGATATTGCTTACAGCAGTGTTGTTATTCCTTATTATACAACTCCCGTAATTCTTTTAAATCGTCTTTTGTTATTGTTAGAATCTGGGTAGTTGTAGGTTTCATAATACTGCTTACGTTGTCGGAATGCGGCAGTCCTATTGCGTGCCCTATTTCGTGCAGCATAATCCTGTAGTATTCATTTGTTGTAAGCACCCTGTTAAACGTGCTTTCACTGCGCGCAAGGTAAATTGTATTTTTTGTAAAGTATCCGTTTACAACTCCGCCGTAAGAACATAACCCCACGGCTTTTCCGTTAAGTTCATCCGTAAATTCAACATTTATATCTGCTTCCGAAGAACTGTCAACAAAAACAAAATTCACCACTCCGTTAGAAGCTGATTTCCACTTGTTGAAAGCTTTTTTCATTATGTATTCTTTTGGATTTTCTTCTATATAAACCTTTACTGGCATATTCTCCCAGTGCGGGCCGGTTAATGCTTGTGCTGCCTGTATTGTAAATATGAATACAGCAGGCAGAATTAAAAGTAATATCTTTTTCATAACCCTCAATATGTTTCCTACCTGCTACAATAATATCATTAAATGAAAAGCATGCGCAGGGTGCTAAGATGATAAGTTTCTCAATTTGGCTGAGTCAGAGCAGTCTTGAAGTTAATTAGAAGTGCATATCAAATGACGGAGGCATGCCGTTAATCTTTTCATCTTCCATTCGCATAGCACTGCCTATAGTAAAGCTTTCTGCAAATGCTTTGTTAATTTCAAAGTTAATGTCACCGTTAAAGACTTTCTCATTTTCTTCAAGGAAGTTAAACAGAGGCTCAACAGGAGATGCTACAATATTTGTTAAAGTACCTTCCGCAAGCTTTAAGGTTCTATCACCTATTTCCGGAACTTTTACATTTAAACCGAACGGTTTGTACGGTCTGTTAAAAGACGCACCTGTTTCTGTCATTATCTTATCCCTTATCTTTTTACTAAGAACAATAAGGTTATCGGAATTTTTGTCAGAAAAATTCAGGATTTAATGTAAAAGTTTTACATTTGTTAATATATTCCGGAACTTCCATTAAGTGTTTTTATAGGTGTTTCCCTTTTATATGCTGCTGTTTGGGGTTAAATCCGTCCAGTGCCGATGTATCTATTTTTATTCCGCTCTGTGATTGGAATGTTCTAACCTGTTCCAGTGCATCTTCAAGCGCAAGTTTACCGTCTTTAACAACTTCAAAAATTTCATTGAAGTATTTTTGCGGGTTTTCAGGATTATAGTGTCTCAGTACAACACGCATATTCCGGTTGCTTCTGACAAAGTTGTTGTCAAAAGCACAACAGAGCGCGTAGTTTCCTATTACATTTTTCCCGTGGTCGTATTTTGTTTTCATGTGTTCTATTGTTACAATTGAAGGGAAAAGAAGGTTATGGCCTATTTTGTCTGAAGAGGCTGTGGCGTGTTTAGTTATAAATGAGTAAGGATTTTCCATGGATGTCGGCAAATCCCTTGTTATATTCAGCATTTTTCGTTTAAGTTTTTCATCCGGAAGCCCGTCTAAGGCTTCAATAAGGTCGTAGCGGAAAGCTTTGTTGCTGAACGGAACCTTTACCGGAATACCGGAAAGTTCATTTATTGCACGATCGCAGTGTTCTATAATATCATTTCTGCTTAACTTCTGTCCGGCGAGCCTTATAGCGTAAATAGCCTGAAGCATTATCGCCTCTTTTGACTGCGGGAGTTCTTTTTTTATTTTTTTTAGATTGTTGTTGTTTTTGACATTAATATTAAAGATTTTATAGATAATATTTTCGGGAACTTCAGCCTGTGCATCTTTAAATGACGGGTGGGTAAGCAGGCTTGCTTTCTGTAACATTAACGATCCAAGACGGTCATTGCTTACTGTTTTGCACATATTTTGAAGCTGGTAATTAAATTCCTTGGCGCTAAATTTATTTACAAACGGTTTATCTTTGAGTTTGCATTCTTGAATTCTCATAAATGCCGCAAATTTTTCCCTGTATTCAGGCGGAAGATTTCTGGCACAGTTTTTCAGCTGGGTAAACAGCGGGTTCTGGGATTTTCTCAGATGTCTTAGAGCTTTAGGGTAAATAGACTGCATTACCTGTTCAAGTGTTGTCTGCGGAGATTTTACCGCGTAATCCGAAACCATTCTGAAAACTGTCCGGTGGGCTTTGTGCATTGATTTGTAAAACTGTTTTGTCTGTGCGACAAAGTCTTTTACAGGGCCGCTGAATACTCCGCTTTTTTCAAGCCGGTTCAACTGTTCCTCGTCTACAAGAACTTTGTGGCAGTAAATGCAGTGCATTGTTCTTTTTCTCACCAGCCGTTTGAATTGTGACTGGCTGTTAATCAGGTTTGCGCCGAATGAAATTTCCGGAGAGGTTTTTGTGAATGTGTCGGCAACCGGCATGGCAAGAAGCTGTCCTGAAACAGGAGGCTGAATAAATGATTTATTCAGAGCAGAAACATACTGCTTCTGCTCAAATCTCTTATTAGAGCTTATATCAAATGAACTTATTCCGAAAATTTTCATATTATATTAAATCCCATCAAAAAAATTTTTGACAGCAGGTAAGAAATCCGGCTGTCAAAATCTCATTTATCCCATTGGCGGCGGCTGTATGTATAAAGGTTTAAGCTTGTGCCAGTCGCCGTCTATCGTCGTAAGTTTTTTTTCTCCAAGCTCCGCCAGAATTTCTCCGAGCGGGAAACATGCTTCCTGATAAGAAATGCCGCCGAGAAGCGGTTTTAATTTGTTGTCGGTAATAACGTTGTATTTGCCGCTTTTTGCAAGCTTTTCAACTTCTTCAAGCGGAACCGCACCTTTTATTTCGCCGTCACAGTAGAGGTAGGCGGAATTCTTTCTTGCATCCAGTGCAACAAGAGGGTTTTCTCCAACCGCTTCCGCAAGAATTTCCAGCGAGGAAACTCCTGTAACTTTTTTATGAAGTTGCTGTGCCATAACCCTTGCAACCGTTGTGCAGGCACGGATTCCTGTGAAGCTCCCCGGGCCTGTGTTCGTTACTATTAAATCAATATCTTCCGGTCTGCAGTTGTTTGCGCTCAAAATTTCCTGCAGGGTTGAAATTAAAAATGCGGAATGGTATTTTTCGTCATGATTTTCAACTATTTTAGAGGAAAGAATTTTGTCATCCTCTTTTAATACTGCATACATTTTATCAAGGCACGTATCAAATGCTAATATTTTTTTACCTTTGTCATTCCGGACTTGTTCCGGAATCTCTTTATTATTCTTCACTTTTTAATTCCTCTACAATTTTTATATTATCACAGCCAAAACCTTCAAACGAGTATTTTCTTTCTTCATTGTCACCGTATGTAACATTTATTTTGATATGGTTAAACGGGATTTCATCCTGAGAAAATTCAGCCCATTCAACAAAAGTTACCTGATGACCTTCCGAGTATTCTCTGAGTTCGTCGAGAATTGTTTTAACCCCTTCATTCTCAAGTCTGTAAAGGTCGAAATGATATACCGGTAAAATTCCGCTGTGGTATTCGTTTAAAATTACAAAACTAGGGCTTGTGACTTTTTCTTTTACATCTAGAGCGTCGGCAACGAGTTTTACAAAGGCTGTTTTTCCTGCGCCGATTTCTCCGTAAAGACTAATAAAGCAACCTTTTGTGATGAGTTTTGCAAACCTTTGCGCTAAATCTTTTGTATCATCTAATGTTTTACAAATTTTTTCGTATTTCATTTTACTTCCTTTTATTATTTTTATTATAAAGGTGTAAATTTTTATGTTTTCGAGGCGATAGCGGGAGCAGGGCGGGAGCGTGTCCGAAAAAATATAAAAATTTTGCACCTTTTTAATTAAGTATATTTATACATTTTAACCGTATTTCTGCCTGATTCTTTTGCTTCATAGAGGGCTTTGTCCGCATTTTTTAACAGGTTTCCGCCGTTTCCGTCAAATTTGTTTACCCCTAAACTTATTGTAACCCGAATATTTTTTACTTTTGAATTTTCATCGGCTTTCGTAAGGTCTATAACTGCATTTTCAACGGATTTTCTCAGACGTTCCGCAACCATAGCCGCTTCATCTTCCTGAGTGAAAGGCAGGAGTATGGCAAATTCTTCCCCGCCGTATCGTGCTGCAATATCGTATTCCCTCAGCTGCGAGCGCATAATCTTTGAAACGGTTTTTAATACTAAATCACCTGCCGCATGCCCGTAAGTGTCATTAACCTGTTTAAAGTAATCTATATCAACCATGATTGCACAGAGAGAGGTTTTCTGACGTTTTGCACTTGAAATTTCCTGTTTTAAACGTTCTTCGAGCTGTCTGCGATTATAAAATCCGGTAAGTGCGTCCAGCGTTGCATGTTTTAAAATTTCAGCGTAAACGTTTGCGCGGTTTATTGTAATTGATGCCTGCGCTGCTAATTGTTCAATGTAACCTGTTTCTTCATTACTAATCCCATCTTCCATACTCTTTGCAACAATGCAGCCAAGAATTCTGTTTTCATTCACAAGCGGGAAAATTCCGATTTTTTTGTTCTCTGTAAAAATTGAATGTGGTTTTGAACTTAATTCGGCTAAAAGTGCGGTTATTCGGGTATCATTACAAGCAGACGGCCATTCAAGCTTCATTCTGCCATTTTCTTTGAGAAAGATATAGATAAGATGGTTTGAGATTATTTTATCTATGATTTCTCCTATAATCGGGATGATATAGCTAAGGTCGTATTGTGTTTCAATGATTTTTGCAATATTTTTCATTGCATCATGAAACTCGACACTTTTCCTCATTTTTTCTTTGAGTGACAGATTCTGGAGTTTTAAGTTAACCATTGCTTCTGCAAGTTCGCGAAACTCCCCGCTGCCGGCGCAATCTATATCTGCACACTGCTTAAGAAGCTTTTCTGCGCAGGCTGTATCCTCACACAGTTCAAGCGATTTTGCTAAAATTTTCAATTGTTCTAAAATTTGCATCAGCCCTCAAGTTTTTGAAGAATTTCATCAGAGATGTCAAAGTTTGCATAAACATTCTGGACATCATCGTGTTCTTCAAGTTTGTCAAGAAGTTTTAAAATCTGGTCTGCAGTTTTCTCATCAGTTACTTCCACTGTGTTTTGCGGAATTCTGGAGAGTTCTGCCGAAACACTTTTAAAACCTTCTTTTTCAAGTCCTTCTACAACATTCTGGAAGTTTTCAACAGTTGTAAGAACTTTGTATTCCCCGTCATCTTCTGTAACATCAAGTGCATCAAGGTTTATTGCGGCTTCAAAAAGTTTTTCAAAGTCGGTGTCATCTTCAGAAAAAATTATAACACCTCTCTGGTCGAACATCCAGCCTACACATCCTGTAGCGCCGAGGCTTCCGTTGTATTTTGTAAAGAAGCTTCTGATGTCACCTGCAGTTCTGTTTCGGTTGTCTGTCATAGCTTCCACAACAACGGCAACGCCGCCTGCTGCGTAGCCTTCGTATGTTAATTCTTCGTAATTATCCGCACTTCCTGCACCGGCGCCTTTTTCGATTGCGCGTTTGATGTTGTCATTCGGAAGCCCTGCGGCCTTTGCTTTTTCAATAGCTGTTCTTAAACGGAAGTTTCCGGCAGGATCCGGCCCGCCAAGTCTTGCTGCAACAATTAATTCTCTTGAATACTTCTGAAACACAACGGCTCTTTGTGAATCCACTTTTGCTTTTTTGTGTTTAATGGTTGACCATTTTGAGTGTCCTGACATATTTTTATCCTCTTGTTAACTATATCCCTATAACAAAACATTAACAAAAACATGCAGGAGTGTAAAGTAAAACCGTTACTTAGCAGATTTTAAAAAGTCATTCCAGTAATCGCCTTCGCCTTCGGGGTTTTTGTCCGCCAGTGCATAAGCGGCACAGGAGTATTGCTCAAGAATACTTGTAGTAGATTTGCACCAGTTTTCAGCCGGTACAAAAGCGGAATTGCCACCTCCTGTGCTTAATTCCGGATTGTTTTTGTGCTCCTGTCCCATAGGAATAACAAAGCCGTCAGTGGTAAATACAAACAAAAATATATCCATTCCGTATCTGTTGGGCCTTTTTTCACCATTGATGTCAACACAAATGGTCGGACCGTTTTTACCTGTAGCAGGGGGATCATTAAATGAGTATACTCTTCCCGATACATCTGAGCGGAACCCTGCAACATCACAATGAGGTTTAGCTTTTGAGCTTCCTTTTAGTGGAAAATTATCGTATGGGACAGTATCTATATAAGAACCTGTTTCTTCATCTATATCATCATATCTCCAGTCGTCATAAGACTTTATGCCTTTCATATATTTCGGCAGCCGGGATAAAAATTTATTCATATTGCCGCCGGATACATATTCAGAAACTGAAATACCGTTGTCGTTGTAGAACAGTCTTGCGATCTGATTAAGTTCCGAGTAAGTCTTTTTAAATTGAGTTTGCAGTTCTTTGTTCTGCTTGTCATTAACAAGAGCCGGCAGTGTCATTGCTGCAACAACCCCTATAATTCCGAGAGTAATTAAAACTTCCGCAAGTGTAAATGCGCTAATTCTTTTCATAAGTGAACTTCCTCTTTAATTTTAATTGCTAATAAGTAATTTAAATTGATTATATATAATCTATTATGACGTTTTTGTATCAAGATGTCAACCCTATATAATAAATTTATGATTATCAATGACTTGGACGATTTTCAGCTGGTAAAATATCTTCTGAATCAGGAGTATATGCTGCAGAAAGATTTGAATGAAAAGCTTAACGAGAGATTGGGTAAACAGACAAAGGCTTCCAATTTTTCGTGCAAGCTTAAGCGTCAGCATCTTACATTTAAAGAGTTAAAATTAATCTGTGAAATTCTTGGTTATGACCTGGTTGTGCAGAAAAAGAAATAGTTAAAACTGCCTCTTATTCATCCTTGAGCGTAATTTTTGATGGCATTTCGTTTTCGATATTTTTAATAAAATCTGAAAAACTGAGTCCGAACCCCTCTGCAATCCTTTTTAATGTGGTTAATTGAGCCTCTCTTTGTCCGTTTTCTATACGGCTTAGGGTTGCGCAGGGAATGTCGTATTCATATGCAAACATTCTCAGGCTTTTCCCTGTTGTTTTAAGCCTTAGGTTTCTGAGAGCCTGTCCGAATTGTTTTCTGTATTCCTGTGCTTTGTTCATTAACTTGTGCCTGATTAGTTTAACCTCTTGCAATAGTTAAAATATAATGTTATACTTATTAATACATGTTTCCAAATGGAAACATTAAAGGAGGATAAAATGAGAAATAAAGCGTTTACATTGGCAGAAGTGTTGATTACACTGGGGATAATAGGCATAGTCGCAGCAATGACGCTGCCGGTATTAACAGCAAAGTATGAGAAGGCTGAAACGGTAACCCGTTTGAAAAGAGCATATTCTCTTTTAAATCAGGGGCTTCAAAGAGCAGTGGTTGATTTCGGGGATGTTAATGACTGGCCGGATAATATTCCTTCAGAAGAGCTGATTACTATATATTTAGCTCCATCGTTTAAGGTTTTAAAAATATATCCGAGTGCTGACAACTGGAGTAAGGCTATGTGTTATGACGGCAAAAGTGTAATCACTTCATCAGGAGTTGAAACCCAGTATGTCTGGTTTGATGGTGTACACCTTTCTATGCAAATAATACAGCGTCTATGAAATTACCTGACGGAATGTGTATTGGAATAAATAATTTCAGTAAGGAAGCTGGAGATTCTAGAATAAATATGGTTATGGTAGATGTGAACGGGAATGCCAAAGGGCCGAATAAAGCGGGATATGATTTATTTTTCTTTATAATTAAAGGAAATGTTGTTAAACCTTATGGTTGGGATAGAACCGATGAGGATATTGTCAGTCCGTCTAAGCAAAATGCCTGTAATTTAAAAGCCACATTGGGTGGGTCTTTCTGTGCTGCAAGAATTATGAGGGAAGGCTGGAAAATTAATTACCGTTAAATAATTAAATAAACATTAATTTAATATGACTTCATTAAAAAAAACGTTAAAATAAAAATAGCGATTAGAGGTGGCGGGGCTGCAGATAATATGAAGCCTCAGGACACCGGATTTAATGGAGTTGATTTATATGGTTGATTTTAACAAATTTACAAATTATTCTCAGGAAATTCTCTCGGCATCGGGAGCTTTGATGAATGAGTATAGAAATTCCGAACTTCAGCCAGAGCATATTATGCTGGCTATGATTAAGGATAGCGGGATTATAAAAGATTATCTTACAGAACTTAAACTTTTGAACCAGAATTTTATAAACAAAGTCGTTGCAAGAGTTAAGTCTTTTCCGACAATTTCGGGCCCTCCGAATGCCGGTCAGCTTTTTCTGGCAAATGATACCTACAGGCTTCTTGATATTGCAAAAGAGCAGTCTGAAGAATTGAAAGATGAGTTTATTAGTATTGAAACAATTCTTCTTGCCATGACAAAGCTTGATAACAGCAATATTCAGTCATTGTTGAAAGAAGCCGGTGTAAGTCAGAATTCGGTTTTGAATGTTATGAAAAAAATAAGGGGAAATAAAAAAGTGGATAATAAAAATGCAGAAGAAAATATGAAAGCGCTTGAGAAGTTTTCGACAGATTTAACAGAAAGAGCGCGGAAAGGTAAATTAGACCCTGTAATTGGTCGAGATGAAGAAGTCCGCAGGATTATTCAGGTTTTGAACAGACGTACAAAAAATAACCCTGTACTGATAGGCGAACCCGGTGTCGGTAAAACTGCTATAGTTGAAGGGCTTGCCCAGAGAATTGTAAGGGGAGATGTTCCGGAAAGCCTGAAAGATGTTAAACTTGTTTCACTGGATATGGGTGCGCTTGTTGCGGGCGCAAAATTCAGAGGCGAATTTGAGGAACGTCTGAAAGCTGTTTTAAAGGAAGTTGAAGATTCTGACGGTTCCATTGTTATGTTTATTGATGAACTTCATACTGTTGTAGGCGCTGGCGCCACCGAGGGTTCTATGGATGCCGGAAACCTCTTAAAACCTATGCTTGCAAGAGGCGTTTTAAGAACAATCGGTGCGACAACTATTAATGAGTACAGAAAATATATAGAAAAAGACCCTGCTCTTGAAAGACGTTTTCAGCCTGTGCTTGTGGGCGAACCTTCAGTTGAGGACACTATTTCAATCCTGAGAGGTTTGAAAGAAAAATACGAAGTTCACCATGGTATCAGAATCCTTGACAGTGCTCTGATTGCTGCGGCAAAGCTTTCTGACAGATATATCACAGACAGATTCCTGCCGGATAAAGCAATTGACTTAATAGATGAAGCTGCATCTTCACTGCGTATTGAAATAGATTCAATGCCGGAAGAAATCGATACTCTGATGCGTCAGAAAATTCAGCTTGAAATTGAGCGTGAGGCTCTGAAAAAAGAGGACAGCGATGAAGCAAGAGCCAAAATTGAAGATTTGACAAAGCAGATTAATGAACTGGAGGAAAAAGTTGCAAAACTCAAAGTTCAATGGGAAGCAGAAAAGGCTTCAATTGTTGGTGAGGCAGGTATTAAAGAAGAAATTGAACAGGTTAAAGCTAAAATTGAAGAAGCAGAACGTAATACGGATTTGCAGACAGCAGCTGAACTTAAGTACGGCAAACTTCTTGAACTTGAAAAACAGTTAAAAGCAGTGCAAAACAAGGAAAAAAGCTCTAATAAACTTTTGAAAGAAGAAATTGACGAAGATGACATTGCAGAAGTTGTCAGCAAGTGGACAGGCATTCCTGTTAATAAACTTGTAGAAAGCGAAACTCAGAAGCTTGTTCACATGGAAGATATACTTCACAAACGTTTGGTAGGACAGGATGAAGCCGTTGAAATGGTTTCCGATGCAATAAGACGTGCGCGTGCAGGACTGAAAGATCCGAAACGTCCTATCGGCACCTTCTTATTTCTTGGACCTACAGGCGTAGGTAAAACTGAACTTGCCAAATCGTTGGCTGAATTTATGTTCAATGACGAGGATGCACTTATAAGAATTGATATGTCTGAGTATATGGAAAAACATAACGTATCAAGACTTGTCGGTGCGCCTCCGGGATATGTCGGATATGATGAGGGCGGTCAGCTTACCGAAGCAGTACGTCGTAAACCTTATTCTGTTGTTCTTTTTGATGAGATAGAAAAGGCGCATCCGGATGTATTCAACATAATGCTTCAAATCTTTGATGACGGGCGTTTGACAGATTCAAAAGGCAGAACCGTTGATTTCAAGAATACTTTGATAATCATGACTTCAAATATCGGCTCTGATATAATCCTTGAGGATTCTCTCAAAGGTATCGGCTCGGAGCAAAATTTTGAGGCTACGAAAGACAAGGTAATGGAAGTCTTGAGAAGCCGTTTCAAACCTGAATTCTTAAACAGAATTGATGAAACAATATTCTTTAGAGCGCTTACTCTGCAGCAATTGTCGCATATTGTGGATTTGCAGATGGAATACTTACGCAGACTTCTTAAGGATCAGGAAATCGAACTTGAAATTACTGATGAAGCAAAAGATCTTCTGGCAACACGCGGTTTCAATCCTGTATACGGCGCAAGACCGCTTAAGCGTGTAATCCGCCAGATGGTCGAAAACCCGCTTTCTAAAGAAATTCTCTCGCAGAAATTCTTAAGAGGCGACAGGTTGATAATAGATGTTGAAAATGACGAAATTGTTTTTAAGAAAGCATAAATTAAAAAGCCCTCTTAATTGAGGGCTTTTTTTTATTTACTTAGCAGATTTTAAGAAAACGTTCCAGTAATCGCCTTCGCCTTCGGGGTTTTTGTCAGCAAGGGCATAAGCCGCGCATCCAAATTGTCTGTATTCAGATGTATTCACCCTGCATTCTTTTGAAAAGAAATTGGCCGATGCTGTTCCAACTTCTCCAGACACATTATTTTTATTATCCTGCCCCATAGGAATAACAAAACCGTCAGTGGTAAATACAAATAAAAATATATCCATCCCGTATCTGTTAGGATTTTTTTCACCGTTAATATCAACACATACTACAGGCCCGTTTTGACCGGCGTTAGGAGGATCGTTAAAAGCGTAAAGTCTGCCTGAAATATCCGAGCGGAACCCTGACACATCGCAAATCATTTTAACATCTTTGCTTCCTGTAACTGCGTGTATCGGATACGGCATTGTGTTAATCTGTGTGTTATCTTCATCATAGTCATTGTGTGTCCAGTCGCTGATTACAGAAACTCCTTTCATGTATTTAGGAAATTCGTTTAAAAATTTGTTAAGATTATTCTGTCCGTTGCTGTAAACGGTATATTCAGACACAGAAATACCGTTGTCGTTGTAGAACAGTCTTGCAACCTGATTAAGTTCAGAATAAGTTTTTTTAAATTGAGTTTGTAGTTCTTTATTCTGCTTGTCATTTACAAGAGTTGGCAGCGTCATAGCAGCGACCACCCCGATAATTCCGAGGGTGATTAAAACTTCTGCAAGTGTAAATGCGGATTTTCTGGAAGTAAAGTGTGAATAGTGAGGGGTGAAGGGGTCAACAAAGACCTCTCTCACTATGAGAGGGCAGAATTTGTTAATGAGCGATAGCGAAATTACAAATTCTGGAGAGGGTATAGCGCCCGCAATGGAAAAAGATTTAAGAAAATCCCCGCGCTTAAGTAATTGCCAGAACACCTTGTTCTGAGCGGAAGTTAATCTACCCCCCCCCCCCTCTGAGTTTTGAAGCTATAGTTGTGTTTTGCATAAATTTATCCTCCTTTTTTACTTATTATATCATATATTTATTAACATTACAATTATTTTATGCTAATTTGTAAATATATAAGGGATATTTGAATGAAAATTAATTCAATTGATAATAAAACAAATTTCGGATGGAGTTTTAAAACCCACGCTGCGATTACTGGAAAAGTTGCGGATGAAATCCCGAAACTTAAAAAATATAAAAACACTTTAATAAAATTTGTGCAGCAGCCGGATTTTGATGAGCGCGGGTTTAAAGGGAATAACCATTTTTACTTCACTCCGCTTATGTTTAGGCCGAAAGAAAGTTTTCTGGATTTCTTCGGGAAAAATAATGCGGGTGCAAGGTTTAATGAACATGTTTATTATTTTGATAAATTAGTAAAGATAGATGAGCCGGAGGCTATGGAACATGCAGGACGTGCGCTGCATTTTTTACAGGATGTCACCCAGCCGCAGCATACCGAACGCGGATCTGTATGGAAAAAATGGAAAGATTTAAAATTACATAAAAAGTTTGAAATATATGTAAGTGAGGAGCAGGACACCTTTATTAAAAACGCAAAGCCGGCGGAGCTTCTGCTGGAAACTGATGAACCGGACGAATTGTTTGAAGAGGCTGTCTTTTTATCAGAAAATGGAAAGCAGGTCAAAAAAGACCGCAAACAGGATTGGGATGAAATCGCTCAAACAGGTATCTCTAATGCAATATCCCTTACAAAACATTTTCTGGAATATGTTGCATCAAAGTTATAAATCAGACCGCAATTTGTAAGCCGGCTTCTCCGCCTCTTTGCTTTTGCAATTACTTCCATATATTCATCAAAAAATATTTTATTTTGCCGGTGTATGTAAAACTTTTATAAGGATAGTTTATTTTAAATTTTTAAATGATATAATGTCCTTACAGACTAGAGATTTATTGGAGAGAAGATATGTGTGGAATTGTAGGATATACTGGCGGAAAATCCGTTATTGATATATTGATAGACGGCTTAAGACAGCTTGAATACAGAGGATATGATTCCTCTGGTGTTGCCGTAAAATGCGGGGAAGATATAAAGGTTTATAAGGCGGAAGGTAAGCTTGAGAACCTGTGTAACGTGTTAAGCCCGCATAAAGAAGAACTTAAAACCGCAACATGTGGTATCGGTCATATAAGATGGGCAACCCACGGCGCCCCGACTGTTTTGAATGCGCATCCTCATACCTGTACATGCGGAAGGCTTGCGCTTGTGCATAACGGGATTATTGAGAATTACAAGGAAATAAGAGAAAAACTGGAAAAAGAAGGCTGTACATTCCGTTCTCAAACCGATACGGAAGTCGCTGCTCACCTTGTTGCGAAAAAATACGCCCAGACAAAAGATTTAACCGAGGCAGTAAGACTTGCAACAAAAGAGTTGGAAGGTGCTTATGCTCTTTGTGTTATGCACAATGATTACAAAAATACTATTGTTGCAACAAAGAGAAACGCTCCGCTTCTTGTAGGCGTCGGCGACGGGGAGTTTTTTGCAGCTTCTGATGTTCCTGCAATTATAAAATATACAAACAGGGCAATGTACTTAAACGACAATGAGATAGTTACGTTAACTCCGGAAAAGATGGTTTTGATTAATTCGGAAGGGAAAGAAATTCCGCAAAAGATAGAAACCCTTCCTTGGGAGCCTGTTGCATTGAGTAAACGCGGTTACAAGCATTTTATGCTGAAAGAAATTCACGAACAGCCGGATGTTATTAGAAATATTCTTGTAGGAAAGCTTCATGCACCTGACGAGCCGATTGTTTTAAACGAGGTTAAACTTAATAAAGATACTCTGAAAAATCTTAATCGTATTCAAATAATTGCCTGCGGAACCTCACTTCATGCCGCGATGGTCGGAAAGTATTTAATTGAGAATTTCTGCGGAATTGCGGTGGACGTTGAGGCTTCAAGCGAATATATTTACAGAAAAACCGTGACAGATAGCCATACTCTTGTTATAGGAGTTTCCCAGTCCGGTGAAACAGCAGATACGCTTACTGCAATCAGACAGGCTAAAGAAAAAGGCTCTCATGCTCTTATTATTACAAACAGACCGGATTCTGCTATGGCAAGACTTGCAGACAGCTTGATTTCTGTTAATGCGGGGATTGAAGTTTCTGTTGCAGCTACAAAATCTTATACCGCACAGCTGATGGCATTTTATCTTCTTGCCTTGTATATGGCAGAGATTAAAGTCAGCGTTGAAAAAGATACGCTTACTTCACTGAAATCGGAGTTAATGCTTTTGCCGCAGAAGGTTGAACGGATTCTTGCACATACCGAAAACATTCAAAAATGTGCAAGAGCCTATGCTTCTACAAAAGATTTTATCTATATTGCAAGAGGAATAAACTTTCCGACAGCTCTTGAGGGGGCACTGAAACTGAAAGAAATCAGTTATATAAACGCAACCGGTTATCCTGCAGGCGAGCTTAAACATGGGCCTATTGCAATGCTTGATGAAACAATGCCGGTGCTTTCAATTCTGATGCGCGGATGTGTTTACGAAAAACTTCTCTCAAACAGCGAAGAAGCGAAAGCCCGTAACGCAAGAATGATTGCGCTGACAAATTCTGATGATGAAAAGTTAGACGATTTGTTTGATTATATAATAAGAGTTCCGGAGGTGCAGGAACTGTTTTCGCCTGTAATTGCGATGGTGCCGCTACAGCTTCTGGCTTATTATATTGCGGAATTTCTCGGCAAAGATGTTGACCAGCCTAGAAATCTTGCAAAATCAGTGACTGTTGAATAATTGAAAAAGCCCTCATATTTGAGGGCTTTTTTGTTATTTAGCGGATTTCAAAAAGTCGTTCCAGTAATCACCTTCGCCTTCCGGGTTTTTGTCTGCCAGGGCATAAGCCGCACATCCAAACTGCTGTATTTCAGAATTAGAGGCAACCTTACAGTTTTCATAAAAGAAATTGCCTGAAAAAGATGTTGAATTTGTTGAGTTATTTTTATGATCCTGCCCCATAGGAATCACAAACCCGTCAGTAGTAAATACAAATAAGAAAACGTCCATCCCGTACCTGTTAGGCTTTTTTTGTCCGTTAATGTCAACACAAACAATAGGTCCGTTTTGACCGGCAATAGCAGGAGAATCGTTAAAAGCGTAAAGTCTGCCGGCAACATCTGAGCGAAATCCTGCTATATCACAAATCATTTTGCGTTCGGTGCTTCCTTTTATTGCATATATAGGATACGGCATTGTGTCAATTTGTGTATTATCTTCGTCAGTTGTGATAAAAATTTCCTCATGTTAGCGTTTCTTGTAGCGGCATCATCACTATTTGTATATTCCGCAATAGAAACTCCGTTATCATTATAAAACAATCTCGCAATCTGATTGAGTTCGTTATAAGTTTTTTAAACTGTGTCTGCAGTTCTTTATTCTGCTTGTCATTCACAAGAGTTGGCAGCGTCATTGCAGCGACCACCCCGATAATTCCGAGGGTGATTAAAACTTCTGCAAGCGTGAACGCACTTTTACGATACGCAGCAGTAAATCCCTAGCTTATAAGTATCTTTTTCAACCATTAAAAAATCCTCCGTAGGTAATTCCGAACAATATATTATTATAACATTAGTATGAAAATTATGCAACTTGAAACAAAGCTTAAAAGGGAAAAACTGCTGGCTGCTGTTGCCAAAACAATTAAAGATTTACGGCTGCGTTCAGGAAAATCCATAAGTTTAATTTCTAATGAATTGAATGTTTCAAAATCTATATGGTCTGATGTAGAGATGGGGAAATCGGATATGCAGTTTTCAACTTTCTGGAGAATTGCCGAAGCGCTTGAAATTCCTCCTGAGGTTCTAATTAAGAATATAAGAAGTAATATGGCTGAAAATTTTAGTTTTATTGAATGAATGTTAACGGCATATTGTTATTATGAAATTTTTTTAATATTATTTTTCTATGATAGTTTCGGGAAGCATAAAAATAAAGAAAAAACCTCCAGTTACCGCAGCGTTGATTGAGGAAGAATTTGCAAAACACAGTATCAATCCGTTACGCTGGGCAATTACAGAGGTTTTTGAAAATGAAATTACGGTTAGTGTTTCGTATGAAAAGAATGACTAAATTTTTATCAGAAGAAATCTGCTGTCTTTCAGTGCAACGACTTTGTGCTCCTTGTCTTTTTTGAACATTAGAAGTTCTCCTTTTTCAACTTTGAATTTTTCGGCGCCAAAGTGAATTTCAATCTCTCCGTCATAGACGTAGACTGCTGCATCGTTTTCAGATGTATGTGTATCTATTATTTCATCTTTCTTTATTGCAATAGCGCTCAGATTTCCGTGCTCGCTTTCCATTAAAGGAATTCTGTCAAGCTTCTTCCCGTCAAGATCAACTAGATCCTTAATTTTTAATACATTAAAAAACATAATTTCTCCCTGTATTGTCTATTCACAAATATATTTAACCTTGATGTTTGGAAAATCGCTATTGCTCTGTTGCGGAATTTTTTAATATATATTAATACATTATTTGCTTTTAAAAACTTTTGGAGTTAAACTGTAACTTAATAATGATGTGGCCGGGTTGGAATTAAAAAACTTACCGGCCGGTACAAAAACAAATTAAGGAGAAATTGGAAATGACACCAAGAAACTTTTTATTCACTTCCGAATCCGTTACGGAAGGGCACCCCGACAAAGTATGCGATCAGATTTCTGATGCTATTTTGGATGAATTTTTGACAAAATCACCGCAGTCGCGTGTTGCTGCAGAAACTACTGTAACTACAGGCATGGCGCTTGTTTGCGGTGAAATTACCTCAGACTGCTACGTTGACATCCCTGCAGTTGTGAGAAACACTATTAAGAATATCGGTTACGCAGAAGAAGAAGGCGGAGGCTTTAGCTTTGAAACCTGTGCTGTGTTAACTAGCATTGATGAACAATCTTGCGATATTGCAGGCGGTGTTAATAAAGCTTACGAAACCAGAAGCGATAATGCCGATACTTCAACTTCTGAAACAGAAAATATCGGCGCAGGCGATCAGGGTATTATGTTCGGTTATGCCTGCAATGAAACTCCTGAACTTATGCCGCTTCCTATCAGCCTTGCCCATAAATTATCATTCAGACTTGCTCAGGTTAGAAAACAGGGGCTTGTAAATTACCTCAGACCGGACGGCAAATCTCAGGTTACTGTTGAATACGTTGACGGAAAACCTTCAAGAATTGATACCGTTTTAATCTCAACACAGCATGACCCTGAAATTAACGGAACATCTGACAACTCTAAGGTTCAGGAAATTATCAAAAATGATATTAAAAAGCTTGTTATTGATGAAGTTTTTTCACATGAAGCAATCAAGCTTGACAGCAGAACAAAAATCCTTGTAAATCCGTCAGGAAGATTCGTTGTAGGCGGCCCTCAGGGCGATGCAGGTTTGACCGGACGTAAAATTATTGTTGATACCTATGGCGGTTACTCACGTCACGGCGGCGGTGCTTTCTCCGGAAAAGATCCGACAAAAGTTGACAGATCAGCCGCTTATGCAGCAAGATGGGTTGCTAAAAACATTGTTGCTGCAGGTCTTGCTGAAAAATGCGAAATTGAACTTGCTTACGCAATCGGTGTTGCTGAACCTGTTTCAATCATGGTTGACACTTTCGGTACAGGTAAAATTTCTGATGACGAAATTTCAGCGCTTGTATCAAAGAACTTTGACTTAAGACCGGCTGCAATTATCAAGCAGTTTGACCTCCGCGGCTTGCCTGCTAAAAACGGCGGTAAATTCTACCAGCTTTTAGCTGCATACGGACACATGGGCAGAACTGATATTGATGTTCCTTGGGAGAAAACTGAAAAAGCTGATGCCTTGAAATCTCAGGCATGCAGCTTATGCTCATGCTAATCTTAGCGGTAATAAATTTCAAAAAGGGAGCCCGCGAAAGGCTCTCTTTTTGTGTTTAATGCGATAATAGCGACAAGAAGTGAAGCGTGAAGTGTGAGGGGTGAAGCACAGTTCCCTCTCCCCTTGAGGAGCAAAGCGAACAGGCGAAGAATGCGTCGTGTTACTCCCCCCCCTTTTTTAATAGGGGGCAGGGGGGATTTTCTTTCAATCAAGTTCCGCTATAATGTACGCCAATTGTAGACCGGATTTACTAATCCGGCACTATATTGCATCTATACCGGAACAGTAGTATTAGTTTTCGAAACGATAGCGGGAGCAGGGCGGGAGCGTGTTGAGAAATTAATACTACTTTCCGCTTCCTTGATAGAAACAAAGTTGCGTCGGTTTAGTCAATCCCTCCATAACTTTGCTGCCCCTCACAATTCACTTTATTTAAAATCAAATTCAACTTTTTCTTTCTGATTTTTTATTAAATAAGCACTTATGATTGCGGTCAGAGGCACGCAGAGGAGTATTGCAATACTCCCTATTAAGGCTGAAGAAATTTCGGTTGCCACCTGATTAAGATTAAAGAACTTCTGCAGGTCAATATTGCTCGATAAAAGCACCAGCGGCAGGGCAGAGCCCAGATAGACAAGTATAAGTGTATTCGACATTGTGCCTATAATATCTTTACCTATGTTCATTCCGGAATTAAAAAGCTGTTTGACAGAAAGAGTTTTATCTGTTTCGTAGATTTCGTTAATTGCGCTTGCAATCGAAACCCCTGTATCCATAAGCGCCCCGAGTGATGCAATAATCATCGACGCCGACAGAATTCCTGTAAAACTTAAATCAGGGTGCGCCGAGTATAAGAACATTGTTTCTTCTCCGGCAAATCCTGTCAGGTGCGCAGTAAATATTACAAGCATAGAGAGCGCTCCGGCAAAAATAAGGCTTAATGAGGTACCGATAATAGCTGCAGAACTTTTTGAGTTAAACCCGCCGACAAGATATATTGTAATTATTGTCGATAAGATTCCGGCAAGAACAGCCGACGCTATCGGACAGAAACCGTTCAATATCATCGGCATAAGCATAAAGAAAATTAATCCTACTGTTGCTATTATGGAAATAAGACTGAATACACCCTTTTTTCTTCCTATAGCAAGAAGCAGTGCAATAAAAACAGCTCCAATCCATAGAAGGGAGGTATCTCTTTTTAAGTCTGCAATAAAAAAATCCACATCATCTGCGGTTGCAATATTGTCATTACGGGCTTCAACATGTAAAATTACCCTGTCACCCTTTTTTAAATTGATGTCGTAGGCTGGATTTCCTGTGAGCATATTATCAACAAGCCTTTCTGTTCCCTTGAATTCTCCGGAAATAACCTTAACAAGAACAGTCTGTTTTACATTGTTGTCACCCTGCTGCAGGCCCTGAACATCTTCGTATTGAATATTTTCCACAAGTCCTGTTGCAGAAGGAAGTTCCTGATTATCTCCAGCCTGTACCGGTAAAAATGCAAATGCTGTAAGCAAAATAAACAAAATAAATATTTTTTTCATAACATATCCCTCAAAATAACTTTAGCATAAAATTCCATAAAAACAAAAAGAGCGGTATTTGCCGCTCACAAACTTCAAGATATAAAATATAAACTCACGAGGAACTTCACTACCCGATATAACCTGCCAGCATTTCCTGTCCGATTGTAGACAGTCGCATTTTTTTTAAAGCCCTTAGTTCTGTCTGCCTGATACATTCTTTTGTAACGCCGTAAATGCTGCCGATTTCTTCTAAAGTCCTCTTTGCTGCATTCCCCAATCCGTAGCGCATTCTTACTACATCTTGTTCACGTTCTTTCAGAGTTGATACTACCATTTCTATATCCTTTTGAAGATTTAAAAATTCGACATTGTCGGATACGGAAGCCCTCTCATCTTCAAGGATGTCTGCTATGTTCAAATCTTTTCCGTTGTCGCGTTCAAGCCCGCTTTCTATTGAAATTGTTTTTGTATATGCAGAAAGGAATGTTTCAATCTTATCAGGCTCTATATTCATCTTTTTAGCAACATCTTTGGTCTGAACCTGATAGTTGCACTCCTGCTCCATTTCAGATTTAACCTTTGAAAATTTAGAGAGGGTTTCCTGAATATAGACAGGAATTTTCATACAGTGCGACTGCTCAGAAATTGCCTTAAACATTGATTGTTTAATCCACCAGCTTGCATAGGTTGCAAATCTGTAGCCGAGTTTGTAGTTGAATTTTTCTGCTGCAATCATCAGCCCCAGGTTTCCTTCCTGAATTAAATCAATCATCGGAAGTCCTGACATGTGGATTGCTTTTTTAGCAATGCTCACTACGAGTTTAAGGTTTGCCTGAATTAATTTTTTCTTTGCACCGGCATCTCCTTCTTTTGCAAGTCTTGCAATCTCTTTTTCTTCAGAGGCTGAGAAAGACGGGTAATCCGCTATTTCTCTCAAATAGCCGTTCAGAATGCTGTCTGTTGACGCAGATAAAACTTCATTTTTTGCTGGATTTGATTTTTCGATAACCTTCTTCATCTTAACGGGGTGATTTTTGCTCATAAACTTTAAACTCCTTATTTTTTTTTCTTCTTCACAAAACTTCCGGCTGCACCTTTATGCTTTTATATAATATAAATGCACAAACTGCCTCCGCCCGTTTTTAGCATGCGGGAAATGTAACACGAAATAATATATATTTAGTATATACTATAATATATATTATTTCAAGTGTTATGTTAAGATTTATTAAAACGTGTTTTTGAAAAAAATTTGTCCTTTCCTATTTTAGAAGTGTTTATAGTATAATGTTTGTGAGGAGTATTAATTATGAAAAAAAAGATTATTATTGGATTAAGTATTTTATTGGTAACCGCTCTTACCTCTGCTGTTTGTCTTGCACTGAACGGAAATTTCATGGATAAAAAAGAAAAACCGTCAGATTATCATATAGGAGTATCTTACGAAACTGCTCTTGAATCCGAAAAACCGGCGCTTGTCTTATTTTACGCAGACTGGTGCGGATACTGTCTGAGGTTCATGCCGAAATTTCAGACTATCAATTCTATATATAAGAATAAATTTGATATTGTCATGTTAAATGTTGATGATCCGCAGTATAAAAAAGTTGTTGAAGATGTGGCTTTAACTGGTTTTCCTACACTTTATATAATCGATAAAAAGTATGACAACAGAGTTTTGCTGAACAATGCGATTTATCTGGATTTAAAACGTTTGAGAGGCGAGCTTGACAGATTCCTTGCTATCAGAAAGCGTCTAGACGAGTGCGAAACCTGCACAGGAAAATAGCATAAAAAAAAGACCTTGATGTTATTTTCAAGGCCTATCCGTTTAAATAAGAAGAGAGAGCTTTATGTTTATATAAAGTATATTGGAATTAAAAAATTGCTATTTTTGATGCAAATTTTTAACAAATCTTAATATAAAATTTCAGAACGTGGTCAAACAATTGCTGAAACGCTCTTAAATCGCAGTTTGGAGAGAAATGAAAGACATTCAGAATCTTAAAGATACAAGAAATGTGGATATACAAAAAGTCGGGATAAAGCATATTGATGTTCCATTGATTATCCAGCGAAAGAACAATTCTAATCAGGTTGTCTGTGCAAAAGCAAAGGTTAGTGTTTCACTGCCGCGGGATTATAAAGGAACGCACATGTCGCGATTTGTTGAAGTTTTAAACGAGTGGCAGAATAAAAATCTTCTCGGAATTGATATAAAGGGCTGTCTTGAGAAAATTATAAAAAATCTTGATGCAGTGAGCGGGGAATTGCAGTTTAAGTTCAAGTATTTTGTAGAAAAAAAAGCTCCGGTGACGCAATTGCCTGCACAGATGGCTTATGAATGTACGTTTGAAGGCCGGATTGATAACGGGGAATACAAGTTTATTCTTGGTGTGGAAGTTCCTGTGACTACGCTTTGTCCTTGTTCAAAAGAGATTTCTGATAACGGTGCGCACAACCAGCGGGCGTTTATTACGGTGAAGGTGTCTTATGATGAGGATAAGCATATCTGGTTGGAGGATTTAATTTCAATTATAGAGGGCTGTGCGTCTTGTCCTGTGTATCCGCTTTTAAAACGCGAGGATGAAAAATTCGTAACAGAAAAAGCGTGGGATAATCCAAAGTTTGTGGAGGATGTGCTGAGGGATGTGGTTGTAAAATTAAGGGAACATCCTTATGTAAAAGAATTTGAAGTCGAATGTGAAGCTTTTGAAAGCATTCATAATCATTCTGCATGGGCTTACCAGAGAGAAGCAAAGTAAATCTTGAAAATGTTACTTTTTTCGGGTACGCGCTGCTCCCGTTATGGCCTCAAAAAGTTTTTTATTACAGGTTGAAAAGAACCGAAAGATTTGATATAATTTAACATGTCAGAGTAAAACAAGTTGGACAATCTACAAATGTTTTCTTGAACACGCTTTCGTTCTGCTCCCGCTATCGTCTCGAAAAGATTTATAGATTGTCCAGAGAAAAGTAATAAAAAAATAAAGCAAAGGAGATTAAACAATGGAAAATGCAGTAAAATCAATGGTTTTCGGGGGGGGGGGCAAGTAGTTTAAGCTCCTTAACCGCCACAGAGCAAGAGATACAGGCAACCGAGAGGTGCAAAGCCTTAAGTTGGCGTGCATTCTGGCGACGGCTGTTTGAGGAAAAATCCCCCCTAACCCAATTAAAAAAATGGGTAGTATCAAAGACCTCCCTTATAAAGGAAGGTGGCACGGAAGTGTCGGAGGGTTTAGAAGAAAAACCCTCTCCCGAATTTGTAAATTTGCTATCGCTCATTAACAAATTCTGCCCTCTCACAAAGAGAGAGGGCAATAGAGAACCCTTCACCCCTCACTCTTCACGCTTCACTTTCAGAAAGGCAGCCTTTACGTTGGCAGAGGTTCTCATCACTCTCGGGATTATCGGTATAGTAGCAGCCATGACAATGCCGGCGCTGATGGCTAATCATAAAGCAAAAGAATTGGAGGTTCGATTTAAGAAAGCCCATTCTGTTATTTGGAATATTCATCAGCGTATGATTGCTGATTATGGCAGTGTTTACGCTACTTTTATACAGAAAGATGTTATTATGAACAATAATGAGAGTGAAAAAGCCCTTCGGTACAAATATATAGAAGCATTTATGAAATATGTTAACGGCGGGAAAATTTGCACATGGGGGAATGCAATTTTGTCCTGTATGAATAAAAGTAATCCTGTTGATTACAAAACTTATGACGGAAAAAATACGGCACATTTGACAGCAGATGCTGTTACTAACAGGGTGGTTGTTGCTCCTGACGGTATTACAATTTTCTTTGGCAACACAGAATACAGAAATAACAGAATTTATGTTGATACAAACGGGGCTCTGAAAGGACCTAACAGATTAGGGTTTGATTTATTTGCATTAGATGTTGATGCAAATGATAAAATTATTCCGCCTAAAGCCTTTGGAGGCGGGGGCGACGATCTTGTAACTGATAGTGATGAAACCGGTACTACTGCTGATTGCTCAATTAAACAGACAGGTAACAAGTATAACGGTTTTGGCTGCACTATTTATGCAATGAATGACCAGAATCCAGATAATCCGGAAGTTTCTTACTGGAAAAATTTACCGAAATAAGTTGTCATGTTCATGCTAAAATATAAACACGATGAATTTAGACAGTGCGATAGATAGTTTTTTATCACCGATAGCCGACAAAATTTCAGGGATAATATTCAGCCACGTGACAATTCACGGTGTCAGGGTGGAATTTCTTGTTGCGCTTTTGATGACTGCTGCAATCTATTTTACTATACGTACACGAGCAATCGGTATCTGGGGATTTAAACATGCGCTCAAACTTATTACAAAAAATTATGAGCATAAAGATATTATCGTGCGAAAGAAAAAGGGGGAGGTTTCCTCTTTCCAGGCTTTAACCGCAACAATTTCAGCCTCTGCAGGAATAGGTAATGTTGCAGGTTCAGCAGCGGCTGTGTCGGTTGGTGGCCCGGGAGTAATTTTCTGGATGATTATTGCAGGATTTTTCTCAATGGCGTTAAAGTTTGCAGAGGTTCTACTCGGGTTGAAATTTCGTCAAATTAATAAAGACGGGGCTGTTGCCGGAGGTCCTATGTATTATATTCAGACCGGTTTAAAAAATCATAAATATCTCGGTAAATTTTCACCGTATCTTGCTAAAATATATGCTGTGTGCTGTATTTTTGCAATGATTGGCGGCTGGAATTTATTCCAGATTAATGCCATGACAACACAGATTACGGAAGTGACAGGCGGAGAACACAGTTTCTTTGCAAATCAAAGCTGGCTTTTGGGTTTGATTGTGGCTGTAATTACATATTTTACAATTATCGGCGGAATTAAAGCTATCGGGAAATTTACCTCAAAGGTTACGCCTGCCATGTGTACTTTATATGTTGCATCCGCTTTTGTTGTGTGTCTTATGAATATACATCATCTTCCGCACACAATTCATGTGATTATAACGGAAGCTTTCAAACCGAGGGCAATGGAAGGCGGAATGTTTGCCTGCATGCTCTGGGGATTTAGGCGTGCGATGTTTGCAAACGAGGCCGGACTTGGAACTGCGCCGATTGCATTTTCCGCGGTAAAAACAAGCAGACCTGTTGCGCAGGCATTTATTGCCATGCTCCAGCCGTTTGTTGATACTGTAATTGTAGGTTCAGCTACTGCTTTTGTAATTGTTGTAAGCGGAGTTTATTTACAAAATACAGGCCTTGCGGGAATCGAATTAACCTCTAAAGCTTTTGGCACGGTATGCCCGTTTTTCCCTGTATTATTGACGTTTATGGCAAGCTGCTTCGTGCTTTCGACCATGCTTTGCGGTTCCTACTACGGAATTAAGGGCTGGAACTTCCTCTTCGGCGATACAAAATTGACAACGAGGACTTTTCAGGTTATATATTGTATATTCATTGTTATCGGCTCTGCCATGAACTTTAAAAGTATAATAAATCTTTCAGATGCGTTTACTCTGTTTCTGGCGGTTCCGAATTTGATAGCAGTTTTCATACTTTCGGATGTTGTTATGAAGGAATTGAAGCGCTATTGTAAAAAATATAATGTTGGGCTATTTAGAAATAAAATCGAAAAAGAGGAGAGAGAAGAATATGAAGAAAAGTTGCCTGGAGATAGTAAGACAGAAGTGTGAAAGCTGTCAGGGGTGCGCGCTTGCAAAATATCGCAATAATGTCGTTTTTGCTGACGGAAACCCATCCACTGCAAGGATTGTTTTAATCGGAGAAGCTCCGGGAGAAATGGAAGATGAATGCGGCAGACCTTTTGTGGGAAGAGCTGGACAGCTTCTTGATGAATTTTTGGCAGACGCCGGTATTTCTCGCGAGGAAGATGTTTATATGATTAATACAGTAAAATGCAGACCTCCTGAAAACAGAGTTCCTACTGACGAAGAAAAATCTGCATGCCATAAGTTTCTTGTAGCTCAGATTGATATTATTAAGCCGGATGCAATTATCCTGTGCGGTGCTACTGCATTAAAATCTTTTGTTGAACTTGATAAAAAACAGACAATTTCAAAAGTTCGCGGCAAATGGATGACAGTTTCTGTTGATGGTGTTGAGTATAAAGCAATGACTATTTTCCATCCGTCATACCTCTTGAGAAACCATTCTATGGAAGAAGGTTCTCCAAGAAGATTGATGCAGCAGGATCTTGCTGAAATTAAAAACACTATTCTGCCTGATAAGGTCGTTTCCGATGACAGAGAGTTAGTGCTGTTATAAAACAGCGTAAGAAGTAGTTCTCTTCCGGATTTGCGCCTGCATTGTAAACATTTCATTGCGGGTTATCAATGAAATGTTAGCAGACACCGTATTTGCCCGGCTATATGCTTTGTTTAAAAGTCCGTTCTTAAGTGTTTAAGAGCGGACTTTTTGTATTTATTTCCCGGAGTTTTTGACCGGAACAAGTTTATAACCTATAATTTCCAGAATTTGCAGGGTTTCTTTTAGTGTAATACTCTCTCTTATTAGTTTTCCAGAGATTGATTTTACTGTGTAGTGGTACCCTGTTTTTTCCGAAAGTAATTCTGCCATGCGGGTCAGGGTAACCCCTTCTTTTGCAAGCAGGTATTTTATATCGTTCCTGATGTCCATTTTTAAATTATAGAGGACTTTACAAATTTATAAAAACAGGTTATAATAATACTAATATTTTAATAATTTTCTTTAAATATTAGTATTATTATCAATCTATAAGGAGATTTTGTGAAATGAAAAAACAAGGATTTACGCTTGCGGAAGTTCTTATAACATTAGGGATAATAGGAGTTATTGCAGCATTGACTATTCCGAATGTTACCTCGCATTACCGCAAAAAAGTCGTAGAAACCCGTCTTGCTAAGTTTTATTCGGTAATGAATCAGGCTGTGCAAATCTCTGAAAAAGATAACGGGCCGAAGGAATACTGGGAGCATCTCGGGGTTAAAGATGAGGACGAAAATGCTGAGAAAGGAGAGATTTTACCGGAAGTTTGGTTTGATAAATATTTAAAACCATATCTTAAATATTCAAGTGTAAAGGTAAATGATGTAACCGGCAGAGTTATGGTTTATTTTCCTGACGGAAGTTTAGCGCTTATCGGAGGAGAAAGTATTCATTTCTGGCCTGATGCGGGAAGTTTTGTGGAATACAACGGTGAGGCTGATACTTCTGCAGGAGAGTCGAGGAATAATTATCAGTATTCAGGAACTAAATATTTTACATTTTTATTCAGGCCCTGGGCTGAAAGTATGAAATATCATTATAAAAAGGGTGTTGAGCCATACAAAGCTTATTCATGGGATGGAACTGTTGAGATGTTGAAAACTCATAGCGCTGTTGGTTGTAAGGAAACTGTATCTAATGAACGTGCCTTTTGTGCTGCATGGATTCAGCAAAACGGCTGGAAGATTCCTGACGATTACCCGCTGAAGTTTTAACCTGCTACCCGGCGCGCTGCAAATAAAAACAAATCCAATCTGTAACTACATCGCTACCCGTTTGTAATCTGCTCAACCAGAGGCAAGTGAACTCACTGCATTCAGACAGCACTTGCCCTGTTGATATTTCGCAGAACAACGGCTGCTCTTTTCGTTGAGGTTGTCTTTATTTTTATTTGTATTGTGCGGGGTAGCAGGCTGGATTATGGGAAATTTTACCTTTCAGCCTGCTGTTCCGCATTAACAATTCCAGGTTCAAGGTCAGAACCGGTAACGAGTTTTCTGAATGCAAACTGTGCTTTCGGCAGTCCGTATGCCAGAAGGAAACTGCTTAATCCCACGTTTGCAAGTATGTTTACGGATTTTACAAATTTTGCGCGCTTTGCAAATTTTTCAACCATAGCGGCTCCGCCATCTGACAAAGCATTTTTTGCAAAGGCTTCAATGTCATTCCTGAATTCTGCAAGTTTCTTCATATTTACATAAGCGCGCGGATCTCTGACGCCCTCTTTAAGCATTGTAATTTTTTCAAACTTGTTTGCGTATTTTACAAATAAGCTTTCGGGGTTGTTATCTATGTAGTCAAGCATGTCCTGCGGTCTTGCGGTTTTTGGAAGTTCAAGTGTGCCTTCCTTAATTTGTTTTAGAAACTCTTTATCCGCAAGCATAAGAGGATCAAGCTTGACATCAAGTTTAAAAGCTTTCATAGTGGCTTTATTAAGAATTTTTTCAATCTGCTTTGGCGCAACATAGTTCAAATACATCATGCCCGCCATTTTAAATCCTATATCAATGGCTTCGTTTCTGTTTCCGTCAGCGCCTTTTCTGGCTGTCAATACTCTGCCTATTGCGTAACCTCCGTCGATAGTTTCCATCTTCTCAAGTGTTGAAAAGTTTGCAAGGTTTGAGATAAAGTTCCCGCCAAAGCTTACATCTTTTTGTTTTTTCAAAGACATTCCGGCAAATGTGTCGCTTTTTAAACCTTCAAAAGCCATTGTGTTTTGTTGCGAATTTTGCTTCTTGCGTTGAGATTTCAGTTTTGCAATTTTTGCAGCAGAGGAGGCAAAAATCATCTTAGGAAGAATAAAGCCGATAAATGCAATTGGTATTGCAGTGGCTGCAATAAATTTCGCAGCAAGCATTTTTTCGTAAACTTTTTTGTTTGAAGCGGCTTTTTTCAGGTCAGCAAGAGCCTTTTCTATTGCCAGTCTTGCTTTAGGGTTTTTGTCCGCAATATTTTTGAAGCGGGCAATATTTTCATTTACACCCTGAACGCCTTTTTCTTCTTTGAAAAGTTTCAGATTAACTTTCGGATTGTAGCCGAATTTTTTGATAAGTTTGTTTGCGGCCCAATCAATCAGAGGAATACCGCCGAGCCAGACGGCTGATGTAGTATATTCGTCTAAAAGACGTTCCCTTGTAGCAAGTTTGGCTACAGTTGGGTCATCTTCATTCTGTTTGTAGGTCAAATAAACCTTTGACGGAACTTCTATTCCGCAATCTCTGACCAGAAGGGGATATATGCTGCTGTTATTGCCGATGGCTGATATTATTCGGGTAAGTGTCATTTTAATTCTCCAATTCTTTTAACTAATGTGACCTTTTACGCGGGGTTCCTGAAAAGGCCGTTAAAAGAATTGAATTAAAATTTAAAATCGCGCACCATCAATTCTACAGCCTTTTCAGGTTGATATGATGATGCAAATGCAATTTTAAGGTAATTAATGTATTCATAGTTATCATGCTAGCAGATAAAAATTTTTATGCAACCCTTTTGTTCGCTGTAACGCACATATTCGCATTAAAACCCTCCGGCACTTCGCGCCACCTCCCTTATGAAGGGAGGCAAAAACCTAACCCCCTTTTGTTGTAAAGGGGGAAGATAAGGTGGATTTTAATGCGAGCGTGTGCTGCGAGCTATTTAGCGAGTAATTTAGGTGAACAATTTTTAACAAGTAAAATGAATAGTGCATTTTATACGAATGTTCATTCCATTAAGAATAAAATATTTGTGGTAAAATTTAATTATGAAAAAGAGGAAGATTGCAGCGTTAGTAATAACAATTGTATTGCTGGCGGCTATTTTTTATAAGATAGACTGGGCGGAGCTTATCCGGACGTTTAAAGATTTTGATTTTAAAAACATTTTGCAGATAGTAATTTTTTATGTGCTGACGCTTTATATCAGAGGCATCAGATGGAAGGCGCTTTTGCTGAATGATAAAAAGTATTCATCATTGCATCTCGGGGAAGTTTTCACTGTAGGAAGCATGCTGAATATATTCTTGCCTGCACGTGCGGGGGATGTTTACAGAGCTTATTATCTGGGTTCTGTTAAGGGCGAGAAGAAAATGAAAGTTTTCGGCTCAATTATTCTTGAGAGAACTCTTGATGGAATAAGTGTATTTTTTATGCTTCTGATTGCTATACTTTTATACTGTAAACAACAGTGGATTTTGCATATTGCATACGGTATCGGGGCACTTTTTATCGGAAGCCTTGCTGTATTTTACGTTGTGTTTAAGTTCGATAAAATTGATGAGGTGTGCGGATGGTTTGCAAAACTTGCGGAAAAGCTGCCCGAGAAAGCTCGTGAAGCCTCAATACTTTTGATTGATAAAATCTGCTGTTATACAAAATCCTTTATGGAAGGTTTCACTGTGCTTGATTACCCTAAATACTGGACAATTGCCTGTGTGACAAGTATTCTTGTATGGGGAATTGAGGCCTATGTTGCCTATCTTATAGTTGACAGTTTTTCTCTCGGGTTAGGTTTTTCAGCTGGTTTGTTTGTATTGAGTTTAATATCTTTTTCCACAATGATACCTTCAACCTCGGTATTCTTAGGGCCTTATCAGGTTGCATACCTTATGGCTCTTGGAATTTTTGGGATTGAAAAATCAACAGCGCTTGCTGTATCTACTGTACATCAGGGAATTTTAATCATAATATTAACAATTCTTGGTGGATACTATCTTTTGAAATTTAATATCTCAATGAAAGATATTAATAAAAATGCACAGTAATTCAATAAAATTAATTTATGAAATATTATTTTTCGTGAATATCAATTTTGTATCCTAGTATTTCGCAGATAAGTATCATTTCATAAAACTTTAATGAACCTTTTTCTATTTTTGCTCTTACATTGAATCTTGAATAATCTTTACCACTTAAATCACTCATTCTACGTGCAAGTTCCGCAATTGTTATTTTATTACGGAATAGAAGTAGTCTTACTAGTTCATTAATATCTGTTTTTGTATCTATATCAATAATTATAGCCATTCTTTAATTATAAGCTATTTGTTAACGTCTTGATATAAACAGGAAAATATGTTAATATGTTAATATATAATTAACAAAATATTATTTATTTAACTAATAGTTACAATATATTAAGGAGGCGTTGATGAAAATTAAAGCATTTACATTAGCAGAAGTTCTAATAACTCTTGGAATTATTGGTATAGTTGCAGCAATGACATTGCCGACTATTATAAATGATCATAAAGCTAAGGAGTTGCAAACCCGCTTTAAAAAGGCTTATTCAATATTATCGAATGTGCATCAACGTATGATAAATGATTATGGTGGTGTATATAGTATTTTTATTAAAAAGGATTTAGATATTGATAGTAATTCATCTTTAATTTCCAAAAAGTATGAACAAATAGAAGCTTTTTCAAAATATTTTAACGATGCAAAAGTTTGCGAATATTCAAATTCGTATCTTTCTTGTTCTGGAAAAACTAAGCTTGCAATATATAAAACATATACTGGTAATAAAAATGCTCGTTTAGATTGTGATGTTATATCTGATAGGGCTATTAATACTAGCGATGGAATGAGCTTTTTTTTTGGTAGTGTAAATTCTCGTAATGCAAGGGTATATATTGATACTAACGGAACAGCAACAGGCCCTAACCGTTTAGGTTTTGATTTATTTGCATTTGATATAGATAAAAATGATAAAATAGTTTTTCCTCAAAATATAGGAGGCGGTAGTGCTGGAGCTTATGAAGATGATGAGGAATTAGGCGGAATTGTAGGTGCAGTAAATGTATGTTCTCTTTCTGAACAAGCAAGCAGATATAATGGATTTGGCTGTAGTGAATTTGCTCTGCTGGATAAAAATCCCGATAATCAAAATTTATCATATTGGAAGAATTTACCCAAATAAAAAGCGGGTTATTAACCCCGCTTTTTATTATTTGATATTTTTAACTATTTCAATTAAGTGTTCAATGGCGGTCTCAGGTGTAACTTTTTCAATTTCGCCGGTTTCACGTGTTTTGTATTCAACAAGTCCTTCATTAATTGTTTTACCTACAGTTACTCTGTATGGGAACCCTATTAAGTCTGCATCTTTGAATTTTACTCCTGCACGTTCATCTCTATCATCTAGTACGACTTCAACCCCTGCTTTTTTAAGTTCTTCATACATTTTTTCAGCAACTTCCATTTGAAGTTTGTCTTGGATGTTGACAGGGACAATTACTACATGATATGGAGCAATTGATATAGGCCATTTAATACCGTGTTCATCATAATGTGCCTCAACTGCAGCTGCAGCAGTTCTGGAAATTCCTATACCGTAGCATCCCATAATATATGGATGAGATTTGCCGTTCTGGTCAAGATAAACAGCATTCATCGGTTTTGAATATTTTGTGCCGAGTTTGAATATGTTGCCGACTTCAATCCCTTTTGTAACTTTTAACGGTTTTCCGCATTCAGGACAGAAGTCACCGGCCTCTACAAGCCTGATGTCAGCATATTGGAGGTTTTCAACACCTAAATCCGAAAGATTTGCCCCGACCTGATGTTTGTCTGTTTGGTTAATTCCGACAACAAAGTTTTTCATTTCACGTACTGTTTCGTCCGCTATTATAGGAATATCTTTCATTCCCTTAGGGCCGATAAATCCAGGAACGGCATCAAAGCCATGATCTGCCATAAGTTCTGCAATTTCAGCAGCAGATGCTATTCTTATTTCAATTCCGCCGACTGCATTCATTAATTTTGTTTCTTCAACGACCCTGTCTGCTCTGATAAGCGCAATAACAGGTTTTTTATCAACTATATAAACAAGCGATTTCAAAATAAGTGTTGACGGAATCTTTAAAAACTTGCTTAATTCTTCTATTGAATGTGTGTTTGGAGTGTCAATTATTTCCGTTTCTGTGAAGTAATCTTTTCCGTCAATAACAACTTGAGGTAATTTTGATACTGCATGGTTTGAGTTTGCCGCGTAACCGCACTCGCAATAGAATACGTCATTTTCACCTGCGTCGGTATCGGTGATTACCATAAATTCATGCGAAACGCTTCCGCCGATTGCGCCTGAATCTGACTGAACCATTTTTGTATCAAGCCCGCAGCGGTCGAAAATTCTTTTATAAGCACGCGCCATATTTTGATATTCTTTGTTGAGTCCTTCTTCTGATGTGTCAAAGCTGTAGGCGTCTTTCATAATGAATTCTCTTCCTCTCAAAAGTCCGTATCTCGGGCGGACTTCGTCGCGGAATTTTGACTGAATTTGATATAAATTAACCGGAATTTGTTTGTAGGATTTTAAGCCGTCGCGTGCAATTGCGGTAATAATCTCTTCGTGAGTAGGCCCGAGGCACATAACTCTGTCGTGTCGGTCTTTCAATCTCATTAATTCTTTGCCGTAAGCATCCCATCTGCCGGATTCTTCCCAGAGTTCTTTTGGCTGGACAAACGGCATCAAAAGTTCCTGTGCGCCTGCTGCGTCCATTTCTTCTCTTACAATATTTTCAATCTTTTTCAAAACTCTCCACATAAGGGGTAAATAGTTATAAACACCCGAGGTTAATTTTCTTATATAGCCGGCTCTAGCAAGCATTTTGTGTGAAATTACCTCCGCATCAGCCGGAAACTCTCTCAGGGTTTGAACAAATAATTTTGACATTCTCATAATCTTTAATTCCTCTTTTGTTTTTCAGTGATTTTATTTTACCATGCTGAAAAGTAAATTTAAACAGCGTTCTTCTGCTGAAAAATTTTAGGCCGTTCAAAGTTTCGGGCACTCTTGTTTTAGCCGTTTAACGCATCAAGTTCTTTCAGTATAATTTTCTCTGGCGCCGAGAGGGTGTCTTTGTGTTCCAGGGTAAGTTTAAGCCCGTTTTCGTAAGCTTCAAGGTTTCCGAGTTTTTTATCAATCTGGGCTTCTGTATAGAACAAATCTCCTGACTGTATGCCGGCAGCTACTGCACGTTCTATAATTTCGGAGGCGTCATCATACAGCCCCTGTTTTGCAAGGATTTTTGCGTAATTGATGTAGGCTTCATGATCTTTAGGGTTTAATTCGATTGTTTTTTTTAGTTTGGTAAGCGCGTCATCAAGGTTCCCTTTTTCAAAATCAATAACAGCAAGATTATAATACGCCCAGCTGTAATCCGGTGAAAGTTCCAGAACTTTTTCAAATTCGCCTGCTGCACTTTCAGAATCTCCAAGTTCTTTCAGGATATTGCCTATGTAAAAATGAGCGTAAATGTCCTCGTCGTTTAAGTCAATTGTGTTTTGAAAGTGAGTAAGTGCGTCAGCAAGATCTCCTTTCTTTAGCAGGCAGATGCCGAGGCTGAAGTGGGTATTTGAATCGTTATTATCTTTTTCCAGAACTGTTTGAAAACATGTTATCGCATCATCATACTCCTCAAGTTCTGTCAAAACAAGCCCTAAATTGTAGCAAGCGTCCGTTTCCTCCGGCGAAAGATCTATTGCTTTTAGATAAGCCTCTTTTGCTTTTTCAAAGTTTTTGAGCTTTTCGTATGAAATACCTAGGTTGTAGAAAATCCCGCTGTCGTTTTCAAAGATTTTTGAAAGATAAAGAAAGTGCTGCAAGGCTTCTTCTGAAAATCCGCTGTCAAGCAACAGTACAGCAAGCTGCCTTCTGGCCTGATAATTCTTGCTGTCCTGTTGCAGAATTTCCTGTAATTCCTGTATTTTTTCAATTTTTGACATATCTTGATAATAACACTTTTTTGCAAATTAGCAACTTTTTAACTTAAAGGTCTGTAAGTTCTTTAATGCTGTGCTTTTACGCTGTTATATTCACTGCCGTATCAGATACTTGCATTTTTTATAAAAATTGCTAGAATAATATGTATTCTAGGAGGATTTAGAGATGAAATTAAAATTATTTTCAATAATTCTTGCGCTGTTTCTTGCCGTGCAGACAGTTCTTGCAGCACCATTTAATGCAAATGCTAAAACCAAAAGGATTCCTGCGGGAACAAAGTTCCAGCTGCAGCTTCTTAACCCGCTTTCTACAGCGCGTCAGACAGGTGAACCTTTTTCTGCAATTCTTGTAACAGACCAGACTGCGGATTCTGATGTAATTCTTCCGTCAGGCTCGCTTGTCAGAGGCAGTATTAAAAATATAGTTCCTTCAAAAAGAATGTCAAAAGGAGCAATTCTTTATCTGGATTTTGACCACATAGTTACCCCGAACGGCAGACAGATTCCTCTGTCTCTCTCGCTTGTCGGAAGGACTGATATGACTTTTGACGGCGGGATTACAACAACACGCGGATATTCTGATGCCGTAAAAAAAAGCTGGGCAAAAACCGTTGATATTACGAAAAATTCAATTGAATGGGGAAATGATATAGTAAATGATGGCCCTGCAAAATATGTAACTGTTCCGTTAGCCGCAATCGGCGGCGGAATTGGCGGCGGTGCATTCTTTATCTATGATGCAATTGCTGATATGATACGGAAAGGCGAGGATGTAAATCTGAATTCCGGCGAGGTTATAAACGTAATTCTGGTTGATCCGATTGACGTTCCTGTTATTTAATAAATAAAAAATATAAAATACCGCCCCTATTAGTTCTAAGGGCGGTATTTTTTTTAACATTTCTAGCAATCAGTCAAGTTCAACCTTTACATTCTCTCCGGTGCGGTTACTGCAAGAATATCAAGGGCGTTATTTAATACTTTCTTCACTGCAACAACAAGTGATAACCGTGCTTTCATCATTTCTTTATCTTCTGAAATTACACGGTTTGCATTGTAGAATGAATGAAATTCCGACGCAAGTTCCTGTACGTAACGGCAGATTGTATAAACCTGTCTTGTTTCCGCTGACATTTTTATCATTGATTTGTATTCCTCAAGTTTTAATATAAGTTTTTTAGCGCTTTCAATTGTCGGCAGTATTATTTCAGGATTGTAATTGTTTATAAGTTCATCAAGTTCTGTCTTAGAGAGCGGTGCCGGTGTTTTTTCTCCTGTTTCGGTGTTAAGTTTTTCTTCCACAGCGTTACGTAAAATCGAGCAGGCTCTTGCGTGAGCGTATTGGACATAAAATACAGGGTTTTCATCGCTGTTTGTTTTTGCAAGCTCAATATCAAAGTCAAGAGTTGTATCAATATTTCTCATTGACATCCAGAATCTAGTTGCATCAACTCCGACTTCCTCAATCAAATCGTCAAGAGTAACCATATTCTTACGTTTACCCATACGTACTTCATTTCCGTTAATCACAAGATTAACAAGCTGTCCTAAGAGAATTTCAAGTTTATTAGGATCATAACCGAGAGCTTCAATAGATGCCTTTACTCTGGCTACATATCCGTGGTGGTCTGCTCCCCAGATGTTTATCATTCTATCAAAGCCTCTTTCTAGTTTGTCTATGTGATAGGCAATATCTGCTGTAAGATATGTATTGGAACCGTCTGCTTTTTTGATTACTCTGTCCTGATCATCGCCGTAATCGGATGATTTAAACCAATCTGCACCGTCTTTTTGATAGATTTTGCCGCTTTCTTTGAGTTTGTTTACGCACTCATCAACTTTTCCGGATTGGTGAAGCGTTAATTCTGAATAGAAATTATCAAAGTGAACTCTGAAGTTTTCAAGAAGCTCTTTTTGTAGGCGTTCCATTTCAGCTTTTGCAAAGTCGGAGAGTTTTTTGACATCAAGGAACCCCTCACCCTCATTTCCTCTCCCGCAAGGGACGAGGGAAGTTAAATTATTAATTTCAATATATTTCTTAGCAACAGGAATTAAGTAATCTCCGGGATAGAAGTTTTTTCTTTCAGTTTCATCTGCCGGAAAATCAATATCTTCGCCAAGCTGCTGGCGTACTCGGATTGCAAGAGAGTTGCCAAGTTTTGTAATCTGCGAGCCTGCATCATTAATGTAGAATTCCTGATACACTTCATGTCCGTAAAATTTTAAAAGGTTTGCAAGTACGGAACCCATTGCAGCCCAGCGTCCATGTCCGATATGAAACGGGCCTGTCGGGTTTGCCGAAACATATTCAAGAATAATTTTTTCGGTCTTTACGTTTTCAGGTTTTCCGTAATTTTTATCTTTTTTAAATATTTCTTCGACTGCATTTTTCAGGAGAGTTGTTCCGGTTTTAAAGTTTATAAACCCACCTATTACTGAATATTCATTATCTTCCGTATCTATATATGAAACAATAGTGTTAGCAATGACAGGCGGTGCAAGTCTTGCATGCCTTGCCAGAGAAGATACATTTACCGCAAAATCACCAAAGTCTGCATTTTTAGGACGTTCGGTAGAAAGTGTTCCTGTGGTATACTCTTTCATTTCGCCAAGTTTATTATCTTTAATGGCTTTTTCTAAAGCTGTTTCTATTTCGTTTAAAAAATAATCTTTTATCATCTTTTTCTCTCCTGTAGTTTTAATATTAACATAAACAAATGAGAGTAGAAACAACAAATATGACAGGCCGGAGAGTGACGCTTTCAGCTTGCTGCTGTCTGCCGCTGCCTTTAATGAATTTGAGTATTGCTGTTATTATTTTTCATATTTTCTGTTTGTAATATAATGTTTATATGATGAATATTGAAAACATTACGGAGCGCATCCGCGAAATTTTAGAAGATGAAACCCCCGAGCAGCTTAAGGATGAATTGAATGGGTATCATGTTGCGGATCTGGCGGATATTTTTCAGGAATTGAAGCCGGAGGAGCGCCTTACATGTTTTAAGCTTCTTGATGTTGATAAGGCGGCAGATTTGATGGAATATCTGCCAGCGCAGACTCAGGTTGAACTTTTAAGCGATATTGATGAAGAATTAGCCTCAAAAATTCTTACACGGCTTCCGCACGATGCTGCAGCTGACGTTCTCGGCGATATGGAAGAAGATGAGAGTGAAACTTATCTCGATAAACTTCCGCATAAGTTTTCGGAAGAAGTAAGAGAACTTTTGACGTACAACGAGGATACGGCCGGCGGTATTATGAACCCTGTTGTTCTTACAGTTAATTCTGATATGAGTGTTCAGGATGTATTGAATTATATAAGGATTAAGGCCGAGCAGGATAATATGGAGCTTTATTACGTCTATGTGACAGACAAGCAAAACCATCTGCTCGGGGTTGTTTCTCTGCGTAAGCTTTTGACTTCGCCTATTAACCAAAAGGTTGAAGATATTATGATTTCTGACATTGTTAAGCTTCATGTTGACGATTACAGCGATTATATTATTGATGAATTTATGAAATATCAATATAATGCTCTGCCTGTTGTGGATTTATACAACCGTCTTAAGGGTATGATTACGTGGGATGATGTTCACGATTTGTTTGAAGAAGAAACAACGGAAGAAATCTATCAGTCATCAGGTATTTCGACAGAAATGGTTGATGAAGATGAAATCCTTTCTGGAAACATCTTAAATGCAATAAGGGCGCGTACTCCATGGCTTTTTATAACACTTCTGGGCGAGTTTGTTGCTGTAAATGTTGCGAATCATTTTGACCATACTCTCTCAGCCCTGCCTATTATCGCTATATTTATGCCGCTTCTGGCAGGATTAGGCGGAAATATTGGAACGCAGAGTATTACGCTTATGGTACGCGGGCTTTCTACAGGTCAGGTAACATTAAGTTCCGCTTTTCATCATATTTTGAGAGAAGCTTTTATCGGCCTGATTATCGGCGGGTTTTTCGGTGTGCTGGTTACTCTTGCAACATGGGGATGGCAGCATAATGCCGAATTAGGCATTGTTGTAGGGGCTGCTATGGTGGTGAATATGACTATGGCGACAATTATCGGTACCTTTACTCCGTTTGCTTTAAAATCCATGAATGTTGACCCTGCCGTTGCCTCAGGGCCTGTTATTGCTACAACTATTGATGTTGTCGGGCTTGCCGTTTACTTTACGCTTGTATCAATTTTTCTTGTTCATGTTATGTGATTTTGATAAAATCCGCAGTTTACTGTATATTTTTTATTACGGTTTATAATAAAATATTCATTGTATTAAAATTTAAATGAAATAGGTATAGAGAGTTATGACAAACGAAACAAACAGAAGAATAAGACCAAGAGCCGAACAAAATCAGGAAAACGCAAGACAAAACGAATATTTAAAACGGATGAAAAAAGAACAGGACGCGCAGGCAAGATTTGTACGCGGAGTTTTTATTTTTCTGGCTGTTGTTGTATGTGTATTAGCAGGTATTTTTATACTTGCCGGGAATCAGGAACTTGTCAATGATATATTTGGAGAGGATTCTTCTGCCGCAAAAATGTTTGCCAAAATTGCTAAAGATAATGATAACAAGCAAAAAGCCGAATTTGTATTACCTTTTGGACCGAGAAAGCAGAATATTCTTCTTCTTGGCGTTGACGCGAGCGAAAATAAAGACGATTTATGGACAGGAACAAGAACCGATACAATTATACTTGTGAACATTGATCCGCGTTCAAAATCTGTTAATGCAATTTCAATACCGCGTGACAGCAAGGTTTATCTGCCGGATAATCACGGTATTCAAAAGATTAATGCGGCCCATGCAATCGGCGGTGTGGGGATGACTATACGCACTGTTGAAGATACTCTAGGTGTTAAGGTTGACAGATATATTATGGTGCATGATAACGCAGTAAAAGCTATTGTTGAAGCTCTCGGCGGCGTTGATGTTTATGTTGAAAAACCTATGCGGTATCACGATTACTCGGGAAAACTTCATATAGATCTTTCTAAAGGTGAACACAGGCTTAGTCCGGAGGAAGCTGTTGGATACTTAAGATTCCGACATGACCCGCTTGGTGATATTGGACGCACACAGCGCCAGCAGTGGTTCTTAAGAGGTCTTTTGCATGAGCTTCAAAAACCTGAAACTATTGCAAAAATACCTGAAATTATATCTGTTATGCAAAAATATGTTAAAACAAATATGTCTTTGTACGAACTGTCACAGTATGCCGCTATGACAAAACATATTGATATGGATAAGATTGAAATAGCAACACTTCCAGGTGCTCCGAATAAAAAAGGATATATAAGTTACTGGATTCTAGACCCTGAAAAAACTCAGGAAGTTGTTGACAGATTAATATATAGAGAAAAGGTTCATCCTGATGAGGCAGTGCAATTCAAAGCCGGAGTTATGTATACTGCCGGAAATGAAGGACGTGCTGAAGCTGTGAAAAGTGAACTTGAAGCAGCAGGTATTAATGTTTCATGTACAGGACATCTCTCAAGAACCCATACCCAGTTTATTGCTCATTCAAAGAATGTTACTAATGAGTACTTTAACTGGTTAAAGAAGAAAACCCCGTCAATTTCAGGGTATCAGTTTGTATATGAACCGGTGAACTACTACTGTGGTGAAACTGATTTTACTATCGTTGTTGCCGGAAATTAATTGTGCTGTGTGATAGACAGAATTAAAAAAATATGCTATTTTATGTATGTATTACAAAGTGAGGTTATGTTATGGAAAAAATGTTTGTGAGCGGCAGCATGCCAGTTATTATAGTAGCGGTTGTTGTTCTGGCCCTCCTTTACGGGATTTATTATTCTTTAATTCAAAAGAAAAACAAGGCGAAAGAGGCTTTTTCAAGTATTGATGTTCAACTGAAAAAACGTTATGACCTTATACCGAATGTTCTGTTTATTGCAAATAAATTCATGGAGCATGAAAGAGGGCTTCTGGAGGATATTACAAAACTCAGAGCGCAGGCTGCAAAAATACCTGCTGATTTAAATAATGCGGCGCAGAAGCTTGATCTTGACGCTAATATTGCTGGAAAGATGGGGCAGCTTATGGTTGCTGTTGAAAATTATCCGCAGTTAAAATCTGATCAAACAATGATTCAGGCTATGCAGACTTACAATGAGCAGGAAGAACATATTGCAGCTGCAAGAAGATTTTACAACTCGGCTGTGCTGGAACTTAACAACGCTGTAGAAATCTTCCCTAGTTCAATGGTTGCAGCTATGCTGAATATTAAACAACTTCCGTTCTTTGAGGTTAAAAATGAGCAGGAACGCGAGGCTATTGACGCAAGTAAATATTTCAAGTAAGAAATTAAATAATTAAAATTTTAAGGACGGCGGTTTTTATCAAAACCGCCGTTTTTGTAGTATAATATTTTTGAAATTATATGTGCCTGTAGCTCAGATGAATAGAGCGTCGCTCTCCGAAGGCGAAGGCCGCGGGTTTGACTCCCGCCAGGCACAATGTTATAATAATACCGGTTGACAGCCGGTTTCTCTGAAACCTTGAAGGGGGAAGGGCGCGATACATCCCTTTCCTCTGTAATAAGTGGCTTCGTAGCTCAGCAGGATAGAGCAGCGGTTTCCTAAACCGAAGATCGCGCGTTCGAATCGCGCCGGGGCCATTTTTTATTAAGAATGACCAGATTAACATTAAGGAGTATGTATATATGAGAGTTTTAATTACAGGTGGCGGAGCATGCGGGGCAAGTGCTGCTGCAAGATTGAGAAGGCTTGATGACAGTGCTGAAATTACAATACTTGAGCAGACTGATGAAATTTCCATTGCAAATTGCGGTTTGCCTTACTACTGTTCAGATGTAATAGATAGTGAAGATAAAATGCACGTTTCAAGCGTCGAAAAATTTAGAAATCTGCTTAATGTTGATATTAGATTAGGTGCAATGGTTACCTCTATTGACAGGACAAATAAGACTGTTACAGTAAACGGTTCTGAAAAGTTGAATTACGATAAACTCGTGCTGGCAACCGGCGCAGCCCCGTTTAAGCCGCAGATTAAAGGCATTGATAGCAAGAAAATTTTTACTGTGAGAACTTTGCGTGACGCAAACAGAATTAAGTCTTACATAAGAAATTCAATGGTGAAATCAGCAGTTGTTATCGGCGGCGGTTTTATCGGTGTTGAGATGGCTGAAAATATTTCGGAAATTGACGGAATTAAAACTACTTTAGTTGAGCAGTCTTCTCATATTCTGCCTCCTGTTGATGCTGAAACTGCAGCATTTGCTCAGAATGAGATTAGAAAACACGGGGTTGAACTTATTCTCTCGGATGGCGTAAAAGAGTTTGGGGAAAATGACATAATACTGCAGTCAGGCAGAAAAATTCATTATGATATTGCTGTTCTTGCAATTGGAGTAAAACCTGAAACCCAGCTTGCCACAAGCTGCGGGCTTATTTTAGGGAAATCAGGCGGCGTTAAGGTAAATGAACTTATGCAGACCTCTGATGAGAATATTTATGCAGGTGGAGATAGTGTTGAGGTTGAGGATTTTGTTACCGGAGCGGATGTTATTATTCCTCTTGCCGGCCCTGCTAACCGTCAGGGAAGAATTATTGCAGATAATATTGCCGGCTATAAGTCAACTTACAAGAAAACTCTCGGCTCTGCTGTTGTGAAAGTTTTTGATTTAACTGTAGCTAATGCCGGCTGTAGTGAAGAAAGACTTAAAAAACTTGAAATCCCATATCTTAAAACTTTTACATTCGGTTTTTCGCATGCAAACTATTATCCTGGCGCAACACGAACAATGTACAAGCTTTTATTTAATAAAGAAGGTGAAATACTCGGAATTCAGGCTGCGGGTTATGAAGGCGTTGAAAAACGGGTTGATGTTATTGCCTCTGCTATGCGGTCTGGCTTGAAGGTATGGGACTTAATTGATATGGAACTCTGTTATGCACCTCCGTATTCTTCCGCAAAAGATGCTGTCAATATTCTCGGTATGCACTCTCATAATATTTTGAAAGGCCTTGTAAAACCGGCATTTTATGAAGATATTAAGGGTGCATATCTTGTTGATGTTCGTTCAAAAGCAGAGTTTACAACAGAAACTATTACCGGTTCAGTGAATATTTTTACTCCTGAATTGCGGACAAGATACAGCGAATTGCCGCGCGATAAGAAAATTATCCTGTTCTGTAATACAGGCTTCCAGAGCTATGTGGCTTCAAGAATTCTTATACAACTCGGCTTTGATAACGTTTACAGCCTCGCAGGCGGTATAACATTATACAACGAGTTGAGGAAGGATAAACTTTCCGGTGTAGAACACGTTTTAATGCAGTAGGTTTATTCTGCAGTCTTAGTTTCAAGTTTTAACCATAAGGTGTCATAAGGTTTCAGTCTTAATGACACCTTTTTATTGGTTATTGAAACATTAACTTTTATTTTCTTATTTGAAAGTAAATCTTCAAGGTACACCTCTTTATCTGCTATCCATAGAGGCATTGACGGAAGGTCAATCTCGGAATATACTCTGTTATTTGAAAGATTATTTATGACGAGAACTTTTTCATCCCCTAAAGTTCTTGTGTATGAGAATACTTCCTTATTTTTAGTCTTTAGCGGAGAAAAGTCGCCGCGGCAAAGTACAGGGTTTTGTTTTCTTACTCTGATGAGTTTTTGTACTTTTTTGAAGATTCTGTTGTCTTTTGATGCGGTATAAAGAGCACGCTTACTGACTGCTCCGCGGTTTATATCTCTGCTGTCAAAGTATGAAAGCATTTTTGCCTTATTTTTAGAGCTGTTTTTTTGTTTTGCTTCTCTCAATCTGGCAAATTTTCTTGCATTGTAGTAATTGTTTTGTATTCCTATTTCGTCACCGTAATAAATTATCGGAATTCCAGGCATGGACATCAATATGGAAAACGCCATCCCTATTCTATCAGGATTGTTGTCTAAAAAGTTTGCAAGTCTGCCGCTTACGCCAAAGCCTTTTCTGAATTCTGCCCCTTTGGGTTCAAGATTCTCGTAAATAATTTCCCTGATTTTTTTGTTGCACATCTCAAGAGTAAGTTCGTCATGAACCCTAAGAAATATTGCCCATGAAGCACTGTCCGGAATTCCCGGAGTTTGTTTGTGTGCCTGCCAGAAATATCTGTTGTCTTCAGTAATCAGTGATGCCCAGATTGCAGGCATATACGGAAAGTGATAGGCAATCTGCACTTCATTTGTTCTTGTAATCTCTTTTTCTTTGCCGAGAATTTCTTCTTTGTAAGTTCTTTCTTTCCCGAAGTACGGCAGAATTTTATTAGGCATCTGGCATGCTTCCGCCTGAATAACAGAACGCGGGGCTGTTGCCTGTAAAAACTCACTCAAAATTGCTATAATACTGTGCGTTTTAGGCTGATTTTCCGCATTTGTGCCCTTATCTTTTATCAAATAAGGAATTGCATCCATTCTGAATATATCAATACCGAGGTTTGCCCAGTATGCGATTGTCTCAAGATTGTAGTAAAGAACTTCCGGATTTTCCCAGTTTATATCGAGCTGGAACGGATAAAATGTGTGATACAGGTAGTAATCTTTATTATTTATTGTGACTTTCCTGTAGTGAGAATCTGTCTGTTCAGGAAAAATTAATCTTCTTTTAGAAATTTCGCCTGTTGGTTCTTTGTATTCAACAACAGTACCTAGTTTTTCATCCAGATATTTTGTGAATTCCGGCATTTCTTCTCTTGTTACAAAATAGTCAAGTTTTTCTGCATCACCCTTCAGTGCCTGCTGAAACCAGACGTGCTGGTCGGAAAAGTGGTTCAGGACTAAATCCGCTTTAATTTTAAATCCTTTATTTCTAGCAGCCGTTATAAATTCCTGAAATTCTTTCATTCCGCCTAAATCGCTGCGAACATTGCGCGGATCCTTGACATCAAATCCCGAATCAGCCATAGGCGAATCCGCAAAAGGAAGTATATATAAAGTGGTGACGCCAAGCGTTTTCAGGTAATCAAGCATAGAAATGGTGTCTTTAAAGGTGTTGGCCTTTCCTGATGCGTACACTCCGAACTGGTCTGCGTAAAACATATAGATTATTTCGTCCTTGTACCAGTCGGAATTTCTGTTAAGGTCATCTTTTTTTAAAGCTTCAGGACGCTCCTTTTTGGCCTTCAATGCTATCTGGAAAATATGTGCATAGATTTCTTCAACTCTGTCAGAACCATAAACATTTTTAATTTCTTCTTTTAATTCCTTTTCTAGTTGCTGTGGAATTACTTCTTCCGATAAAGGTAATTTATTGGGTATGCTTTGAAACTCCTTATTATTTAATGAAAAGGTTTCGATAGCTTCAGCCGGCACCAATGTTACATTTAGAAGCAGTGCAATGGCTAAAAGAGTTGCTAAATATTTATTTTTCATGGTTACATTTCCCCTTATAACATATCCTGCTACTATTATAATACAAACATGGAAACTAATATAATTCTTTATAATGTTGCCCGAATGTGTAAAATAGTTTAAAATAAAGTATAAATATGTTATGAGGCATCAAAGAATTAAGAAAAAAGAAATATCGAAAAAGAATTTAGTTATACTGCTGATTATCGGTCTGATATTGTTAGGTATAACTCTGTTTCTGGTTACAATGGTAAATTTTCTGCCTAAAACACGTTTCGCATTTCCCGGAGCAGAAGGCTTCGGCGCCTATATAAGCGGCGGCAGAGGGGGAGAAGTTTACCATGTGACTACTCTTGCTGATACAAACAGACCCGGCTCCCTCCGGTATGCAATAAACCAGAAAGGTGTGCGGACTATTGTATTTGATGTTTCCGGACTTATTTCTTTAAAATCTCCGCTGGTTATTAAGCATGGAGATCTTACTATTGCCGGCCAGTCCTCTCCCGGTACCGGTATTTGTATAAGGAATTATCCGCTTGTAATAAACGCAGATAACGTAATTATCAGATATATGCGCTTTAGATTGGGGGATGTTTCTAACAATTACGCAATTTCTGCAGAAAACCGTAAGGGTGTTATGATTGACCACTGTTCAATAAGCTGGGCAACGCGCCAGAATGTGAATTTTACAGGTAATCTGCTTATGACCATGCAGTGGTGTATTATAAGTGAGGCTCTTAACTCCACTAAATACGGTGTTAACGGTGGGGCTGCCAGATTAGGGGGATTGTCTGCAAGTTTTCACCATAATCTTTTTGTTAGTAACGCACGAAAAAATCCGGCTTTTATTCAATACCCCATAAAGAGTAAATCTGCATTTCAGTTTGTTGATTTCAGAAATAATGTTATTGTAAACTGGCAGGATAATTCCTCGGAAGGCTATATTCGAGGGGCCTTTAATATTGTAAATAACTACTACAAATACGGGCCGGCGACAAGTGTTGCTACAAAAAGCCAGATTTTAAGAACATTTGCAGAAGGACAAAAGCTTAATCCGCCTGCAAAGCGACCGTTTATTTTTGTCGACGGAAATTACGTATTTAATAACCCTCTTAACACAAATGACAACTGGATGGGCGTTTATCCAAGCAGTGATTATATTAAAGACGGAAAAAATCCGATGCTTTCGTGGCGTTCATTTTTCCATGCTCCGGTTACGCTTCATACCGCAGAGCGCGCTTATATAAATGTTCTAAAGTATGCAGGCGCTTCAAAGCGCAGGGATGATGTTGATAAAAGGCTTGTCAGCAGTATTATTAACGGGAAATACACATATAGTAACGGAATAATAAATTCACCATCACAAGGCGGCGGTTACAAATACGGAGCATATAAGGGTTTAAAAGATACAGACGGCGACGGAATCCCTGATTACTGGGAGCGTTCAAGAGGTCTTGATCCTAAAAAACGTGTTGACGGGCAGATGCGGAGCAAGATTGATCCGGAATATACAAATCTTGAGATATATCTTAACAGCACGGTTGAAGAAATTACAAAGAAACAAAATTCTACACCGCGACTGTCAAGAGATTTATTCTGGCTTACCATGCTTAAATTTGTTAATTATGTAAAAAGAAATGAAAAATAGAAATGTGCGATTATTTACTTAAACTGCATTAAAAGAGTTTTCTCTTTATCTGACAAAATTCCGCCTCAAATGTGCAAACCGCTTGGGGTGGATCTTAGTACGTATTAAGCAGCACAACTGGTAGAAAATTATGTCCTCCAGACACATCGAAATATTCAAGGCTGTGCTTCTTCATTCAAATATATATTGAAGAGCTGTAGATGCCGTTTTTTTATTTTGTCTGCTGAGGCATTCTTCCGCAGGTTTTATCCTCATCGCAGAAGCCGAGGCGTTCACATTTCGGAACAAGGTACGGTTTCAGCCAAGGCTCTTCTTTAATAAGCTCATCGCACATCATTTTTACAAGTGTTCTGATTTCATACTGTGCCCTTGTGCAAAGCCTCAGGTTTGCAAGGTGGATCATCTCTCGTAGGTTTAAGCTTGCGACAAGAGAACTTGCTGCTGCATTTGGCAGAACAAAACGGGCATCTTCTGCCGGTATCCCTGCATCTACAAATTCCTGATACTGTTCTGAAATTTTACCCATAAATGCAGTAAATTTTTCTTTTAATTCAGGATTTCGCTCTATTGTCGGAGGAATTATGTAATCAAACTGTCCTTTTTCCTTAACATACCGTTGTGACTTCTGGGAAAAAGACATGTGTCTGTGGCGTACAAGCTGATGTGTGCAGGCTCTTGAAACATTTGATATTGCAAAACTTACCTGTATATGCTCTATTGTTGAGTAATGACCTGATGATATTACCCTTTCAATCAGTTTAAGCATTTTATCCTTGTCGTCGGTGCTATTGTATATATTAATAGGATAATCTGCACTGTAGCAGGTTCTGCATGCTGTGTAAACTGTTTTTAGCATGTTTTCCGGTTTTGATATTAAGCTGACCGACGGCTTGTTGTTTACTTCCATAGTATTCTCCCCGTAAATTTTTACTAAAATGATTATATCATTATAAAAAATTTTTACAAAGTATATTACAAAAAAATACCGCACAATTTGTGCGGTATTTTTGATAAATTAAATTTTTTATTTGTTGCCGTAGCGTTTGTTGAATCTTTCAACTCTGCCTTCAGAGTCGAGAATTTTCTGCTGACCGGTGTAGAATGGATGGCATTTGTTGCAGATTTCAACTGTAATATTATCAACTACTGAACCTGTTTCAATCTCATTGCCGCAGACGCATTTGATAACTGTTTTCTTATAGTCAGGATGTATTCCTTTTTTCATTTTTTACCTCTTTCCTTTTCTCAAGATTCCAAACTTGATATTACTTTACCATTTCGACTACTTATATAGTATAACATAAAAAATAAAGTGCAATAGCGCTATTGTTAATTTATATAAAATTAAACAGGGCGTAATATTAATTAACACCCTGCTTAATTTATAATTTAAGTATGCTAGGCATAAAGATTTTCAAGCCTTCTTGCTGTGTCCTGAGTACTTTCAACACTCTTTGTCCCGAATTTATCAAGTTCTTCCCCGATTTCTTTCGCTATTTTAAGCTGTTTTTCAGGGGCGGATAAGCGTTCAAAATCCGGAATATCTTCTTTATTTTTGTATAATTTTACATGATAGCCGGTATCATTTTCAAGCCCGATTGATTTGGTATAAAAGTGTGCAGAAAACATATCTTTGAAAGGCTTGATTTCCGGAGCTTTGTCCAGAACCTCAATTGCGCTTGCATGATTTGGATCCTGAATAATTACGCTCCTGCCATCATATATAATTTCACTTTTCAATTTTTCCAGCGGTTTTATGTAATCTTTAGCAAAATGCGCTTCTGCGATTTTGGGATCACTAAAACAATGAAATTTGTGTGCTAAACTGTACGCCCCGGAGCCTTTCAGACGGAAAGACATACCAAAATTAGGGGTGCTGTTGACTCCATTTACTTGCATATAAACTCCTTTCACTTATATCCAAAAGATATTATAAGTCTGAAAAATTTTCAGTAAATAGCTTGTTAATAAAAATTTACAAACTTGTATAAAAATATGCCGCGTCTCGGAATCGAACCAAGGACACAGGGATTTTCAGTCCCTTGCTCTACCAACTGAGCTAACGCGGCATGTATCTATTTAATTGTCTTGGAGTTGGTAGAGCAAGCTCTACAAATTATTAACTCCGTTCCGTTTCACTCCACTTGGGGAGCTAACGCGGCATGTATCTATTTAATTGTCTTGGAGTTGGTAGAGCAAGCTCTACAAATTATTAACTCCGTTCCG
>CALVBB010000009.1 GCA_944325705.1 Candidatus Gastranaerophilales bacterium
AAAATGTTCAAAAATCAATCCAGCGGGCTGAGACCCTTATCAGGCCTCTCACTCGACAACACTTAGTTGTCTCGTTCAGCAAGTGCTCTAACCACCTGAGCTAGCAGCACCCCCTACGTGTTACCGGAAAAACTCCCGAACAGGATTTCTTCCGCAAGTCTTAATCTATCATGAACATTTTTTAAAATCAAGAACTTTTTTGGCATCAGGTAAAAATTTTGCAATACAAAATTCAAACCACTCTCTGAATTTAAAAATTATTGTTCCGCAGCCGGCATGCGAAACGCATGCTACATTAAAGTTTTGGCGTTGCTTAGAAAAATTTGATTTATCAGGCTATTGACATATAAGCTGTATCAATCTAAATTGGATTTATGTGCGACAGAAATCTTAAAAAACTTGCAAAAATTCTTAAAGAAAACAAACTGACAATTTCCACCGCGGAATCCTGTACCGGCGGGCTTTTAAGTTCAAGACTTACCGATGTTTCAGGCAGTTCGGATTTTGTTAAACAGAATTTCGTAACTTATGCAAATGAAGCCAAAGAAGAAATTCTGGGTGTTCCATCAGAAGTCCTTGAAAATTACGGGGCTGTCAGCGCACAATGTGCTGAGGCCATGGCTAAAGGTTTGAGAAAACGCACAGGATGCGATATTACCCTATGTACAACCGGAATTGCCGGCCCGACCGGCGGAAGCAAAGATAAACCTGTTGGTCTTATGTTCGTTTCTGCTTTTTATAAAGATAGGATGCTTATTAAAGAAATCCGGCTTTTGCCAAAACTTCCGAGAAAGCTTATGAAATATTTTTTCACGCAAAAAGCTATTGATGCTGCTCTGGAAGTTTTGAAATGATTATCTGGCAACAATCTGTGCAAGAATATCAGGGCAGCGATTTATCAATAAGTATGCAAAATCTCTGGCATCTATTTGGGTAATAACAATTGAAAGCAGGTCATTCGGGAGTTCTTTAAGCATTTTGATTTTTTCGTCCGGTTCAATTACATCCATTGCTTTAACAACTTCCGGCTGATGCTTATATTTGTTAATCATTTTTGTGTACGCATGTGCGTCAAATTGCTGGTAAAGGTCATTATCGTGTTTTGTAAGCCCTAGTGTAACCTCTTTTTTGGCAATTGACTGCATTGAAAGTACAGCATTTTTGAAATCTAGCGGATTTAAATCATCAAGCTGATCAATCATTGCCATCTGATTAGTATCCTGAACCGGTTTCCCGGTAACATTTTCAAGCATCTGCATAATGTATGCCGGCTGGATACCTTTAAGCTGCTCAAGGATTTTATTCTTATCCACATCTGTACCGGTTAACAGCTTATTTAACTGTTCTTCAGGAAGATATTCAATTATTTCTTCTTCTGAAAACATTTCCATAACTGTATTAACAAGTTGTTCTGCAGGGATTGATTCCAGCATTTTTAAAAGTTTATCCTGCGTAAAGTATTTTAACCCTTCTGTGAGGTCGCTTTCTTCCATTTCAGGAAGGAACATTGCAAGTTGATCCGAGGTCATTTCACTGAGAATTTCCAGTTTGTTATTTGGGTCTGCAAGTTTAAAGATTTTTACGAGTTTTTCAACATTAGTAAACAGTTCTGTGGCAAATTCGACAGCCTGAGTGTTGCCGGCTTCGGCCTCGGCTTCCACAATATCTTCAACACTCATGGTGCCGTATTGAATCATCCGGCTTTCGGGAATGTTCAACCGCTCCATTAAGGTTATCATATCTGTGTCAATAATAATCATGCGATTTTGCCTCTCTTTATATAATAACGGTTATTCTAAGAGAAAAATTCAATAATTTTAATATTTGTAACGTTTGTTAATAATTATTTTGTAACATGATATTTTTTTTCATTTCAAATTGTTCTATCATGAGTTTTAAGTTGAGGAGGAAGTCATGCCGCAGGTTAAGGAAAAAAAGAATAATCAGGATATGAATTTAATGCCCCAGAATATAGATGCAGAAGAAGCGGTTCTCGGAGCAATTCTTGTAAACCCGCGCGTTATAACAAAGGTTGTTGAAACGCTCAGACCGGAAAGTTTTTACAAACCGGCTCACAGGTATATTTATGAGGCAATGCTTCAGCTTTTTAACCAGAATGAAAAAATTGATATAATTACTGTTTCAGAAGTCCTAAACTACAATTCAAAACTGGATTCGGTTGGCGGCAGAGCATTTATTAATGACCTGAGTTACAACGCGATTACAACATCCAATATTGAATATTACGCTAAAATCATACAGGAGAAAGCCATTAAAAGAGCGCTGATTAATGCTGGTTCTGAAATAGTATCTTTCGGATACGATATGAATCCGATTGATACCTCTCTTGACAATGCAGAGAAACTTATTTTTGATATTGCTTCAAGAAAATCTACAACAGAACTTGTCCATGTCAAAGATCTAGTTTTAAACACTTACGAAAATATTGAATACCGTTACAATCATCAGGATGAACTGCTTGGAACGCCGACAGGATTTTTTGATCTGGACGCGTGTTTGAACGGGCTTCAGAAATCAGACTTGATAATTCTTGCTGCACGTCCTGCGATGGGAAAAACTGCTTTTGCACTGAATATTGCGCAGAACGTTGCCATAAGAGCAAAAACCCCGGTTGCGATATTCTCGCTTGAAATGTCAAAGCAGCAGCTTGTTCAGCGTATGCTTTGTTCAGAGGCGGAGATTGATTCTCAAAGGATGAAAACCGGCAAAATGCAGAGCAAGGACTGGGAAAAACTTGCGGATGCCATGAATTCTTTTGCCCAGGCGCCTATTTATATTGATGATACAAGCGGGTGTACTATTACGGACATAAGGGCAAAGTGCAGAAGATTAAAGATGGAAGAAAAAAATCTCGGACTTGTTTTGATTGACTATCTTCAGTTGATGGAAGGAACGGGTAGAGAGGACAGAATGCAGCAGATTTCTGCGATTTCCAGAGGCTTGAAGATACTTGCAAAAGAGCTGGATGTCCCGGTAATAGCATTGTCGCAGCTTTCGCGTGCGGTTGAGAGCAGAACGGATAAAAGGCCTATGCTTTCGGACTTGAGGGAATCCGGTTCAATCGAGCAGGACGCTGATATTGTAATATTTATTTACCGCGACGAGTATTACAGAAAGGTTGAAGGCGAGGAAGATGAAGCTATCAAGGCTGCTAACAAGGGCGAGGCGGAAATTATTGTTGCCAAGCACAGAAACGGCGGGCTTGATAATATCAAACTGTTATTTCAGGGGAATATTACAAAATTCAAGAATCCGATTAAGACAGATGCGTTTTAGGGAAAGGCGATAAGACGTTAAGTGCGTCAATAAAGTGAAGGGTGAAGAGTTCAACTAATGCCCTTTCCCATCTCTTTGGTACCCTCACCCGCAGGGGGAGGGGTATTGTTACACCCCAGCGTCTTTTGCTTGCCCGCGTCACAGGGCGTAAATCAAGAAAGCAGCCGGCATGCCGGCTGCTTTCTTGATTTACGGATAACGAAATACTAAGGCGATTAAGTGGTACCGCCTCCACCTTCCTTTTGATTTCCGGTATCTGTACTGCCGCTACCAGTCGGTGCTGGATCTTTTTTAGTTGACATAACCTTTTTCTCCTATTCTTAAAAGTATCAATCGACCTGATAAGTAATCTAAAATATTGTATTTTTTTGATTACCTACCTTTTAATGTTTGTGCTAGCATATTAAAGATAATATGTCAACCATTTATATTATCTTTAATATTGTTTTATTAATAACTTATACAATCTAAAATGTATGAAAACAGCAGAAATAAAAAACTGCTTTTTTATATAAAATGCCGGAAACTTAACGCCGGTACAGAATTGGAGCACCGCATCATAGGAGATAAGTTATGGCAGATATTAAAATTTTGTTCGGAAAGAGAGTGAAAAAATTTAGACAAAGGGCTAAACTTTCTCAGGAAGAACTCGCCGAAAAAATCGGTATTGCCGTAACTAATATGGGTAAAATTGAACGCGGTGAAAGCTTTGTGACCGCAAACACGCTCGAAAAGCTTGCGTATGTTCTCGGTGTCGAGGTTAAGGAGCTTTTTGATTTTGAAGCTTACAAGTCCATTGACGATATGCGCAGAGAATTGAGGCTCGATATGCAGAACGAAGCTAATATTTATTTGATTTACAAGCTTTACAAAACATTTGTCAATGAGTAAGCTTTTTTCATGGTAAAATTTTTTGTGAAAATAAGACCTGCTCCGTTCAAGCGGAAGCAGAACCGGATTAGACAGGGAGAGTAATATGACATTTGATAAAATTACGGACTTTGTGAAAAAGCATACGGAGCTTTTTACAATTCTCGGATTGTGTGTGCTTTTTTATTTTATATTTTTCTATAACATAGGAAATTACGCGCTGATGGATGTTGATGAAACACGTTATGTTTCAATGGCGCGTGATATGTACAATACAAAGGACTTTATGACACTCTATCTGAATGGCGAATACTTTTTTGAAAAGCCGCCGCTCTATTTCTGGGTTGAGTGTTTTTCTTTTGCATTATTTAATAAGGTTAACGAATTTACGGCAAGGTTTCCGGTTGCTTTATGCGGAATGCTGACGGCTTTCCTTGTGTATTTTGCCGGCAGAAAGCAGGTGTCAAGAGAATACGGTGTTGTTGCATCTTTAATCCTTGCAACATGTTTTGAATATGTTATTCTGGCAAAGTTTGCAATACTTGACATTGTTGTAGCGGCCTGCGTTGGTTTTTCCATAATGTTAGGGTTCAAGACATTTTTCTGTGCGGAAGAAAACAAAAAATTCTTTTGGTGGCTGTTTTATATTTTCTCCGGTCTTGCTGTTATGGCAAAGGGGCTTCCTGGATTTATTGCACCTTTCGGAACGATGTTTATTGCATGCCTTCTCACCGGAAAGGTTAAAGAAGGATTTAAGCCGCAGTATTTCGGCATAGGAATAATTCTTTTTATGCTGATTGTGCTTCCGTGGCATATTGTTATGCTGAAGATTCACGATCCTGTGTTTTATGAAGAATATATTATTAAACATCATCTTGAAAGGTTCTTAAGTTCTAACGAAATAGACAGGGCGCAGCCGTTCTGGTTTTATCCGGTTACACTTTTCTGGGGAATGATCCCGTGGATTTTTTCTGTGATTGCGCTTATTATCGCGAAGCTGAAAGACTTTGACTACAGAAAGCTTTTGAAGCTGAAAAATTTTAATGAGATTAACGTAAATGTTAACTTTGACAAATTCACAAACCCGCAGAAATTCCTGTTCCTCAACTGGGTGGCATTTATATTTATATTCCTGTTTTTCTCAGCGTCAAAGACAAAACTTATCACCTATATTCTGCCTGCGTACATTTTTGCGGCAGCTATTACAGGATTCTGCTGGTATAACTATATTATAAAAGGCGAAAGAAAGAGAGCGATTAACCTTTCTGTATATTTCTGGGGCGGATTCTGCATACTTGCCGGTATTGCGGCAATGTTTACGCAATACTATCTTCCTGCGCAGCTTTATCAGGATATTCTTCCGGCAAAATGGGTCTGCATAGGAATTGTTTTGTTCTCGGGAATTTCAAGCATTTTATGCGCTCTCAAAGACAACCGCCGCGGGGTATTTTTTACTTACGTAATTTTTACCCTCCTAGTGTCTGCATTTTGTACAAAACTGTTTTTTGAAATCGATTACAAATTCGGTCAGGACGACCTGATGGAGTTTGCAAAATTCGCGCGGCAAAAAGGCACCGAGCTTGTTTCTTTCGGCGATACAAGAAGATATTCGCTGCTCTATTATTCAGGCTATCATATTGACTACATTGAGCAGACTACAACCGATAACCTTGAAGAAGAACTTGAAAAAAGAGATTCCTATATCTCAATCAGAAAAAAATATCTTGACGAATACGCAAAAGGACTGGATTATGATATAGTAATCGACGGCCGCAAGTATGTTTTAATTAAGAGTAAGTAATGCTTAAACGATACGAAGAATTTCTGAAAGAAGTTGACAGGGAAATCTCAGAATATTTTAAAGCGCAGCAGCAATATATCAAATGCCGTAAAGGCTGCACAGACTGCTGCATGACAGGAGAATACCCTTTTTCCCGTCTTGAAGCAGAGTATCTTATGCAGGGTTTCCAGACTCTGTCAAAGGAAGAACGCGATGGGGTGCGGCAAAATATAAAACTGGTTAAACTCCAAAAAGCCGATTTTATTAAGCATAGCAACACTGCAAATAACTCGCCGGCAGCCGGACAGAAACTTAATATTCAAACAGAGAGCCGGTTTGAATACAGATGTCCGTTTTTAATAAATAACCTGTGTGTGCTTTATTCCCGCCGCGGGCTGGTATGCCGCATGTTCGGGCTTGCGTATCTTGATGAGAACAGGATTGTCCTTCCCGAGTGTGCAAATTCAGGGCTAAATTACAGCGGAGTTTTTGACAGTGCCTCAGGCATGGTTAACCTTGAAAATCCTATTCAAAAAAAGTTAACTATAGACACATGGCTACACAGCCCGCTTGCTGAAAAATATGCTCTCGAAGCAGGCGAAATAAGACCTTTGATTGACTGGTTTTAGTGTATATCTTTTTAATATAAAAATATTCACTTTTTTATATGTTTGTTGTAAATTATACATGCAGACATTACCCCATAGACCATAAATTTTAATTTATGGGAAATTTTTACCCCGTTTAGGAGAGAGTTATAATTTGAAAAAAAGAATTATATTACTGTTAATATCATTTATATATCTGTCATTACCTGTATTACCATCAGAAACTAACGAAAAGATAGCACAGCTTAATACCGGTACATCAGAAGTGTATTTCAGAAGCGGGCTTTCCAAGGCGCGTATTAAGGATTATGTCGGAGCTATCGCGGATTTTTCAAAATCCATTGAGCAGGATAACGGTCTGGTAAGCGCTTTCTGGGCGCGCGGGCTTGCAAAAACCCAGATAGGCGACTTTGCCGGTGCCATAGATGATTTCAGCAGTGTTCTTTCGGCAAGTCCTTCCGCTGAAAACGCTTATTATATGCGCGGGCTTGCAAGAAAAGAGTTAAAAGATTACGAAAATGCCATAGAGGATTTTAACAAAGAACTTATGTACAACCCGCAGAACGAAAACGCTTACCTGAACCGCGGCATGTGCAAAAAAGACCTCGGATTTTACGAGGACGCCGTGAATGATTTTAATATAGTTCTTAAAATTAATCCGAATAATGTGGATGCTTACTACAACAGGGCCGGTGCAAGGTGGCCTCTGGAAGATTTGCAGGGGGCGGAGGACGATTACACCTCTGTGATTAATTTTAACAGGCGATATGCAAACGCTTACTACAACCGCGGATGTGTGAGGTATAATCTCAGCAACTATAAAGGTGCTGTTGAGGATTTCTCGGTTGCAATTGACCTGAATAACGAAGATATGGAATCCTATTTCCTGCGCGGGTTGTCAAGGCTTTTTACCGAAGAATTTGACAAATCCATTCAGGATCTGGAATACGCAAGAAAGCTTTCGCTCGCAAGAGAAAATTACAAAATGTATGAAGGCATAATGGACTTTATTAAGATAGTTAAGGAAGCACAATGAAAAAGAGGAGAGCAGGAGTAACAGCTCCTGCTTTTTTTTACGCCCCTTCCTAATGCAAATATCTCACATAAAGATATACTGAACTCATTGCAAGTGAAATGAATGTGACAAGCGCACCGTATTTCATAAACCGCATAAACGAAACAGGATGTCCGTGAACGGTTGAGGTTTCGCTAACGATTACGTTAGCGGCAGCCCCGATTATAGTAAGATTCCCTCCCAGACAGGCCCCGAGCGACAATGCCCACCACAAAGGATGATGTCCGCCGCCGGTGTAGGTTATTGTGTGCTGAACCTGTGCAATCAGCGGTGCCATCGTCGCGGTGTATGGAATATTGTCAACAATTCCGGACAAAATTCCGGAGCCCCAGAGTATCAGCATTGTTGCAGCATTAAGGCTTCCGCCGGTCAGGTCAATAAGTTTGTCTGCAAGAAAGCTTATACCCCCGTTCGCCTCAAAACCGCCTATAATTATAAACAGCCCCGTAAAAAAGAATATTGTAAGCCACTCGACATCCCTGTAAATTCCTTTCGGATCCTCAAACAAAAGCAGGAAAGCAGCCCCCGCAACAGCAAAAACGTAAGCAGGTACCCCTGTTATATCATGGGTTACAAATCCGAGTATTACAAGGAAAAGAGTTATCATTGACCGTATCATCAGATTTTTGTCATTGATTGTCTTTGTGTTATCAAGGTTTGCTATCTGAGCCATTTTTTCCGGCGAAGCGTTCAAACTTTTCCTGAACATAAATATTAAAATTCCGACTGACACAAGAAATATTAACGCGACAATCCCGCTTAATTCAAATACAAAGTCCATAAAACTTAAGCCTGCTTTTGCTCCTATTATAATATTCGGCGGATCCCCGATAAGTGTAGCGGTGCCGCCTATGTTTGACGCAAGAACTTCAGTGATTAAAAACGGCACCGGATCAGTGTCAAATTCTTTTGCTATAACAAAAGTTACCGGCATGACCAGAACTATCGTTGTAACATTATCCAGAAATGCCGATGCAACCGCAGTAAACAGTGCCAGCATAAAAAGCACAAGTTTCGGTCTGCCTCCGGTAAGCTTTAGAAGCGCTGTTGCCATCCAGTTGAAAACTCCGCTTCTGCTTGCAATGTGTACTATTATCATCATGCCTATAAGCAAAAATAAAACGTCAAATTCTATATAGTCAAATACCGACCGTATGTATTCACCCCTTACGCTGTCATAATGTCCGTGAAACGGAAGCAAGCCAAGTAAAAGCGTTACCGCAGCGCCGGCTAGTGCTACAACGGATTTTTGTATTTTTTCTGATGCAATAAAAATATATGCAATAAGCAGGATTGCGCCGGATATTGCCATTCCATGCGTTGATACAAGATTTTCTAACATTTATTCTCCTTAATTTTTTTACCCCTGTTTTGCTATATTACCATGAAAAATGAATAAGTGTATGACCTGAAGAAAGTGGATAAGTTAAAGAACGGGCGGCAAATATATTTGCCGCCCGCTCTTTAAAAAACTTTACTATATTAAATTTATATATTAAACTTCTGGCGCAGCCGTAACCTGACTGAAGCATTCTTTACAATAAACCTCTTTGCCCGGTATTGGTCTGAACGGAACCTGTGTCTGAGCGCCGCATTTTGAGCATACAGCATCATACATTCTTCTCTGACGTCTGTTGTTCTGTCTGCGTTTTTTTCTGCATTCAGGACATCTTTTAGGTTTATTAACGAGTCCCTTTTCTGCATAAAATTCCTGTTCGCCCACTGTGAAGACAAATTCTGCTCCGCAATCTTCACATACTAATTTTTCATCCTGGTACATTTTGACTTCTCCTGTTTAGTACTGTCTAAGGAAAAATATTTCCTTATCTGCCTATTATAACGCATGTTTTGAAATTATGCAAGTGGGTATTGCCGTAATGCGCTATATTTCTATATTATAGTCGAAAGCGACGGCGCAATTGCAATAAAATGACGGACTAAATCCCTATCCCAGAGTTTTCCGGCACCGTCTTTCAAAATTTCGCAGGCTTTGTCAATGCTCATTCCTTTTCTGTAAGGTCTGTCGCTTATAAGCGCATGGAAAGTATCCGCAACGGCAACAATCCTTGCTGCAAGAGGAATTTCATCCCCCTTAAGCTTTTCAGGATAACCTGAGCCGTCAATATGTTCGTGGTGGTATTTTACAATAGGGATTAAATCCCTCAGGGCTTCATTAGGTTTAAGAACTTTTTCAGCGCCGATTACAGGGTGTTGTTTCATAATTTCCCATTCTTCGCCTTCCAGTTTTCCGGGTTTTTTGAGAACATTTTCCGGAATGCCGATTTTCCCGACATCATGCAGAAGCGCCCCGAGCGTAATTCGCTGAACTTCATCCTCCGGAAGGTTAATCGCACGTGCAAGCGCTTCCGAGTATCTGGAAACCGAAGTTGAGTGGCCTTTAGTATAAGGGTCTTTTGCGTCGATAGCGCCGGCAAGAGAGTTCGCAAGTTCCATTAAGTGATTTTGCGAAATGATTTCTTCGCTGTTGAATTTGTGAACAAGTTCTTCTTCAAAGTTTATTCCAAGCTGCGCGTGGCGTTTTGCGATAACTTCGGCAAACGAATTGAGCGCTGCGTCATCCCAGAAGTTAAAATCGGATGAACTTACAATTGCGGACATACCTTCTTTGTAGCCTCGGGCTTTTGAAATATAAACGGCCTGTTCTGTTAATATAAGGAGTTTTTCCTGATCTGTAGTTGACTCAGGGTAGGTTGAAATTCCGACTGAAACCTTCACTGGCCCGACATCATCCACAAAACAGCAGGAGAGGCAGTATGTTATATATTCTGCCAGATATTTGGCATCTGCGGTGTTTGTATTCGGCAGAATAATAGCAATCTCGTCGCTGCCGTATCTGCCGGCTTTGTCTGTGGAGCGCATATTCTGCTTGACTTTTTCCGCAAGAAGCTTTATTACCTCATCACCTTTTGCGTGTCCGAGTTCTCTGTTAATTTTTGAAATATTATTTATGTCAAACATAATAATAGACAGGTCGGTTCCGGTCTGCTCAGCTTTTTGAATTTCTCCTGCAAGCATTTCCTGAAATCCTCTGTGGTTATACAAACCTGTCAGGGTGTCGGTATTGGCATACATATTTGTTTTTTCAAGCAGGTCAAGGTTATGAATATACATTGCCGCATAATTTGCAATAAATGAGAGAAATCCCATATTGCAGTCAGGATTTTCTTTACCCAGAATTATTACGCCGACAGTTTTGTTTATTGACACAAGAGGAAGTATTATTGTTGACGATGCCGGAGTGTACGGAATACTCAGAAACTTGTTATCCTTATGAAGCACTGCAGATGAATTGTTAAAACATTCAATCACAGGGTTTTCAGTGTCAGACAGAAAAATCTTTGAGGAATAAGTAGCCCCCATTTTGGTAAGCAGTTTAAGGTTTATACACTTTGATTTTTCATGAAAAACTCCGAATGCTGTAAACAGACAGTTAAGTTTTTCTACAAAAACGCTGTGCAGGACGGTAAACAGGTCATGAGCCGTTTTTGCATTCTGCAAAGAAGTATTCAGATGCTGAATTAACTCGGAATAGTCCACAAACTTTGAGGCAGAGAGCGAATTGGTCAAATATCCGCCGTAAAGCTTGTTTGACGTTTTACTTACGCTGAAATTATTTATACGTGCAACGATTCCGGCATCCCTGACGGGTTGAGAAATAACAGGAGTAGTGACAGGCGCAGATTTCAAAGACGGCACGGTTTTCTTTGTTCTTTTAGGTGCTTTCTTCTTCTCAATCGGTTCCGGTGCGGCGTTTCTGGCAATAGGATTTGAAACCCTCACGTTCTGAGGATTTTTTGACACTTTGTCTGTTAAATCTTTATTTTCTTCTTTAAGATTTTTTTTCAATTTCTAACCTGCCTGCACCTGTTTTCTCTAAAACCGGTAAACCTTTTTTATTGATAAATATACTGTCAAATTTAACATTACTTAAGATAATTTTACTTTATCCACTGGAAAATACAATACGCCATTTAGACGGCAAATACGCGCCACGGATTGAGGCATATCAGAGTAAATAATGCCTGATTTCTTAATGTAATCCTATCTACCACAAAATATAAATACTATACTTGTAGTATAACATTTTTTTTACAGGATTTAAACCTATTGTTAAAATAGATTAAGAAAAGGCGATAGGGCAATAAGAGCGACAAAAAGTGAAGGGTGAAGGGAACGGCAGCGAAGTTGAAGGGGTGAATAGTTGAATGGTTTAAAGGTTTATCTTTAAATATGTCATTCTAAAACTTTAGAGGATACATGGAGAAACTTAACACATGAACAGTAGTATTTGTTTTCGAAACAATAGCGTGAGCAGCGCGGGAGCGTGTTGAGAAAATTAATACTACTGTTCATGATAAGAATCAAAGCTGTGTTTCTCAAAACAAAGAGATTCTGAACAGTGGCAACTACGAGCCTCAACGATTAATGTTTCAGAATGACATATCAAAAAATGAACCTTTCAACTATCAAACTTTTCACCCGTTCAACATTATCACCCCATCGCTTTGTGTCGCACTTATCGTCTTATCTTTTCTTTATAACTTCTTGAAAAAATAAACCGGTTTTTATAAAATTAATTGAAAAGTAAACTGCGCCGGTTTTTTGTAAAAGTGAAGTTTTGCCGCTGCGCGGAAAGGAGTGTTCCTATGAGTAATATCCAAAAACGTATTTTGATAGTTGACGATGACGATGAAATTAGGGAACTTCTGGAGTTTGATGTTTCGCAGAGCGGGTATTTTGTGGACACCGCGCGTGACGGGCTTGAGGGGTTGAACAAGGCCTTAAACAACTCGTATGATTTAATTCTTCTGGATGTTATGATGCCGAAGATGAACGGTTTTGACGTTGCAAAAAATATCCGTCAGGCAAAACTCGCAATACCTATTTTAATGCTCACTGCAAAAGGTACTATTGATGATAAGACAGAAGGCTTTGACTGCGGGGCGGACGATTATCTTGTAAAACCGTTCGATATTCAGGAGGTTCTGCTCAGAATAAGGGTTCTCCTCAGAAGAAATAACGTTGAAGATGATACTAACTCTCTTTCCGATGAAATTTTGCATGTCGGAGATATTCAGATTTTCCCTGAAACATTAGAGTGTGTTGTGGTTAATAAAAAAACTAAACTTACTCCGACTGAATTTGAAATTCTCTACAGTCTTATGCAGCACTTTAACAACCCGGTTACGCTTGCAACACTTCTTGATGAAGTTTGGGGCTATGACAGCAGTGATGATGTCAGGATGTTGAGGGTTCATGTAGGCGGCTTGCGTAACAAGATTGAGCCGGACTCTAAAAAGCCGCGCTATCTCCATACAGTTACAAATGTCGGATATAAGCTTACACCGTTTGCGGAAGGTTAAGTATGAGATTTTTTAAGTTTAAAAGATTAAAAATTGTTGAGCAGATAGGGATTGTATTTCTGTTTGCGGTGCTTATTCCGATGACTGTCAGCGGGTTTATTATAAACAATGTAAACCAGCAGTCAATGCGTTATCAGTTACGGGAATCAGCAGTATTAATTGCAAATATGGTATCTGATGAGATTGATTTTTTTACTAACACTGTGAACGGAAACCTTGAACAGATTGCATTTTCTCTTAAATACATCCCGAGCATCCGTCAGAAGCAAAACTATTTAAAAAGTATCTCCTCCACATTTGACCACTGTGAAAAAATAGAAATTGTAAATTCAAAAGAAAATCTTGAAAAAATACACACAGAAAATGCTAACCTTAATAAGGCTACCGTTTCGGTTCCGCTTGATGACAGAAGCTTTCTGGTTGCGACATATACGCTTGAAACGCTGCAGGACGAAATTTTCCAGTCGTTGAAAGATGACCGCCGCCAGATTTATGTAATGACTAATGATGGGAAGCTTATCGCTTCACACAACTATACCGATAGCGTGTTTAAAGAAACAATTGACCTTCTGCCTCAAAAGATGAGGGTTGATACACCGGTTATTTTCGGGGATGTGAAAAATCAGCCGATTGTTTATGTTCATAAAAAAGATCCGGCAATTACTATTATCGTAAATACAACCGCAAAAGTTACACAGACTGCTATTAATGAAAACAGGGCAAAGATTATTCTGTCTATTTTGTTTGCAATTCTTGTGATTATTTTTATCACAGCACTGTATATTTATTACCTCTACATAAATATAAGACAGCTTTTCAAAGGGATTATCGCGATTTCCAAAGGAAACTATGAACGCCAGATACGACTTCTCACAACCGCATTCACCCCGCATGAAATTGTTTTTCTGGCGTTTGAATTTAACCGGATGGCCGGCGAAATTCACAAATCTTATCTGCAATTAAAAGAAAATAATATTGAACTTGAAAAACTGAACGAGTTTCGCACAAACCTTATAGATACCGTAAGCCATGAACTTCGCACCCCGCTTACAAGTATTCAGGGCTACACCTCAAGGCTTCTCAGGCAGGATATAAAGATTGACGATGAAACAAGGCAGAAGTCTTTAAGAATAATTAAAGAGCAGTCGGAACGGCTTAAGCGTCTGATAGAGGACTTGCTTACAATTCCGGACATAGAAGGCATGCGTTTGAGAACTAATGTTGAATCGGTCTGGCTTCCGGAGGTTCTTGAGACAGCGCGTATGCTTGTGAAAAACAAAGACAACAAAGAAATTGTTATTAATATAAAAGAGGATTTTGCAAACGTTCAGGGGGACAAGAACAGGCTTGAGCAGGTGTTCGTGAACCTTATTGAAAACGCTGTCAAATATGCCTATGCGGATACAAAAATTATTGTGGACGGAGTTGTTGAAGAAGATTGCGCAAGAATTTTTGTTCAGAATGAATGCGATGTTATCCCTCCTGACAAACTCGATAAGCTTTTTGAAAAGTTCATCAGGCTTGATGATAATACAACAAGAACTACCCGCGGGACAGGGTTAGGATTGTTTATAGTAAAGGGGCTTGTAGAGGCTATGCAGGGGCAGATAAAGCTCCACTCAGACGAGGAGTGCGGTTTTTGTGCGGAAATTATACTGAAGCTTGCAAAAGATGAGGCTGTAGTTGATGCAAAGAGCAATTGAAGCAGCGAAGAAGGCAGAAGGAGAAATTTCAGTAGGCGCGGTTATTGTAAAGGACGGAGAGGTTATTGCCTCGGCCTGCAACCGGAAAGAGGCGCTTAATGATGTTAGCGCGCACGCCGAAATTCTTGCATTAAGAGAGGCCGCACAAAAGCTTGGCGGCTGGAGGCTTGAAGGCTGCGAGATGTACGTGACGCTTGAACCCTGCCCGATGTGCGCATGGGCAATAGTTCAATCCCGCATAAAATCACTATATTTCGGCTCTTATGATAGAAATTACGGGGCTCTCGGTTCTGCCGTTGACCTGCGGCGGCTTGCAAATTCAAAGCTTAAAGTCTACGGCGGGATTATGGAAGAAGAATGTGATAAATTACTGGAAGAATGTTTTAAGGAGCTTAGATGATTACAAAAACAGAATTAGACAAACTGGTAAAAGAATACGAAACAGAAGATTTTATAAAAGATGACCCCGTAAGGTTTCCAAACAGGTTTACCGAGAAAAAAGATATTGAAATTGCAGGGTTTATAGCTTCACTTGTTGCATACGGCAGGAGAGATGTTTTTATTAAAAAGCTTAATTCGTTGTTTGAAATCGCGCAGGATGAACCGCTGAATTTTATCCTGAATTTTGAACCTGATATGATAGGAGATTTCAATTACCGTTTCGGAAAGCCGGATGACTTTGCGCGGATTTTTTCCATAATGCGAACCCTCTATGAGAAAGACGGCGGACTGGAAGAGCTTTTTAAATACGGATGGCAAACAAAACCGCAGGGCAATATGTTTATTCCGGTGACAGATTATTTTTATTCACGTGTTAAAGAAAAAGCCGGACAAGGGTTTTATTTTATGATACCTGACCCGAAAAAGGGCGGCGCAATGAAGCGAATGTGCATGTTTTTAAGATGGATGGTGAGAAAAGGCCCTGTGGATTTCGGTATCTGGAATTTTATGCCTGCATCTGAACTTTTGATTCCGCTGGATGTTCATGTTGCAAGGATTTCCCGCGAAATGGGACTTTTGACACGAAATGCGAATGATTTTAAGGCTGTCCTTGAATTAACTGAAAACCTGAAAAAGTTTGACGCCCAAGATCCTGCAAAATATGATTTTGCAATGTTCGGCTACGGTGTCAATGAAGGTAAAGGTTAAATTTTAGCACTTGAAAAATTTTTTTTAAGTTTACGCATACTTTGCCCTGACAAGAATAGCTACAGCGTGGACACGGTTTTTTGCGTTTGTTTTTTTTATAATGAGGCTTATGTAACGTTTTACGGTATGAAAGCTCATGTGTACAAGAGGGGCAATCTCTTTGGCGCTTAATCCCTGAACCAGATAGGATATAATTTCTTTTTCAATGTCAGTCAATTCTTCGGTTAATACTTTTTTCATATTTATATATAAACTCCATTGTACACCGATAGTGCTTGTGTGGGAGTGGTGCTTACTAAGCATAACATATACGATAAAACCATGTCAATAGATGATTATTTTTACGGTAAGTACAAAAATTTAGGCAGAAATATTCAAAAATACAGACTTGAAAAAGGACTTTCGCAGGAAAAGCTTTCCGAACTTATTGATGCAAATTTAAAATTTATAGGACATATTGAAAGATTAGAAAGAAAGCCGAGTTTTGACAAATTCCTTCTTATAGCCTACGTTCTCGGTGTTGAACCGGGAGATTTGCTTAAAAACCCTGATGATTAATTGCAATAAAATATTTTTCCTAATATAATACCGTTGTGGGTGACTTAAAAAAAGGAGAGATATTATGTCAAGAAAACCAATTATTGCAGGAAACTGGAAAATGAATCTACTTCAATCAGAAGCAAAAGAGGTATTTGAAGGTGTTAAGAATTTTGTAAAAGATTACACAGCCGTTGAATTGCCAACAGTAGTTATTGCACCGGTATTTACATCACTTTGTGCTGTGGAAGCCGTAAGATGTAATTGCGGCTGCGGCGGAAACAAAATTTCCATTGCCGGGCAGAACTGCCACTGGGAAAATTCAGGCGCTTACACAGGAGAAATTTCTGTTGAAATGCTGAAAGATGCAGGCTGCGACTATGTTATTATCGGGCACTCCGAAAGACGCCAGTATTTCTCTGAAACAGATGAAATGATTAACAAAAAAGCTAAAGCAATTCTTGCAGGCGGCTTAATCCCGATTATCTGCTGCGGTGAAACTCTTGAACAAAGAGAATCCGGCGTAACAGATTCTTGGATTGCCGGTCAGATTAAGGCTGCTTTAGACGGTATTTCATCAGAAGATGTTGCGAAATCAGTTATCGCCTACGAACCAATCTGGGCTATCGGCACAGGCAAAACCTGCGACGCTGATGAAGCAAACAGAGTTATTGCAATGATTAGAGGCGTTGTGAAAGAAGTTGCAGGTGCAGAAGCTGCTGATGCTATCAGAATTCTTTATGGCGGTTCTGTAAAACCTTCTACAATCGCTGAACAAATGTCTAAATCAGATATTGACGGTGCTCTGGTAGGCGGTGCTTCTTTGAAAGCTGAAAGCTTCAACGAAATTATTGCAAATACAATGAAAGTTGCAGTTGCAAAATAATTTTATTTAAAACTATAGCTGACCGGCTATATTTTTAACCGGTCAGTTTTTTTGTGGTATTATTAATTATAAGGTCGATACAAAAGAAAGAGGGATGATGAAAAATATTTTAATTACAGGCGGTGCAGGTTTTATAGGCTCACACCTTTCGGAAAAACTTTTAAATGAAGGCAACCATGTTATCTGTCTTGATAACTTTTTTACCGGTTCCAGAAAAAATATTGAGCACTTAATGGACAACAAAGAGTTTGAACTGATAAGACACGATATTGTGGAGCCTATATTGATTGAGGTTGATGAAATTTATAACCTTGCCTGTCCTGCAAGTCCGGTGCATTATCAGTATAATGCGATAAAAACAATTAAGACAAGCGTTCTCGGGGTAACTAACATGCTCGGGCTTGCCAAACGTGCGAAAGCTAAAATTTTGCAAGCATCAACCTCGGAAGTTTACGGTGATCCGCTGGTACATCCGCAGCGTGAGGATTACTGGGGAAATGTTAATACCATTGGTATAAGAAGCTGTTACGATGAAGGCAAACGCGTTGCCGAAACTCTAATGATGGATTATCACAGACAGCATAATGTAGATATAAAGATAATCAGAATTTTTAACACCTACGGCCCGCGTATGGCGGAAAATGACGGTCGTGTTGTTTCAAACTTTATAGTGCAGGCGCTTAAGGGTCAGGATATTACAATTTACGGCGACGGCTCGCAGACACGTTCATTCTGTTATGTTGATGATTTAGTCCGGGGTATGACAGCATTGATGAATAAAGAAGGCTTTATGGGCCCTGTAAACGTTGGAAACGATGGCGAATATACGATTAAAGAGCTTGCGGAAATGATTATTGAATTGACAAATTCAAATTCAAAGATTGTGTACAAACCGCTTCCATCGGATGATCCATGCAAACGCAGACCGGATTTAACCCTTGCGCGCAGAGAGCTTGGCTATGAACCGGAGGTTCACGTAAAAGACGGGTTGAAAAAGACTATAGAATATTTTGCAGGGGTAATATAACTGAGGAATTGATGACGAAGTTTTATTATTATATTTTAGCTTTATTTATTAAAATACTTATGGGTATAATCCCGCTAAAATTTGTAAGGACAAAACTCAGAACTATAAAAAATAATCTTATAGCTAATACATATAATTTTATAAGCATTGATGACTATGCAAATAAAAAATGTTAAGTTTGAACAATTGCCTCTCGGGAATAACAAAGTTAGTTTGATTAATGATTTTTATGTGAGTGTATTTTGAATACGTCTGGTGTAAACTGCGATATAAATCCCTTTGAATCTCTCTTGCAAATCATGGGAAAAAAGACTATAATACCCATGTTCCGTAACGGTTTTGACCGGATACGGGTAGTTTAGAGTAAACTGTACAGCCGCAATATGCCGAAAACAATTTATGACTGACGGTTGTCGTTGTGAAAGGTGAAATGCGCGTGCAGCCATACTGAATTAGAAAGGAGAGTTTTTCTATGTGGGAAAAGGATGTTAACATTAACGAAATTAAAGAAATCCGCACAAGAACCACAGTTTACTTTGGTGTTGGTGCAATCAAAAAGATTGACGATATTGCGAAAGTTTTGAAAGACAAAGGTATTGATAAAGTTATTGTAATGTCGGGCCGCAATGCTTACAAAGCAACCGGCGCATGGGATTACGTGGAAAAAGCTTTAAAAGACCATGGCATAGAATATATTAATTATGCTCAGGTTACACCGAACCCTACAACAGATCACGTTAACGAAGCCGCTAAAATAGCAAGAGATTTCGGAGCAAAAGGCGTTATTGCAATAGGCGGCGGCTCTCCTACCGATGCCGGCAAATCTGTTGCAATTCTTCTGGAATATCCGGATAAAACCGCTGAAAATATTTACGATTTTGAATTCGCTCCGGAAAAGGCCGCTCCGATTGTATCTATTAACTTAACTCACGGTACAGGCACAGAAACTAACAGATTTGCAGTTGTTACTAATCTGAAAAAGAACTTTAAACCTGCTATTGCTTATGATTGTATTTATCCAATGTTTGCAATTGACGACCCGCAGCTTATGACAAAATTGTCGCCGAAACAGACAAGATATGTTTCAATTGATGCCGTAAATCACGTTGTAGAGGCTGCAACTTCAACTGTTGCTTCACCTTATTCAATTTCTCTTGCAAAACAGGTTATTGAACTTGTTGCAAAATATCTGCCGAAAGCTATTGCAAATCCTGAGGATCTGGAAGCAAGATATTTCCTTGCCTATGCTGCAATGATGGGTGGTGTAAGCTTTGATAACGGGCTTCTTCACTATACTCACGCACTTGAACACCCGCTCAGCGCTGTAAAACCTGAACTTGCACACGGGTTGGGGCTTGCAATCCTTTTGCCGGCAGTAATTAAAGAAATCTATAAAGAAAAACCGCATATTTTAGCGGATATTCTTGCACCGATTGTTCCTGGGCTAAAAGGAGAGCCTGATGAAGCTCTGAAAGCTGCAGAAGGTGTTCAGGCATGGCTTAAATCGGTTGATGTGCCTGAAAAATTAACTGATGAAGGCTTCTCTGATGCCGATGTTGATAAGCTTGTTGACTTAGTTTATACAACACCTTCTCTTGAAGGTCTTTTGCAGATTTCACCTTGCGGTGACGGCAGAGATGTTGTTAAAGAGATTTATAAAAATTCAATTAAACCTTTATAACGGTTTTGTTAATATGCAAAAGCACCTCTTTGTAAAGGGGTGCTTTTTGTTTTACATATGGAGAGAGCATACAATGTGTAGAAAATCGTAAATTGTAACGAAATGTAAATGTGAGTTTTAAAATGGCTGAAATGCAGTTATACTCTGAGATAGGATAGGATAGGATAGGATGGGGTTGGCGTGTAGCAATCTTTTCGAGGATAAATACTTTTTAAAAGCATAAGCAATGTGTGCTTAAAAGAGTATAAACACGAAAGGAGATACTATGGGTATTGAGTTTAACGGCGATATGAAACTGAACCTTAATACTTCACAATTGGGATTTCTTAAAAATCCAAAAGTTGGAGGAACAAATGATTCTGATATTGGAAAACTATTAAGTTCATTCGGTCAGAAGGGGATTAATCTTAAAGATGATCCGCTAGGGCAGCTTGTTGCCAATGCTGCAGACATAAATATTGAAGAATCACCTAAAATAAAAGCAGCAAAATCAGAATTAAGTGGGAAAGTATCTTCAACCGGCATATCTTATGCAGATGCAGAGAGTAAAATTAAAGAAATCAAAGATAAATACAATGGTGATGAATATAAGACTGAAGTTCCTGTAGACACCGGAGGACTTCTTGTACATAAAACAATGAAAAAATTTGATTCATCAAAACTTCCGGAACCGGCCCGAACAGAGTATCAGGAAGCAATGGAGGCGAAAAATGAAATAGAAAAAAACAATGCCGCACTGGTAAAAAAGGCAGGTATTACACCTCTGGATAAGGAAGATATAGTGTCAAGCGGAAAAGATGTCAAAATTTCAGGTGAACTTTTGAAAGCAATGGGTTTCGAGGGTGTAAATCTTGCTACAGAGAAACAAAAAGCAGCACGTGCAAAAATGGACGAAAAAGTGTCCTCAACAGGAGTAAAATATAAAGATGCAAAAGCAGTACTGGATGAACTGACTGATAAATACGGAAAGGATAAAGAGTATCAATCAGAATTTTACGCTTTACCTACAGAACATGCAGTAATACGGACACACAAAGCATTTGATCCTTATAAACTTCCTGAACCTGACAAAAGTGCATATTTTGAGGCACTGCAGTCAGTATTGGAAATAGAGGATGCAAATTCAGCACTTCAAGCTCAGACAGGGCTTCCGGCTGCAAAGATGCCTCCACAAAATTATAGTAATTCGTTTGCGCAGGAAGAACTTTATTAAAATATTGTTCTCCTGAGTGAATAAGATAGAAAAAAGCAAACTTAAAAAAGTTTGCTTTTTTCTATGGCAGCCCTTTCAGGCGGGCCGGTCTGTAAAGAAAGCAGTAATGCCGATTAGTTGCAAAGATATTATCTTTTTTGTAAGATTATCATGCAGTAATTATAAATTGAACTGCCGGTTGAGATGCCGGTATTCAAAAGGAGAGGCTATATGAAAAAATCAATTAAAGATTTAGGCGACATCAAAGGGAAAAGAGCGTTAGTAAGAGTTGACGTTAATGTTCCTTTGGATGAAAACAAAAACGTAACTGATGACACAAGAATTCAGGCAATTGTTCCTACAGTTAGAGCATTGCAGGAAAAGGGTGCTAAAATTATTTTGATGGCTCACCTCGGCAGACCGAAAGGTGAATGGAAACCTGAATTTTCACTTGAACCTGTTGCCAAATACATGTCAAAAGTTCTAGGAGAAGATGTTTTATTTGTAAAAGAACCTGTTGGTGAAGGTGCAGAAAAAGCTCTTGAAGGTTTGAAAGACGGTCAGGTCGCATTGCTTGAAAACATCCGTTTCTACAAAGCAGAAGAAGCAAAAGACGATGATATGACTTTTGCAAACGAACTTGCAAAACTCGGTGATTTCTATGTAAACGATGCTTTCGGCGCAGCACACAGAAACCACACTTCAACAGCTAAACTCGCAAAAGTTTTGAAACCTGCAGTATCAGGTTTGCTAATGGAAAAAGAACTGAGATGTCTTTCGCAGGCGCTTGACAATCCGACAAGACCGTTCACTGCAGTTGTAGGCGGTGCTAAAGTTTCATCTAAAATCGGTGTTCTGGAAAACTTAATAGATAAAGTTGACAACCTTATTATCGGCGGCGGCATGGCTTATACATTTGTAAAGGCTGACGGCGGCAAAATCGGCAACTCAATCTGTGAAGATGACCAGCTCGAAGTTGCTAAAGCTATTGAAAAGAAAGCTGCTGATAAAGGTGTAAAACTTATTATGGCAACTGATGTTCTTGCTGCAGACGACTTCTCAGGCAACGGCACAAACAAATTTGTCAAGATTAACGAAATTCCGGATGGATTTGAAGGCGTAGATGCAGGGCCAGATTCAAGAAAAGCATTTGCTGATGTTATCAAAACTTCAAAAACAATCTTGATGAACGGTCCTGTAGGTGCATTTGAGAACCCTAAATTTGCAGACGGTACAAAAGCTGTACTGGAAGCAATTGTTGAAGCAACTAAAAACGGTGCTGTATCTGTAATCGGCGGAGGTGATTCCGTTTCTGCGGCTAAAAAATTCTGCAAAGCTGAAGATTTCACCCACGTATCAACAGGCGGCGGCGCTTCCTTAGAATTTATTGAAGGAAAAGTTCTTCCGGGTGTTGCAGCACTTGACGACAAGTAATCGGGTTTAAACACTGAATAATAAAAGACCTTTCGAGCTTCGGGAGGTCTTTTTTATTTTAAAGGGATTAATGTATTGAGGTCGACATAAAGTTCAGACCGGTGCTTGACAAAATTTTTTGTTACTTTTATAGTAAACTTATGAGAAATAATTTATCAAACTTGAATAGAAACTGGTGGCGCCTGTAGAGAGTACAGGTGTATAACGCATAAAATTTTTATGAAAGACCTGTACTATAAATTGTGTACAGGTTTTTTAGTTTTTAGAAAGGTTTAAAAATTTTATGCAGGTCAATTTAATAAATACATTATCCAATCCCCTCAAAATTGCGGCACGTTTTGTAAATTCGCAGGAACAGGCATCAGGTCTTTCGACTTCAAGGTTTATTCAGGATACAGGAACATGTCTTGTTCCGAAGGCAACTTTTGCAAGGAGCAAGGCTGATTTAGCGGAAAATGCTGTTCTTGAGCTTTCTGAGAGTGCTCTTGTTTATTTTGCTCCGGCTCTAATCGGTGAAAAGATTGCCAGAAAAGCGTTTTCTAAAAATCTTAACAGGGCTGAAAAAGAGATGGTTTCTATGAGTGCAAAAGATTTGATGCAGATGAAAAATCCTGCTGCCAAGAAGGTTCTGCCGGTAAAAGCTGCAATTGCTCTCACTGCAATGCTTATCCCTTTAACAGAATTTACCCTGAATTATTTTAAAAATCTTTTTACTCTGAAGGTCTTTAAAAAAGGTGATTTTAATACGATTGCCGCACTTGACAAATCGCCGGAAGATAAAGCAAAACAGAAAAAAGTAGAAAAAAGCGCTTACAAAAACATAAAACGTGCGGGCGCGTTTTTTGCCGGCTGCCTCGGGCTGGGAGCTTTGATTGCAAAAAGAGGGCAGAATTCAAAATTTCTTCAAAATTTGTCGGAACTTATTCTTGCTCCGGGTTCAAAGCTTTTAGGAAAAAATGAAAAAGCCGAAAATTTCTTCAATAAGTACGCAAGCATTGACTTTGCGTCCCAGAATGGCAAACTCGTTTTAAGCAAAGGGCAGCTTACCTCCTGTGTTTTTGTCGGCGGGGCAGGTTATTTCGGCGCCTCAAAAGACAGAGGAAAACAAAACTTTCTGGAAACACTTTTCAGATACCCGATTGTCGGTTTTTATATAATAACAGGCAGTGAACTTTTTGAAAAAGGGTTCAAAAAACTGCTTCAAAAAACAGGAAAATGCAAAGAAACTATTGACAAAAACCTCAACACTCCAACGTTTGACAGGCTGGAAGAAATTGCAAAAAATCTCGCGAAAAAGAACGGTACAAAGGTTGAAACAGAGTTTAAAAAGCTTGCAAAACAAAAAGTTTTGATTTCGGGTGTTCCGTATCTTTTCAGTATCGGAGTTATGGGATTTTTCGTTGCAGGGATTTCAAACCTGTTTACAAAGTACCGCTACCAACGGGATTCTCGGCCCAGTAAAGCCGTATAAAGAAACAGTCAACGTGCTGCACTGAATCCACTCTTACCCACTGGCGGGTTGCCTTGAATCTGATGCCGTGTGCGGATTTTTCAGGGTTTCTGTGCGAGAATCCGGATTTCTCGTCGTTGAAAAGCTGAAACTGGCTTTTGGCAGCTTTTTTTGCGGTGTCGAGAATTTGTGCGGCAAGTTCTGTTTCGCCCTGTTTTTTAGCAAGGTAATATGCCGCAATTAAACCTTCCGAACGTGCGCCGTCAGGGTAGAAGTGGTCGCCGTAGTTGTAGTAATAGCCGCCTTCATAGTCTATATAAGGGTTGTCGTTTTTCTGGTAACACCGTTCCATCATGGCTTTTGCGTCGGTGTAGACAAAGTTCAGCCAGTCCTGTTTGCGGAATTCTTCATCCTCCGCCCACTCCTCGATTGCCTGCATAAGCCATGCGTCTGACGGAAGGGCTGTAAATAGTTCCTTATAGAATTTAGGGCGTTCGTTCACAATCCAGTCGAGTGCTATTTTTGCCATTGCGCGGACTTCATCTACAAGCTGTTTATCTTCTTCATCCGGTTCTTCCTGTTTTTTGCGGGATTTTTTTGAAGTTTTGAAAGGTTTGAGGAAATGGTTCGCAAAAAGTGCAAGCCCGAGGAGCGCTTCTCCAGGATAATAGAATGAGAAGGTTTCGCGGCGTTCCTGATCGGTTAATCTTATAAGCGGCTTGCCGTCATTGTACATCGGGTGAATGTAATAGCCCATAAGTTCGCCTTCTTTTGTCATACGGCTCATAATGTGGCGTGCGTAACCTTTTATGTATTTGTCGTAAGACCTGTCGCCCGAGGCAATCCGGTATTGCATCATCATAATCAGCGCAAGCCCTGTCCCGCCTAGTTTCCCTTTATTGTTATAGTGAACATACATGGCTTTTTTCTTATGATAGGTATGCTCTTTTGATATTGAGGTTGTAAAATCGATTGCGCGTTTTGCGGCGTCGAGATATTTTCTGTCGCCGGTCTGCGTGTAGGCTCTAATCAGGGTAATTGCGCCGCCGCAGTGCCTTAAGTCATTGTAATAAAGGTTATCCGGTTTTCTGTTCGGGTGCTCGTGGTCTTTGTTATTGTCCTGTGAGCAGTCGTAGTAGTACATAAACCTTCCGTCCTCCAGCATATTTTCAATAAGCCAGTCAGAAGATTTTAAAAACTGGTAAAGGACGGTGTCGTAGCTGAAATCGTCATAGAGAATATTTCCACGGTAGAGCGGAACGCATTCATCTTTGTAGGTTACAAAAGCCCTGCTTCTGAGTTTAAAAATTTCATATTCCCCGCAGGTTCTGAAGATTTGCATGCGTACAGGAATTTTATCGGAAAGCAGTCTTATAGGTGTACGGTTAACCGCAAGCCTCAGCGCTGCCTGCAACCCCATGTGGCTGTTGATTGTGGCATCTGTCGGCATATAGTAGTATGAAATTTTGTCTTTTTTGTGTTTCAACTCGAGGCCGTTTATGCCTATTTCAAATCTGTATTTGTCAAACCTTTCCTGCTGCAGCTGTTCCAGAAGCACCGGCTGGCGCTCAATTACATATTCAAGAAGAATTCTGCATTTATCCGGATTCGCAACATCAAATTTGTCAAAAAATTTATTTTTCCTCAGCATTTCAATGTTTCTGTTAATGGTCATCATGAGATTTTTTTTGCGGTTGCCGAAGCGTATCGGTGCAATTCCGCTCTGGAAAAGACTTATATATGTCATGGAAAGATACTGGTCGTAATCCCAGATGCCTTCAAAATCGAGGTCGCTGATGTCAATCTGTTCGCCTGTTACAAGCCCGTGTCTGATGCGTTTCAGCAGTTCATTCACAGGGGTGAAATCCTGTTTGTAAAAGTTTCTCTCTATTCCGTTTGCCAGCTTAAAATCCATGGTGTTTCCCCGTGCTATCTTTCCCCCGTAACTGCTGCGGCGCCTGAATTGCCGGCATGTTCGGGCAAAGTAATCTATTTATAGTATGATTTGTATATGGAACTATTTTACATTAATTCTCAGGAATTTCTACATACGTTTGGTTTAGATTTTTTGAAGCCTTACGCTGAGGGGCGTAATTTTAACTCTGAAAAGCGCTTTGTTGAATTCTCACTCGGGCGGTATCTTGTTAAAAATGCAGGTGAAAAATTTTACGGGATTAAAGATACAGAAATAGTGATAAATAATTCAAAACCTGAATTTAAATCCGGCGGGATACATTTCAGTATTTCGCATTCTGCGGGAATTGTCATTGCTGCATTTGACAAAAATCCATGCGGGCTTGATATTGAAATTATGAAGCCGCGTGACTTTAAGTCGCTCTCGGAACGTTACGGGAAAGTTCTGACTGAGGCTGAAGATTTTTACGCCTTCTGGACGGAACTTGAGGCTCGCATAAAGCTTCAAATGCCTGTCAAAGGTAAATTTACGCAGAAATTTCAAGACAGGTTTATGCTTACGGTTGTGTCATCGGAAGCTATTTCTTCACAGCCATCCTGTACAAATCTTCCCGTTTTTTAATCATCGCCGGATTTTCAAGATAATCGGTGTATCTGCTTCTTACATTTATAAATCCCTGAGGTGCAATTTCTATAATCCTGTCTGCGACAGTATCTATAAACTGGTAATCCTGTGATGTAAACAGTACGGTTCCTGTGTAATCTATGATTGCGTTATTCAGTGCTGTAATGGCTTCCAGATCAAGGTGGTTTGTAGGTTCATCCATTATCAGAACGTTGGCTTCTTCAATCATCATTTTGGCTAAGAGGCATCTGACTTTTTCGCCGCCTGAGAGTACGTTAACCTTTTTATCCGCATCTTCGCCCGAGAAAAGCATTCTGCCGAGATACCCGCGTAGGAAATTGACATGCTGATCAGGTGAATACTGCGCCAGCCACTGCATTATTGTCAGGTTCGATTCAAAATAAAAGTTGTTATCTTTTGGGAAATAAGAATGTGTTGCGGTGATGCCCCATTCAACACGGCCGGCATCGGGAGCGGTTTTTCCTTCAATTATATCAAACAGGGTTGAAACAGTGAGCGGGTTTCTTGAAATAAATGCAACTTTTTCCCCCTGATTTATTTCAAAGCTCATATTCTTAAATAGAAGTTCGCCGTCAATTGATTTTGTCAGGCCTTTTACCTGAACAACATCTTTGCCCGGAATGCGCTGGTAATTAAATCTAATGCGCGGATACTGGCGGGAGGAAGGTTTTATTTCTTCAAGCGATAACTTGTCCAGCATATTTTTTCGTGAAGTTGCCTGTTTTGCTTTTGAAGCGTTTGCGCTGAACCTTGCAATAAAGGCTTTCAATTCTTCCATTTTTTCTTCTGTTTTCTTGTTCTGTTCTTCTTTTTGTTTTTTAATCAGCTGGCTTGCCTGCGACCAGAAGGTGTAGTTGCCGGTATAGAGCTGAATATTTTTGTAATCAATATCTGCAATATGCGTGCATACTTTGTCAAGGAATTTTCTGTCGTGAGAAACAACAATAACAAGGTTTGGAAAATCAATTAAAAATTCCTCAAGCCACGAAATTGTATTCAAATCCAGATGGTTTGTAGGTTCATCCAGCAGGAGAATATCCGGATTCCCGAAAAGAGCCTGCGCAAGAAGCACACGCACTTTTTCGCTTCCGGCCAAATCTTTCATCTGTGAATAGTGAAGTTCGTCAGGGATGCCGAGTTCTGACAGAAGGCTTGCCGCCATAGCTTCCGCCTGCCAGCCGTCAAGTTCGGCAAATTCTTCTTCCAGATGTGCAGCCTTGATGCCGTCCTCATCATTAAAGTCAGGTTTTGCATAAAGAGCATCACGTTCTTTCATAAGGTCATAAAGTTTTTTGTGGCCGTAAATTACGGTATCTATAACGCTGAAGTCATCAAATTCAAAGTGATTCTGTTTCAAAACTGCTATACGCTGGCCTTTTGTAATATTAACTTCGCCGGAGGTAGGCTCAATTTTGCCTGAAATTACTCTCAAGAGGGTACTTTTACCGGCGCCGTTTGCTCCTATAACTCCGTAGCAGCATCCGGGTACAAATTTTATGCTCACATTTTCAAATAATGTTTGCGAACCAAATCTTACTGTCAGTTTATTCGTTGTTATCATTCTGTTTTTCCTTATATTCCGGCTGTGTCTTATATCATTCTAGCATAAAAATTTTCTTTTTGTTTAAACATCAAAAAGGAGGAGGGCGGCACTGGATTAGACGAGGGTTGTTTTCTGGTATCATGAAGTCCGTCAGAGAATAGTCAAATATAACCTAAACGAAAAGAGCAGCCGTTGTTCGGCGAAACAAATGCAAAAGCAAGTGCTGTCCGAGCGCAGCGAGTTCACTTGCTCCGGGTTGAGGCGATTACAAACGGCTAGCGAATGTAGTTACAGGTTATATTTGACTATTCTCTGACGGACTATAACATTAATAAAAATTTTTTAATATTACCCTCTTGACAAAAAGTTAGGCATGCCTTACAATAAAAATGTTAGGCAAGGCTAACAGGATGGGTTAAATGAGAGTTAATGGAATTTCTTATATGGCAGTCACGCATTATAATACAGGAGCAAAAAACTTTTGCAGGACTGTTCCGCAGACTTTTACTTCTGCCTGTCCGTCACGTGAAAATTTAAAAGAACAGATTTCGGATTTACGGGTATTTAATCATCATATTTACGAGTATGAAAAAGGCTTGAGGAATCTTGTTCTGACAACAGAGAAAGGAAAGTACAGAGATTATATAGAAAATAAATTGCAGAATCGTAAGATAGCTTATGCTATTAACGATGTTGGCAACGGAAAAATTAATGTCTTTTTTGGTGAAAAGAACTGCGTTGATGTCGTTAAAACGTTCAGTCCAAAGTTAAATGAACTTACGCCCGAACAGGACTTTATACTTGGGATTATGCTCGGTTATGACAGGGTCAAACAGTGCGACAGGTATTTAAAGCTTAAAAACAAAGTTGTTATGCTAAGGAATTAATCGAACCCTTTTTTGTTTATCATATTATTTATACTTAATTACTACTTGTTTATTGAAAGATAAGCAAGTTTTTTATTTTTGTCCGGAATTTCTCGTGATAAGGAACGCGAGCGCGTATCTTTCTAGCGGTATATCAGACGGTATTTTTGCCGAAAAATAACTAATGGCGGTTTTGTGAGGGTAAAAAGTATGGTTCAACGGAGCATTGGAAAACTTGTCTGTCAGGGCTGTGCGGGGGCGGGCAGAAACTTTAATGCTTTTGTCCGTTCCGGTAGCCGATACCTGCTCTGTAGCCGGAGATTGCATACAATATAGGGAGTGCAGGCTCTATCCATTTAAGACCTGACATAACGGCCACTGTGGCTATATCATCTGTATGAAGCCCTATATCCAGAGGCTCCGGTCTGCGTTCATCAAAAAGGTGTTCTTTTTTATGTTTTTTGTGATGCTTGTGTCCGTTGTGTTTTTCAAAACATGGGTTGATAACTTTGTTTCCTATGTAATTGGCTATTGCGCTTCCGCCTATCACACCGGTTGCCAGTATGCCGGCTATCATACCCGTTGCGCGGCCGGCTTTGGATTTAACTTTGTACTTTTCCATTATCGCAAGCGCTCCGCCTGCTCCTATGTTGCATAGAAATATGTTTGCAAGATACTGATAAGAACCTTCTTTAATTTTGTCAGGAATTTTTGACTTCCAGCGTTTGTCTGTAAGTCTGTCGCCGGTTATTCCGCCTGCAATTCCTCCGAGTACCGGAATTAGACCGAATACTGAAAGCCGCCCTATTTCCGAGAAAATTTCTTTTGAACTTATGTTTTCAGGATCCGGTATTAGTTTGTTTAATAGTTTCTTGCCGGTATAATCGTTTTTGAAGTTTGTGAATAACTGTTTTACTTCTTTGTATTTAAGGACTTTTTCTTTTGCTTTTTCAAGTAATTTTTTGGATTTGTCATCAACTGTGTTAAACTCTAAAAATTCATTAATAATCTCTTTGTTATTGTTTTTTATGTCCTTTAGAGTTTTTGGAATTTCATCCGCATGTTTAAAAATTTTGTCTGTAATCTTCGGGGCGGCAAGTGCGGACGCAACGGTAAATGTCATAATTGCGGCTGTTCTTATTGCGGCTTTTTTCTTTTTGTGTTCGGGAGCGCAGTGTACTTCTTTTATCCCGTATGCTGCAGCCCCTGCCGTTAATATTGCCGGTACAGCGCGTTTAAATTTTGCAACTAAAATCGGCTGGTCAAGAAACTTGCCTGCTACTTTTAGAGTATTCATAATATCTTTACCTTACCTATTTTTCTGTATAAGTATTTTTAAAGGCTTCTATCTCCTGAGAGTGTTGAAGCTGGTATTGAGTAAATGCTGCAATCCTGTCAAGTGCATTTTCAGAGATTACGTGTTCAATTCTGCATGCGTTTTCCGAGGCTTCATCTGCCGGCAGGCCGAGAATACTTTCAAAAAAATGATGCAGAGCTTTGTGTTTGGTAATTACGCTCACTGCCTGTTTTTTACCTTCTTCTGTCATTGATATTACATCATATCTGCCGTAGTTTATCAAATTTTTTGATGCAAGCTTTTTTAACGCTTCGGTCACTGAGGCTCTGCTTACATTCAATGCGTGTGAGATGTCTATGGCGCGTATGCTTTTATTTTCTTCAATGAAGTTATAGATTGTTTCAAGATAATCTTCCAGACTGGATGATAATTTTTCCTGCACAATTTTTACTCCGTATTAACCTGTAAAATAATTGTAAGGTAAGCCTAACATTTTGTCAAGCCATAATTTTTAAAGACTGCTGGGTGACAAGTTCCGGGTTAGCTTTGAGTGCCTGAACTCCGGCATTTATGCCTGTTCCGAGTGCAAGAGCCCCTCCGATAATCAGTGCACCGGCCTTGCTTGCTGCAAACTTTTTGATAGCTCCTGTTATGCCGCCGCCTTTTGGTTTTCTTGCCCAGTTCTTTGTGAAGAAAAGCTCCTGTGCGTTTTCGTAGAATAATTTGTTTATCAATGTTTCTGCGTTTTTAAATCTGCATCTTATCGCTTTTTTGATTTGTTCAATATTTGAGGCGTAATAGTTCGGATCTTTCATTCCGTCAGCGCCGAATTTGCCGAGCGGTGCGTCTGTACCGAAAAGAAGTCTGCCTGTCATATCACCCTTTGATGTGTGTTGTAGTTTTTCTAATGTATCGAGAATAACTTTTTTCTCCGGTTTGCCGTCATCAACCCATGAAATATCCGCATAAATCAGCGCATCGCCTTTTTCAATAGATTCCAGCATAACTTTTAAGGCTCTGGAGTGACTTTCTTCACCGGCGCCCATGTGTGCAAGGATTACGGGAACTTTCGGGTGGCGTTTTGCAAGTTCATAGACCTGTTCCGGTGAGGAATACGGACACCTTACGGCGTCTGTGTGGAAAAGACACGGGAAATTGTTCTCTTCCGCAACACGCATATAATCGTCGTATTTCGGGCTGCTTGCTGCAAGTTTCATGTGAAGCGGGTGGAATTTCAGCCCGTAAAATTTTCCTTCTCTTATAACCTGCCGTATCTGATTTGCGTTTTGTGTTTCATTAGGCTGGCATACGGCGAGCGGTTTTAAAATTGGGAACTGTTCGGAGATTTTTAACATTTCACGGTTTCCGTCAAGTTCATTCAGGTATTTTGGCTGCAGGCCTTTTTGCCTTGCTTTTTCTCTCAGTGCAGGAATTGTGTTATCTATGCAATCCAGATTTGATACGATAATTTTTTCTACGGTATCTTCACCTCCGCTTATAGGATGTGAGAGAATATCTTTGAAGTGACGGATTTCAAACCTGTCGCATGTTCCGAAAAGACCATCGGTAAATGTTCCTACATGTGTGTGGGCATCTATTATTCTGCCGTTAAATGACGGGGATACCCGTTGATTGTGAAGTTGTACATTTTGAACTTTCATGGAAAACCTCTTGTGCTTTTTTACGCCATGAGACCTGTGGCGGATTTTAGATTATCTTTTTTTGATTTTTTAGTGCTAGTTGTTTATTTCTTATTTTATAATGCGGGGTTTGCAATTCCCGTTATTTCATAATTCCAGCGGCTTTGATTTTATTCTTAAATTTTTAAATCTATTATATAATTTTTATATTTGTTTGTCGTAAAGTTTACAAAACTTATATTTTTATTTTTTGCAGCATGTTATTTACTCCTGTTTACTTTTTCTATATCTTCTTTTATGGCATTAAACAGAGAAAAGCAACAGCCCCACATAGACACAACACTGGGTTTAGCCGTTTGTTCGTAGTTACACTTGTTAAACAAAACAGTGCCGTCGTCCCTTGTGGTGAAAAATAATTTTCTTTCTGCGTCGGTGTATTCGCCCTGAAGATAAATCCTCTGATTTTTGATTTCCTCGGGTGAAAATACTTCTTCTACAGGGAAAAGTTTATTTTTAAAATCGTCAGGTGTAAATCTGTCATCTCCATTCAGGAAGGCTTTGATGTTTTTTACTTCTTCAGGACTTGCTTCTACTTCATTGATATTTTTACCCACAAAGACAAGGAGATTTTCAATATTTTTTATCATCTTATATTTGTCAACCGGATACTGGACAGTTGTTTCGTCAGTAAAGCTGAAGCCTTTAAGTTCGCCGTTTTCTCTTACGGGAGTAAAATTGTAAACCCCTCTTGCACCGCGTGTTATGCAGGCATCGTAGGAGGAAAACAGGTGATCCTGATTGTTTTTGTCTTTCAGGGCAACTTTATCTGCATTTGAAAGCCCGAGGAGGTTGAAGTCATACCAGTTGTGGTCTTTGACAAATTTTTTCATTCCGGCGACGGTTCCGTTAATATCCTGACCGTGAGATATGTAGTAGTAAAATTCAGGTTTTAGTTTCCTGTCGCGTGCAAGCCATTTTATTGAATTTTCCGTAGGGTGTCCTGATGGAAGGTAAACTTTTATTCCGCTTGCCACAGCTTTGTTAATCTCCTGTATAATCGGATAGGTAAATTCAATTCCCTGCCCGAGAGGGTCAAGCGCCCTTATGTAATGGCGGTTATCGTCAGGGTAATCTGATAAAATTTTCAGCATTTTTAAAATCAATTTGCCGTCGTGCTGCATGTCTGTTTTTTCCGGTGTAAGCCTTATATCTTTTTCAAAAATTTTGCTCATCTGATTTGAAAGGTTCTGGAGCGCAACATGAATGCCCATCGGAATGGCAATATAATCCGGACGTTTTTCTTCCGGAAGGCTGTTTATTTTTTCTAGGCTTTCCTTAAGACTTTTAAGCTGTTTAATCCTTTTGTCTTTCGGGTTCAGTTCAAGCGGCATGATTTGAAGGTCAAAATCACTGTCTATTGCTTTTGCAAAATAATACAAATCCTCCGCATGCTGTCCGCCGTCCAGCATATAAACCCGATCTCCGCAGAATGGTACTGAAAACACTGCAGCATTAAAATGGCGGCTTTTATTATGCGCCGGAATCTCAGGTGGAGCAGCATTACCGGCGCAATTCCTGTTTTGTGATTTTAAAATTGCGCTTTTACTGTAGTATGAATGCAGTTTTGGTGTATTTATACTTAGTTGCATCTTCTGATAGTGTGTTTTATTGTTGTTTTAAACCCCGTAAATTAAAATTTTTGCGTCATTTATAGATAATATTCCATTATGTAATCATCCATAACAAATCCTGACCCTATATCTGTGACGACGGCATCTGTAATTTCCAGCCCCCAGTGTTTATAGGTATTAATTGTGTCAGTATTATATTTGTTTACAGTAAGTCTGATTGTGGAAAGATTTTCTGCTTTTGTTAACTCCTTTACTTTTTCAAATGCGGATTTACCGAGGCCTTTATGCCTGTAATCTTTTGAAATATAAAGTTTTGACAGAAACATATAGTTCTCTTTGTTTGCAATTCCGAAGTAGCCGGCATTCAGATTATTTTCTCGTATAAAATAATAGCTGTAATTTTCTTCATCAATCTGTTTTTCTATAGCGTTAACCGATTGGAAGTTTTCAATCATATACTCAATCTGGTCGGGTGTGAGAATATCTTGCCAGTATTCGTGCCAGATTTCCGAAGCAAGTTTTGCAAGCTGCGGGATTTCACCTTCTTCTACTTTTACAAACCCTTTTTCTATCATAAACACTACCCTTTTATTTTATTATACCACGGATAGTAAAAAAAAGCAGACTGTTAAGTCTGCTTAAATATCTGTTCATATACCAGTATTATTAATTCCATAGCCTTTTTATGACTATTTTATTGATTTATAAATTATATTATAAAATAATAATAGCCATTTGTCCAGTATTTAGAAAAATTTTCAAGCCGGAAAAGATTAACAATTTTTAAGATATTCCATATCGTCAGTAATTTTGCTGCGGCGTTTTTGCGTTTGCGTAAGATATATATACTGTGAGTTTTTTATTACTGTTTCAAAATCTTCCTGCGCAACAGTTTTATCCGACATCAGGTGAATATCGTTAAATGAAATATAATTTTTGCGGAATTTTTGTGCAATGTATTCAAGGGTTTTTCTGCCGTAAAAACTTATGTGCTGGCCTGTTTCCGGAGCGTAATACCACCAGTTCCCTATCTGCGGTACGGGGTCGGGAATATAAGGCTGTGAAAAAAGAACGTTCGATGATAGTTTAAACATTTCATCAAAGGTTTGTATTGGGTCGCTCAGATGCTCAATAACTTCAAAAGCTGTGATAAGTTCCGTTTCGCTCCCTTGCAGATAGTCAAATCCCCGCGCAAAGAGGTTTTCTGAGTATTTGTCCATCAGATAAAAATCATATCCGTCATCGCGCATAAGCCGTGTAAGAATTCCCCATCCTCCGCCGTAGTCAAGAAATTGTGCGCCGGCATTAAAAAATCCTTCTATAACAGCCGATGCGATAATTCTGTTGTCGTAATTTCGTTTCAATATCCCTGTATCTTCTGCTGCAATCGGGGTTGAATATGCTTCCTCCAGCCAGTAGGGTTTTTCGGTCTGCATATGATTGCAGACAGGGCAAAGATAATATTTAACATTATATTTGCCAAGAATTTTTCCCTCGAAAACTAAGCTGCTTTTATTGGAACAGACATTACATTTCATATAATGATGATAATCTTATTTCTAGATTTTGACAAGAGAGGTCTGAGCTGGATTAAATACATCAAACAGAGGATTAAATCTGACTTTATTATGTTTATAATAAAAATGGGTAGTGAACAACCCTTGCACCGGAAACGTAAGGGAGCGGGAGGTTAGCATGGAAAGGTCTTTTTTAAAAGAGGGGGAAGAGTTTTATCCGGATACAAACGGCGAAATTTCTCCCTCCATAACACAGAGCTGGACAGAACAGGCGCTGGAATGCTATTCTATTGGCTGTGACTGTCACAGATGTTCGCTTTCCAGAGGCGGCTATTCTTTCGTGTGCCAGATGCCCAGAGTCATTGATGCACTGATTAATATTATCGGCAAACCCCGAATTGATATGGCATAGAAACTCCTTTTTTCATTTAAAGCAGATAAAGAAATTTATCTGCTTTTTATTTTATTGTTGTTTCGGCCTGTCATCTTAACAGGGAGGAGTTCTACCCTTCGGGGATACCTTCTCTGTGAAATTTCATCAGCTTTGCAAGGTACCACTGTTTTGCTTTAATATCTTCAATATGATTTTTTATATCCTCAAGCTCTGCTAGCAGGGTGTTCAGGTCTTTGCGCTGCGGAAGCGGTGTGTATTCCCGAACATCTTCTTCCTCCGACGACCAGCTCATCGGAAAACAGTTGTTTTCAAATAATTCTTTCATATCCATAAGCACATCCCCTTATTTTTACGGCTGCACAAGCTATGTTCTTAAGTGGAGCCGGAGTTAAAATTTTTCTGTTAATCTTTTTGTGAGATAAATGAATGTAACAAATCAACTAGGTCAAATTTGCCATATTTAAACGGGATAGGCTGGTTGTCATATTCGCTGCCTGTAATTTTCTGCAAGTCCTGCATCTGTCTGTAGTCAAGCGAATCAAAATTGAAGCTTGTCATTTCTGCAAAATCGACCATCAAATCTTCCATATCAAGAACTTTTTTGTCTTTCATTACACACTCCTTTTCAATGTGACTAAAATATTTCAACATTTTTTATATCGGAGCATCTGCGGTAAAACTTTAGAATTTTGCATAGTACTGTTACAAAAATTTACCTTTTTGAAATTTTACAGGGTATAATTAAATAAAAAGGAGAAAATCGGATGTTGAATGTTCTTGCAGTATTTTTTGGAGGCGGAATCGGTGCTGTCACGAGATATTTGACAGGGCTGATGATTATGCTGAAGTTTCACTGTAATCTCCCTGTTGCAACTTTTCTGGTGAATGTTACCGGAAGCTTTATTATAGGCTTTTTGTATATTTTATTTATTGACAGACCGGAGATTAATCCGGCATTGAAATTTTTGCTAACAGTCGGGTTTTGCGGCGGGCTTACAACATTCAGCACTTTTTCTCTTGAAATGTTTGAAATGCTTAAAAATGCAGAGTTTTTACAGGCATTTTCTTACGGTTTTTTAAGTGTTATAATATGTGTCATATCAGTATGGATTGGAGTTAATTGTGCAAAACTTTGTATTTGATAAATTGAAGTTCCTGACAGCCGGCATGCCGCTAAGAACAGGCAAAGGCAGCTACCCGAAGGCGTTTGAAATTCTTGAAGATATGAACCTTGACGGCATGGAGTTGGAATTTGTCCACGGCGTCAGGATGAGCGATGAAAACAGTGAGTTCACGGCACGTATGCACTGTGATAAGAATTTTGTCATAACCGCGCATGCACCTTTTTATATTAACCTGAATTCTATTGAACCGGAAAAGGTTGATGCAAGCGTGCAGAGGATTATTGAAACCGGAATCACGGCAGCAGCGGCAGGCGCTTTCAGCATAACATTTCACGCTGCATACTACCATGGTCAGGATAAAGAAAAAGTCTTTAATCAGGTGAAATCAAAAGTAGAAAAGATAGTGGAAATTCTGAAGCAGGAGAAAGTTAATGTATGGGTTCGTCCGGAAACGACCGGCAAAGGTACACAGTGGGGCGATCTGGATGAGATAATCAAGCTTTCAAAAGAGGTGGAGAATGTCCTGCCGTGTATTGATTTTTCACATCTTCATGCGCGTTTTGCAGGGATATACAATACTTACGATGAGTTTTGTGAAATATTTGAAAAGCTTGGCAAAGAACTCGGGCAGTATGCTATTAATAATTTTCACGGACACCTTGCAGGCATAGATTATGGCGCTAAAGGCGAGAAGAAGCATCTTATTCTGGAAGAATCCGATATGAATTACAAAGACCTGCTCAAAGTTATGAAAGAATTTAATGTGAAAGGCGCACTTGTCTGCGAAAGCCCGAATATAGAAGATGATGCAAAGCTTTTAAAGGATTATTACTGTTCTTTGTAATAATACAATAGAATATTTTTGTTTGGAGGCGCCGGCAGTACTGCCGGCGCCTCCTTAATTTTTCTTAACAACTTTAAAGTTTTCAAACTTCATGTCCGTTAACCATAGTGTAAAAGTTTTAGAAAGGACGGACTTTATGGAAATTACAAGTGCAACAAGCGCAAAAGCGACTTATGTGAAAGGCCTTGACGATGAAGAAGAAGAGAACGAAGAACAAGAAGTTCAGGAAGAACAGGAACCTGCCGTAACATCTAAAGAAGAAGGCGATCAGGTTTCTTTTGCTTCGGAGGATTTGGATGAATCAACTGTTAATGATAAGGTTACAGGATTTGTTCAGAATTTGATTGCAGCTTCCAACATTACTGATGCTTCAAGAGAGCAGCTCCAGAGGTATTTAGACACATTTGATGTTGCAAAATTTATTAAAGATTACGGCCCGTTTGAATCGGTTCGTGATATTTCAGCAGCAATGTATGCAGTGACATCAGGGTTGATTAAGTACAAAGAACAAGAAGAATAGTTTTAAGAATTTACAATGTCAGGCGGGAATTTGAAAAATTCCCGCCTGTATTTTTTTATTTGGTCCATTCTTCTTCCGTAATGGGGCGGTGCAGATAGTCCATGTTGCCGTTATTAATCAACCATATTGCACAGCCTCCTCCGTTTTGCCAGTAGCTTGTACTGTCAGAATCAATAGAGCAGCTGTTTTTACCTACCCACCATTTCGGATAGCCTGTTATTACCGGCGAATTGTTTTTTGTATTCAGATAGAGCATAAAAAAATCTTTTCCAAACTGGTTCGGCCCTTTTGCACCGTTTGTATCAAGATAAATTTCGATAAGGTATCTGTCTCTAACCCCGTCTTTACCTAGAAGCCCTGTTCCTGAAACGCCGGCTGTTGCACCGTTTGCCAGTGCAAATACATAATGTGCAGCTTCCCAGCCATTCCAGTTATTAACTATTTTCCTGCCGTTTAGTCCGAGATAATTTACTGGCAGCTGGTGAGAACTTAGTGTATCATTTTGTCCAAAATCTTTTGCCAGCTTGAGATAAGGAAGCAGATATGATGCAGCTTGTTTGCAGCTTTCCTCCTGATTGTCGTCAGGAAGTCCCCATTCTTCCGGTATTCCATATTTTTGATAGGCTCTTAAATAAGCCTGAGAGAGTATGGAGTAGCTTGTCTTAAACTGGGTGAGCCAGACTTTTTCCTGATATTTGTTTATAAGAGTTGGCAGCGTCATGGCCGCAACTATTCCAATAATACCGAGAGTGATTAAAACCTCTGCAAGAGTAAAAGCTTTTTCACAAAATCTTCCTGTAAGGCCGGAAAAGATCGCGGTTTGAGTAAAAGCGTCCGTAAAGGAAAAAGCCATTAAAAAAGCTTTGCGCTTGCTATTTTGTAGAATGCTCCATCTAAAACCTTTGTCCGGAGTGGCATTCAGACTGTCAGCACCCCCCCCCCCATCTGAGTTTTGAAGCTATAACTGTGTTTTGCATAATGTTTCTCCTTTTATTTTTTATCTTTTTCACTGCGTTCACGTACGGAAATCTTTATCGGTGTTCCGAAAAACCCAAAGGCTTCCCGGAGTTTGTTTTCAATATATCGTTTGTAGTGGTCTTTCAGCAGGTCTGAATTGTTCGCAAACAGCACAAACATCGGAGGCTGTATTCCTATCTGTGTTGCATACAAAAGTTTAAGACGTTTGCCCTTTACTGTTGCAGGCGGATTAAGTGCATAAAGTTCTTTTATGACTTTGTTCAAAAGCCCTGTAGAAACGCGTTTTGTGCACTGTTCGTAAACTTCTGCAGCTTTATCGAATATTTGATTCAGACGCTGTTTTGTTTTGGCGCTTATATAGATTTTCGGCGCAAATTCCAGAAACGGAATATCATTTGCAAGTTTTTTATCGTATTGATTAATTGTGTTTGATTTTTTATCCTCAATCAAATCCCATTTGTTAATTGCAATGATAAGCCCTTTGCCGGCTTCTGTTATTATTGAGGAAATCTTCTTGTCCTGATCGGAAATCCCTTCTGCCGCATCAATGACCAGAAGTGCCACATCGCAATCTCTAATTGAACGGATTGCCCTGTCTACCGCAAATTTTTCAACACCGTAATCGACTTTTGACTTTTTTCTTATACCTGCGGTGTCGACAATTACAAATTCTCTGTCTTTGTATGTAATAAAACTGTCGATACTGTCGCGCGTTGTGCCGGAGATGTCGGAAACAATCACCCTGTCCTCGTTCAAAAGCGCATTAACAATAGAGGATTTGCCGGCATTCGGACGTCCGACTATTGCAATTTTTATGATAGTTGTATCTTCTACGTTCCCGTCTGCTTCTTCAAAATCTTCTGTTATCAAATCAAGCAAATCCCCGACTCCGCCGCTTCCATGAAGCGCTGAAATTCCGAGAGGTTCGCCCAGAGCAAGAGAATAAAAATCATTCACCATCATATAAGATTCAGGATTGTCAAGTTTGTTTACGGCAAGAAAAACCGGTTTGCCGGATTGTCTTAGGATATTTGCAATATCGTAATCAACAGGGTTTACGCCATTTTTGCCATCAACGAGAAAGATTATTTTGTCGGCTTCGTCACAGGCAATCCTTGCCTGATCAAATATTGAAACCATAATTTCATCCTCATCACCCGGAACAATTCCGCCTGTATCAATTACGGTGAAAGCCTTATTCATCCACTCAACATCAAAATATATTCTGTCGCGTGTAACACCGGGCTGGTCATCCACGATGGAATTCCTTGAACCGGCAAGACGGTTTACGAATGTTGACTTGCCAACATTCGGGCGCCCTACTATTGCAACTACCGGTTTCCTTTTCATACGACAAGTATAACATGAAAATTCTTACTCTGCACAAAAAAGCGGAAATATGTAGTAAGGAATACTTTTACTTGAGAGCGGCAAATTTGGTTTCCGCTGTTTTTGACTGAAAACAAAAAGGAACCGCCCTGATGCGATTCCTTTTTGCAAATTTACTGCTTTTTGATTTTATATTAATCAAAAGTGTAGCTGATGATAGCAGCTTCTCTTGCGCGTTTGATTGCTTTTGCAATCATTCTCTGATGTTCTGCGCAGTTACCTGTAATTCTACGAGGAATAATTTTTCCTGCTTCAGTCAGGTATCTTTTCAGTTTCGCTGCATCTTTGTAATCGATTTCAGTTACTTTGTCTGCGCAAAGACTGCAGTTTTTGCGCTTTTTCTTGTCCTGAATGTCCTGTCTTGCCATGTTTTTATTGTTACCTTTCTATTGTGCCGGTTTACCGGCTCGACCTTGTTGTTATACTAATTTATACCTTTACGCCGGCAAGTTTCTCAGCCGGCATATTTTGTTTAGCGGGTTTCCGGCAGCCGGTTTCATAAAACTCGATTTATTCTGCCCTGCGCCCTCAGCCCGCTCACGCTGTCTTGGATTTGCTGACGCTTTCAGAGTTAAGTTTTGCCTTTGAGCTTTCGTTTTGCCGGCTCAATCTGTTCGCTTTCCGGATTTCGTTTCACTCCATCACCTCTCACAAAACAATTCACCGGATTGTTTTGTTCGGCAGAGTGCAAATCCGCTAAAACGGGATTTCGTCCTCACCGATTAGTTCGTTTGAAAAGTCATCCGATTCAAACTTAACTATTTCTTCGGTGCCGAATTTTGCATTCCCGCCTGATGCGGCACCGGAACTGCTTTCGCCGCCGAGTTTTTCTACTGTGTTAGCATCAATCTCGTATATGCGTTTTTCGGTTCCGTCGTCCATTTTGACAGAGGCTGTTTGAAGTCTGCCTTCCACCAGCACCCTGTCGCCTTTTGAAAGCGATGAAACAATTTCGTCAAGTGCAGTTCTTTTTGAAAGCACCCTTAAAAGGGTTTCTTCTCTTTCGCCTATGTTCAGTACAAATGCAGATACAGCCACGTTATTCTGTGTAAAACGTTTCTCAGGCTGTCTGTATACTGTACCTGTAACTACTGCTTTTGCTAATGACATTTTATATCCTTTCAGTCTACTAATTTAAGTTTTGCTTCCTTCCATCTCTGCTGGAAGCAGCATCGCCTTATTAGAGGCGGTTTACGCGTTTGCTTTAGCAGCAGTTTCCATAAACATTGTTCTGATGATGTTGTCGCTTAATCTCAGCTGCCTTTTGAACTCTGCAACTTTGTCAGCCGGAAGCGCAAGCACCATTGCTGCAAAAAAGCCATCTCTGAAATTCTGGATTTCATAAGCCAATTTTTTTCTGCCCATTTTGTCAGTAGAGTCAACTTTTCCGCCAAATTCAACGATTGTGTCGCTCATTTTTGCGATTAATTTATCTACTTCTTCTGCATCTAAATTTGGTTTAAATACAGTTAATAATTCATAAGTTTTCATCTTTTTCTCCTTTTGTATTTAGTGTCTGTTGCTATGATAACATGAAAAGAGAATTTATTACAACATGTATTCCGCACGAAAACTGTAATTTGCAGGGCCTGTCAGAAAAATATTTTTCTGAGGATTATCCTTATTCCCTTGCCATTCAACAAATACAGCCCCGCCAGGAAGGTTAACTTTCACATTCTGTTCTGTTAAGTTATTTAAAACACACGCAACAACCGACGCGCATGCACCTGTTCCGCAGGCTAAAGTTATGCCGCATCCGCGCTCATAAACACACATTTCTATTTCTGATTTTGAGATTATTTTTACAAATTCAGTGTTGGTTTTTTCCGGGAAGTATTCGTGCCTTTCTATAACCGGCCCGTATTTTAATGCCATATCCATCGGAGTATCCTCTACTGTTATTACGCAGTGCGGGTTGCCCATAGAAACCGGCGTAATATCAAATTCTCTATCAAGCACTTTTAATTTTCGTTCTCCCTTGAAAGGAATTTTGGCATCTTCAAGAACCGGTATTCCCATATTAACTTTTACGTTTCCGTCCTCTAAAAACTGCGGACTTATTATGCCGGCGCCGGTTGCTACTGAAAACTCTTTTTTCTTAACAAGCCCTTTATCATAAACATACCGTGCAAAGCATCTCATTCCGTTTCCGCACATCTGGGCTATAGAACCGTCAGAGTTGTAAAAGTACCATCCAATGTCTGTGTTTGCGGTATCTGTTTTCGGAATAATCATCCCGTCAGCCCCCACGCCGAAGTGGCGGTCGCAGACTTTTTTTGCAAGTTCATCCATAGCCATTCCGGTTTTTTCGTATTCCGCGTAATCTATTATTACAAAATCGTTGCCGCAGCCCTGCATTTTGGTAAGCTCTATAGTTGACATATATTAACCTCTTTTCCGGAAATCATTATAACACAAATATTCAGGGCAGCATGTTTTATAGAAAGCAGATTTTAAAAAAATTCCCCGCAAAAAATTTTTTGTCCGGATTTATATAAATATTACTTGAGCGTTTTTTACGGCCGCACAGCTAAAGATTACAAAGGAGAATACAGAATGCAGATACAGCAGCAAAACTTTAATAGCCCTGCTTTTCAGGCGATAAAATTGAACACAATTACAAAAGGAGCTCGGCGCATTGATATTTATTCACTCGGCGAACAGGACAGATTTTTCGCTGAAAAAATGTTAAACGCCGCAAAAGGGCAGGTTTTCCCTGCTGACAGCAAAATTCTCGGCGGAGAAACCGTCAGGGAAGTTTTTGATTCTGCATTTAAAACTGCCGGCAGACTTGGAAAATATGCTCATGACAGAGTTTTGCTTGCTGTTGAAAACGGAAAAAAGATTACTGGTGTTATTGAGGTAAAAAACGGTGGCGATATGTATGTAAAAGGGCTTGCAGTATGGAATAATGATGCTTTAACCCGCGACAGTCTTGTTGTGTCCGCTCTAAAGGATACACATGACAGATGGAGCAATTTTTGTGCGTTCATCATTCCTACGGCAGAGCAACCTTCAAGTGTAAAAACTTATTTTAGGAGGCTTGGTTTCAGAACTCCGCGGGAATTCGGCAACAAGAATCTTATGGTAGACGCTGACAGATTAGACGATACAATTCCGGCTGCTGAAAAAGCTCTTCAGGCAGACATCAAAGAAAATACCGTCCACAGGTTTGTCAATCTTTCAAAAAAATTTGATGTTGAAGTTTAAGTTATTTTTTTAAGCTTTCTTCATATTTTTTAAGATTATCTGCATTTCTTTGGCGAATGCTGTCAAAAAGAATTTTTACACCGTTATACTGCGGGCAGTATGCGTACGGTTTCATATATTTTTCAGCATCTTCAAGCTCTTTTTTCAGGGTTTTGTAATCCTGATACTGGGAAGCCAGGTTAATCAAAAAGCCGGAAGCACTTGCCGCTGATGCAAACATATCGCAATTTTCCATTTTTTTATAAATTTTTGTTTCATTTTTGTGCGCTTTTAAGAGAATTTTACACTGGTCTGTTCGTTTTTGTGCAAAAGCTTTCAGCGCAAGAATATCGTTTTTATCTTTTGTGTAATGTTCATTTGCAAGCTCGGTATCCATACAGATGTTATTAACACTTACTGCTGAAAACGGGGCTTCTATAATTATATATATGATAGCTAAAACTATGGTTGTTACAGTCAAAAAGAAAAGTCTAGGATTTTTTATCTTCATAATCACTCCAAAATTCCGTACCCTATTATTATTTTAACTAATATTACACAAATTGTCAATTTCTGAAATATCATCTTCCAGAATACTTTTCTGGAAAAGTTCGCATTCTTCTGCCATATTAAGGATTTCCGCGTATTTTGGATTATGTAAAATTTTCGCAAGATTTTCAACACCGATAAATTCTATTACAAAAAATGACGGAGTTTTTTCCTTTATTTTTATAAAACCGCATTCCTCAAACAAATCCAGAAGTTCTGCTATTAGCGGGATAGATTTTCCTAGGTGGCTTGCGCAGCGTCTTAAATCCACTTTGCCTGCATTGTTGTGGGCGGCATAACGTAGCATTCCCGTGAAAGTTTTCAGAAACTCTTTTTCGTCAAAGTATTTTATTGTGTAATTCATAAGGTGAATGCTTTGAGGTGAAGTTTCTCTGATGATATTTTCAAAGGTTTCTCTGTCTGCAGGGTAGTCAAAAAACATTACAGCGTCGCACTGCGGGGCATCTTCGCGTGTAAAGATTTTTTCGGTAATATTTTTGAAAGGTTTGAGCATTTCAATTATCTGCCTGCTTTCGGCAAATACCATAATATTTTGTTTTGTATTTTTTATATAATCGTTAACCTGCGGAAGAATTCCGGTTTTCTTTCTGTGGTCATAAATCTTCATTCTGTTTGCGGTTTCTGGTTCTTCTTCTTTGAGGTATTCCGAGTGAATATCATCAATAATAAGCTGAACGCTTGTGTTTCCCCTGAATTCGTTAATCTGCGGGTGGAAGGCAACATCCAGGGTATCACCGTTTACAAGCGAAATATCACCTTTTTGCCACCAGATACAGTTAAATTCGGAACCGTCTTTCTGAACGGTCAGTCTCAGGTGATTTTTATTTTCACCCATAAGTTTTTTTTCTTTAAGCTTAAGATTTTTCATAGCAAAGACAGGACTAGGGTTTGAGGCGCCGAAAGGCTCAAGATGCGAGATTTCTTCCACTAAATCTGTGCTTATATCATCCGGCATAAGTTCAAGGTCTATTTTCAGAAAAGGTTTCAGGTCTTTTCCGGTTGTCATTTCTTTTACAGCTTTTATCAGAAGTTCTTTTACATTTTTGAAAGGGGTTTTATCAGGTGTAAATGACAGCCCTGCGGCAAGCGAGTGACCGCCGAAGCCGTCAAGAACTTCTGAAATTGAATTTATTACCTCATAAAGGTGGACGCCTTCAATACTTCTTGCAGAACATTTTATCTGTTTTGTTTCTTCTGAATACGTCATTAAAAATGCCGGTTTGTAGTATTTTTCTACAAGTTTTGAAGCAACAATTCCAATTATGCCGACATGCCATTTTGAATTAAACAGAACAATTGCGGGATTGCGGTTGCCTTCTTTCTTTACCATCTCATCGGCTTCAACGAATGTGTCCTGACAGAGTGTCTGGCGGATTTTGTTAAATTCTTCAAGATTCTGTATGGCCATCTCTATTTCTTGAGGGTTGTCGGAGATCATAACCTTAATTGCCTGTTCTACGGTGTCCAGTCTACCTGAGGCGTTAATTCTTGGTGCAACGCCGAAAGCTATGGTTTCTGCAGTAAGTCCTTTTTCAACACTGTAGCCAGCATTTTCAATAAGTCTTTTAAGACCGTAATGCTTGCCTTCAGAGATTAATTCAAGACCTTTTGCCACAATATACCGGTTTTCACCGACAAGCGGCACAACGTCGGCAACGGTTCCGACTGCGGCGTAAGGCAATATTGATGAGATAAATTCAGTTTTTCCGTAGTGCTGTAAGAGGGCTGTAGCAACTTTAAACGCAACCCCTACACCCGCAAGCGAGGTAAGAGAGGTAATTTCTTTTGCGGAAAGATTCTCATCCAGTGCATTTTGTGCTTTCGGATTAATAATTCCGAATGCGTGAGGAAGTTCTTCCGGCGCTTCGTGGTGGTCTGTTATGATGACATCAATTTTGAAACTGTTTATAAAATTTACTGCATCTACATCAGAAATCCCGCAGTCAACAGAAATTATCAGTTTCGGTTTAAGGGCGGTCATAAGTTTCACGAGCGCTTTTGTGTCAAAGCCGTGGCCTTCTTTTTCTCTGTCCGGTATAAAATAGCTTACGTCAGCCCCGAGGTATGAAAAAGTTCTGTACAGAAGCGAAGTTGAGGTTACTCCGTCTGCGTCAAAGTCGCCGTAGATAACGATTTTTTCTTTATTATCAATAGCTTTAGCGAGCCTTTCCACACATTTAGGCATATCCGTGAACACATCCGGAGAGGAAGGGGTTACAGAAAGCGGGTTTAAAAACTCCTCAACCTCTTTTTCCCCGTTAATTCCGCGTGACGCTAGAAGCCTTTTTATCAAAGACTTTTCACCGGTGTTATCCGTATTATAAATCCAGTCCTTAAAAGTCATTATCCTGCCCCAGTCTTTTCTTTATCCTACCACAAAAAATAAAAAAGGCGATGGGGCAATAACAAAAGTTTTTTTCTTGTAAATTTTTATTACGCAGGTAGCAAAATGTGTAATTTTTGTGCTTTCCTAATAAAAAGTATTTTTTCAGGAGAAGTATAATGATTGTTAATAAAACAGGTATTGATTTGGGCACAACATATAAAAACTACGGTAACAGAAAGCCGTCTAATAACAGACAGGCCGGAACCGGCGGTAATAATTCTAAAATGCTCTCTAATCAAGCTTTTCAGGGGAGGGGACTGGCTTATCAAGGCTTTTATATTCCGTTTACAGGCGGTATAAATGATAAAAAAGCTAATGCACACAAGATGTCTAAGCTTGAAAATATTATGTACTATGCAGATACCCCTACAAAAAATATGATTAATACTCTGAAAAAAGAAGCAAAAGCATCAGGTTTTGATAAGATTACAACACTGCATGTAATGCGATATGGTCTTGCAGAACTGGACAGGTACATAGAGGATCTTGACAGCGGCAAGAAAGATTATAACGCAGAAACCGCTCCGCCGCTCGGCTTTTTCTTCGGGTATGAAACTTCCGATAAAATGATTGTAGATTCTTCCCAGCGTGCACTTGTCAAACCGGTTATTAAGCAGCAAATAGAGCTTGTGGATAATATGCTTTATAGTTTAAAGCCCGGTTTTTTAAACATTACCGAGGATGAAATAACACTTTCGGATGATTTAATCGATTCTATCTGGAGTATGCGTAAGGAAAATGAACCTGTTGACGACTACACATTTATCCATGGCGCTCTCTCAAGCCCTGATGAAATTACCAGCCAGATAGTAAATGATTTTACTATTGAACTGGATAAAGTTTTGATGCAGAATAACAAATCTCTTGAAGAAAGAGCACCTTTCAGCGAATATGAGAAAAAAGCTGAAAATGTTTTGAAAAATCTTTCTCTGGGGACAAACATTTTTCTGACATTTGACAGGTCAAAAGAATCACCTGAAAATTTTCTGGATACTGTTTATAAAGTTAATCAGAAAAACAGCGACAAAGTAACATATACAGAATTGAACACACTTGCTAAGTCTGACTATTTTAATCATGTTGTTAAAACTCTTGCAAAAGATAAAACCAAACAGCATATAGTAGCAGCAAGTCCTTTGATGATATTAATGAGAGACAGCACACCGGAACAGATTAACAACGGGGTTTATAATCTTTCTCAGAAATTTGCTGACATAATGCTAAATCCGCCGTCTAACGTAAAATTCCTTTTTTATGATACAAAAAATAACTATTATACAATAATGGCATCAAATTTTGCACCTTTTTACGCAGACTTTGAAGAATCCTCCATCCCTTCTTTGAGTACAAAACAGATGATAAAATCATTTAAGGAAAATCCTGTTCTTATGAAGGACATACAAAAACCGTTTTCCAGAAATGCCGTTGAAAAAACAGTTGAGGCTTCTGCACGGCTCGACGGTGCATTTCCGGAAAAGACACAGAATTTGATGAAAAAAATTGTCACATATTATATTGATAAAAAAGATATTAATGACAAAGATGTACTTAACTATCTAAAAGAAGCCACCAGCCTGTTTAAAAAGAACAATGACGACAGTTCTGTTGAGGTAATCTTTGACACCGGCAAGAAGCTTAATGACATCATAGGTAAAACTTCCACCAAAAAAGAAGCAGCCGCAATTGTAAAACAGATAAAATCAAACAAAATGGGGACAAAAGGCGTTGTAATTTATTCTCAGGACGGCTCACCGGGAAGCGGACGCAGATATACTGCAAAGGCTATAGCAGGAGCAGCGCGGGTTCCGTATATTGAGATGAATACAATGGACTTCGGCACCAAAGAAGTAGACCTCTTCGGCGGAGGCGCACTCTCGCCGGAAGCCTCTATGAAAAAATTATTTTCTATTGTTACCACTCAGGCTGAGGCTAATGCTAATAAGTCGGCTGTTCTGTTTATTGACAATTTTGAATATTTTTCAATAGGCGAGATGATTTCAATGTACCATCAGAAGGCTATGGCACAGCTTTTAAGGGAAATGGAAAAAGCTGATGAAGCAGGCTTAAATATCCTAGTAATAGGTTCTGTCGCAAATCCTAATTTTATAGGGCAGGCAACAATGAAATCTTTCAAGTTTGTTGACAGTATCGAGGTTGCATCTCCTGCATTTAATGTGGAAGAACGCGCAAGAATTATTGAAAGAGCACTTAAGGATGAAAAATATAAGCTTGCCGGAACTGCGCAAGAGCAGAAGTCTGCCATAGATTCTGCCGCGCATATAACAATCGGCTTCCCGTTTATTTATTTGAAAAATCTGGTTAAAAAGGCGCAGGCAGTCGCTATGGAAAGAGGTCACAGAGCAATTGAAAAGTCCGATTTTACGGAAGCCTATCTTCAGATTACTACGGGCAGACCTGCTATATCAAAAATTAACGAACACGAAAAATTAATTACAACTTCTCACGAGTGCGGTCATGCAACAAATCTTGAGGTTATGAATAATCTTGCCAAAACAATGGGCAGACCGTGGCATGTTCCGGATAAAGTAAATTTTGTAACGCTTGATCCGCGCGGCTTCTACGGCGGGGCTGTTTACCACGGCAAAGATACCAACAAAGAAATTTCTTTTGAAAAAATATTCTCAACTATTGTAACCTCATTCGGCGGAAACTCTGCTGAAAGCCTGTTTTACGGGATGGAAGGCTCTTACGGCATAAGCTGTGATATGGAAAATGTCAGAGATTGCGCGGAAACCATGGTTAAGGTCATGGGCTTGGGGGCAAAAACCGGTAAAATGGCTATAGCGGATGATGAAAACCTGTCTGACAAAATGAAGTCTATAATAGAAGATGATGAACGGATAATTATCAACAATGCAAAAATCGCTTCTGATTTAATTACAGAAGTTTATGCAGACTTTAACAGGGAATTCACTAAAAAGTACGCTCCGCTTGTCGGCACAGGCGACTGCCTGATTGATGGCGACGAGTTCAGGCAGGCTCTGAAAAATTGGAAAGCACGTCAGAGCGCAGAAAAACAGGAAGAGTTACACCTCTGTGATGAAATGCTGCTGAGGATTATGGACTGCACTAAAAAAGGGATTTCGGTAAGTAAAAAATAAGATTTATCTTTTTAAGATAAATCTTACTAAATTTTCCCTTTTTCTCAGCACATAGTGTGCTGTATCAGAATATGTCACTAAATGTTATAAGACGTTAAGTGCAACAAAAAAGTGAAGTGTGAAGGGTGAGGGGTGAAGTGTTCTTTATTTTCCGCCCCTACGGGCAAGGAACCTCTGAGCCCTGTGCATATGACCCTGTATGCCTTGGACTGAGGGCAGAATTTGTTAATGAACGAAAGTGAATTTACAAATCCTGGAGAGGGTACCGGAAAAGCGGTGTAGGTCGGATTTACTATCCGACGAAAGATTGCTTTTAAATCGGGGACAGTAGTATTAATTTTCTCAACACACTCCAGCCCTACTCCCGCTATTGTTTCAAAAACAAATACTACTGGAGGTCAGCTGGCAAGTATGCCTGACAAGCTTATAGTCCACCTTTAAATTCTCTCTTTATGAAGAACTGTTGTTCTTGCTGTATTTGTAGCTCAGGATGCTGTAGCTGTCATCGGAACTTGATTCGCTTCCGTAGAATACAGACATATCAGTTGCACGCTTGTTAGCGTATTCATCCATTTTTTCCTGTTTTGCGGAATCAACGTTATATGCGGTTATTTCTTCGCTGGTAATCCTTCCGTCTTTGTTTGCGTCGATTTCGTCAAAATGTTCAAGGATGTTGCTCATAGTGTCTGTAGAAATTCCGCTGGCACCCGAGGCGTACATCTGCGTAAGCTCCTGTCTTGTGAGCCCCTGACTTGACATACGGTTGGTAAGATTTGTCATCTCATCAGCAGAAATTATGCCGTCATTGTCTTTATCAATACTGTTAAAGTTTGTCTGCAGGTAAGATGCAAAAGTTTGGTTCAGGTACGGAGTTTTTGTTGTATCTGTTCTTGCCTCGGTTATGTTATCCAGAGTTAATCCGTCAGGATACTGGGCTGCAAGGTATGAATAAGTGTTTGTCAGACCCGCATAAATGCCTGTGAGTAATGAGTTTCCGTTTAAGTTTGCCATAAGCTCTCCTCATATTTTAAGTCATGACTATTTTAATGATTTTTCGGAAAATGTCAACCATATTACACTCCCCTGCAGGGTGAGGGTGCCGCAGGCGGGAGAAGGGGCGATAAAGTTGAACAGGTGAAAAGTTGAAAGGTTGAATTGTTGAAGTGTCTATCATTAGATATGTTCTTATAGCCTTATCGCCGGATAGTAACGTAGGTCGGTTTTAATAATCCGACAAAGCTTTGATTCTTATCAGAAACAATAGTATTAATTTTCTCAACACGCTCCCGCGCTGCTTCCGCTATCGTTTCGAAAACAAATACTACTGTTCCTGAATAGCCAAAGTAATTGTGTTGGATTAGTAAATCCAATCTACTTTTCTCAATACAAAGAGCTTCCGGACAGCGACAACCCATGCAAGCGGCAGCAATTAATGTTTCAGATTGACATATCTAATGTTAAACTGTTCACCCATTCAACCTTTAAACTTTGTCGAGCACTTCACTCCTCACCATTCACTTTCTGTTACTCTTCTCGCCGCTCTGTCTTACAGCAAAATCTGGGTGCCAAGAATAATCCTGTGGCTGTCCTGTTCTCGTTCGTTCTGGCAGAATACGTAATTCAGAATTAATCTGAGCGCCTGCCCTTTGATAAAATAATTTATGCCTGCAGTGTATTCCCGCCTCAGGTCGCCTCCTGTGTCCATATTTGGATCAAACTGATCGTAGCGAGCAAGAATATGAAGTTTCTGCGTAATCCTGTAGCTTATTGTGCTGTAAAAGCCGTCAGCCCTGTTCGGACTTAAGGCTCTGCCGTTATAGCCGTCTGCGTAGGAGTATTCAAAATTTGCCATGAATTTTTTGTAGTGATACGCGGCGTAAAAACCGGTCGTTGTATAGGTAAAATCGTTGTGTCCGGCATTTAATCCTCCGCCGAGAATTAAAGTTCCGTAGCGTCCGTCGGTTTTGCCGAGAGGTTTGAAGTTCATCCAGCCGGTAAATTCAGCACCCGGAAAGAACTGCCTCCAGAATCTTCCGGAACTGTTCAGCGCAAGACTGTAGTCTACAAGGTCGTAATTCCCTACGACACGGACACCGAGCGCCCTTGTATTTGCAAAATTCCTTGCAATCTGCGAGCGGAATGCAAATGGCAGTGTGTAAGAGCTTGCACCGCCGTCTACGCCTACCTGATTGCGTGAATTACCTACGATAATTTTGTGGTGCGGAACCCTTGAATTAACAATATAAGCGTCTGTAATTAAATTCTGCATAAAGCTGCGGTCGCTTGCGGGCTTAAAGTTAAACTGCAGTTTGAAATCCGTATTCTGATCTTTAAAATCTCCGACAACACCCGCTTCCAGAATATTTAAATCGTATTCGGTATCATAGTCGCTTCCTTCAAAAAAGCTGTTGAAATTCCCCTGAAACGCTCCGTAAAATCTTATTTTATCTACAGGCCCTCTTTCAAATTTATGTGTCAGTTCATCTTCAAGAAGATAAGACGGGATTGAAGTTCTTTCTAATTTCTTTTTGTAAATCCTGCCAAAAAGGGATTCTTCCTCAATTTTAAAAGGATGTTCTTCTTCTTTGTTTGTATCTATAAGACTGTCAAATATTGAAAATTCAACATTTGTGTTATCAAGAACTTCGTCATCATTTCTCGGAGTGAATGAGTTTTTGGGCAGTGCATGAATGTCGTCTTTAGAAACGTCAAGCAAAATAACATCGGACTTCTTGTTTTTTTCTTCATCCGGTCTTTGAAGTTCCTCTGCCGCAAATGCTGTCGGGGCAAGCATTACAGCAAAAAATATCAATGCTATTCTTAAAAGACTGTTCACAAATATTAATTATACCATAAAACACTTGCAAATCATTATTTTTTTATTGTATATTTTTATTATGACAAATGTAATAAAAAATAAAAAAGCTGTTAAGCTTAAAGTAAAAACCCCGATAGTAGATGCCTTGAAACAAGCCTGTGAAAATCCGACATACCAGTTTCATATTCCGGGACACACAAAGGGCTGCGGTGCTTTGCCGGAGTTTAAAAAACTCATAGGTAAAAAGGCACTTTCAATAGATACAACCGATGAATTTGACAATCTCGGAACGCTTCATCCTGCCACAGGCCCGATAAAAGAGGCGCAGGAACTTGCTGCAAAAGCGTTCGGGGCTAAAAAGACATTTTTCCTTCTGAACGGTTCAACTGCCGGAAACCTTGCGCTTGCAATGGGGTTGACTAAAAAAGGTCAAAAAATTATTACAAACAGAAACTGTCACCGCTCAATATTAACAGGCATGATAATTTCCGGTGCGGAGCCTTTATGGCTTATTCCTGAAAAATTTAAGGAATGGGGTATCTGGGGAAATGTTACTCCTGAAAGTGTTGAGCTGATGCTTAAAGAAAATAAAGATGCTGCGATGGTATGGATTACAAACCCGACTTACGAGGGTGTTGTATCTGATATAAAATCTATTTCCGCAGTTTGTAAACGCTACGGTGTGCCGTTAATTGTTGATGAAGCGCATGCGTGTCTGTGGAATTTCAGCAAACATTTGCCGACTCCGGCGCTTCAGTTGGGGGCTGATGCGGTTGTCCATTCGCTTCACAAAACAGGCGGAAGTATGAGTCAGAGTTCAATGCTTCATATAGCGGAAAACTCTATGATTGATGTTGACGCAGTTGAAAAAGCTCTGAAACTGCTTCACACTACCAGCCCTTCATTAATGCTTCTTGCAAGTCTTGATGCGGCAAGGGCAAATCTTGATAGTCCGCGCGGGAAAAAACAGCTTGAGCGTGCAATTTCCAATGCAAAATATCTCCGCCGCGAGATTGAAAAACTCGAGCATATTCACGATTTAAAGCCTGATTTCGGGTATATGACCGATGTTACAAAGGTGTTTATCAGGGCGGACGGACTTTCCGGTAAAAGGCTGGAATCAATTTTAGAGATTGATTTTAACATAGAGGTGGAAAGTGCTTCTGATGCAGGGCTGCTTTTGCTTTCAAACATCGGAAACACAAGACGCGATATGGAATATCTGGTCAAATGCCTTCAAAAGATTGATAAGACAAAGTATTCAGACATTTGTTACCTTGAGAATAAAAAGCATATGCCGATGCTTACCCCTGTAATAAAGATGAGTTTGCGTGATGCGTACTATTCGGAGAAGGAAACAGTACCTAAGGAGCTTGCTGTAGGCAGGATTTCAGGGGAAGTTATAGCTGAATGTCCTCCGGGGATAGCGGTGCTTCTTCCGGGAGAATTGATTACTGAAGCGCATCTGCCGTATCTTGCGGATTACGACTTTGTGGAAGTTATAAGGTAGTTACAGATTATGCTGGAGGAGGTATCTGTCGTACTCCCAGTGTTAATCCTTTGATTTTGCCGTCAAGAATTTCCAGAATGCAGGCGATGTGATACTGGTAAATATCCTCCTGTTCGCACCATTTGTAGGTGTGGTTTAGTATTGTGAAAGTTGTTTTTACAGAGTGCAGCATCTCTAAAAGTACAAGACACTGAAACAATTTCAGGGTGACAGCTCTGCCTTTTTTATAAATCACAATTTTCCCAGCCGGACGTTGACCGTTCATTGCGTAGGTTTCAATAACTCCAATAGCAACGGCTATTAGTTATTATCTGATAAAATTAGTCCAGACCTTATCTTCTGTGTGAGGAACAATTCCTGCATTTTTGCCGGCTTCAATACATTTAAGTATCCACGCCATATTATGCCCAAGAACCCGCATTATTTGACAGCCTTCCTCATCTTTCAGGACATCTTCGGGCCTGTTGCCGTGCACCATGTTCCAGTAATTTGAGGATACTACCGGCATTTCGTTTATCGTAAAATGTTTTGTGATAGCCTCCAGAGATGCGGTAGTTCCGGCGCGTCTTGCTGAAACAACGGCAGCGGCCGGCTTATATCTGAATGCAGAACTCCCGGCATAAAAAAGTCTGTCCATTGCAGAAAGCAGTCGCCCGCTCGGATGTGCATAATATACCGGTGAGCCGAATATAAATCCGGCTGCTGTTCCGGCTTTTTCTATTATTTCATTAATGATGTCATCTTTGAATACGCAGCCACCGCCGTTCTTTTTGCAGACTCCGCAGCCTGTGCAGTCACAGATTGGCTCTGCACCGAGCTGGATTATCTCTGTTTCTATACCTTCGCTGTTTAATTCTTTTGCCGCAATTGTCAGAGCAGTAAAGGTACAGCCCTCTTTGTGTGCACTGCCGTTAAATAACAATACTTTCATAATTTACATCTTTTCCGCTAACATTGAATCTTTAAAATCCTGTTCGGCTTTTTCGATTTTTTTATCGAGTTCACGCGCCTTTTTCAAGTCCTCATCCGCACCCTTGAAATCTTTTAAAGCACGTTTCAGTTTGGCTCTTTCGTAATAAGGCCACGCTTCATCAGGAATGTAGCTTACAAGTTTGTTCAAATCCATCAAGGCATCATAGTATCTGCCCATTTGCATCTGAATTTTTGCCCTTGTAAGGTATTTTGAATACTGTTTATTTGTATCATCATCTACTGCAGTATTTGAAAACCGCAGAGCCACATCAAGTTCGTTCATTCCGAGATAAACTTTTGCAATCTCATTCGGTCTGCCGGACTTCTGGGCATATTCAAGCGCTACTGTCCAGTTCTTTTTAGACATATAGCAATTAGCAAGTAATGCGTAATCATCAGCCGATGCAAGCTTCATCCGGTCAATTCTCAACAGGTCTTTTATGCAGTTTTCATGCTGCCCGTTAACATAAAACCACATTGCCCTGTCGCGTATCATTTCAGCCTTTGTTGCAGGAAGGATAGACGTTCCTATTGCTGAATTTCTGTAGGCAAATTCCATACTAGGATTTGCGTAAGAGAGGTATGCTTTATACTGATAATAATATGGTAACGACAGAACACATATTCCAAGTATTATAAACACTATCGGAGTGTATATATATTTTTTTACATTCTTATTCATACTCGTATACTACATTTTTTTTTGAATATTGTCAAGCGTTATAACAAAATGCGGTCAGGGCTGCCATTCAATTATACTTTCTGAATTGTAATCTGTATTATGCAGCCGGATAAGTTCGGGTAATGTTGTGATTTTATCTTTTATAACGGCCTTATAGTATTCAATCCCCGGTATTTTTATATCATCAGGAGTTTCATATTTTAGCCGGAGGATTGTTTCTTTAATTTCCGGTGTCAAAACTTTTTTTATCCGTTCTGCAATTTTTTCAAAGTATCCGTCATACTTTGAGCCTTCTTCTATGTATATCATATCAATTTGCCAGTTATTATTGGCAGTGTCAGTATAGATTGCATGACATTCAATACAGGCTTCTTCCGTGTCTGTTAAGTCTTTTGTTGTAATACTTAGAATACGGGGATTTTCAGAAAGCCTGTCAAGAACTTTTCTGGCTTTTGCCATTGAAATATTTTTCGTATAAATGTGAAAGTCTATATCTCGGTGTTTCATCATCAGGCCCATTTTTAGAGAACCAACAAGATTAATCCTTGCGCCGGAAGATTTCCACAGATTTATGATGTCTAAATCGTGGATAATTTGCCAGGCAAGTTTTTGATTCCGCTCAGAAATTTCAAAAAGATTTTCCATAAGCTTAATTTTAGCACAACAGAAGTTATGACAAAAAGTTTTACCGCGCCGCAGGTTAATACAAAATTTTATGAGGCAGCCAGACGCAGGCCTGCTGTGCCCAGAATTATTAATAAAATAGATACGACTTTTAGAAAGCTTACGGCTTCATGGAAGAACACTATACCTATCACGCTCACCAGCAAAATTCCGAAAGCGCCCCATATTGCATAGGCAACACTTATATCTATTGTTTTTAGTGCATAGGATAAAAACAGAAAACAAAGAATATAACCCGCAATCGTTCCGGCGGACGGTAGCAATACAGAAAATCCGTTCGACATTTTCAAAAACGTTGTAGCAATTGTTTCAAAAATTATCGCAAGTATTAAATATATCCAGTTCATAAATCGCTCCTTTCTCTACCAATATAACGTTTTCTAAGACATATAAAACCGTTAAAAAACTGTTGTAAAATAGAAAGTATTGTGGGCAAATTATTTTACGGATGTTTTTTGAATAAAAACTGAGAGGTTTTCAGTTCAATAATATTCTGCAATTCGGATTTTATTGGCCAAAACAGACTTGGAAAATTTAGGATTTGTTATTCATCTTTTTTCTTTAAGCCGAATTTTATGAGTTTTTTTATGTAAGTGTGGAATGAAATATTTAATTCTTCGCAGATTTCTTTTGCGGATTTCCCTGAAACCAGAAGCTCTTCCAGTTGTTCTTTAGTTATTATATTTTGAGAATTTAAATATTGTTCTCCTAATTACTTATCAATCTGGCTTTCCGTAAACGGATCGGCTCTATGCCCTATAAGATGAATTTTTGAATAATCTTTTTCAAATTCATTTAATTCTTCTGTTGATAATCGAATCCTTGAAGCAACCAGTAATTCATCAAGGTGGGCAATGCTTGTAGTTCCCGGAATAGGAACAATCCAGGGCTGTTCTGATAACATCCAGACAAGTGCAAATTGTGCAGGAGTAATATTTTTTCGTCTTGCCCATTTTTGAACCAGCTTAAATATCTGCATATTATGCGGTAAGGCTTCCGGTGTGAACATAGGGAGCGTTGCCCGTCTGTCAGTCTTTTCAAATCTGCTGTCTTTGGTGATAGCACCAGTGAGCAATGCACGTCCTAAAGGACAATATGGTACAAGACCTATTCCTAATTCTTTCAGCGTAGGGAATATTTTAGTCTCAGGCTCACGCCAAATAAGTGAATATTCGCTTTGAACCGCTGAAACTTTGCATATGGCATGAGCTTTTCTTATTGATTTTGCACTGGCTTCCGACATACCAAAATGCACAACTTTACCTTCCTGTATTAGTTCTTTTACTGTTCCCGCAACATCTTCCATCGGAATTTTAGAGTCAACTCTGTGTTGATATAATAAATCAATGTGGTCTGTTTGAAGCCGTTTCAATGAACCTTCAACTGCACGACGGATATGTTTTGGCTCACTGTTCAAAGCTGTCGGCTGACCTTCTTCAACTCCAAAACCAAATTTTGTTGCAATTTTTACTTTATCTCTAACCGGTTTCAGAGCCTCACCAACCCATGTTTCACTAATGTATGGGCCGTAAACTTCCGCGGTATCAAAGAATGTTACTCCCTGTTCATAAGCATGACGAATAAGAGCAATCATATCTTTTTTTTCATACTTCCCTCCGTAATAGCCGACCATAGGCAGACAGCCCAGACCGATTGCTGAAACATTTAAGCCTCCAAGACTTCTATATTCAAGTTTTTTAATTTGTGTCGCCATATTGTTACTCCTTGCAAAAACATTATCTTTCATTACTCCAGCGAAAAGAGCAATCAATGATGTGGTTTTCAAAAATTCTCTGCGGTTCATGATTATCTCCTTCTGGATTATCATTTTACGTCTTTTAAGGTTTTAAGTGCCGAAATTGCATTAGGAAAGCCGGTGTAAGGCATCGCCTGAATAATCGCCGCAGCAATTATTTCTTTGGAATTACCAACTTTTAAGTTCCCTTCGATATGGCTTTTCAGAGTATCAAAATTTCCTGTTGTTGTTAAGAGCGCAATAACCAGAAGTTCTCTTGTTTTAATATCAAGACCTTCTCTTGTATAAAAATCACCGAAACAGAATTCTGTCAAAAAGCGGCTTACATCATCTCCCATATTTTCAGGCAAACCTGAAAGTGATTTTTTTATTTCATCACCATAAATCGGATTTTGTATCGAAAAACCTTTTTCATAGCGTTCATTTTCGGCCACTGTTTTTGCAGATTGCAAAGGTAATTGAATTCCACGTTCTTTAAAAACTTCATTTACAGTAGAAATCGCATTTAAAGTTTTTGGAAAACCGATAAAAGGTGCAAGCTGATACATTGTTTCTCTTATTTCAATCGGGGTTGCTCCGGCATTTAATGCTCCGTTTGTATGGGCTTTTAATTGCGGAAGGGTTTGTTCTGCAGCTAGCACAGTTATAGTAATCAATTCTCTTGTTTTAATATCAAGTTTGCCTGTTCTAAAAACTTCTCCGAAAATATATTTTTGTAAAATTTCCATCATTTCAGGATCATCACCTGTGCCGGTGAGAGCTTCGCCTTTAAAAAGAGTTCTGTAATTTTCCTTGCAAATATCTATTCTGTTCATTGTTTTATCCTCATTTTCTTGTATTCCAAACGCTGTGTTCATTTGAAAAATAACTGCTAATAAAGCCAGCACAAAAATCTTTTTTATCATTTAGTCTCCTTTAAACTTGTTAAAACCGGATTGTTTAAGTAATTATAAAGCCTGTCGACTTCACTCGGAACTAAAGTATCAAGCATTTGAGGCTTTTTTAAATCCAGCACTGAAATTTTATCCATCTCATTTTGTGTAAGTTCAAAATCAAAAATATCAAAATTCTCAATCATTCTTTCTTTGTGTACTGATTTTGGAATAACAGCAACCCCTCTTTGGATATTCCATCTTAAAACTACCTGTGCAACAGTTTTATTATGATTTTGGGCAATTTCGGTTAATAATTCGTTTTTGAACATTCCATTCATTCCCTCAGCAAACGGAGCCCAGGCTTGAGGCTGAATATCAAATTTTCTTAAAAGTTCAAGCTCGTTTTCTCTTTGATAAAACGGATGTAATTCTATCTGGTTTACAGCCGGTTTAATTTCAAAGTTGTAGCACAAATCCATAATCCTATCAGGCAAAAAGTTACAAACTCCGATTGCCCTTATTCTGCCTTTTTTATACAATTCTTCCATAGCTCTGTATGAACCGTAATAATCTCCAAAAGGCATATGGATTAAATATAAATCAAGATAATCCAGACCTAAATTCTTAAGAGATTCTTCAAACGCGGTTTTAGTTTCTTCATAGCCCATTTGTTGAATAAAGGCTTTCGTTGTAATAAATAATTCTTCTCTCTTTATGCAGGAATTTTTAATTGCACAGCCGACAGCTTTTTCATTCTTATAGCTGCTTGCTGTATCAATTAGTCTGTAGCCTGTGCTAAAAGCATCTTCAACAACTCTCTGGCATTCATTTTCACTAATTTGGAAAACACCAAAGCCAAGAGCAGGCATTTCTATTCCGTTATTTAATTGCAGATTTATCATCTATTCAATCTCCGTATTTATATATCTGAGAATTTTGGCAGGGTTTCCTGCAACTATACAGTTTGCGGGTACGTCTTTTGTTACAACAGAACCTGCACCGATAATTGAACCGTCATTAATTGTAACCCCGGGTAAAATTATTGCATTCGAGCCAATCCATACATTGTTTCCGACTTTTATCGGTGCAGGATGAATGGTTTGTCTGTTATGAGGGGATTCATCATGATTTAAAGTTGCAAATGTTACATTATGCCCTATTAAAACTCCATTCCCAATGACAATGCCGCCCTGATCCTGAAAACGGCAGCAGGAATTTATGAATACATTTTTACCTACAGAGATATTTTTACCGCAGTCTGTATAAAATGGAGGAAACAGCCTGAATGATTTATCAATTTCTTTACCTGTAAGTCTTGAAAAAATTTCTACAATCTCTTCAGGAGTATGGTAACTGTTATTTAATTCCATAGTTATTTTTATTGCTTCCTGGCTCAATATATGGAACAGCTCCATCATCTGCGAATCTGGTGCAACAGCTTTTTGTTTTCCAAGATGATTATAAAATTCGTCTAAATTCATACTTTCATTATTAACGAATTTTCAATCAATAGCAAATACTTATATGTTATATCCAGATATTCTTGACAGGAATATCTGAATACTTGTATTATTGGTTTATGGATATAAGAGTTTTAAAGTATTTTTTAGCAGTAGCAAGAGAAGGCAGTATCACAAATGCCGCAAATGTGCTGCATCTGACACAGCCGACTTTATCAAAACAATTAAAAGAACTTGAAATTGAACTTGGTCAGAAGTTGTTTATTCGCGGACAGCATAATGTTTCTTTAACGCAAGAGGGTATAATTTTAAGAAAAAGAGCCGAAGAAATAGTTGATATGCTTGAAAAAACGCAGCGCGAACTTTCTTATCGGAAAGATACCATTTCAGGTGATATTTATATCGGGTGCGGAGAAACAGATTCGATGCGCTATATTGCAAAGATTTTTAAAGAAATTCATAGAGATTATCCGGAAATAAAATTTCATGTGAATAGCGGCAATGCACCTGATATTACTGAAAGACTTGATAAAGGTCTTTTGGACTTTGGACTTTTTATTGCCCCTGTTGATCTTACTAAATATGAATATATAAAATTACCAGCTTATGATACGTGGGGGATAATTATGCGTAAAGATGACGATCTTGCATCAAAAGAATATTTTACGATTGAAGATATTTTAAAAATACCGATACTTGGCTCAAGACAATTTGTGAAATATAAAACAGCATCAGAAGATTTTTTAAATTGGTTTGGCGGGCACCTTGATAAACTTAATATTTTAGGCACATATAACCTGATTTATAATGCCGGAATTATGGTAGAAGAAGGTCTGGGATATGCAATCGGAATGAATAAGTTAATAAACACAACTTCTAATAGTAAATTATGCTTTAGGCCGTTACAACCGGAATTAAAATCGGAATTATATATTGTTTGGAAAAAAGAACAAATATTTTCACCTGCAGCAAAGTTATTTTTGAAAAAATTAAAAGAAAAATTTAACTCATAACAAAGCTGAAACGCACTAAAAAAGAGCCTTTTCAGGCTCTTTCAAAATGGAGGAGGAGGTGGGATTCGAACCCACGGTACGCTCGCACGTACGACGGTTTTCAAGACCGCTCCAATCAACCGCTCTGGCACTCCTCCAGACAATTTATCGGATTTAATTCAATTTTATCCGCTCAATCTCCTTTGTCAATAGTTTTTATAAATAACAAGTTGTTTTCTTGTTTAAACTGTTATTATATTATAATTTTATACCATATTTTTTAGATAGTGCTTCACAGGCAGTGGTGCCTGAATGCTATATGCAATAATCTATTAATATGGATTTTGAACTTGAAACTTATGTCAAGATTGGTAAAAATATTAAAAAGTTCCGCCTTGAAAGAAATTTATCTCAGGAAAAACTCGCTGAGCTTTTAGGTGTCAATTCGAAATTCATCGGACATGTTGAACGCGTTGAAAGATATATTAGTCTTAGAAAGCTTATACATCTTTCTTTTGTTCTTAAAATTCCATTATGCAAACTCTGTGATTTTGATGATTTAGAGTAATTTTTATTGTTTCACTCGGACAAGCCACTCATTATGTGTTGCTGCTATTCGCTTTTGTCCTCATTACTTCGAGTTTCGGACTTCTTCCTCACTCTATACAAATTAGTACTTATCCGTTCGCGTTAAACGGCACCGTTCCACCTCCAACACCACCGCCTTCGCGCTTCGCGGTAGCTGTTTCGGTGTCGCCTCTCACTTCGTTAGAGCCTCTGCTCACGGATAAAAAAAAGCTATGTACTTTGAGGTGCATAGCTGTTGATTAGGGATATGTGTATCTTAGTCTCTAAGGAGTATGGTTTTATATTAGCAAACCATATTTAAATTGAAATCATACGTTTTTACGATTTAACTCTTCCGGCAATATGTAAAATAATGTAAAATTTTTGTTACGCAGGTAGCATAATTTTTTATTCAGCAGTTTATAATTTATGTCAAAAAAGGAAGTTTAATCTATGAAAGTTAATGCTATAAACTCATACAATGCAGGTCTTATTTATACAAACAACAATAAAAAAAATAACAATAACAATAATAAATCCGTAAGTTTCGGTTACGGCGGAGATGAGATTTCTCCTGTTCCTGACAGCGAATTTAAGGATCTTACCGGTGCCAACAAGGGCAGCACTAAAGAAACTATTAAGCTGATATTTCAAATTCCTTACCAGATAATTAAGGAATCCCTCGGCATTAAACCTCGGAAAAATCCTAATGAAGAAGATCCGGAAGATTTTTTTAAAACCGTTTACCCTACTGTGGTTGAAGATGATACAATCTATGATGATGAAATAGATGAGGACGCCGCTTCTGAAACTGATGAAACTCCTCAAACCTCACAAACAGATACTGCAGATGACGCCGGACAAAAAGATAACGGGCCTCAGAGTAATGAGCATGCTGATGATGAGGAAGATGATGCCGGAGTTTTAATGCTTGTCGGTTAAGTTCTTGTATTTGACTGTAATTTTTGCTACAATTATTTTATAAGGTGAAGGATGTTTGATAATCTTAGTGAAAAATTACAGGATATTATAAGCCGTACAAAGGGTAAAGAGCTTACTCAGGACAACATGCAGGAGGCTTTGCGCGAAATACGGCGTGCGCTTCTGGAGGCTGATGTAAATCTCCGGGTTGTAAAAGCTTTTATTTCGGCTATAAAAGATAAAGCTGAGGGTGAAAATGTAATTCAAGGGGTTGACCCGTCGCAGCAGCTGATTAAGATTGTCCATGACGAGCTTGTTGACCTTCTCGGGAAAGAACTTAAACCACTTGATTTGTCTAAGAAGCCTTCGCTTATAATGATGCTAGGACTGCAAGGATCAGGTAAAACAACATCTTCTGCCAAGCTTGCTGTCAAATTAAAAAAAGAAGGCAAAAATCCTTTGCTTGTAGCTTGTGACGTATACCGTCCGGCTGCTGTTAATCAGCTGCAGACTTTGGGCAGTGAAATCGGGGTTGAGGTTTTCACAATTCCTGAATGTACTGATGTGCAGCATATTGTTCGGAGCGCAATTAATTATGCGGATGAAAAAGGGTTTAATGTACTTATTTTAGATACGGCCGGTCGTTTGCAGATTGATGTTGATATGATGGCCGAACTTCTTTTGATAGACAGAATTTTTAACCCGCAGGAGAAACTGCTTGTAATAGATGCCATGACCGGTCAGGAAGCTGTTAATGTTGCGGAAAACTTTGATGCGCAGCTTGGTTTGACCGGACTTGTTTTGACAAAGCTTGACGGGGATTCAAGAGGCGGTTCTGCGCTGAGTGTCGTCTATTGCACAGGAAAGCCGATAAAACTTACCGGTACCGGTGAAAAACTAAATGCACTCGAGGACTTTTATCCTGAGCGTATGGCAACAAGAATTCTTGGGATGGGAGATATTGTATCGCTTGTTGAACGTGCACAGGAAGTTTTTGATGAAAAGCAGGCGCAGGAACTTGAAGAAAAAATGCGCAAAAATGAGTTTTCCTATAACGACTTTTTGAAAATGCAAAAACAGATGAAGATGTTTGGCTCAGTTGATCAGCTGCTCGGAATGCTTCCGGGGATAAAAATTAACAAGGATGACAGACAGAAGCTCTCACACGAAAGCGATAAACAGCTTAAAAAAATGGAAGTCTTTATACAGAGTATGACACCGGCAGAACGTGCAAATCCAGATCTGATAAATACAAGTCGTAAAAAACGTATTGCAAAAGGCTGCGGTATGGAGCTTGCAGAGATTAACCAGTTTATAAAACAGTTTGAGCAAATGCGTATGATGATGAAAGGCATGAGCGATATTAAGAATATGATGGGGAAAATGGGAGCAAACGGCTTTAACCCTGGCGGTAAAATGGGTAAACATGCTGTTAATAAAGCACTCAAAATGATGCGGAGATTTAAGTAAAATGAAAAAAGCATTCACTCTGGCAGAGGTTTTAATAACAATCGGAATTATCGGGGTAGTGTCAGCACTTACCCTGCCTTCACTTGTTCAGGATACACAGAATAAAGAACTTGAGGTTCGATTGAAAACTACATTTAATCAGATGAATCAAATAAGCCAGAGATTTTACGCAGATAACGGAATTTCATTTACGGAATGGGCATCCGACAGAGGAAATGTTCTTGATTATGCCGCAGAATTCATGAAATATTATAAAGGAAACCTTAAGGCCAGTGATTACACATATCAGGACGATATATCAACAGCGCCGTATCCGATGTTTCTTCTTGGCGGTCAAAAATCGGACTCTGTTTTATGTGATGACGGCGGCTTTAATTCGGAAGTGGGCGGAAGGCTGTTTTTCTTTAATAATACCCCTCCGGCTGGCGTGAACGGGCCTATAATTTGTGTTGACATAAACGGTTATCAGCGGCCGAACACATTCGGACGGGATATTTTTGTATTTCAATTTACGACAGATAATATGGTTATCCCTATGGGGCAGAGGCACAGGACAAATATTCAGCCGGAGGATGAAGGTTTTAACGACGACCAGCAGTTTTTCTATGAAGGAGAAACATACTGCTCCAGAGCTGCAACAAAGCCTCTGCTGAATTCTGCATGTGCATATTACGCCCTGCAGGATATGTCACCGAAAGATCCCGATAAGAGTTACTGGCATGATTTTTTGCTGGGCAGATAAAAATATTGTAACGAAATGTAAAATCGTGTATGCACCCGCCTGAAACTCAATTATACTCTCAGATAGGATAGGATAGGATAGGATGGGGTGGGTAAACTAGCAATTTTTTGCCGTAATTTTACTTTATAGAAATATGGGGAAATAAAAGATTTTTGGTTTTCAAAAATCAGGGGATTTACGAGGAAACAAAAAGGAGAAAAATTATGGCAGGAGTTAGAACTTCACTCACAGAAGCTCAGATTGAGGCACGCAGAAATCATTATTTAGAAAAAATTGGTCAGGGTAAACCAAAGGCAAAAGGAACAAAAAGTAACCCGCTTAAAAACAAAGATTTAGCAAGAATGCTTCAGGAACGTTTCGGCAGAAAGGGAAATAAACCTCAGAAAAAAGGAACCGGCGAAGCAATTGCACAGTTGAACCAGCAGGCTTCACAAACCCCTGCCGTAAATGCAGAAACAGCAGGACAAGCCCGAAAACCGGCAGGTAAACCTGCAACTGCACCTAAACCGACTTTAACTCATGCAGAAGCACATCAGATACAGAATATGGTATCGGATGAAAGTCTTGCAAATTTGCAAAGAGCAAAAGCTAACCTTGAAGCAGAAGAAGCTGCTGCTAAAAAGACAAAACCTCAGCCTGAAGCAAAACCTGAGGCAAATATACAGCAGACAAAAGCAGAAGCACCGGCACAGAAAAAAACTGCACAGCCAAAAACATGGAAAAGTTATTATGAAGCAAGAGGAATGGAATACACTCAGCCGAAATCAGGCGTAGGCGAAGCTGACAGACGTGCCGCCGAAATTATTAAACAGAATGAGCAGAAAGCTGCAGCACTCCGTCAGGAAGCTCTCTACCATGCAGAAAGAATTAATAAACCATTTACAACATCTGCTGCTCAGATTGATAAACAGTTAGGTATAGGGCATAAATATCCGGTATCTCCAAATTACGCGGAAGAATATGCAAAATTAATGGATGAAAAATACGGCAAACTTCCTGAACAGACAGCTCAAACAAACCGTCTTCCAAAAGCGGAAACCCCTGCACAGAAAAAAACAGCAGAGCCAAAAACATGGAAAAAATATCTTAACGAAAGAGGTATAGAATACACTCAGCCGAAATCAGGTGTAGGTGAAGCAGACAGACGCGCTGCCGGAATTATTAAACAGAATGAACAGCAGGCAGTCCACAACAATGCACCTGCAGAAGTTCCTGTGGAAAATAAAAAACCTGCAGAGGTTCCATCTAACAAATCTTCTAACACCAGCAAATATATGGAGCTGCTTGATGCAAAATACGGAGCTGCTGAAAACGGAAACCCTTCAGCCGGTACCCCGCAGAAGCCGGGCAAACCTGCAGAAGCTGCAGCTGAAAAAGGTGAAAAAGGTGTTAAAAAAGCTGTAAAAGACGGCGCTAAAAAACCGGGATTTTTTGCCCGTATAGGTAATGCAATGAAAGGCAAAAAAGGAAAAATTGCACTCGCAGCAGCAGCTGTTGCCGCATTAGCCGGAGTAGCCGCATTATTTAAAGGCTGCGGTGATGATAAAAAATCAGAAGGCATTGTAGCTCCTTCTCCTGCACCGGCACCGGTTATTCCTGAGGAACAGACACAGCCCGTAGAAAGCAGGTATGATGTCCTGCCGGAAGAAGGCAAAATGCCAAAAGCTTATACAATCAAAGCAGGCGACTATCCGTCAGCAATTATTGAAGCAACTTACGGCGTAAAATACGGCACTCCTGAATACAATGCTATTAAAGAAGCCGTATATAAAGCAAGCGAATACCAGCCGAACACAAATATCTACGCAGGCGACAAGTTTACTCTGCCGGATGTAGAATTTAACGGCAAAGTATATTCAGCAAATCCGGAAGCCGAAGTTAAACCTGGAATAATTGTAGATAATGGTTTGAAACTTGCACATACAAAAGAAGTTGTCAAAGAAGCAGATAAATTCTATATTATCTATAAAGAAACAGGTGAAAAAGTTCCTAACGAGCCGGCTTTTGACAGTGAAGATGCAGCAAGAGCAAGAATAGGCGAACTTGATGCACTGGAGGCTGAAACAGAAGAAGTTCAGGGAGAAGCCCAGACACAGCAGGCTTAATTAAGAAAAATAAAACTTGATACAAAAAAGAAAAACCGCCTTATCAGGGCGGTTTTTCTCCGGCAAACGAATGAATTAACTTTACGTCCGGCATTGCCTGTCTGGATTATTCAGCACAGCCGAAAGCAATAGTAACGTGTTCTCTCGGGTTAACTGCGGATATTTTGTATCCTTTAGGGTCAACAAGGTAAGCAAATTCGTCGCCGGTAGTCTGGAATAAGCCCATAGTACCAGATAACGCTGTTCTTGTAACGTCAACCGGAGCTTTAACAGTTTCCCACAGGCCGTCGCCGAGGTTACGTGCAGCAGCACCAAATTTACCCTGGAATACGTGGCCTAACATATAACCTGCATCGTTTGAAATGTTTTCTGCAGCGTTACCTACGTTAGAAATAATACCGCCTGCTGTTCTGCCAACAACACCTACCAGTGAACCGGCAAGAGTGAACGGCATTTCAACCAGTCTTGCAACAGGGTTAACCTGTCTTGATTTGTTAACCTGTGCCTGCAAAATCTGTTTAGGAAGGTTTGCTTTGCAGTCACCGTTTTTAATTGAGGTGAAGGCTAATTTTAAAGCACCTTTGTCACAGCCTGACGGTCTTACAACTTCAACAACCTGACCTGTTACGGTTGAGCCGCAAGGGTAAGTTACACCGTTAATGGTAATATCTTCAAGGGTATTTGCTCTGAAGTACTGGCCTACGTGAGAAGATTTAGCTGTAAGCTGGTCAATCATAGCAACTTTCAGTGTAGGAATTTTCACGATTTCTTCATTTTCAACAAACGCATTTTTGCTTACAGGACATGCAGGGCAAATGTTGTTTGCTGTTTTAGGGTTAGTATCGTAACCGAGCGCAACGCGGACTGTCTGCAGCATAGATGCAACATCAGCACGTGAGGCTTCTCTGTTAGGCATAATCATATTAGGGTTCGGCGAATCTTTTAACGCACCGTTTTCAAGTGATTTCGCAATAGGTATTCTTGCCCAGCTTGGAACTGTATTACCATCAGCGTACCTGCTTAAGATTTCATCAGCCTTGCAGGCATCAATGTCGCAGGTCATACCTTTTGCAATTGATGTTAAAGCTTCGGCTCGTGTTACCTTGTGTTCCGGTTCAAACTTTCCGTTAGGATAGCCTGCCAGCAAATCTTCATCTACAGCCTTTGCAATGGCGGCGTTAGCCCAGTTGCTGGAAGGAACGTCTTTGAAAAGACTCTGTGACGGCATTCCGCAATCGTCGAGGTTAAATCCTTTAACCAGCATAGTTGCAAATTCTGCACGGGTAATATCTCTGTTAGGTTTGAACATCCCGTCAGGGTAGCCTACTACAACATCGTTGATAGCTAATTTGTCGATGTCGCATGCTGCCCAGTAGCCGTTCGGAACATCAGGAAACATACAGCCGTTTGATGCAGGAGCCGCACCGCCTATGGGGCAGCCGCTTTCTTTTATTTCATAGGGAACAAAAGATTTTTTAAGAGCATCAATTGAATTTTCGGTTTGTATATCTATAGGACAGTTGTTGCCGTCCATAATTCTTTCATTTCTGTCGATAGGGATACCGTTGTGTCTTGTAGGGGCTTCATTCAGGCATGGAAGCTGGCTTGCGGCACCTGTAACCTGTCCCTGAGAGGACACTGTAACCCCGTTAATGTTTGACGACATAAGCTGCGGTGCGCCGTTAAGGGCTGTTTCTGTCTGGAAGATAGAATTAGCCGGTTCACCGACGTAGTTATTTGTACCGTAGATGGCGTTCGGGTATCCGTAAACCTGTTTCATGTCTTTTCTGTCAGGTTTTCCGGTTCCGGGGCAGACAGCACATGCAGGTTCTGCCGGCTTGTCGCATGAAATTTCATCGGGACAGCCGCAGTCGCTTTTTTTCGGCGGGCATGGATCGTCGTCCTTGCAAGGATCTTTGCAAGGGTCAGCCTTCTGACAGTCGCATTCGTCAAATGATTTGTTGCATTTGTCGCATTTCGGCGCCGGATCGCAAGGACATGCCGGCCCTGTTACTACAGGCATAGGTTCAGTACACGGTGCCGGAGTTGCCGGCTGTGCACACGGGCAGGCTGCCATTGCTGAATTCAAGGAACACGTTGCTATTCCAACGGCAATTGCAGCTGCCACAGTAAGTTTTTTAATTGTCATTTTTACCTCCTTG
>CALVBB010000010.1 GCA_944325705.1 Candidatus Gastranaerophilales bacterium
TGTTTCAGAATGACATATCAAATGATAAACCATTCAACCCTTCACCAATTAATGTTGTCGGGTGGTATGCCTAACCGCCCCTTCTTATCGCACATCGCCCGATTGCCTTATCCCTTTTATAAAAAAAACCTGATTTTCTTGGGAAAAATCAGGTACAAAATTTGTAGGGGGAAAAATTAATTGGAGTTATGTTATATATATTGAAATCTTTTTTACATCAGGTGAAGCGCCTGCTTGTTAGCCATTGCTATAAAGTTCATCTGTGCCAGCAGAACCTCCGAGCGGTCAACAAACGGTTCGTTCGGCGCGTTTGTCGTAACCTGATCCTGATACATATCTTTCAGTTTCTTATCTATTTTTTTTAAGTTAGCTACTGCCATAAGCGCCTCTCTTATTTATCTCTCTTATGTATATATAAAGTATATACTACTTTTGTAATTTCAGTTTTAAGAGAACTTGTTACAATTGTTTACATTTCAGTCGAAATTTTAAAAATAACACAATTTTGGAAGCAATGATGTTTTTATATTTATATAGGGGTAAATAGGAAAAGTTATGTTAGAAAATATAGATAACAGAAATAAAATTCCGTTCGGTGCTGCGTCAGGCGGCTTTGGAATGCAGCAACAATCGAATGCGTCAGCACAGAATTTGCCTCCTATGCAGGGTGAAAAGATTAATCCTGAGCAGTTGAAACAGAATATTCAGGATTCTTATGTTGCAAGCCGTATCGGGCAGTTAGAGGAAATAAACCCGCTTGTGCAGCTCGGGGTTGCTGTTCCTGCGTGGTATGTGCTTGCGCAATCCATGGATAAGTTTGCTCAAAAGTGCAGAGGGGCATACCCTGATACAATTCAGTATAAAATGGGTGCTTTCGGCGACAGGGTTAGTGAAGAAATTTCCAACAGCAAATTCGGACGTTCTTCTTTTGCCGGATGGCTGAAAAATACTTATAATTCAGCTGCTTCATCTTTAAAGAATTTTTTAAATAAGTCAGCTGTCTACAGAGCGTTTGACAAAACTCCTTCAAAACCGGAACTTCCGATTGTTTTAGGTCAGGCAGGCGGTATGAAGGGTGCTCTGCTTTTCGACTACCCGCAAATTGCAGAAAATTTCATGAAACCTCTTAAGTATGCAGAAGATCTGGACTGCTACGGCGGAACTGCTGATGATATAAAACGTGTTAAAGACTTGATGTCAAAAACTGCAAAAGGTAAAGCCGGCGAGGCTGCAAGACGCGCAATTCTTGAGGCAGAAGAGTTTCGGCTGCTTTCACCTGACAAAACCGACGATGCTGTTAATGCCTTTAAATCTCTTAATTCAGCTGAAAGAGCCACTAAATTGAAGAACTTAAAGGCGCAGGCTCTCGGGTTTGCTGATTTACATACATTTGAAGCTATTAAAAAAGATATTCATTCTCATCTGGATGATGTTATAAAGGCCTGCAAAAAAGTGAAACCAAAAATGTACTCAAAAATTGATGTTCATGATAATAGCACTTTGAACAAAATCTGGGGACACTTATTTGGAAGAAAAGTAGAGTTTTCTGAAATGGCTAACAAGCTTACAGGATCAAAAGGGCTAGACAACCCTTATCACAAAACTAAATTTGGAAAACTTCTCCCTAAATTTGCAAATATGTTCCTTGAAGGTGCGACAAACAGGGTCGCAGGCGGAAAACTCGTTGCTATGATGCAGGCGTGGTTTGTTGCAGAAGCCATTATTCGCACCGCTCAGGCTGAAAAAGGCGATAAACTCAGAACATTTACCGAAAGATTAACAGAACTCGTCGGCTTCTTTATGTTCATGCCGGCAGCAATCCAGCTTATGCACAAATTAGGCGGTATGCAGTATGCAGGAATGACTCCGGAGGCTGTTGAAAAATACCGTCATGCAGTAAAAGAATTTAATGAAAAAGTCGCAAGCGGCTTCTTCATTGGAAATAAAAAAGGTTATAAGGCTGAGCGTCAGGCACTCAAAGACCAGCTTAATGCCGGAACTAAAAATCCTCTTGCAAAACTCTGCAAGAAAATCGGACGCATAATTACAGTCGGACTTGAGCAGGTAAGACCTTATTCAAAACACGCTGTAGAAGGCGGATTTTTAGGCAGAGTTAAGGATGTATTCAGAAATCCTAAATACTGGTTCAAGCAGTGCGCGGGTTATCCTGTCCGAATTATTCTTGCAATGTTTATGATTATGCCGTTCATGAACAAAATCGCTATCAAGGTTTCGCACGCAATATTCGGCAAGCCTAAACATTCAGTTCTTGACGATGGCAAAGAGCAGAAGCCGGAACTTACAGAAGCACAGCAGCAAGAATTACTGAAGATGCTTCAAGAAGCACAAAAACAGCAGGCCTCAAATTCACAACCGTTTGTAAGCAATAACAGCCCTACAAACCTTTTAAATCCTTATAAGCCTCAGCCTGTTGTAAACAACAGCCCGACAAATCTTTTGAATATGTATAAGAACGGAACTCCTTATCAGACCCAAATTTCAAAAGATGCTTTGCGCGGCCCCGGCGAAATTCAAAATCCTGGAGAGCCGGTCAGAACCTATATCCCGTCACCGGAACCTGTAAAGATTGTAAACAATGGTGAGGATCCTTCAAGAAGCTATGTTCCTTCCTCAGCTCCTGCAAACATTGTTCCGGAAAATCAGGACACCTCGGCAGCAGATGCCGCTCTGAAACGCTCAGAAGCACTTGAGCGGGAAGCTCTTGAGATGCTTTCTATGCGCAGTTAATATTACCTGACTGCGGGGTTGTATTTTACTCGAAATCCTGTTATAATGTAATTGCTCTGTACGGGTGTTCAATTTTGTTCCTACATTTTTTATAAAAGGGAGAGTTGACTCTGTCAGGTATTGAAGTATACCCGCCGAAGTTTTCTTCGCCAGCGGGAAACGGATTTATCGAGGCGCTCACCCACCTGCGAGACCAGCAGGTAACAAAATCACACCGGTGCGGGGCTTTTTTATACATAAAAGAGGAAAGTGAAAACTTCCCTCTTTTATTTGTCCGGAAAAGCTTCACAATAAGACACGTGAGCCTTTCGGAGGGCGTATCTGGCAATAAGCATTGGGTTACTGCTTACAGTTTATTGAGCCATAGCTGCAGAGAACGGCTTTTTTATTGAAAATCGGCAGAACTATCATAGTTGACATAATTTAGGCTTTCGTCAATTATTGCACTATCAATTTGTGTGTGCCAGTTTGCTATTTTTTTATTTGTAATAATAAATGAATAGGCATCCGCTCCGAGTTGATTAGGACCTTTTAATCCGTTTGCGTCTATGATTAGTACTCCGCATTGTCTGCTATAACTAGTTGTAGTTTCATACCCGCCTTTCCCGTCAGAAACCCAGTTGCCGTTGCTGTCTGTAACTTTATTTGTAAAAGTCCTGCCGCAATCAGCTGCTCCGTTAACATAGGGAAGTAGTCCTATTGAAGAACCGTCTGCAAGAATTGCTTTTTGAAAATTTTTCATATTTTGAGTGGCATTCTTGCCCTGTCCGTCATTTCTTGCTTTTGGGAATTTGTATGTGTCAGCCATACAACCGTATTGACCACCAGGACATTTTTTTATAATTTTCAGGTAAGAAAAAAATTCATTACCAAGCTCTCTCTGTGTCTTGCTTTGTATGAATATTCCGCTGTAATCGGATGCTCCCATTTCGTACTGCCATTTGTTCATGGCATTTAGAAGGGTTGCATAAGTCTTTTTAGTCTGATTTGCAAGGATTTTATTCTTGTAGTTCGCAACCAGTGCGGGCAGCGTCATCGCAGCGACCACGCCTATAATCCCGAGGGTTATGAGGACTTCAGCCAGAGTGAAAGCGGCTTTTCGGAAGGGCGCCGAGTGAGCGCAAGCGAACCCAGCCCGTAAGGTGTCTGAAAACCAGGCTTTTCCAACATCCCGAATAATCCGGATGACGGCTTTTCGGCGGGTAAAGCGTGAAGGGTGAGGAGTGAAGGGTTCAACAAAACTCTCCGGCACAATCGTGCCACCTCCCTTACAAGGGAGATCTTTGTCATTACCCCCTTTGATAAATGTAAATCGTTGCGTCTCACAATAGTTGTGACTGTTCAGAATCACTTTGTCATTAGCGCCCGCAATGGAAAAAGATTTTAAAAAATCCCCGCGCCATCTAATGTTACTTAAAAATGAATGCCAGAACCCCTTGTTCTGAGCGGATTTACAGAAGGTTGAGCCCCCCCCCCCCTCTGAGTTTTGAAGCTATAGCTGTGTTTTGCATAAATTTCCTCCTTTTTTTTATATTTACTATATTATTTTAACAAATTATGTGGTGGTTTGCAATATGATTAAGCTTTGTTGTTTTTATCTGTTTACTTGCCCTAATTTTTTGAGTATGCTAAAATCCTTATGTAAGGGGTATTATGACAGAGAAAATTTCTACAATTATTTTATCCGGTCAGGAAAGGCTTAAAGAAGTTCTTAAACTATATTTGAATGAACGGGATGATTTTGAACTTCAAGAGGATTGTTCTGATTTGTCCGAAATATACAACACGCTGTCTTCCCTGCCAAAATCCCTGCTTATTATTGATTTAGATGCTTCAACGCAAAAGAAATATTATGATTTTATACTAAAGGTTGCAGAAGATTGCCCTAACTGCCGTGTAGCTGCTGTTTATGAAAATCCTACTATTGATGCTCTTGTAAAAATTATGCGCTCCGGTGCTAAAGAAGTTCTTTCCTCCCCTGTTATAAAGGGTGAGTTTTTTGAGGTTTTGAACAGGATTAAAGAGCAGCTTAACGACGATTATCAAAAAGTCAACCGCTGCCGTATGGTTACTGTTTTTTCTAACAAAGGCGGTATTGGCAAGACTTCAATTGCAACAAATCTAGCACTTGAACTTGCCAAAACAACAAAAGAGAATGTTGCGCTTATTGATTTAAACTTCCAGCTTGGTGATATAACAACATTTATGGACTTGAAGCCCTCTTTTAATATTTCATACATGCTTAAAAATCTGGATAAACTTAATAAAGATTTTTTGTTTAATACTCTTGAAAAATATAAAAATACAAGTTTATATGTTCTGGCTGATCCACCGTATTTTAAACAGGCAGAGGATATTTCGCCAAAACAGGTGGCAAAGCTTTTTGAAATACTAAAGGAAACATTTTCTTATATTGTTGTAGATACAGATAATACTTTTGACGGAAAAACAATAACTGCGCTTGATAATTCTGATATGCTGTTTCTTGTGACTATAGTGAATCTTCCTGCTCTCAGGAACTGTCAGCGCTGTCTTGATTTGTTTGAAAAACTCGGTTATGAAGATGACAAAATTAAGATTGTCATTAACCGCTATATGGAAAATGATGAGATTAAAGCTGAGGATGTAGAAAAGCTTCTTGCAAAGGAAATTTACTGGAAAATTCCAAATAACTATTTTTCATTAATGGCAGCAATTAATAAGGGGGTGCCTGTGTCGGAATTAAATCCTGCGTCAAATGTTTCGCAGAGTTACAGAGAACTTGCGATACATGTTGCAGATACTATTCACCGTCAGAAATTGATTAAAAAGATTGTATCAAATTCCGTAGAAAATCTGAACAACATACTGAGAGGCTGATTGTGGCAATAAAAGACAGATTTAAAAATATACCGCTTCCGGAGATTATTGAGGAAGAAGAACCGAAATCCGCAGAGGAGGAAGAAACTCCGCAGAATATTTTGCAGGAGGTTTCTAACCGCTCTGTGTTTGAAGATTTAATAGGAGCACTTTCAGCGAAAATTTCTTCAATTCCGGTGTGGTTTGAGTATACAAAAGAGGAACAGCAGTCCCTTATTTCAGGATATGTTGATGTAAAGCTGAAAGAACTTAATGTCAAGCTGTCTGATGATGAAAAAAACGGATTTATTCAGTTTTTTACGGATTCATTTTTTGGATTTGGTGAACTTGATGTACTTCTATTAAGAGAGGATATTTCCTCTGTTTTTCTTAATGGTAACGGTATAGTGGAAATCGAAAAGGACGGTAAAATTGAATTATCCGATATAATACTTGACGGAGATCATTTTAATAAGATTAAAGATGTTATGCTGAAACTTTCGGCAGAACGTTCAGGTATTGTGAATTTAAGGATAAAGAACCTCTTGATTACGCTTCTTCTGCCGCCGGTTTGTACAGAGATGATTATTATAAGAAAACTTGCACAAGGAAAAGTTGATTTTGAATATCTTGTGTCTGCAGGCATGTTTAATGCCAAAACCGCGGATATACTGAAACTTTGTTTGTCCGAAAGACGCAATATCTTAATAACCGGCCGTTTAAGCAGCGGAAAATCCTCACTATTATCAGCGATGCTTCAAGGGGTAGGCACTAGAGCTGTATTATTTCAGAAATATCCGCTGATAGAGGTTCCTTCTCAGCCTGCGCAGGGCTTTTTAACAGCCGGTCTTGATGAAGAAGGTTTTGAAAATCTTGTATCCTCTGCTCTGGTAATGCAGCCCGAATACATATTTGCGGATTTGAACGCGGTAAAATATACTGATGTAATTATAAATGCAAGGCCTGCGCTGAAAGGTTTTATTTCGTCTGTCAGGGCAGATTCTGTTGTTGCTGCTGTTTCAAAACTCGCATCATCAATTGTTTTTAGTGAAAAATGTACTGAAAAAGCAGCCAAAGCCGCTATTGCAAGAACTTTTGACTATATTCTGCTTGTTGAGAACGGAAAACTTGTTTCTATTGTTTCTCTTTCTTTAAATAAGGCTGGTTCTCTTGTGATGGCAGAGGTGCCTCTTTCTTCTGAAGAGCCGGACGTTGTTCCTTCTGAGGTTGTTCAGACAAAGGCAGAGGCTTCTGCTCCTGAGGTTGTGAAGGAAGCTTCTTCAAAGACGAAGAAGAAGGCTTCAGGTTCGTTCCGGAGCCGTTATCAGTAACCTGCGGTTTGGCTTGAGTAGGTGCGGGTGCGGTATTTTTTATCTGGGATTTAAGAGCGCTTCTGTCAAGGATTGCGTCGTTAAATCTTCTGAGTCCCGGATCAACTATCTTTGGCATAAGTATATCAGATACGAAGTAGTCAATTGGTTTCGCAAATAATGCAAGCGAAATCAGACCGCCTATTGTCTTTAATACTTTGTATTTGAAAAGCCTGCGGGTTTCAAAATTTTTCAGCACAAAACCGAGAGCATCGTTTGCGTTGTCTTTGCCGTAAATTTTTTCCAGTACCGGTGCTTCTTTGAGGTATTTTTTGTAACAGGACGAGGAAATTCCTTTAGGCTTTACTCCTTTTTTTAAGGCTTGTTGTATTTCAAACATTCTGTCAAGATTTTTGTCGGCAAATTCAAGGATTTTTTCTTTATCTTCTCTTGCCAGTGCGTAAGAGCCGTTGCAAAGTTTTATAATTCTTCTGTAGTAATTATCAGTCTTTTTCTCGTTCCGGCATGCTGCAATTTTATTTTCCAGAGAGTTTAGTAAGAAATTTTTAAATTTTTGTTTATCGTCATATATGCCGCCGATGCACTGGTTAACAGAGTTTCTGAGATATTCAAGCGTTGTTTCCTGAGCATTTATACTTAATTTTCTGTTAAAAAGTTTAATTACAGGCGAAGTAAGCTTCTGACCGAGATAAATTGCACCGGATGGAAGTAAAAAACCGGCAACCCCCTGATAAATTACTCTTTCAAGACCTCTTTTTCCGCTCGGGTCGTAGTGGTTTTTGTCATTTTTGTATTTGTCGTAAATATCTGCTCCAAGATACATAATTGAAGGTATCCACAGTGCCTGCCCAAGTTTCGGAGCCATTTCCCTGATTGTAGTGCCGACTTCATTTGAGTATGTTGCAGCCTTAACCCACCAGTAATTAAGAGGATCATCATAGTTTTCAGCTTTCTCTTTTTTTTCTTTTCTGTGAAAAAGTGAGAGTACGCTTGTAAAATTTGTTCTGTATTGTATCGGATGATGCAATTTTGAAATTCCCTTATCTCTGCATATATTATAATATCTGTAAAAAATGAAATTTGCCACTGGTTTTTATAAAATTTTGGTATAAACTTTTGTTATGGAACGCAGATTTAAAATAAATTCAAAATACTCACCTGCAGGGGATCAGCCAAAAGCCATAAAAGAACTGGTCAATGGGCTGGAAGCTGGCGATGATGCGCAGACACTTCTCGGGATAACCGGTTCAGGAAAAACGTTTACCATTGCAAATGTCATTGAACAGGTGCAGAAACCGACGCTTATAATTGCTCATAACAAAACTCTTGCGGCCCAGCTTTATAATGAATTTAAAGAACTGTTTCCGGATAATGCCGTCGAGTATTTTATTAGTTATTACGATTACTACCAGCCGGAAGCATATATTCCGCGCACAGATACTTATATTGAAAAATCCGCTTCCATAAATGAAGAAATAGACAGACTGCGCCACAATACGACAAGAAGCCTCTATGAGAGAAACGATGTAATAATTGTGGCTTCAGTGAGCTGTATATACGGTTTAGGGCTTCCTGAAAACTATTTCAGGGGTTCTGTTGAACTTAAAGTAGGGGATGAAATAGACAGGGATGCGCTTTTAAATCATCTTGTGAGCGTTCAGTATACACGTAATGACCTTGTTCTCGAGCGTTCAACGTTCAGAGCGCGCGGTGATATTGTTGAAATTATGCCAGCTTATGAAAAAATTGTCACAAGAATTTACTTTTTCGGCGACGAGATTGAAAAAATTGTGAAAATTGACAATGTTTCCGGCGAAATTCTTGAAATGCCCGAAAAGACAGTTATTTATCCTGCTGTTCACTATCTTTCTTATGATGAGAATGTAGATGATACAATTGCTTTGATACGGCAGGAGCTTCAGACAAGGCTAGTTGAGCTTAATAATGAAAATAAGCTTGTGGAAGCGCAGCGCCTTGAACAGCGGGTAAAATATGATTTAGAAATGATTAAAGAGATGGGATACTGTTCAGGAATTGAAAATTATTCAAGAATTATTGAGCGCAGACCTCCGGGTTCGCATCCGGCAACACTTCTTGATTATTTTCAGGGAGATTTTTTGACTGTAATTGATGAATCTCATGTAACTCTTCCGCAGCTTAAAGGGATGAGCCACGGTGATGCTGCAAGAAAAGATACCCTTATCAAATACGGTTTCAGGCTTCCGTGTGCAAAGGATAACAGACCGCTTACAGGTGAGGAATTTTTCTCAAAAGTCCGGCAGAAAATTTACATCTCGGCAACTCCAGGCGAATTTGAGAGAAAAACTTCAGCGCAGCTTGTTGAACAGATTATCCGCCCTACAGGGCTTGTCGATCCAAAAATTCATGTTCGTCCTATAGATACACAGATTAATGACCTGAAAGAAGAAATCAAAAAGCGGGCAGACAAAAATGAAAGAGTGCTTATTACAACTCTTACAAAACGAATGGCAGAGGATTTGACGGATTTCTTTATACAGGAAGGTATAAGAGTCCGTTATCTTCATAGCGGTATCCAGTCGCTTGAACGGGTTGAAATTTTGAGGGATTTGCGCCTCGGAGAATTTGATGTACTTATAGGTGTAAACCTGCTCAGAGAAGGTCTTGATATTCCAGAAGTATCGCTTGTTGCAATTATGGATGCGGATAAAGAAGGGTTTCTCCGATCTGAAACAAGTCTTATACAGACTATTGGCCGTGCTGCCAGAAATGCCTGCGGCGAGGTTATCATGTACGCTGATAAAATTACCGAATCCATGCAAAATGCAATTGACGAAACTGAAAGACGCCGTAAAATTCAGCTTGCACATAACGAAAAATACGGAATCGTGCCACAGACAATTAAAAAGCCTATAGAAAACAATCTTCTTTCTCTGGTTGCAAGCTATAGAGAGCTTGAAGATATTGTCGCCGAAGAAATGGTTGATATGGGTATCGAGAAAAAAGATTTGCCCAAACTTATTGACAAACTTGAAAAAGACATGCACAAAGCTGCTAAAATTCTTGATTTTGAGCGTGCGGCAGAAATCCGCGACAAACTAAAAAAGCTCAGAGAAATGGTTTAATTTCTTTCCTTAAGCCGTTCTTCGAATGAGAAGATTTCTTCGCTAAGCTGCGCCAGATAATTTGCCCCGATGACAAGGTTGTACATTATTGTTACACACCAGATGTATTTTATCAGGTAATTGTCAAACCCGAGAAACAGCCAGAATAAATAGCTTATAAATCCGATAACTATAGCATTAATAATAAATAATTTCACAATCATGTAAGCACCGCTCACAAATGCCTCCGGATAAGCTTTTAAAAATTTTACCGGATTATAGGCTTCAAAAACATTCAAACGCCGCACAAATATTATGTATCCGGCAAACCAGAACCCGAGAAATATAAACCATATCATAATTTCGCACGTCATATCAAGCGCATCATCCCCTGTTTTTACAAACCCGCATGCAAAATTTGCCCCGAAATAACAAATAAGAGCGTAAATTCCGGTTGCAAGCAGTCCTAAAAAGCCGTTAAAACCCATTGATAAAAAGTTCGCTCCAGGAACAATCTCCGCATTTTTTGCAATAGTATTGTAGGAGATTTCTACAAGGAAACCGGTTATAAGCACCAGAAATACAGCTCCTACTGTAGAGAGCAGTGCAACATTCGGCTTTGCTGCAAGTATCCATTCTCTGAACCAGAATAACGGAATTGCCCATAATATAAGTTTCAAGCCTGTAAAGCTTTCGCCGATTGTACTCTGATATGCGTCTTTGATAGATGCCACCCTGTTTACCTCCAAATCTCTAACTATTTATAGTTTATCATTTTTTTTGTTAAATTACAACATTTTGAAGTTCAATTATGAATTTAGTTCCTTTAGAAGGTTCACTCTCCGCATAAATTTTTCCTCCGTGCATCAGAACCAGTTCTCTTGTAATAGTCAGTCCGAGCCCTGTTGACGGTGCATGTGAGTTATTCGGATTTATTTGAACAAATTTTTTAAATATTTTTTTCAGATGTTTTTTCTCGATTCCGGCGCCGGTGTCGATTATCTTTATTGTTAAATTTTTTGAAGCTGTTTCTGTTTTTATTGTTATTTTGCCGCCGGAAGGTGTAAATTTTATGGCGTTGCTTACAAGATTAAAGAATATCTGCTGAAATTTCTGATAATCGGCAGTTATTTCGATATTTTCCGGAATATCAAGTTCTGTTTTAAGTTTTTTCTTTTCATATAGAGGTTTTAATATATTTAAAACCTCCGCAGCATTCTGTCTGAGGTTGAATTGTGTCAGGTTAAGCGTCATCCCGTGAGCTTCTATTTTTGAAATATCAAGCACCTCATTAACCATTCCGAGAAGATGCAGGCTTGCAATACGAATATCAGATACGTATTCCTTCTGCTTTTCATTCAGGCTGCCGGTGAATGGCATCTCAAGAAGTTCAGAAAATCCGAGTATTGAATTAAGCGGAGAGCGCAGTTCATGCGACATGTTTGCAAGAAATCTGGTTTTTACTTTTTCGGATTTTTTAAGCTTTTTCTCCTGTTTTTTTGCCTCTTTTATACCTTCCTGCAGTGCTTCTACCTGCAGACGTACAATGGATGAAAGTTCTATATCCTTGATTATTCCGGAGATTATAACAGCACATGTCTTGAAAACGTCGGCTTCACAGTCTGAAAAAGCTTTATATCTGCCGATTTCTATCATACCGAATTTACATTCCTGGATAGCAAGGGGCTCCTGTAATTTCGCTTCAGTATCTTTATTCCCGTGCTGATATTTAATTTCAAAACTGTCCGAATTTTGTAAATAAATTGTGCCGCCATCAAAGGGAATAATTTTATTCAGAATTTCAAACAGAAGTTTTTCTGCATTATCGACGGTATATTGCGCACCGTAAAATTCTTTAAGTTTAGAAAGTGCATTTCTGTAAAATTCAAGTTCGTCCAATGGCTACTCCACGTATCCGATAAATTTTAGGTTTCTGAAATAACCTTCGTAGTCAAGCCCGTAGCCGACAATAAATTTGTCATCAATATGGAAACCATAGTAATCCGGTTCTATATCTGTTTTTCTTGAAATTTTTTTATCAAGCAGCGAGCAGAATTTTGTGGATTTTGTCTTGAAGTTGCATGCCATAAAGTCCATCAAAAATTTTGCGGTCAAGCCGGTATCAATAATATCTTCTATAATCAGAACATTTTTCCCGTTTAAATCAGGAAGCGAGATGTCTACGGCGTTAACTTTTCCGGTTGTGTTTCTTCCTGTTCCGTAGCTTGACAACCTTATAAATTCCATCTTTAAAGGCATGTCAAGATATTTTACAAGGTCGGTTGCAAACATTACGGCTCCCTTCAAAACGCAGATAGCATAAACTTCTTCCACTTTATAAAAGCTGTTAAGCTCTGCTGCAATCTCTTTTATCCTGTTTTGAAGTTCATCTTCCGTAAAAAGCGGTTTTATATCCTCAAGTTTTATATCTAACATAGCTAACCTTCCTTTTTTATTAATTTTAGCACATGCGTCGGGTTTGTTTCAACTCTTATTTTATTGCTAATTCCTGCGCCTGCAGCCCACAAAACCTCGTTATCCCTGCATAAGAAAAGCATTTCATCTTTTATGTGTTTCGGAATTTTTTTATCTGTAAGATATTTTTTTAATTTTTTTGTGCCTGATGTGCCGAGCGGGCTGATGATGTCGCCGTCACGGCGTTTTCTTAGTGTAAAATTAACTTCTTTCAATGCCGCATAAGCTGTAAATTCACTATCCTGCGGAAAACTGGCCGGTTTCGAGGTGTATTTTTCTATTGAAAAAATATAATTACCAGTGTCGTATGTGCCTTCTTTGGTTACTAAAATTTCAGGCAAATGTGTAGACTGCTTTTGAATAACTTCAAAATAATTTTCATTTACAAACATAAAAAGATTTTTTGTAATTGAACATTTTTTGCCGGATTTAGCGCTGGAATTTTCTTTTATAAAGTTTTTTATCCGTAAAATAGAGGTCCTGTCGTAATCTATACCGTTTGTAAGAAATATTTCATAAATAATTCTGTTTTGCGCTGCATCAGGTGCTTTCAGAAATTTTTCCGTTGAATTTCCGATTTCTTTTTGCAGCTGGTTTAAATATTCCTGTAGAAGATTGTTTTCATCCGTAGCTATTTCAGAAAGTGAATTAAGGGCTTCTTTGCACTTGGGGTTGATCTCTTCACACAGCGGGAGAATTTTTTGCCTTATAAGATTTCGTTTATATTTAGTATTCATGTTTGAACTGTCAATATTCGGATGAAGATTTTGTTCTTTCACGTATTTTGCAATACGGGCGCGTGAGACTTTTAAAAGCGGTCTGTAGAAAATGCCGCGGTGTTCTTCTATTGCGGAAAGTCCTGCAATTCCGGTTCCTTTAATAATTCTGTAAAGTACAGTTTCGGCGTTATCGTCAGCATTATGTGCAGTCAGAAAATATTCGCTCTTGAATTTTTCAGCACACTTTTCAAAAAATTCGTATCTTGCTTCCCTTGCTGCGGTTTCAGTTTTCGGAAGCCCGTCGTCAAGTGTTTCTGAATAGAATTTTATATTATGTTTTGTGCAAAAATCCCTGCAGCGTTCAGCATCCTCTCTACTTTCTTCCCCGCGCCAGTTGTGGTTCAGGTGTATTGCAATTACCGGAATGTTTAATTCATGCAAAATATTTAGCAGACAAAGCGAGTCAACTCCGCCGGAAAACCCGAGCAACACAGGCTCGCCGGAAGTTTTAATTCCGTATTTTTCAAGAAAAGCTTTAACAGTTTCTACAATATCGCTCATTGTTTAAACTTTTTAACGCCTTCTCTTATTTCTACGGCGTCAACTCCAAGCTGTTCAAGTGCTTTCATTGCAATACAGGTCGGCTCTGTTGTGAGTGCCAGAAGCATGTGGGCGGATTCAATTCTGGACTTGCGTTCTTTTTTTGCAAGTTCCCAGGCTGCTTCAAGAACTCTTTTCGCGCGTTTTGTAAACACTATTTCTTTGTCGTAATATTCATTTCCGAAGCCGATAAGATCTTCTACAACTTTTCTTGCATCTTTTATATTTATTTCAAGTTCGGCAAGAACCTGTGCGCCCACTCCTGCTGCTTCTCCGATAATTCCGAGCAGGAACATTTCTGTCCCGACAACGTTACGTCCTAAACGGCGGGCTTCTTCTTTTGCCAGCCTCAAAATAGTAAGCGTCTGCGGCATCTGTTTTTCAATAGGTTTTATAATACTGTGCGCAAGGTCATCATCTGAAATCTTCAATTCTTTGAAAATTTCGTAAGCAAGCCCTTTTTTAGTTTTCAAAACCCCGAGTATAATGTGCTCAGGCAGAACGACCGATGAGCCGAGCTCTTTGGCTGTCTGGAGCGCAGAGTTCATTATTGTAAAGGCATTCGGCGTAAAAATTATCTGTCTGCCTTCGTATTCAGCCTGTCTTGACTGTATATTTTTAAGTTTTTCATCAAACAGTTCTTCTGTAACGCCGTTCTGCGCAAGAATTTTAGTGAGTTCGCATTCCTTATCCTCGAGAATTGATGAAACAATCTGCTCAGTTCCCAAAATTTCATAATTTGAGGCTGAAAGTTTTGCAACTGCACGTTCAAACACTGCTGTAGATTCTGCACTATCAAACAGGGCATCAGTTTCTGCAGAACGGTTATGCTCTGTTTCGCGGTTATCATCAATTTCAGGATGATAAAGTTTTTTGACTTTTTTCTGAACAAGTTTCTGGAGAAGTGTTCTTGCTGCATAAATGTCAAACCCAAGTTTTTCTAGAGTTTTTACATTGTTTGAATTCTTGTCGCTTATTACGGCAAGAAACAGATGTTCGTAAAGAATTGAAGGATTGCCTGATTTGTTTGCAATATCGAGCGTATGTTTCAGAATATTCTTTACGTGATGGCTGAAATTCGGCACAGCATCCGGACTTTTTGCTTTTGTTATTTCAAGAGTTTTGTTTATTTCGTCATATAAATCATCGTATGTGATATTATAATTCTTGAAAATTTTCAAAGGAATGCCTTTTGCCTCTTTTACAAGCGCAAGAAGAAGATGTTCTGAAAGAATATACTCCGAATTCATCTCCTGTGCGATTTTTTGAGCCTCAGCCACTACATTTACTGCTTTTTCCGTAAACTTTTCAAACAATTATTCTTCCCCGTCTTCTTCATCCATATTTTCTACATATTCGGCAACCCTGTTAAATTCATCGTCATCATCAATTGTTTCAAACAGGTAATCTTCGCCGTCTTTTGTTAATCTCATAAGGACTAATTCATCATCTTCGCTTTCGCCTTCTTTTTCAGCCGGAAGCAGAAGTGCATATTCCTGATTGTCAACTTCTACTATGTCAAAAAGTTCAAATGTGATGACTTTGCCGTCCTCGTCAATTGTTTCGATTAATTGTTTTTCGTCTTTTTCCATTTTTACGCCTTTCATTTTTATTGTTTACGTGACAGGTACTGTTCCAGTATAATACAAGCACTCTCAATATCAACTAAACCTTTGTCTTTTGTGAAGTTAATTTTCTTATTTCTCAAATTTTCTTCCGCCTCCTCGGAGGTTAAGCGTTCATCTTCAAAGAAAATTTCATATCCCTGAATTTTTCCGGCAAAATTTATGCAATCCTCTGCCTGAGCGCCTTTTGTTCCGTCCATGTTAAGCGGAACTCCGGCGACAATTTTTTTTACGTTATTTTCTCTTGCAATTTTATAAATTGCCTCAAGCGCCCTCTCCTCAGGCTGGCGCGGAATATACGAGTGCCCGTTTGCAAGCATCAGAAGATAATCGCTCAAGGCTATTCCTATTCTTTTTGTTCCTATATCAAGAGCCATTACTTTATACATTTTTCACCCACTTTTCTTCGATTTTTTCAATAATTTTGTCAAGTTCACCAAGTGTAAATCTGTTTTGATTTTCTTCAGTATTGAATTTTAGTGAAAAATAGTATTCGTAAACGCTTTTTCTTAAAATATTAACATATAATTCAGGCAGCATTTTTTCATCAAGATAAATCCCGTATAAAAGCGCGGCTTCATCATCTTTTTTATCTGTCATCTTTAGATATGCGCATACAAGAAGTCTTTCCCGCCAGATCTTTTTTTCCTCCTCATAAAATATAACATCTGTATTCCGGCTGACTTCTTCATCTAAATCTGCGTTTTCAGTATCCGATTTTAATTTTTTGTTTAGATTTTTAAGAAATTCTTCAAATTCAGTGCTGTATTCACTGTCCAGAAACCAGTGTTCCATAAAATCCATATTCAGAATTCTTTCAAAATCTTTGCTCTCGATTTGTTGCGGTTTATATTTTTGTGAAAGGACTGTTTTGAAGTCCTCTTTTTCATAGTCAATATCCGCAAGAAGGTTTTTCCAGCATACATATTCATAAGGCAGAAGCCAGTTCTTTGTTCTTTTTTTAGAGATGCCTTCTCCGTAAAGAAGCAGCGTTTTTAGAACAACAGGCGGAACCGCTATGGATTTTTCTCCTTTATAAAATCTTTCTATTATCTTGTCGCATTCAAATTCCGAGATGTCATTAAATCCGAAGCAGTCACGGATGCCGTTGTAATCATTCAGAACAACCGCAACAAACTGTACTCTTTTGTCAGTATTTGTTCTCGAAAATATAAGCGCCTGATTTCCGTGTCCGTCAGGATAAGTGACGCAGCAGCGGTAGGGCTTAGAGCCGGACAGAAGTTCTTTATAGAATTCCTGCGAATTATCCTCTCTAATGCCGGCAAGTTTTAGCTTTGAAAGGTTTCGTTTGATTAACGGTTTTATGTCGTCACTTACAAAACCGCAGGCAGTGTTAAGTGCATGGTATGCAAGCTGTGAACGTGAATTCCCAAGAAGTTCCAATGCCTCTTTGCCGGTCACGGAATCCGGTCTTGAGAGAAATACAGGCACAAGTATATTTGCAAGTGCGTCCTGTGTATAATCGTCAGCGAGTGATTTTATCAAAAGAAGTTTATCTTTTTCGTCTACTGCATTTAAAAAATCAAGAAAATCAATCTGTACTTCGGGGTTTACTATTGCCTTATCCAGAAGGTCTCTAGTATCCTCGTCTATTATATCAAAGTTTTCGGCGTATTCGCTGTAATCTTCGTATTTCCAGTCGGTTTCAAGTTCTCTTAAGAAGCTAAGAACAATAATCTTTACTTCGCTTGAAGCCATGTTGTTTTTCAGGATAGCCCAGAGCTGGTTTATAAGTTCATTCCTCTCTACGTAGCGTCCAAGCAGAAATCTTATAATCTTTTCACTGCCTGTTTTTATATTAATCAGTTCTTTGAAAAGAAGTTTTTCTATAATTTTTCTATCAGGTTGCGCATCAAGCCGGGAAAAATCGCACTTTGAAATATCCGCGGATTTTGAGTATTCTCCGATAATCCTTAAAAGTTCAGCTTTTACCTCAAAAGGGTTTAGTTCTTTTGCCTGATTGTTAACCATTATCTTCTGGCTTTCCCCCAGAACGCGTCAAGAATTTGCTGAGCTTCGGCAGACGGCATTCTGTCGTTTAAAATCAAATACTGCACCGCAATCATTGCGCACTCCGAACAAATATTAACACCCGGCCCCTGAACCATTTTCAGAACCTGTGTGTTAGGGCGTTTGCAGAAACTGCAGTACACAACTTCGTCATTATTATTTTCAGCATTGTCAGAACCCCTTTCCTCTTTGTGGTGGTTATTCCGTTTTGCCCCTAGTTTGACTACTTTATCTTCTGACATGCTTTTTCTCCTTTTAATTTAACACATAACCGTTTTTATATTCTCCATTGTAACCTAAATCTGAAAATTTGCCAAATTTTTATTATTATTTTATAATATCAAAAAAATGTGTTTTTATAATAAAGAGGGATGAGTTTTATGAGAAAAGCGCTTTTACTGGTCAGTATTTTAATGATTTCGGTAATTACAACCGCATGTATTAATAATTTTGCAGTTCAGGAGCTTAACAACAAAGCCATGGGATTTATGGAGCAGGGAAACTACAAAGAGGCTATTGAACGGTTGAAATCCAGCGTTGATTTAGACGATTCGATTTTTGAAACTCATTACAACCTTGCAGTAGCCTATACCAAAAACGAAGATTACCTTAAAGCGCTTGAAGCTTACAGTAAGGCTATTGAACTTAAGCCTGATTTCGCTGATACGTATTATTCAATAGCAGTTACACAGGAAAACCTTGCATCTGATTTAATCTCGGGAGTGTTAATCCTCGATGAGGCCGGAAATATTCAAAAAGCTCCTGAAAAATCTCTTGAAGAAGCAGGAAAACTTCCTGATATTTCAGAAAAGACATCGCAAACAGCAAAACAGCTTATGGATGAAGCTGTGAAAAATTACGAAACTTATCTCCAAAAGTCGCCTGAAGCAAAAGACTTACAAGAAGTTCAGTCAAGAGTTACCGACTTAAAAAACAGAGCGGCATCGCTTTCCGGTGCTGACAATGCTGAAAAGGCTCCGGCAGAAGCAGAGTAGTTATGATATTTCAATCTCCGGGGGATGTTTTATTTAAAGTTTTTGACTTTCCAATCTATTATTACGGACTGGTGCTTGCCGCAGCCTGTCTTACAGGTGTTGTGACAGCGTTTAAGGTTTTTAAAAAATACAATCCGGATAAAGATTATGAAGCTATCTGGGATTTTTCAGCCTATGTTATAATTGCTGGAATTCTCGGTGCAAGACTATACTACTGTCTTTTAAATCCTGTATATTACTACTATCATCCGAATGAAATTCTTTTCATAAGACAGGGAGGACTCTCTATTCACGGCGGAGTTACGTTCGGTATAATAACATTAGTTCTCCTTGCAAAGTCGCATAAACTTCCTGTCTGGAAGCTTCTTGACGCTTTTGCCTGCGGAACTGCCGTTGCACAGGCAATCGGTCGATGGGGAAACTTCTTTAATTCGGAAGCCTTCGGGTTCCCGACTGATTTGCCGTGGAAGCTCTTTATCCCTCTTGAAAGACGTCCTGCACTGTTTGCGGATTACAGTTTTTTCCATCCTGCGTTCCTGTATGAAAGCATTCTTGATTTTGTTATTTTTGCTATTCTGTTATTTGTAATGAAAAAATGGGCGCATCGCAATCCGGGGGTGACTTTTTGTCTGTACTTGATTATGTACTCGTTTGTAAGGATTTTTACTGAGTACATAAGGATAGACAGCGCGCTTAATCTTTACAGTATACCGGTTGCACAGCTGGTTTCAGCTGCATGGATTATTATTGCGCTTGTTATCATGGTGCTGCTTTTCAAAAGAAATCACAGTTTGTACGGGTAAAATCAATTTCGGGCAGAGGGGGTACCCCCTGCTGTTTATTCTGGCAGCGGACTGTTGCTCTGAATGTGTGCGGCAGGGGACAGCTTGGAATATTAATCTTAAATTTAATTGATTTTTAAGATATTTTGTTTTATTAATTATTTTATGGAAAGTTTTACAGAAAAGAAGCCCCGAATCTGGTTAAATACCGCGCATTTTATTAACGATATTTACACCGGTATGCTAAATCCTATTATGCCTTTTATTGCTGCTAAACTTGCTATTTCAATGGCTGCTGCAACTATTATTGTGAGTATTTCGCATATTTGTTCTTCACTGTTGCAGCCGGTTTTCGGATTTTTTGCCGATAATATTTTAAAGCGAGTATTCATTTTCTGGGGGCTTTTGATGACGGCCGTTTTTATATCATTTGCCCCGGGAACTAATCATATATTCCCGCTTCTTGTCTGTGTAATTCTCGGAAGCCTTGGCTCGAGTCTTTTTCATCCGCAGGCACTCGGATTTTCAGTAAGGTTTGCAGGAAGTGATGTTACAAGAAATATGGGAATATTTATAGGGCTTGGTACCCTCGGTTACTCACTGGGGCCGGTTGTGTCTGCATTTGTAACCCAGTATATGGGGCTTGACAGTGTAAGATACCTTTCGCTGCTCGGGGTTTGCTGGGTGCTTTTGATGTTTAACTTTGTTCCGAAAATTTCGTCTGCGACTGAAACGCCTTCGCACAGCAGCTTTATACAGGCGTTTAAAGATATTTTAACTAACAGAAAGTTGAATATTTTAAATATTATTGCAATGTTAAAGACGCTTGTTACAACTTCAAGTTCTATTCTATTACCGTTTTTGTGGAAAAATCTCGGCTACAAACCTTTCCATATCGGAGCGGCTCTTTTTGCATTCAGCTTTGCGGCTGGAATTGCCTCTTTTATAAGCAGAAGCGTTGAAAACAAAGTTGGTGCGCAGAAAGTTTTTTATTTTTCCATGATTTCAACTTTGCCGCTCATGATTATTTTCGCACTTGTTTACAAAGATTACCCTTCACTGTCCTTTTTTATATATATTATTATGGGCTTCTGTACAGGTATGGCAATGCCTATAACAATGGTTATGGCTCAGAGTGTTCTGCCTCAGTATAAAAGTATTATTGGCGGCTTTATAAACGGCTTTTCTTGGGGTGTTGTCGCGCTTGTCATGTCGGTTGTAGGTTTTGCAGCGCAGGCTAAAGGTATTGTTCAGGTTCTCATTGTTATTACTTTAATCCCTGCACTCGCTTCTTACCCTGTACTTACAAGATTGTTTAAAAAATGTAATATAATTTAATAAAAACATTGAATTAACAAAATTACTGGAAAAACAGCATGCTGAACGTGGTGAAGATGCGGCTGCTAAAAATCAGGCTAAAGCACTTAAAAGATAGTTTTATCTCAAGCATGTTTGATAAATTCGGAAATAAACAGGTTTAAATATAAAATTATATATTGCGAAAAAAGGCTCCTGGCTAAAGGGGCTTTTTTTATGCCATAAAATCTAAATTTTTTTTAACTTCTAAATCCTGATGTTTTTTGGCAGCTTTTTCTTGTAACGATGATATTTTATACAAAAGACTATTGGATGCTAAATCTAAACTGTTTTTCTTATCTATTTCATGCAGCATGCTAAGGCTGTGCTCCCCTCCGAATGTATGTGTTGCATTCATCATGTTGTTTGATGTCATCATCATATTCATAGCTGCAGTGTTCATATTGTTAATAGCATTAAATCGTGCAATTGAAGAAACTAACATTTCTACCCTCGAAAAACATGTTTATTTACATATTTAGAATATATTAATTGGAAAAAAAAATCAATAGCATTAAGTATTATTCTGAAAAATTTTTTTATTAAGTTTTGTAACAAAAAGATGAATTAGTGAAATTCACCTATAAGTATATACTTTATATATAAGAGAGCAAACATTAAATAAACACTAAAAAGAGAGAGTAAAAAATCCGTTTAACAAAGAGAGAGATTCTATTTCCTATTCCTACCTTCCTAAAACAAAATTTAAGCCCCTTTTAAAAGGGGCTTTTTATTTATGATTGAATTTTGTGACTAAATTTAGCCTGAAATTCCAATGGTATGAATTTTAATAAAGTTTGTTCCACCGATAAGTAATTCAGGTACTGAACCTGTGATTACAACAGTATCGCCGTCTTCGTATCCGAGGTATTTTGTCAGGAATTTATCCATTTTTTTCAAAGACGGAGGGTCTATTTTGCCGCTAATATCAAGCTTAATCGGGAAAACTCCTCTATAGAGTTTTATATCTCTGCAGATTTCCTGCTTAGGGCAGCAGGCAAAGATTGGAACGCTCAGACGTCCTTCTGACAGGAATGATGCAGTAAAGCCGCTTCCTGTAAGCGCAATAACGGCTTTAACCGGCATTTTCTTTGCCATATCTGCAATAGACATCCCGATTGCCATTGCCTGAGAGTCTTTTTCTTCTTCAACCATTTTCCTAGGGAATTTATTTTTTCTCATAAATGCTGATTCTTCTACTGCAACAGCAATTTTTTTCATCATAGCAACAGATTCTATAGGATAAGCGCCAGCAGCAGTTTCTCCAGAAAGCATAATTGCATCGGTTCCATCTAAGATTGCATTTGCAACGTCAGATGTTTCAGCACGTGTAGGTATAGGGTTTTCAATCATGCTGTCAAGCATTTGGGTTGCAACAATTACGACTTTTCTTTTTGTATTAGCTTTTCTTATAATTGTTTTCTGGACAATAGGAACTTTTTCTGTGGAAATTTCAATACCGAGATCGCCTCTTGCAACCATAATTCCGTCAGAAACTTCTATAATACTGTCTATATTTTCAACAGCCTGAGGTTTTTCTATTTTTGAAATAATTTTTGCTGTGGTATTTCCGTGGCTATGTAGAAGTTCCCGGAGTTTTACAACGTCGGAAGCTTCTCTGACAAAGGAAAGTCCTAAATAGTCTATGTCATGATGCGCAGCAAATTCTACAAATTTCAAATCTCTTGCAGTCAAAACATCAAGGCTGCCCTGAGAACCAGGAATATTTATCCCTTTTCTCTGTTTTAAAATCCCGTCAGTCAGAACTTTTGCGTAAATTATTTTATCTTCAACTTTTTCTACTTCAAGCTGAATTTTTCCGTCGTCAATCATGATTTTTTCACCCGGTGTAACGTCATCCGCCATACCTTTGTAGTCAACCGGAATAATATCATCTGTCATTTCAGGCTGGTGACGAAATTTTAAAACCTCGCCCTGTTTAAGTTCAATCGGGTTATCAAGATTTCCTATTCTGATTTTCGGCCCCTGAAGGTCTAAAAGAACCGGAATAAGGGTGTTTCTCGCTTTTTCAAGTTCTCTGATGTAAGATAGATTCTGTTTGTGCATTTCAACATCGCCGTGAGATGAATTTAGTCTGAACATTGTAACTCCGGCATCAAAAAGTTTAGTAATCATATCTTTAGTGCTCGTTGCAGGCCCGAGGGTCGCAACAATTTTTGTCATGGTAAATGATTTCATTGTCTTTTCTCCTTATTATATCTGAATTTTAGGGCAAATAATTATAAAAACTTATACTATTCTTTATACCTTTACAAATTCTTATAATTAATATATACTATAAAAAAAAATCGTTTGCTAGTGTAAAAAGAGGAATTAGGAAATGAAAAATTTTGTGGTTAGTGTTATGACACTTGGTCTTATGGCCTTTGGCGCAACACAGGTTATGGCGGCTGATATTGCTGACGTAAGTTCGGATTATTGGGCTGCCAAAGAAATTAATGATGTTGTTGACAGCAATATCATGGCGCTTCAGAATGGTAAATTTAATCCGGAAGGAAGCGTTGCAAGAGTGGATTTTGTTCAGGCTTTATTAAAGCTGCTTTCAAATGACAATCTGGATGTAAAAATTCAGAACTCATTTACCGATGTAAAATCTACCGATAAAACTTACGGTGCAATTTTACGTTCACAGCAGTTAGGGCTTGTTTACGGTTATCCTGATAACACCTTCAAGCCGGCTAAACTTATGACAAGATCTGAAACCCAGTCAGTTATCAGCCATATTACTGAAGATATGGACGCAGATGTTTCAGTTTTAAACAGATTTTCAGATCGGGAAGAAATTCCTTCATGGGCAAAAAGCCCGTGGGCTAAAACTTTAAATTATGGTATTTTCGTAAATTACCCGCGTCCGAGTGAACTCAGGCCGAATGATATTCTCTCAAGAGCTGAAGAAGCTGTTATCCTTGCAAGACTTAAAGACAAAATAGGTCTTGTTAAGGATGAATACAAAAATCCTGAACTTCTCGGCATTGAACACTTAAATGTCTCAAGAAAAGCTCCGAATAATGAAGTTAAAGTTATGTCTGACGGAAACCTGGTTCAGGAAGGCAATGTTATTGCTGTAGCTTTCTCCGAAAAATTTAAATCAGATGCTGCTCAGCCAGGTGATGCTGTTTATTTTGTTGCTGACAAAAATATTGCAACAGAAGAAGGAACTGTTATTTTCCCTGAAGGGACAAAATTCAACGGAAAAGTCCTGAACATTCAGGATCCGAAATGGTTCAACAAAAATGCAAGAGTTTACGTACAGATTGATTCTGTTACTCTTCCGGACGGAAAAACTACAGCTCTTACTGCTAAACCTTTCTACAAGAGATACGAGCTTAAAGAAGGACCTTGGATGACTGCTGGGAAACTTGCATTATATACCGTTGCTGGTGGTGCTGTAGGTACAGGTGCCGGTGTAGGTTTTGCGTTCATTCCAAACCCTGCTGAAATCGGTACCGGTATTGCAATTGGTACTCCTGTAGGTGCCGGTGTCGGGCTTGTTACAGGGCTTGTTACAAAAGGATTGCACTACCATGCTAAAGACGGTGAAGTTATCAATGTTATCCTCTTAAAGGATGCAAAGGTTTCTAAAGTTAAAACCTCTTTATAGTTTTTAGCGCAGCAAACAACGCGCAAAACAAATAAAATTGAGCCTGAAACCCTGTTTCGGGCTCTTTTATTTTATACTTTTTTACTACTGCTTTCCGGTGAGCAGTTATAGTCTATCAGGTATCGTAAAATTTTTTCAAAAGTTTAATATGTTTATGTAACCTGACAGCCTGCCGGAAATTTAATTGAAACATACGCCCGCAAGGGTCTTAACGGAGGCTGAAGGCTGCATAAACATATTTAAGGAGAAATGTATGAAAAGATTTTTGATGTATTTAGGCGTATTTAGTTTGCTGCTTGTGCCGACTCAGGGTGCGTTTGCGTGGGATGGAATTTCAAGTCTTAACCCTCTGCCGTATCTGTCTTATCTTAATCCGCTTCCATATATTGGTATTGGCGAAAATAAGACATCTTTCAGTCTTAACCCGTTTACGGGATTTAAAAACTGTAATCCATGCAAAGTTAAGGTTGACCCGTGCGATACATGTACCGGTGCGGCTGCTCCAATCTGTCCGACATGTGTAAAAGCATTCCCGAAATGTGATACCTGCCATGCTGTACCTGCACAGAAAATTTACGTTCAGCCACAGTGTCCGTGTATGAACAGACGCTAGTAAATACAATTTGAGCCGGAGTTTTTTGCTCCGGCTTTTAGAATTCAATATTTTTTAAAGTATGGAAAATTCTGTCTGTAATATCCTGAATATATTGTTGCGACACCATACCGTTAATTACAGCGTCGGAAATCTGATAGGCCGGTCTGATATATTGCTGGGCGGTTCTGTTTACATCCTGAAACTGTAAATCTGCAGCTTTGCCTGTTTTTCCTCTCAGAGCCGCACGTTTGTACCAGCGGTCTTTTATTACTTCAAGCGGAGTATATACGTAAACTTTTACGTCCATAATATCTCTCAGGCCTTCGTTAAGAACGTATAACCCTTCTGTCAAAACAACTTTTGCCGGGTTTTTAACCTCTCCGTCCGGATTTGATTCGCAGGTGACAAAATTGTAATCAGGAGAAACAATAGTTTTCCCCTTCTTTAGATCCATCAGGTGTTCCTTCATCAAATCAAGGTTTATAGCATCAGGAGTGTCAAAGCTGAAACCTGTTTTAAACAGCGCTTCGTAGCTTCCTGCCTCTTTAAGCTCTTTTGAGGTGTCTTTGTAGTAATCATCGCATCTGATTACTGTGTAAATACCTTCCTTTTTGTCTTTTACACAGGCTTTAATGGTGTTATCCACAAATACCGTTTTACCGGAGGCGCTTTCGCCTGTTATACCTATTAAAAAAGTTTTTTTCTTTTCCTGCACAACTTTTCTTGCAATATTTAAAATCAAGTTATCTGAAGTTTTCAAAAACAACGGCTGAGCTTCTCTTCTGTCTTCCTCAAGAATTTTTTTCAGCGATTCAACGATATTTGAGATAATCTCCATGTCGTTTCGGCTCGAGTAGTATTCATAACTTGTCAGATGAAAACTTGTTGTCATAGCTTTTCTTATTCCTTTTTCAACTATTTTAACATTGTACTTTAAAGGAAATTTATTTTCTAATATTTATAACATTTGTAACAAAAAACTTTAAATTGTTAAAGCTAGTTATAAAAAATGCCGTATATATATCTGTGATAGTCAAATAGGAGTTATGTAACTTATGGATTATGATGAATTATTTCGTATGTCGTTCAATCAGGCAAAAGAAGAAGTAAAACAGGAAATTAAGGATGACATTTCATTTGCACTTGAAAAATTCTTTAACAACGTGATTGAATGCGGTTTCACGAAAGAGAACGAACTATTGACAAAACTGTAGAATTAACAAAAAGAACTGATTTAATCAGTTCTTTTTTATTATGCTATACCTGCTATAAACGGGTACCCTATCCCTGAAGTCGTGCTGCCGTTGATATTTGCGATAAAGTTATCAATATGTTTGTCTAAATCATTTTGTTTTCGCTGTTCTTCAGGTTTTTCCGAGCGCGGCAGAGCTGCTCTTTCACCTTCTGGAACTTCTGCATATTCTTGAGAAGCTTCTTCTTCATCTTCCTCAAGCCCTGCTGCAATATTCCTGAATGCCTGGAGTGCTATCTGCGTGTCAGGATTTGCTTCTGCATCTTCACTCAGCAGTTTATCGCCGGCTTTTGCCATGACTTTATCAAGATATTCAGGGTGGGTGCTCACCTGCAGAGCAATTCTTCTTGCCTGATCTTCTTTAGCCTTTTGTAATTCATCTTTGCCGACAATGGCACGCATACCTTTTCCGGCAAGCCAGCTGCATGCAAGACCGGTCAGTACTCCGGCAACTGCGCCTACGGCTGTACCTATTCCCGGACAAATTGCTGTTCCTATTGCTGCACCGGCAGCTGCTCCTGCTTTTGCACCTATTGCATATCCTGCTGTTTCTGCACCGACTATGGCTGCTGATTTCAAAAGTTGTTTGTGCCCTCTGTCTGCACCGAGTTCTTTGTATGTTTTGTAGATATTCGGTGCTTCACAGGCAAGAGATATTGCCGCAAACCCTCCATTTCCGCCCATAAATTTGCCGGCTTTAGCAAGCTTTCCGCCATTTGCAGCCGCTGCAGCAGAAGCTTGTTGCACTGCTTTTTGATGTCTGGCTGTATTCTTCACTGTTTCGTAGAAATTTTTTCCTTTAAGACTTCTTTCAAATGCGGCATTTTTCTGAAAGTTTGCTTTTGCCCTATTAATTGCGCCTTTGTAATCTTTGCGGTTTTTGATAAGCCATCTTCCTCCCTGAATAGCCTTTGCACCGCCCATTAAGACGCCGTAGCCTATTACACCGTCAGCGAAGCTCACATCAGTGTGGTTAATTGCTGCACCTGTAGTATATTTTGCTACGTTTTGCAAATTTGTCATATTGTAATTTACGTAAGTCATTTTTCCCCGTGATAAATTATTAAAAATTTTCCCCTGTTATTAATATAAAGTATTTTGCTCTTAAAAAATTGCCTTTTCAGGACAAAAAAGGCATCAATGGGGGTAATGCCTTTTTGCCCGGGTTTGTCGGGTGGGAAATTTTCTCACTACCTGCTGACTTTAACCCTTAACTTTTATATGAAATTGTTTGACCTAAAAAATCGTTATTTAATCCGTAGCCTGACTGGAGAAGCATTCCCATCCGCATAATTTCTTCCGGTGTCATTCCGGAACCTTGAGCAAACGGATTTGTAGTTCCGGTATCAAATGAACTTCCTGCAGACTGTGCTGTTTGGTTGGAAGTCTGCGCAGCCATTTCAGCTTCTGCCTGTCGTTCTGTGTAGTTTTTGCCGACGACAAGTTTTGCAAGCCAGTCGCCTGCCATATAACCGACGATGCTTCCAACTACCGGAACAGGAATTAGTGCGGTGCCGAGAGCCATACCGAGCATTCCTGCACCTACTCTTGCGACAGATCTGCCGGCTTCTTTAGCGCCTCCTATAATTCCGCCTTCCTTCATTCCGCCGTTAACGTTTTTAATTTCTGCTGCAAGCATTAATATACCGCCTATTAACGGAAGTCTTTTGCCTATTGCACCGAGTGAACCTTTAAGCCCGCCTAAAAAACTGTTTTTACCTGCTGCTATTGCGGAATTTGCACCGACTTTCCAGCCTTTTCCGATAAGTTTAGGCGTTGTTTTCAGCTGGTACCACATATCTTTCCAGAAGCCGCCGTGGAGCCTTCTTACACTCTGATTATGTTTTTCGGAAGCTTTTATGGCGTTTTTAAACTGTGTCCAGAAGTTTTTAAAATATAAACCTCCAGTCCTTTTACCGTCAGCGCCTTTAACCCCACGGAAAGAATCTGCAAGTGTTTTGGAAAAGGTCTCGTTGCCTGTTCCGATAATGAAATCAGGTGCAATCTTGCCGGCGCGTTTTATATAACGCCATGCGTTGTTTAGTGTTGTCGCACTAATTCCCATAACCATAACTTACTTCCTTAATTTTTTAACTACCTTACCTTACTTATATAAAGTTTTTCTTTTGATATAAATTGCTATTATTTGAATTTATGTTACAAAATTTAATATTTTGTCTTTATATTTACAAAACCTTAAAATAAGCGTATACTTATGATTATGTACTGTAGCGATTCCAAAATCTTTATTGAAGATGACGACATTTGTGTTACCTGTGAAAATTACGTAAAAGAATTAAACTGTCCACTTTTAAGTGCGCTTGTTCAGGGTGATGTTTTTCTTGAGGATAGTCTTGTTGTCAGAAGCTGTGGGTTTTATAAAGAGTTTAAAAGATACTTACATATAGTTAGGAGTAGAAAAAATGAGAACAATAACGCTAATTAACGGTGACGGAATAGGGCCAGAGATTTCGGATGCTGTTGTAAAAATTATTGATGCCAGCGGGTTAAAAATAAACTGGGATGTTCAAACTGCAGGTGCAGATGTTGTTCATGAAGAAGGCACCCCGTTGCCACCAAGAGTTCTTGAATCTATAAAAGTTAATAAGGTAGCTTTAAAAGCGCCAGTTACAACTCCTATAGGCTATGGCTTTTCTTCTGTTAATGTACAGCTGCGCAAAGCTCTCGATTTGTATGCAAGCGTTAGACCTGCCAAAAATTTGCCTAATATTCAGACACGATATGATAATGTTAATCTCGTTATTGTAAGAGAAAATACCGAAGATCTCTATGCAGGTGTTGAACACAGAATTGATGAAAATTCAGCTGAAAGTATTAAAATTATCACAAGAAAAGCTTCCGAAAGAATTTGCCGTTACGCTTTTGAATACGCTGTTAAGCATAAAAGAAAAGAGGTTTGCGTTGCAACAAAAGCAAATATCTGTAAACTTTCTGACGGACTGTTTCTTGATTGCTTCCGAAAAATTGCACAAAATTATCCTAAGATTAAAACCAGAGAAATTTTAGTTGATAATCTCTGCTTGCAGCTTGTTCAGGATCCGTCTCAGTTTGAAGTTATTGTAATGCCAAATCTTTACGGCGATATAGTTTCTGATTTGACTGCCGGCCTAATTGGCGGTCTTGGTGTTGCTCAGGGTGCCAATATCGGAGAATACTGTGCGGTGTTTGAACCTGTCCACGGCTCCGCTCCTGATATAAAAGGGCAGAATAAGGCTAATCCTACAGCGTTGCTTTTGTCTGCAATTGAGATGCTTAAGTATATTGATGAAACAACCTATGCAGAAAAAATTGAAAAAGCTCTTTATAAAACTTTGAAAAGCGGTATAAGAACGGTTGATATTGGCGGAACTGCTTCTACAACCGAGTTTACTGATGCAATAATATCAAATTTATAATAATAAAAAAAATTCCTGCTAGTTTATAGCAGGAATTTTTTTTATACCTGTTCCGGCGGAAGAGTCTGCGGTTTAGGCTTTTTTAATTTTAATAAGAAGTATCCTGCGGCGATCGCTGCTATAATTGCAGGTATTGCAATTTCAGGTCTGACGGCAATCCATGCTATTCCTATTGTAACAGCAGATAGTACAAGTGCTATAATAAATGCCGCAAAATGAACCGCACCTGAACCTATTTCACCTATTATTGGTATAAATGACATGACTGATGTTACCGGCGAGATAAATAAACATAATCCGAAAAACATCAATCCGAAACCTAAACATCTAAACAGCATTGTAGATATATTGTTCTTATTTATAAAATGTTCAACCATTTCTTCTGCAGAGTATTTACCGGGTTCCAGAATTGAAATCTCAAATTTTGAGTTCTTAAACATAGAAAGTGTTTTGTTATATTGTGTTGATATTACTGATATGTCGCTGTTATTTGGTATAACTGTATAAGAGATTCTGTAGTCGCCGACGTTACCGGTCTGTCCGCTTACAACAGGTATATAGATGTGGTTGTTTACAATATTATAACGTCCGCTTAACGAAGCGAGCGAAAGCTGGCTTGACGGGGTTACATTTTGTAAAAGGGATGACCCTGCTGAAAAATCTCCTATTGTAACGTTCTGTGCGTATTGAGTTTGAGATTGAAGCTTCATTACCGGATTTTCGTAGCTGGCTGATCTGTAGAAGTTTCCGGAATCAATTTGTTTTTCCGACCAAACCTTGCTGTAAGAATATCTGCGCCTGCCGTCCTTTGTTCTGCTGCGTTCTTTCCATTGATACATCTCAACCTTTCGCGATAACACTGGCACATTTATACTTACATATTCATCACTTAAGTTTTCTGTTGTATTAATTTTCCCTGAATAATGAATAAGTTTTCTGTCATTTTCCGGTGAATAGCTGTTTACGCTAATAACATTATCTGATATAAATTGCGCTTTTTTTTGATTGTTAACAAAGTTACCTTCATTCCAGCTAAGCAGCCAGAAAGATCCCAGAAACAACAAAATACCTGCTACTACGTTCTTGAATGAGGCTTTTGTATTGTCCAGCGGATCGTAGCTTACATGGTCATTTAACATAAACTATCTCCTAAAATTATAATACATCTTAAACTTACAATTTTAGGTCGACAGTGTCATCATACATTTAATCTAAAAGCCCTAAGTCCCGCAAAAATCTGGAGTTATCTGCAAGTTTTTCCAGCTTTTCATCTTCAAGCGGATCGACAGCACCTTTTTTAAATAGTTCTTCAACCAGCTGATTGTGCGTTGTGTTTTCCGGGTCAGAAAGAACAAGCTTTGAAAAGTTTTTTATGTCGCATTTTTTTTCATAAAGATCTACGGCATGCTTTGTTAAATTATCCAGAAACTCATTTTTAGACAGATCAAAATCCACATCAACAGGCTTTATCATCCCGTGATTTGGTGCGGTAGTTTTGGTGCTTAATTTTTCAGATAATCGTTTAAATAATTTCATGCCACATATCCTCTACAATATTATCCTATTATTTGCAAAATTTTGCAATAAATCTATAGATTTAGCCTGCAGAATTATTTTAATCTTGATTATTACCTGTCTTTCATTTAGAATAAATGTGCTTGTTATGAAAAAGAAAGAGGTCTGAGATGCTTGATATAAAACTTATTCGGGAAAATCCTGAAAAAATTAACGAACTTTTAAAGAGAAGAAATCCGGGTTTATCAATTGATGAAGTTATTAAGATTGATGAAGAAAGAAGAAAAATTCAGACTGCAGCTGATGAACTGCGTGCCAGAAGAAAAAAAGATTCGCAGATGATAGGTGAATTGAAGAAAAAGGGTGAAAACACTGACGCTGTTCAGGCAGAAGTTAAAAAAATTGGTGATGAGATTAAAGAGCTGGAAGAAAAGCAGACCGAACTTGATACAAAACAGCGTGATTTGCTTCTTCATATCCCGAATATTCCTGACGAAACCACTCCAATCGGAGCTTCCGAGGATGATAATCAGGAAGTTTACAAATGGGGAGAGCCGAGAAAGTTTGACTTTGAATTTAAACCTCACTGGGATTTGTGTGAAGAAAAAGGGCTTGTTGACTTTGAACGGGGTGTAAAGCTTTCGCAGAGCCGTTTTACTCTATATCGCGGCAAAGGTGCAAAGTTAGAGCGTGCAATTATTAATTTCTTCCTTGATTACCACTGCGGAGAACAGGGGTACGAGGAAATATTGCCGCCGTTTATGGCAAATGCTGCTACAATGACCGGAACAGGACAACTTCCGAAGTTCGCAGAAGATATGTATAAGTGTGTTGATGAGGATTTATACCTTATTCCGACTGCCGAAGTTCCTGTTACAAACATTTATGCAGGAGAAATCCTGTCGGAAGATGACCTTCCTAAGTATATGACAGCCTATACTCCTTGCTTCCGGCGCGAAGCAGGTTCTGCAGGAAAAGACACAAGAGGCTTAATTCGTGTTCACCAGTTTAATAAGGTTGAACTTGTTAAACTCTGCACCCCGCAGACAAGTAAAGAAGAGCACGAAAAATTAACCGAAGACGCTGAAAAAATGCTGCAGCTGCTGGAACTCCCGTATCGGCGAGAGGCACTTTGTACCGCTGATATTGGTTTTTCGGCAAATAAATGCTGGGATTTGGAAGTCTGGATGCCGTCTTACGGAACTTACAAAGAAATATCCAGCTGTTCAAATTACGGAGATTATCAGGCAAGACGTGCAAATATCAGATACCGCGATAAGGCAACCGGAAAAACACAGTTTGTCCATACGATTAACGGTTCGGGGCTTGCCGTTGGCAGAACGTTTGCAGCGATTGTTGAAAATTACCAGCAGGAGGACGGAACCATTATTATTCCGGAAGTCCTCAGGAAATATACAGGATTTGATAAAATATAATAAAAAGCTCCTGAAATGGAGCTTTTTTATTTATTCTGTAGTTTTGATCCTTTCAATTGTTTATTTAATCTTGCCTTTATAATTGCCTTTTTCAAGCTTGACTGGTTTTTTTGAGGCGTCTGCAAGGCTGTCTATGCCGTCGAATATTCCTCTGACAAGGCTTGCAAACTTCTGATTTGATGAATATTTTCTTAATTCAATCTCAAGTTTGTCTTTGGGCATTGATGTGCCCATTTCAAATCCTTTTTTGTAATCTTCCATATTGTTTGCAATTTTAATTTTTACTCTTTGTCCGCCGGTGAAACTTAAAGGGGTAATTTTTATATTCATAGATTTTTCTATCCTTATCTGCTGTGTTACTTTTTGATTAAACAGTGTAAAAATTTTTTTTTGCTAATAAAGTTAAAAAATTTTTAAATTAATCAACCGTGTGATATAATTGTAATGTATTTTATGTTATGCGGGAATGTTAACGATTATATGACAGCAATGAAATTCAATATAGACAGACTTTTAAAAATGCTTGAAGAACCTTTTACCTATAAAGACACAGCTTATCACAGATTTTTGAAATTCATCTGTGAACTTATTCTTATTGTAAGGTATTTTTATATCTGCCAGCCTCTAATCTTAAAACTCTTAATCGGCTTGCCGGTGCTCTATTTTGGTATTCATGTTTATGTCTGGTATGCAGTTTTTGTTGTTTGGACAAAGGTTATTGATGAATATTTTCTCTATGACCTGTCTGCTGAAACTTTTTCAATTCGTAAATATTTTAAAATAAATTTTTTCAGGCAGCTTCTGTTTATTTTTACATTTATATTTATGTATGTTTATTATAAAGTTCCTTTCGGGTGGATTTGTTTTATTTATACAGTATTTATGTTAATGCTTGCTGCCGGCTATATTGCTCCTGAATTTGACAGAAGAATTTACACACAGGAAAAATAAAGTTAAGAATTCTTTTTTTGTGTTATTATATGAATAACGACCGGTTTTTAGTGTTAGGCAGGACGACCGGACTTGAAGGTTTATGATGTACGAATTTCCATTTGAGCTGGATGATTTTCAAAAACAGGCGTGCGAATATATTGATGCAGGCAAAAGTGTTGTGGTCTGCGCCCCGACAGGTGCCGGCAAAACAGTTATTGCACAGCATGCAATCCATAGAGCGCTGGAAGATGGAACAAGAATTTTTTATACAACTCCTTTAAAAGCCCTTTCAAACCAGAAGTATTACGATTTTTCCGAAAAATACGGTTCTGATAAAGTCGGACTTTTAACAGGAGATACTTCAATCAACAGAAACGGGCAGATTGTTGTTATGACTACTGAAGTTTTCCGTAACATGCTTTATGGAACTAATTTCGGTGCAGTTGCGGATAATTTAAAAGACGTTAAATATGTTGTTTTAGATGAAGTTCACTATATGAATGACGAGCAGCGCGGAACTGTCTGGGAGGAAAGTATAATTTACTGCCCGACTAATGTTCAGATAATTGCACTCTCTGCAACTGTTGCAAATGCGGATGAACTTACTGCATGGATTAATACTGTGCATTCAAAAACAGAACTCGTTGATACTGATTTCAGACCGGTTCCTTTGAAATTCTTTTATTTTGACAGTTCACAGCCTGACAGGCTACTGCCGCTTCTAACGCCATCCGGTCAGCTTAATAAAAAAATTAAACCGGAGAAAAAGTTTTACGGTCACAATCGAAAAAAACAGCGTTCTTATGTTAAAGAGGTAGTTAGAAATCTTTTTAATCAGGATATGCTGCCTGCAATTTATTTTACATTTTCACGTAAAAAGTGTGATGAGCAGATGGAAAAATGCGCTTCATTAGACCTTGTTACAAGAGGCGAGAGAGCTCAGATTAAGCAGTTTATTGATGAGTATATTGCTGAAAACCCGCATCTTTATAACAACAAACATATTGATTATCTTCTCTGCGGTGTCGCCTCCCATCATGCAGGACTTTTACCGGCGTGGAAAATTCTTGTGGAAAAGCTTTTTCAGAAAGGTTTAATTAAAGTTGTATTTGCAACAGAAACTCTTGCTGCAGGAATTAACATGCCTGCGCGTTCTACCGTTATAAGTTCAACCAGTAAGAGGACTGACAGCGGACACAGGATGCTTACAGCCAGCGAATTCTTGCAGATGTCGGGGAGAGCCGGCAGGCGCGGAATGGATGAGGTCGGCTATGTTACAATTGTCGGCTCTCCTTTTGAATCGCCGGAAGAAGTAGCGGAACTTGTGTTAAGCGGTGCAAACCCTCTGGAAAGCCGATTTTCCCCGAGTTATTCCATGGTTTTGAATCTGCTCCAGCGTTTTAGTCTTGATGAAGCAAAAGAACTTATTCTGAAAAGTTTCGGGTATTTTTCTTCTGGTTCGCGTTTGAAACCGCTTTTTGATATGCAGGTGGCACTTGAAAATGAAGCTAAAGAAAGAAGTTTTGTTTGCCCTTTTAAGTATACCGACGAGCAGCTTTTTGAATATGATAAAATCCGTCATATTTATGTGCAGAACAGACAGACTTATAAAAAAATCTGCAAGCAGGAGCGTGCCAAAAACAGACCGCTCCCGCCGGAGGCCGTCCAGTTTGGAAAAGATACAAAAGCCATGCTTGAGAGAATGCACAGTTTCCCGTGTGATAACTGCAAATTGTACAAAAAACATTCAAAAAGTATTGAAGTAATTGCAAGAATTAATGTCCGCCTTAAAAAGCTTCAAAAAGAAATCGAGCGTCAGCGTGATATTTTCTGGAATAAGTTTCTTGCCCACAGAAGTGTATTGCAGGATTTTGGCTATTTGAAAGACGATTATCCTGAGGAAAAAGGGGTTACTACCTCACAAATCCGCTCTGAAAACGAACTTTTTATTGCAGAAATCATATTCTCTCACGTTCTGGAAAATCTTACGCCGGCGCAGCTTGCTGCTGTAGTTTGTGCTATTACTACAGAGGAGCTAAGGATAGATATTCCGTATCTTCCAATATCAGAACCTGTTCGCAAAACTTTAAATCAAATCAGAAATATCAGGCGCAGAATAGAAAAAGTCCAGAATAATTATTCTGTTGATGCTCCTTTATATATAAATCCTTATTTTAGTTCGTTAATTGAACTCTGGGTTGAAGGGGCTGAGTGGGAAACAATTACCGGGCAGCTTGACATCGGGGAAGGCGATATAGTAAGATCATTTAAGCGTGTAGTTGATGTGCTGCGTCAGTTTACAACAATATCAAATGTTCCTGAGGCGCTTGTCTTTACTGCACGCGAGGCAATAGATAAAATTCAGAGAGAACCTGTTGATATTGATTAAAAAGAAAGGAGAAATTATGCAAAATGTAATTGTAGAGCGGATTTCGGGGGGGGGGGGCACCGAACTTTAAGCCAAATTTCGCTTTTACACTTGCCGAAGTATTGATAACACTGGGAATTATTGGAATTGTCGCAGCAATGACCCTGCCTTTGCTGACAGCAAAGTATCAGAAAGTAGTGGCAGCAAATCAATTAAAAAGGTTGTATTCAATGCTCTCCAATGCACAATTACGTGCACAAAAAGATTATGGAGATGTTTCTAATTGGGATTACCCTATAGTTGATGAAAACCTTAATCGAGTAATTAGTAACGACGATTTTTTAAAAAAGTATTATTTACCCTATTTAAAAACTTCTAAAGTAAATGAAAAGGTTGTTAATTTGTATAAAGTTACAAATTTCAACGGACAGGATGTCGGGTATGATAATAATTTGATATCCAGGGGAAGTTTCTTCAGATTATCTGACGGTACCTGCATAACACTTGCCAGTAATAATCAGTACGTTATATTAAGTGCGGATTTGAACTGTGAAAAATTACCCAACAGGTTAGGACGTGATGTGTTTGATGTAGGTGTTCTCTATACAGGGAGTCGTCAGTTTGCTAAATTATCAGTCCCATGGATAAGTGATATATATAGTAAAGACACTGTGGACAGGGATTTTGCTATTGAGAGATGCAAAAATTTCAGTTATATAGTCGGAACTCCGGAATGGTGTTTTACCTTATTTGTTTATGATGGTTGGCAGTTTAAGGAGGATTATCCATGGTAAAGCCAGATTAAGTGTAAATTTATCATTATTTAGTTTTGTAAAACCCTGACTGTCAGGGGACTTGAAGTGTTTGTTAATTTATGTTACAATAGTAGTAGGAAGTCCCTGTAAAAAGGTTTGCGCTGTTGAAAAAACTTTATGGTTATAAGGAAACTTTCAAACGGGTAAAACGCAGGTTTCTGATGAGTGTTATTCCCCACCCCACTCTTTAATCAAAAAGGTATCCGGTTACTTTTAGGTTATGAGGTGACGTTATGGATACGCTATTTGACATGCCAGAATTCAGAAGATTGGTCAACTTTGCTTTGAGTGCAGCGATTATAGGAGTATTTGTGTTTGCGCAGAGCCTGTTTTTTAATTCGCCTATTTTTGCCGACGATATGCAGGTTGCCCATGCTCCTGTACCTGCTTTAGGAATTGACACTGAGCAGCTTAAAGAGCATTTTTTGAATGAATATTCTATGGAAACACGTGCAAAAAATTTTGATGAAGATATTAAGAAAAAATACCCGAATTCACTTATTAGTACAGTAGCAGATGGGGTAAAGCATATTAAACTCACAAAATATTACAGCGGCAGACCTGTCAGGATTAATGTAGTTGAGATGGATTTGAAGCTTGCCGGGGACTTTGAGCTAAAACCAGCGCTTTCTTCATCTTCAAACAACCTGAAAAGCCGTAGAACTATTACGACTATTGCTAAAAATACCAATTCAATTGTTGCCTTGAACGGAACCTATTTTAAACCGCAGAACGGTGTTCCGCTCGGAACGTTAATGATTGATGAGAAAATGTATACGGGGCCTGTTTATGACAGGGTTGCTCTCGGAATATTCTCAGACGGCGGCAAAACACGATTTGATCTCGCAAGAGTGCAACTGAATGCCTCGGTTGAGGGTTCCGGAAATGTTGTAAAGGTTAATAATATTAACCAGCCGAGAATGCTTTCTACACATGTTATCGTTTATACACCGGAGTGGGGCAAAACTTCCCCCTACGCTCCTAAATACGGGATGGGGCTCCAGGTTGAGGACGGTATAATTACTAAAGCTTCAGCAAATCCGATTGCAATTCCTTCAAACGGATACGTAATCTCTGGCCCTAAATCTTTGCTGCAGCCCTTGTTAAAAGATAAAAACATAAAGCTTGATATAAGTACAACTCCGGATTGGAAAGGGGTTACTCATATTATAAGCGGGGGGCCGTATCTAGTTAAAAACGGTGAAGTTTTTGTAGATATGACAGCGCAGAAACTTTCAGCAATCGGAGGACGCAATCCGCGCAGTGCAATTGGTTATACTGATGATAACCGTTTAATTCTTGTCGCGGTTGACGGCAGAGAAGGAAGTTCAATCGGCATGACTTTGATGGAGCTTGCTAACTTTATGAAATCTGCGGGCTGTGCCGGTGCAATAAACCTTGACGGCGGAGGGTCAACTGTTATGTATGTTAACGGGAAAGTCGTAAATAAACCGCAGGTTTACGGCGGAATCCCTATCTCAAATGCTGTTGTTATATCTAAAAAGATAAATTAATCATTTGTCCAGATAAAAATGTTACGGATACTGTTTTGACGCTTAAATCCCAACTTTTCATAGAATCTTATGCCGGAGCTGGAGGAATTCAGCTCTATTTTTTTATAGGTTTCTTTCAGGTAGTTAACTATGGCCGTACCTATATTTTTTATATGCTGGTATCTTGATGAATGCGTGTACTGCGGTCGTACCTGCAAATTTTTAAGTTCTATCCCGCTTGGCTCGGTTTTTGAAAGTGAAATTTCCGCAACACCCAGAATATCATCGGCGTTCAGGTTCTGAAAATTCTCCCCCTGTTTTGTAAGAGCTAATAACTGGATATTTCCTGCTTTTCCCCGTAGAAATGCTGAATTTGCATGTATATAAACGTTATTAGCAAGAGTATCTCCTCCGAAATTTCTGGCGGTATCCTCAAGGGCATTTAAATCATTTATATCAAGCGGGTTTAGCTCTACAAGGTTTGCTTCTGCCGGTTTGTAAGATTTATGATTATACGAATATACTTTTACGGGCATTTTGCGAATAAAGTTTGCACCGAACGAGATTTGAGTTTCCATTTGTAAAACTTAAAATCCCGTAAAAAAAATTTTTGCTATCTGAGATTTTCTTTTATAATCTCTGAAACCCACGGGAAGTAGCTGTATTTTCCCATAAATGCAAATACTGCCAGATAAAGGATTACTGCGTAAACGATTGTTTGTATAATTGAATACCCGAAAAATACAGGCGCATTTGTCCAGAATACAAGTTGGGCTACGAGTTTGTTAATTAAAGGTACATAACTCAGCATGTTTATAATAATTCCGATAAGCAGCGAAATCACAACGTAAGCAATAGACAGAAATATAGATTGATAAATATGATACATTGTAAATAAACGAGGTCTGGCTTTGGTAATCAGACCGAGAATTAGCCAGATAAATCCAATCATTCCCATTGTAGGATAAGTCAGAGCCGTAACGATTCTTTCTATCATATAGGGATTTTCATTATTATTTGAATACATTATGCTTCCTGTCCTACATCGCCTTTGCGTTTTCTGTCAATATACTCATCAAGCACCTGATAGTAAACGAGTTTATGCTCATCATTATCAGGCTCAATTTTAATAGATGAACGGTACGATGCAATAGCCATTTCAATATCACCCTGCAGGTAATGTGCGTTGCCTAAAAGCATATATGTTTCTGCATTATTAGGGGCAAAGCGCAGAATTTTTTTGTATTCAGCCATAGCATCATCAAGTCTGTTCATGTTGGTATACAGGTTGCCGAGAAGCTCATAAGCGTTTGGTTCTTTAGGAAATATATCAATTGCTTTTTTATACATTTCAATTGCCATATCGTATTCGCCAAATTCAGAAAGTGAAATTGCATAGCAAATATACGCTCTGTAATTGTCGCCTTCCATAGTAAGAGCTTTTTCAAAGTATGAATAAGCTTCCTCTCGTTTATTCATAAGCGTATAAGTGTTACCGATACAGATGGCAACGACTTTATTGTCGATGTTTAGAGTGAAAACTCTTTTATAAAGGTCTAAAGCTCTTTCGTAATCGAAAAGTTTAAAGCATACATTACCCATATCAACAAGTGCTGTCAGGTTCTCTGGATCAAGCGAGAGCGCTTTTTCATAGTAAGCTTTTGATTCGATATAATCTTCGTTATCATAATACAGCAGCGCAATTGCATTATAAATTTCCGGATTAAATGAATTTAAATCAATTGCACGGTTGTAATAAAAAAGAGCCTTCGGAAAGTTTTTCCATTCAGCAAAAACGTTTCCGATATTGTAGTAAATCAAATAGTTTTTCGGGTTAATCTCAAGTGCTCTGTTGTAGTATGAGAGAGATTTTCTGAAATCTTTTTCATAAAACCACATAGTACCCATTCCGACAAGCGCCTGAACGTCATTCGGGTTAATTGAGAGTATGCTGTCCAGAACGGACATAACCTTGTCATAATCCTGCATTTGCAGGTATAAACGTGACAGTTTGTGGTAAATTTCCGTATTTTTCGGATCTTTAGCCATTTCCAAAACTGTTTCGTTAATTTGTTTTTCTAATTCCTGTTTGTTTTCAATATTTTCCATAAGATTTATTATAGACTTCTATTTTGAATTTGTAAAGTTATTGCAATATGTAAAGATTTATTTGAGAGTGGGGATATTGTCGTTAAGTGCGACAAAAAGTGAAGGGGGAAGAGTTAATGGGTACACATGAGGGTAGGGTGCCGAAGGCGGGAGAGGGGGCGGTAAAGTTGAACGGGTGAATGGTTGAAGGGTTGATTGGTTTAACAAAACCCTCCGGTGCTGCGCACCATTTTGCTTTTGAATTACCCCACCTCGAAATCGGAGATTTCGGTCCCCCCTCAAGGGGAGGACAAATGAAACAGCAGGTAGGATTAGTAAATAAGACCTACGTGCTGATTGTTTACAATTTTTAGGTGTCAATTTATACTTGCCCGACCAAAAGACTTTAATTATTATAAGCGGAATACTCTTTTGAAACTTCTCTCCATTCGCTTTCCGGAATACTGAATGCGTTGTTCCAGAATTTTTCAATAGCGTAGGTTTCCCGCTCATCCCTGTGAAGAATGTGAACAACCACATCCCCGTAATCAAGAAGGTTCCATCTGTTTTTTAAATCATTTTCTACCCTGTTCGGGAGGCGCTCAAAAAGTTCTTTAATCCTTTCTTTAACACTTTCCATTAAAGCTTTTACCTGCGGAGTAGAATCTCCGGTAACTATTACAAAATAATCGGCAAGCGATGATACATGGCTGATATTCAATATTGCAATATCTTTCCCGAGTTTGTCATCAAGGGTTCCCGCTATAACGCAGGCGAGTTTGTGTGAGTCAATTTCTTTTGTCATATTATTTCCTTTATTATGAAAAAATTATAGCAAAAAGAGTTCCCGCCGGCAATAGCGGGAACTCTTTAAATTATTCTATTAAATCAACCCTGCGTTTGTGTCTGCCGCCTTCAAAGCCTGTTTTCAGCCAGATGTCAACAATATCAAGCGCAAGGTGCGCCCCGATAACACGTTCACCAAGACATAGAACATTTGCGTTGTTATGAGCCCTAGAAACACGTGCCGAATATGTGTCTCCGCAAAGTGCAGCTCTTATACCGTGAACTTTATTTGCAGCAATAGACATGCCAATCCCTGTGCCGCAAACCAGAATCCCTCTATTCGCCTTGCCGCTGATAACCCTTTCACAAACCTCTTTTGCAATATTCGGGTAATCGCAGGATTCTTTAGTATGTGTGCCAACGTCAACATAAGGAATATTACGCGACTTTAAATATTCAATAATATTTTCTTTGTATTCAAACCCGCCATGATCCGACCCGATTGCAACTTTTAAATCTTCCATAATAAACACCTCTTTCATTTTGTTTATATTAATTATACTACTTTTTAACCCTCTTGCCAACAAAATGAAAGAAGTTTGTTACAAAAGGCATAAAAAAACTCCCCGAAGGGAGTTTTTTAAATCCAAGGCTGTCTGCTGCCTATAAATGGTTTATTATTTAGATTGTTTGCTCTTGCTGCTTGTGTATTGTTCTGAGGGTTTGTTGATGATGGCTTAGCTTGTGCTGCATTAATTTCAGCTTCTATGCTTTGTTTAGTTCGCAAAAAACTTGTATCATCGACCAGCATTATACCAAGTGATAATGTATTTAATTGATTTAATAATTTAATCTTAGTTGCGTCATCAAGGTTAGAATTTTGAATACTGTCAGCCAGTTCTGTTATTTCCATCTTTCTTTCAGGTGTAAGCGCACGGTTGGTGCTTACTGTGCTCATTATTGTGTCGACCGGATTCTCTGATTCGGCAGAACCCCCGAGGCCAGAAGTGTTTCCTGCAACCGCATTCTGGCTGCTTATTTGAGCATCTGTTTTTAAGCCGCTGCCATAGCCGCCCTGATTTGAATACTGGACAAGCTCGCCGTTGTCGTATGTATACTGGTTACCCTGGCTAATTGATTGTCCGTTTTTGGATGTGCAGGTGTATACAGGTTTGCCGTCTGCAGTTTTGCCGGTCAACTGGTATGTATAAGTGTTGCCCTGTGCGTTTTCAGTTGTATCAGTTATTGTAAATTCTTGTGGCGGACCGCCTGCGGTGCCTGCCTTTGTTACTGTTACCTGTCCGGCTGCACCGGTAATATTTCGTGTTCTGCCGCTGGCATCCCTGCAGACAAGTCCAGTTTGACCGAAATCTTTATACGGATCAGTCTGAACATTTTCCGGTTGTTGAGCATCACCATCTGGTGTTGGTGGAGAAGTCGGTGTAGGTGTTTCTGTCGGTTTATCCGGTTGTGGTGTTGACATATCCTGAATCCGTTTCTGTAATTTTTCAATCTCGTCTTGAAGTTTTGACATTTGATCATTATTAGTTACAGGAGGGCCGCCGGCTTCTCCGTTATCATCTTTTTTGAATAAGGAGAGAATCCCGCCGAGTAAGGTCGAACCAACACCGAGACCCATTAACCACTTCATGCCTTTGCTCATTCCGCCGCCGTCGCAGCAGGATGTTGAGGTGTAGTTCAGTGCACTGTCGTAGTACCCGCCGTATGCTCCGCCAAAAAAGTTGTTCTGAACGTAAGTTGTGTTCTTACTTACGCCTCTGAACCCCATCCACTGTCCCGGTCGGAATGGCTGGCGTCCTACTGAACTTAAATTTGCTCTCGGTTGCATGTAAACCATATACTCTCTCCGTAGTTTTACTCTCTTATATATATAAAGTATATAACTGTTCAGAAATTGCCTGTTTATAATAAAATGCGTTACATTTCTTTACAATTGTGTTAATTTAAAAGCGCCGTGTAAGGCGCTTTCTTTAGTCTTATTCTGTAATTGGAGTGTTTTCCTGTTTAATTTCTTCTATAGTATCTTTTGCGGCACCTATTGCCTCATCTTTGCTATCATAATGCCCGCCGCCATAAGTGTGTCCGTTAATTGTCGGTTCCCATTTGTTATCGCTTGTTTTCACAGCGCTGAATGCACCGGCTCTTGTTATATTTGAATTATTTGTGCTGTAGGATGACGGGGTAACTTTACCGTCTTTGTTGTAGTTGTAAGTTTTACCGTCTACAGTGATTGTGTCAGGAAGTTTTACGACACCTTTTGGTAAATCCATATTGCTTACATCAACAAGCTTGTTGTTTTTGTCGTAGACCTGCCCGTTAACAACATGACCGCCGTCAACATACTGTGCTCTTAAAGCTGTATAAATTGCTTTAATGTCATCCTTTGTGAGAGCTGCACCGTTTGCCCCGGTGTACATACCGCGAGCAACTTCAAACCATGTTGTTACGCCCGGAGTTACAGGACAATCGTTTGTGTGAACTGTTGATGTTACTGTTACAGGTGTTGCTCCAGGTGTAAGGTTCGGTATATTTCCGTTGTTTCCGTTGTTTCCGTTAACTCTGCCGCCGCCTCCGACAGAAATTTCATCATCGCTGTCAGCATCACTGTCAGAATCATTATCACCGCCACCGTTTACTGTGTTGTTGTTTCCGGTTTCGTTATTTGTATCAATCTCATCATCGCTATCAATATCGCTGTCGCTGTCGCTGTCACCGCCGTTGAGTTCTTCCTGCATTGCATCTAATTTTTTATTCATTTCTTCAAGCTGCTGATAGATATTTGTTATTGAAATATTTGTTTCGCTTGAAGTTCTTGTTGTACTTCTTGTATTAGAGTTCTGGTTGGCTCTGTCGTCAATTACGGTTGTTCCTGCGGTGCTTCCTCCGCCTAAACCGAACATATTTAATATGCCGCCAAGGAATGTCGTTCCCATACCAATGCCAAGCATCCAATTCATCCAATTACCGCCACCGCAGCCGCCATGACAGCATCCGCCTCTGAATCCTCCGAAGCGGAATACTCCGCCAAATCCCATTGGACGCGGGCCTCCTCCGTAAAAATTATTCTGAACAAATGTTGTGTGTCCGCCGCCCCATCTGAATCCTGTCCAAGGATTCGGACGGTAGCCGCCGAGCGGTCGATAAAATCGGTTCATAGTTTTCCTCGTATTTTATACTCTTATATATAAAAAGTATATACGTTTTAAATAATTGCTAAATTTGAATAATTTAGTTTAACAAAAATTAACAATTCTATCCCTTATATATTTACTATGCCCGTTTTTAAAGAGTTTCTAACCTATATATCTAATCCGCCGAACATTTGTAACGAGGTAACTTTTTGCAGCAGCGGATAATCTTCAATGTTATGTGTTTTTATAAAATCAATGGCTTCCATCCTTGCAAGTTCAAGGATTTTGGCATCTTTTACAATATCAGAGATAATTAAATCAGGCAGACCGCTCTGACGGGTGCCGAGGAACTCGCCAGGCCCTCTTATCTGGAGATCTTTTTCAGCAATGACAAAGCCGTCATTGGTCTGTGTCATAATGTTTAAGCGTTCTCTTGTTTCCTGAGAACGTGTTCCTGACACAAGAACACAGTAAGATTGTAGTGCGCTTCTGCCCACGCGCCCCCTCAGCTGGTGAAGCTGTGACAGCCCGAAACGTTCGGCATTTTCTATTACGATAACAGTTGCATTAGGGACATCAACTCCAACTTCCACGACGGTTGTTGAAACAAGTATATCGTATTTTTTATCTTTAAAATCTTTCATTACCTGTTCTTTTTCATCATTTTTCAATTTCCCGTGGAGTAGGCCTATTTTATAGTGCGGAAAAACTTCTTTTTGCAGGTATTCGGCTTCTTTTGTTGCAGCTTTAGCTGAAAGGGTTTCACTCTCCTCAATCAGCGGATAGACAATATAAGCCTGCCTTCCTTCATCCACCTGCTGTTTTATTAGGTCATAGACCCCTCGGTGAGAGCCTGTCAAAGTTGTCTTTATAGGAAGCCTGCCTTTGGGAAGTTCATCAATTATTGTCAGGTCTAAATCCCCGTGTACTGTCATTGCAAGTGTTCGCGGAATAGGGGTTGCTGTCATTGTAAGCATCTGCGGATTCTGTGATTTTTTGCGCAGAATGTTGCGCTGTTTTACTCCGAACCTGTGCTGCTCATCAACAACTATTGCGCCAAGATTATTGAATTCAACGCCTTCCTGAATTAGTGCGTGAGTACCTACCGCAATATTTGTCTGACCGTTAATGAGGTCATGCCGGAACTTTTCGCGGACTTTTTTCCCTTGAGAGCCGAGAAACAATCCTACGCTTAACCCGAGTGGTGTGAGCCACTGTATAAGATTATTGTAGTGCTGCTGGGCCAGAATTTCGGTCGGTGCCATTAATGCCCCCTGATAGCCGTTTTCTACCCCTGCAAGAAGCATTATGCAAGCAACAACAGTCTTTCCGCTCCCGACATCTCCCTGCAGTAGCCTTGCCATTGGACGCTCGGAGTTCAAATCATTCAGAATTTCATTAACGGCTTTTTTCTGGCCTCCGGTAAGTTCAAACGGAAGGCTGTCTATGAATTTCTGCACAAGTCCGTGTTTTTGAATCTTTAGTGCAATCGCAGAGTTTGTATTATTTTGTTCTCGTAGCCGTATAAGTTTCAGCTGCACAAGAAATAGTTCTTCAAAAACAAGGCTAAATCGTGCGCGTTCAAGTAGTTCAATGCTTTCTGGAAAGTGTATCTGTACTACCGCATTTCTCTTATCCAGAAGCCCGAGGCGTTCGCGGATTTCATCGGGGATTATGTTTGTTATGTAGTCTTTGTAAAGTTCTAGCGCATTAAAAATAGCTTTCCTGAGAGTTTTTATGCTTAAATCCTCACAAACAGGATATATAGGAACAATTCTGCCCAGATGGAGGCTGCCGTTTTCCAGAAATTCACCCGTCATAATTGAATATGTAGGTTTATCTATTGTAAGTTTTTTGTTGTAGTTATTTAATTTTACGGTTCCAGAGAGCATTATTCCGGCGTTAACAGGAAACTGTGATTTTGTCCTCTCCAGAGTAAACCTGTTTGACTTTGCGTTAAAAAAGCTAAGTTCAATCGAGCCGGTTTCGTCTGCAACTGTGACTTTTACAACAGAAAGATTATTCTTTGTGTTAAACGCAGAAACAGATTTTATATAACCGAAAATGGTGGTATTTTCACCCTCTTTAAGATTTTTTATCGGGGTTCTTGAAGAATAGTCAACATGGCGTTTCGGAAAATAGCACATCAAATCGTTTGCAGTATAAATTCCAAGCTTATTGAGTTTGTATGCAATTTTCGGGCCGACTCCCTTTACATACATAACGTCTACTTCGTTAGGATTTTTTAAAACGGGTTTATTAGGGCTTTCCTCTCCGTCAGCTTTGTTTTTTGATGTTTGAATTTCGGATTTAATTGCTTTTATAAGATGTTCTATTGACCTGCGGCGTTCGTTTACCGAGGCGTAAGGGTAGTGCTCGAATGTTTCCGCAATAACTTGCCAGCGCGGATTTTTGCCGGAAGTCTTGTAGATTTTTTTAGCTTCATTTCTTATAAAAGCGGAAAAACACTGGGCTTTCCCTCTTATATCAATATATTTGTACTTAACTTCAACATCTATTGCGAGTTTAAGCTTATCAAGATTTTCTATCATAATTCTAGTCCTTACTTAATCTGAGGACTTCATAAATATCCATTTTTTTAGCTTTTCCGCGGATTTGTACTTCGCTGATTTTTATTACGTCGGCAATCGAGCTTACGTAAGAGTATGTGGAACTGCTTATAAGAAAGTTTGTTTTATAAACCTTGTTATAGCTTTCAATTCTGCTTGCAAGGTTAACCGTATCCCCGATAACTGTGTATTCAAGACGTTTTTCAGACCCGATATTGCCTACAAAAGCTTCACCTGTATTAATTCCAATTCCGATTTCAATTTTCGGTTTTCCTTCAAAAAGCCATTTGTCCTGAAGCTGGCTTACTTTCTTAAGCATATCATTTGCGCATCTGACTGCATTTACAGGATGATTTATATCCTGCACAGGCTCTCCGAAAATTGCCATGACAGCATCCCCGATAAATTTGTTTATTACCCCGTTGTATTTTGTGATAATTGGTTCAATTTCCGTAAAGTATTCGTTTAAAATTACTGAAACTTCCTCTGCAGTCATTTTTTCGCTCATGCTGGTGAAACCTCTTATGTCCGCAAAAAGAACCGTTACGTTTGCACGTTTGCCGCCGAGCTTTATATCGTCTATATTTTGTACAACGTTTTTCATAATATCCTGCGAAAGGTATTTGCCCATTGCCTGTTTTATTTTTTCCTTGTTTTTCCCCTCAAGCAGGAATCTGTACGAGTATCCGAATATTGTGGTCAAAAGCTGAATGGCAAGCGGTGTAAGCACGTTCACTGCAACTCCTGCCTGATAGCAGATGACACAGAACATTACATAAAATGCGGCAAGTAATATTAGCAGAAAAAGTGAAGCAAAGTATGAAAATTTACTGATAATAACAAGTGTTAAAACAGTAATAGTGAAAAGAATTGCAAGATCTTGCAGCAGTGTTGTCGGGCGTATAAAAGTATTATTTAAAAGGTTATCAAGATTTGTTGCCTGAATATCAACCCCGGGATGCTTTTGCAATACAGGTGTCGGCAGGGCATCTTCAAGCGCAAGCGCCGCAGCCTTAGCATTTGCCCCTACAAAAACGATTTTCCCCGTAAATTCAGAAGGGTTTATTGCAGGTTTTTCCCCTTTTTTCAGAGCCTCAAGCGACTGTATAATATCAATTGCTGAATATTTTTTATGTGTATATGAATCAGAATCATTTACCCTGTAGTAGCTTATAAGGCTTTGAAGTCCCTTTGAGTTTGAAACTGCCGGTATTGAAAGACCTGTTTTCGGCACGTAGAGACTATTCGGAAGAATGGTTACAGTGTCAGCGTTTTTAAGAAACATATACATTCTCAAGCCAAGTGAAGGGTAATAATTACCGTTCACTGACACTATCTGATCCATATATGTTAAATAACCATCAGCATTTTGTGAAATATTAACAGAGCCAACCTGTTTTACTGCATTAAAATATTGTTCCGGAAATGGTGAAATGCTTTTATACCTTCCAAAGTCGTATACATTGTACTCTTTTCGTATATTTACTCCAAATTTGTTTTTAAATTTTATGTCGTATTTCCTGCCGGCTTCTATATTCTCGTAAGGCTGCTGCAGAGGGCTGAACCCTGTTACAAGGTTATCTATACGTTTTACTGTATTAAAAAAGTATTCATCGGATTGTGGATTTTCTTTATCAAGGGATGTTAATATAGCATCGTATCCTATAATTTCAGGTTTAGCATAGTCATTTAAAAATTCCATTATTTTAGCATAATATTCCCTTGGCCAGGGCCATCTCCTGTATGCAATTGATTTGTCGTCAATTACAATTACGACAATATTATCAGAGCCGTTTTTTGCCGCAGAAAAATGTTTAACCATAAAATTGTAGGCATTAGGCTCTATGAACTGCCATGAAAGCATTATTACTATCAGCGACAGAAATATATGTAAAAAGAATGATTTTATAAAAAATAACTTAGATTTAAGCTTCTTCATGTTTTCACAAATCCCAATCCTGTATTTTATGATATAATAAATTCTGAAAAAAGGATAGTTTATGAACGAAAATTTAATCAAACTTCTTTCTGATGAAAAAATATTACCAATAATCAGGAAGAAAAATCCACAAGAAGTTATTGATACGGTTAAAGCACTTATAGATGCCGGTATAAAAATCGTGGAAATAAATGTTGAAAATGCTGAAATATATGGTGCCATCGCAGAAGTTTCAAAGGATATAACGGTTTGTGCCGGCGGAATAATCACTTCCCTGCAGGCCGTTTCAGCAATAGGCGTTGGTGCGGAAATTATTTCGTCGCCCATTTTTCAAATGAACCTTGTTAAAATTTCAAAAGACCGTCAAATTCCGCTTATAGCAGGGGCATCTTCCGGAAACGAAGCTTACAATGTTTGGAAAGCACGTGTTCCGTTGATAAAGCTTTATCCGGTTACTGCACTCGGCGGAACTCTTTATGTTGAAAATATTTTAAGACCTATGCCTTTCTTAAAAGTGCTTCCTCAGGGAAATATTAAATTAAACGAGGCGGTATCATACATAAAAGCAGGGGCTTTTGCTGTCGGGATAGGCAGAAATTTATTTGAAGGATATTCTTACAATGAAATTACCAAGCGTGCAAAGGCAGTATTAAAGGATTTGAAAGGTTTCTATGGATAAAAAATTTGATATTATTGCTATAGGGGAATGTTTAATAGAATTATCCAGCACTACATGTCTTGCAAATACTGATTGTCTTTACAAATACTATGGCGGTGATGCTTTAGCCTCTGCTATTGCTGCACTCAGGCTAGGGTCTAAAACCGGTTTTATCACAAAAGCCGGCAATGATGCCTTTAAAGATTTTCTCATGGATTCATGGCTGGCTGAGGGGCTTGATATTTCTCAAGTAAAACTTGCAAACGAGCCGAACGGATTTTATTTTATTGCAAGACCGGAAGGCGAGAAGAAAGAAATCGTTTACTACAGAAAAAAGATTGCGCCCTCAAAACTCTCTGTCGATGATATTTCAGAAGAATATATTGCTGGTACAAAAATTCTTTATTCAACCGGAACTACCATGTCATTATCTATTTCTGCGGAAGAGGCTGTATTAAAGGCTTTTGAAGTCGCTAAAAAAAATAATATCACAACTGCTTTTGATCCTAATTTTTCAACTCTATGCACTACAAAAGAAAACGCAAGAGAAAGTTTTAATAAAATTATCTCAAATGTTGATATTCTGTTTATGAATGATAAATATGATTCTACATATATTCTTGAACTTGAATCAGCAGAAAACATAATTAAAAGGCTCTGGGATATGGGCGTTAGTACTGTCGTTATCAAATCGTCACTAAAAGGCGGCTACTATACAGGTTATAACAGCAATATAATATTTTCTGAATTTTATACAAAAGATACAGTTGATACAACCTGTGCAGGGGATGTATTTAACGGCGGATTTATGCACGCTCTTACCCATGGTTGCAATCATTCCGAGGCTGTAAGGCTGGCGTCAATTGTAGCCGGTTTACAGGCACAGGAAGTAGGAGCCATTAAATCTATTCCTTATAAAGAAGAAGTTTATTCTATAATGCGTGGAGGCTGCGGAGCTTAATGCCAAAGGGAATATTAATTTCAGGTTATTACGGTTTTGATAATTTTGGTGATGATGCTATTCTCGGTGTGCTTGTCGACAAGCTTAAATCGCTGGGTAATAACATAGCTGTTATTTCAAAAAATCCTAAAAAAACTTCAATGCTTTATCAGGTATTTTCTGTTAAAAATTTCAGCTTTTTTCAGGTTTTTCTTGCTATGTCTAAGTCTGATGTTCTTATATCAGGAGGCGGAAGTCTTTTGCAGGATGTGACGAGCTTTAAAAGCCTGTTATACTACGCTTTTATTATCTGGCTGGCAGAGTCAATGCAGAAAAAAGTCGTTATTTTTGCACAGGGAATCGGGCCTCTCAAGCGGAAAAAGTCTGTTGAGATAGTTAAAGGTTTACTAAAAAAAGCAGCTTTTGTATCTGTTAGAGATCAAAAAAGTCTGGAACTTGTGAAAAGCTGGGGCGTTAATGCCTTGCTTGTTAATGATCCGGTATTTTCTCTTGAAGTTACGCCTGGCAATTCTGACGGAACAATAGGGGTTCAGCTGAGAGATTACAAGACCATGAACGATGACCTCTTAAACCGTCTTGCTCGACAGATTTTAAAAGAATTTCCAGACAGAAAGATTGAAATTTATGCCTTTCAAAAATCGCTTGATTATAAAATCTGTCTGAAGTTTGAAAAATTACTCAAAACATTAAACCCGATGGTTAATACTGAAGTTATCCATTCTATGACCAAAAATGATTTTATATTTAAGATGTCGCATCTGGAATATATGATAGCAATGCGTTTCCATGCTGTTCTTGTGGCATTAAAACTTGGAATTAAAACTATTGCTATTAATTATGATGCAAAAGTTACAAAACTTGCTTATGAGGCGCTTATACCTATTCTCACCATGAATGGGGATGACGATTATAATCTTGCTTTTGCAAAGATGAAGGCGCTTGATAAAAATGCACTCTTAAAATATGCCAATACCAAACCGTTTGACTGGTCTGGTATTATGCCGTTTATATCTTAGAATTGCTTATTATTATGGATTAAATATGTCTTTATAAGCATCTCTAAGTTTTTGATCTATTGTCTGGTTATTTTTGTCAAGCATTAGCGCATTGCCGGCTTCAAGTTCTTCATTAGTGATTACGCCGTCGTATTTTCCGTCTTTCATGCCGTCATATACCGTAAACATTGAGGACATTTCTTTCCAGTCAAGCTTGCCGTCGCCGTTCTGGTCTAATTTGTTGAAGATAACGGCAGAGCTTTCGTTAGCAGCCTTTTTCATATCATCTGAAACATCGTCGCCTAAATCTGTTTTTATATTGTATGCTTTAAATTCATCAAGCGTAATTTCGCCGTCGGAATTGCCGGTGCTTTTATCCATGTGCATTATGTATGATTTGGCAAAATTATTTGAGGCATCTCTATGTGCATCATTTTTCTCGGCGCCTTCAGGCATATCTTTCCAGCTGTCTGAAACGAATGTTGTTGATTTATTATCCTTAATATTTTGTTCGTACTTTTGAGCAAGGGCCGTGCTCTGCTCTTTGTCAACCTTATCTGCTGTCGGATTATTAGTTTTTTGAAGCGGTTGAGTAGTTGTGCTGGTAGTTGTTGTCAAGCCGGGCAAATTCATATTAAGGGTTGGCATTCCAGTCATTGCAGGATACATGGCTCCGTTCATAGAAGTAAGACAATTAAGCTGCTGGTTCGCAGCAAAGCCTGCTGCATACATTTGACCCATCATGTATCTATCGGCTGCAATTTGACCGAGTCCGAAACCTCCGCCGTAAAACATAGGCCCTGAGGAATAACCTATTCCATAATAGCTGCCACCGCCTCCGCAGCACCCGCTGCCGAATATTGAGCCTCCGCACCCGCCATGGTTTATCGATTTTGCTGCAGCATAAAATGTGCCTAGCTGTAAAAAGCTTGTGCCCATTTTTAATAGCGAATTGCTTAAGTTTTGCATGCTGAAGCCCATAGTAATCCTCGTTTTATACTCTCTGTATATATAAAGTATTTATTTATTCAATAATTGCTAATTTATTAAAATTCTTATTGTTTTTTAATGAAAATCGTTTCAGGACGCGGGCTTTAGATATTTACAAATCTTCATAAAAAAACTTCCTTTTCAGGAAGTCTTTTAAATTTGCCCTGGGCCAGACTTGAACTGGCACTGGGTTATTCACCCAATTGGATTTTAAGTCCAACGCGTCTACCGATTCCGCCACCAGGGCAGGGATTTTGATTACTTACTTATTCTATGTAAAAAGTTCGGGAATGTCAAACATTTATTTCACAGTAAGATTTAAGTTCGATTGTTTTTTTGCTTATGGCGTTCAGTGTTTGTTCAAGCTTTGCGGATACAAGATTGGTATTCTTGAGTTTTGTCTTGCCGAATAGTGCCGGATACTGAATATTTGTTTTAAAAACATCTTTAAAATCTTTTAGCCTGTGATAATCAAGTTCATCAATTATGTCTACATAATCACAAAGATATACAAACAAATCTCCCAGAACTGATTTTGCCTTTGCAATATTATTTGAGGAAATATTTTTCTTAATTTTTTTGAGTTTATTTTCTAGTTCAGAATATATCTGTGCAAGCTTAGATTTTTTGACGGGAAGCGTCTTTCTAAAGTAGTCCATAGTCTGAGAGTACCCTATGTCCATAAGGTTTGCGCGTTTTTCTTTTGGCATGTTGAAATCTACAATGTTCACATCGCCCGTGTTGATTACAATGTAATCGTATCTGTCCTTTTTGTTGTAAATACTCATTATAAATCCGGTTGCAATTGATGTTGCGTAGCTGTAAAGCGAATTTATATATTCAATTGTGTTCTTGTCGTTTCCTTCAAAATCACCTTCCAGACGGAATTCCAGTATTCTCTCATTTTCAGGCTGCAAGTTTTTTGAAAGCCTCCACATCGGAGAACCCTTCTGCAAATCTCCGTCAACCAGAACCCTGTTATTGTATTCAATAGGTTTCATAAGTCCAGGCATACTGCATGAAATTCTGACAGCAGTTGCGATTTCAAAGTCGGAGGTTTCCCATTTGGAAAATTCTTTACAGTCAAAACTTGATAAATCAGTTGTTATTATGACAAGATTTTTTTCAATATCAGAAAAAGTAACAGCTTTATGTGTGCCTTTTTTGTAGTTTTTTCCGTAAACTTTTTTCTCTATCAAATCCCTTATCCAGTCAAGAAAAACTTCGCCCTTGCTAAGCGCAAATTGCGGCCCGAGTGCAAACTGTATGTCGCTGAAAAGTTCAAAGTTTACCTGCATGAAGATTTCACGCAATTCTTCCGCTGAATACCCGACAGCGAGGAGCGCAGCTATAATCGAGCCGACAGAAGAACCTGCAATTGTATCTGGATTAATCCCGAGTTCTTCCATTGCCTTTACTGTTCCGCAGTACGCAGCCCCTCTTATTGCTCCCCCGCCGAAAAGACAGGTATATTTAAACGATTTATTTTCCATATTTTTATTTTACTCTGTTTTAAAATTTTATTGATGTATCAAACAATGTATTTTTATAGTAATTGATGTCATCTGATGGCTGTTTGTAGGCTTTTTGTCTTTCTTTTTCAGGAACAAACACCCCGAAGTCTTGACCTTCATATACTTTACACCAGATTTTAGATTTACTCAATAGTGCATATACCGGATAATATTTTTCAATAACCATAACGTCAGGAGGATATTTTTCAATAACTTCCTGCCAGCCTGGATTTAGAAGGTAGAATTTTTTGAGGAGAGGAACCATGCCTTCATAGTAAACTTCTTCGTATCGTCCGTCCATGAATATTAAATTCTGCGGATAAAGTTTATAAGACGCGTAACTTCCAAGTCCGAAGTTTATCAGAAGATGCCCCTTTATATTGTTAATTTTAATAAATTCTATCTCCTTAACGGGATACGCCTGAGTATTTACAGGTATTGCAATGTTTTTAGTAAAAAAGTTAAGAGCAATGATAAGTAAGAATGCAGTGTAGACAATTCTGTCTTTCCAGACCGGCATTTTGATATTATTGATTAACCGGTAGAAATCTTCATAGACAAAGCATGCAGCGGCAATTGCAAAGATTGGAAGCAGTTTTATGTGCGATATTGCAAGGTATAAAGTTCCTGCAAGAATAATCAATTTAGTTTTATCAAGTTTTAAGTACCACTCTTTAATATTCTGCGTGCGGAGAGCTTTAACGGTCAGCAAAAGTTCAGTGCCGAGTGTTCCGAACATAAATATTTTAAAAGGAATCTGTCTGAACAGATGAAATTTTGAAAAGAGGCCCCACCACTCGGCAACATCCGGCCGCTTCATTGTGTTTGCCATAAGCAGAAATTTTATGTAATCAATCCCCCACGGGTTAATCGCAAGAACAGGAATTGAAAATAAAAGGGTTATAATATATTTTTTAAAAGGTTTTTTATTGAGAAATTCCCCTGCAGCGTACATACAAAGCAGTCCTAGTCCTGCAACAACTCCTCCGTGAAGGTTATTCCACAGAATAATCAGCGGTGGAATTAAAAATAAAAGCCGGTTTTTCCCTCTGCGTACAAGTTCAAGAATATAAATAAAGACTGTAAACAATAAAAAGCTGAAAAGATGGCATCTTACAGGATTGTTAAAATTTTCTGCAAGCGCCATGACAGGAAACAGGTAAAATAATATATTGTAAGGGCTGGTACTGTTTCTTAGTTTAATAACGCGTGATACTGTAAAAAATATTGAAAAATAGAGTAAAATTTCAAGAATTATAAGGCTGTAAGGCCCTAAAAGTTTTAGAAAAGTATAAAACACAATTCCTGAGCCGTATTCGTGGTCATACCAGATATGGGTCGGCGTATATGAAAGGAAATCCTGTTTCAGCACCTGACCGCCTTCTACAAACCCCATGCCTGCAATCAGCCTTGCCCATAAATCAAAGTCATAGTGCGTTGCATTTACACAGATTGCAGCAATTAAAAGAAAAAGCGTTATATAAAACAAATAAGGTTTAACTCTCTCCATAAATGAATTTTAGCATAAAAAAGTCTGCCGTCTAAGACAGACTTTAAGAAATTTATACCTAAGCTTACACAGGACACACGGATATTCACATGCAAAAAGGCCCTAAATGAATTCAGGGTCTTTTTACTATATATAAAATCTATTTTAGTTCTCCGGTGTCAAAAACATAACGTCGCTGATGACCTAAGCGGCAATTTCACCTTTAATTTCTCTTATGAGATATTCAGCAACCCATTCAAAATCTTTATTTTTCTGAGCAGCTTTTTCAAGATATTTAATGGAAGCATCGCCGATTCTGATTAAAGTCATTGCAACAACGCCTCTTTTGATACCTCTGACAACCTGAAGCTGGTCAACAAGCTGAGGAAGAACTTCTGTACCGTGTTCAACCAATTTGTTTTCAAGTTCATTTTTTGTAGTGTTGTCTGCATTTTCTAACTTTGTAAGAATTTCTTTAACTGATTCCATAATTATCTCCAATTACTTTTCTAACCTATGTTATTATTATAATTCAAAATAATTATGAACTTTGATTTCCTTACATAATCTTTATATCGTATAAAGATGCAGTGAAAATTTAGACTATACCAGCGCTATCCTTTATGCATTGAAATATTTAAAGTTCCTTTCAACGTTTTTGTCTATAACTGATTTAATAGAATCGTATTCAGTCTGGAGTGACTGGTGTTCGGTATCGATATTTTTCAATTCAAGGTCGTAGCGTTTGTCTTTTGCTTCAATTTTATTCATAGCTTTGGTGTATTCTGCTTCGGCCCTTGTAATATCAATATCTATAGATGATTCTGTAATGTCTACACAGTTTGTGTACATTGTTGAAACCCAGTCGCCTTCATCGTTTACCTGTTCCATTGATATAAGGCTGCTTTCCAATGCAAACTGAAGCCATTCAGAGCTTGAGGCAAGGCCATTTTCTATAGCTTTATAGCCGCCTTCCATCATACGTTCAAAAAGGTTTGTATACCATTCAGCTTTAGCATCCGCGTTTTCGTTCGGATTATTTACATCAATCCAGGTGTAATTAGGAACCCCGTATTGTTCCATCATTAGTTCGCACAAGTAAACATCAAGCACAGCCTGAAAGTTTGGCTGATAAGTCTCATTTACTGTAGTTGTAGTTGTTAGTCCTGTTATCGGATCTGTTGTTGTAACTTCATAAGGGACTGTTATTGTGTTTTCTGCGACAATACCGCCTTCTGAAGGATCTAAGGCTGTTGTAGGGAAGATTTGTCCCCAGCCGCCGTTGCCTTCTCCGTCAATATCCGGATTCCAAACCTGCTTCCCTGCGCACCATTCCATATCGTCAAGATTGTCGTAATATTCAGCGCCTACATCCTGTCCGAATATAAACATAGAAAGCTGTTTTGCAGCGGCGTAATATTCTGCTTTTGCAGCCTGAGCCTCTGCTCCTGTTGAAAAATCTTCTCTTTTCAGGGCATTCATGATGTTTGTCTGGAAGTATTCCCACATGTAAATAGTGTTTTCTACATACTGAGATTCTGTTACCGTACTTTTTATAACTTCCTGATAAGTTCCATCTCCGTAAGCAGTTTCCGGTTCTGTTTTTAAAGGTAAACCGTTTTCATCTAATTGAGATTCTGGTAAAGAATCAAGAACTGTTTCATCATAGACAACCCACTTGCATGGATCGCCGGTTGTCGGATCTGTTAGCAGCGGTGTTCCAGGAGGATTTCTGTTGTATGCTTTATCTGTTCCGACAAGCTCGTACCTTGTATCTCCAATATTTGGCATTGAAAGATATTCTTCCATTGCATTTGCAAAGGTTCCCGGAATTTGAGTTTCAGTTGTTGTACCATCCGGTGCGATTGTTGTCTGGGTTGTGGTTTTAAGATGTCCTTTTAAGGCATTATAAATATCCTGCATAGCAGTTAGCAGCGCCTGTGCCTGTGTAACTGCATCCGCCGGTGCCGTAATAGTTTCTCCGCTCGTATCATAAGTAAGATCAGCATCAAGTTTTGACATCTTTGAATACCAGTTTTTATAGGTATCGCCGTTGCCGACTGTGTCATATACTGTCTGCTGCATTTCTTTTATTGTTGCATCGGTGTAGGCATCACTTTTGTTCTGGTAATCTTCAAGTAATTCTAAATAGATACCGTATTCTACAGATGTTTTTGAAAGTTCATAACCGTAGTGAATTCCAGATACTCTCGTACCATCTGTGTTATAAACCATATCGCCTTCATATATAGCCTGAATGTTAGGATCGATACTAAACACATCTTGATTTTCAAAGTAGGTTGTAGATTTTTCAAGACCGTAAGATTTCAAAAATTCTTCAAGAGCTTTTGCGTTAAGACCATCAGTATCGCCTTCAATAATTGATTCATCCTGCTCGGCCATATTAAATGCTTCCTGGAATTTTGCTGCATCAGCTTCGGAAACAAGAAGTTGACCGCTCTTATCTCTCAGACCGTACTGGTTATTGTAAGCACTGTAGGCAGTTAAACTGTTAAATGTCAGGTTTTGATACTGAGATTCTCCTGCAGTGTTGTAATTCTTCATCATTAACTGGGTTTTGTTAAGCGCATCAACATATTCCTCACTTACCTGAGAGCTTTCTGCAGTGAGGCGCATTTTGGCATTATTAATCAACTGCGAACGAAGTTCGTTGTCAGCCATACGTGATGTTATTGATAATAATCTAGCCTGTGATGCTGCCAGTCCCATATTTTACGACTTTTTCCTTTCAAAAATCCTTATCGTAACATATTCTTACATACGGTAACGGCTTTTCATGGCGAAATCTTTAAAATATATCAGGCATTTTTTACAAAATGTAACATTATTTTATGTGTCTTAAAGCGTTAAATAATTGGTTTAAACTTTTTTCAGATGTTCCTATTCCACAGAGAAGCATTGTGGATTTTTCGTTTGTCTTTTCATCTTCTATACTGTATTTTTCAAATAGAATTTCTGAGAGTTCATAACCTGTGTATTTCGGGTGTTTGACAAGAATTTTGGTAACATCATCCCCCGAGAACTGACAATTCGGGCAGGCGCCCTTGAGGCTTTGAATTGTGGAAATAATGTTTTCAAGGTTTTTACGCCCGCGCTTAGAATTAAGGTAGGTAATGTTAGCCTCAATTGAAGCAAGCAGCGGGTATGAAGGCGATGTTGTTGAAATAAGCTTTAGTGCTTCCGAGGTATCCAGTTCACAATTGCAGTGCAGAAGTGCTGTCGGGTTAAGGCCTCCTGCTGTTTTATGAAGGGATTGTACTGTAAAATCAGCAATTTTAACTGCACTTTGCGGCAAATTGTCAGAAAACGGGTAGAGCGCGCCGTGCGCCTCATCAACAATTAAATATGCTCCGTATTTTTCGCATAAAGACTTTATGGCAGGTATATCTGAAACAATACCCTCATAAGTAGGCGATGTTACAATAACTGCCTTAACTTTTTCTTTTTTAAGAGTATTTTCAATTGCTTCAGGCTTAACTGCAAGCGGAACCCCAAAATCCTTATCTATTTCAAGATTATAATAAACCGGAATTGCGCCCGCAAGCTTTAGCGCGTTGGCATGACATGGATGGGCATCCTGCCAGATAAGCACTTTATCACCTGCTGAAACACATGTTAAAACTGAGGCTATTATACCGCTTGTTGAGCCGTTTAGCAAAAAGTTCGTAGATTTTGTGCCGTAAATCTTTGCCACGCGTTCCTGCGCCTTAGAAAGTGCCTCCTGCGGATTGTAAGCCTCAGTTTCAGATATGTCATATTTGTAGAGATTTCTTAATTTGTGGTAAATAAAAAATCTCCGCGCATGCGACGGCGTTGTAAAAAAAGTTTTGCGACAGGTTTTTCGTAATAAATTTACTAAACTCATAACTATTTATTTTTAATTTCAATGCTGCGTTTTGCGCAATACTGGATTAAAGTCATTTTGTCTTTGTTATCGAAAAATGCAAACCGGCCGGAATGAGTGTACTGCCCGTCCTCTCCTTTTTCAATTCTTATCGGCAGATATTTGCAGGTAACATTCATTTCAGCGGTCAGAGGGAGTGTAACCCTGTATTCATCTTCAATGTTAATATTTTCCTGTGTTCTAAATTTCATACCGCCTGCTGAAATATCAAGGGTTGTAATTTTATGGTTAACGCTGTCTGTAAAAAGTTCTATATCATGAACAAATTTTATACGTGTGTAGCGGCGTCTTTGAAGAAACTTATGTTTTGCAGGGTTTGCAATTAAGAGAGTGTTGCCGTCAATTGATTTTGCATAAGAATCGAAATATAGTGTTCCGTGCGCTGTGTCAAGGTAAAATTCGCAGTAATTGCTTTTCAGTATGCCTTCAGGTTTGTAGTCTAATTCCAGACTGAATCCCTGCGGAGTTACCTCTGTAATTGTACCTTTGTTGGCAAACTTAAAATCTGCCGGAACCATTATAACTTTTTGTCCTTTTTCCAGTAATTCTCTCATCTTGAGCCCTTTCTAAAATGCTTATGAGTAGATTATATTACATTTTAACGGATATTGCAAACCCTTTACAAAGAAAAGCCCCGTCCAAAACCGGCGGGGCAAATACTGAGCAATCAGAAGAGTTGAGGATTTACATATTCATACTACCCTCTTAACCCTTTTGAAACATTACCGGAAATAGGTAAATTTTTTCCATGATTTTTAACACTAAAGCACTATAATTTTAAAGCAAGAATAAGTCTTACTGCTTTTTCTTTATCTTCCGGAGAAAGTTCATCAAATGTTTTATTTAATAAAATTTTTAAATCCTGTTCTGAGTGTTTGTGCTCATATACAAAAAAGTCTTTCAAATCAATATTAATTTTGTCTGCAATTTTTGCAAGATTGCTGAGAAGCGGAAAGTTTTTTCCTGATTCGATTTTACTTATTGACTGCGGTTCTATTCCGGCTATTTCGGCAAATTTTTCCTGAGTATAGCCTAACTTTTTCCTTATTTCCCGAAACCGTTTTCCCAGCAAATTTTTACACATAAATTCTCTCCGATTTTTTTAATCTATCAGCTAAGCGACTATATTAAAATATATTTGTAAGTGAATATATTGCGAAAACTAACTTTGTAATGTATAATATTAATATACTAAGTTAGTTTTTTATAAAAAGGAGCGATTGAGATGAAAAAGAGTTTTGCATTTACGCTTGCGGAAGTATTAATAACACTCGGGATAATCGGGGTAGTTGCAGCAATGACGCTGCCGGCGCTTGTGCAGAAGAAAACTAACAGCGAGGTTGAGGCAAAATTAAAGAAAATATATTCCGCTATGAATCAGGCAATTCTTCTTTCCGAAATAGACAATGGCCCTAAAGAATACTGGCCTCACTCGTGTGGCGAAGATACTGATATTGACTGTGAAACATACTATAACAAGTACTTTCTCAAATATTTGAAAAACGTTTCTCATAAGGAATTTGAGGCTTACGGCGGGTATAATATTGCAATATATTTTGCTGACGGAACTGTACTTGTTGGAAAATCTGGTTACGATTATTTTTTCTTTCCAAACGCAAAAAACTTTGATGAAAAGACCTTCGGGCTCATAAATGACAGCGGATACACATCAAGAGAGGGCTCGGGCAGCACATTTTTTGCATTCCGATTTTCGCCTTCCTCAACGCTTGAAGGTGATAAGTTTCACTATAAAAAAGGATTTGAACCATATAAATGGGAGTTAGAAGAACTCACAAAGGATGCAATGACTGAAAGTTCAAATTATTCCTGTTCTGCGGGTCATGTTAACGGTAACTATTGCACAGCATTAATTCAGCTTAACGGCTGGAAAATTCCTGATGATTACCCATATAAGGTAAAATAATTAATTTTCCACCCGTTCTGGCTTCACAATTTTGGAATAAAAGCACAAAAATCTGCGCCAGAGTAAATCCGGACTTTGTCCGGTGGAAAATTTTAAGGTAAAATAGCTGTTCTTCGTATATTTTTTATTTATAAGAATTTGCCTGTGTATGAAAATTTGTCTTTAGCGAATGGAGTTCCTGACCAAATTTTTATAAACTGGCAAATTTTTAATTTCATAACAAGATTAAAACAAAACAGACAGTCATTTGACTGTCTGTTTTAGTCTTAACATTGTATGCTTACTGCTTCAGGAAGGATTCGTAATTCCTTGCCAGAAGATGCGTTCTAACCTGATTTATCAAATCAAGCGCAACACCGACCATGATTATTAACGAAGTGGCTCCGATACCCTGCAGGGTTTTAATATTTGTAATATAACTTGCAAAAGACGGAACCAATGCAATAACACCAAGTCCGATTGCTCCGATAAATGTTGTTTTGCTGAGAATTTTATCAAGAGCTTCAGCAGTCGGTTTGCCAGGTTTTATCCCCGGAATTGAAGATCCATATTTCTTAAGGTTAGTTGCAATATCCTTTGGCTGCATATTAGGCATAATTGATGCGTAAAAGAATGTTAAAGCAACAATTAACAAGAAATACATTACATAATATACAATTCCGTCAGGACTTAGCCAGTGCGCAAGATTCATTACCGCGTCTTTAACCGCAACAGATTTAAAGTTTGCCTGCCCGACAATGCTCAATACAGTAGACGGGAAAAGCAAAATAGCTACAGCAAAGATAATCGGCATAACTCCGCCCGGATTGAGTTTGAACGGAATGTATGAATTCATCCCGCCGTAAACTTTGTTTCCGACCTGACGCTTCGGGTTTACGATAATAACTTTTCTGACAGCTTCCTGCATTATAACAATGAAAACCATTGTCAGGAAGAATATTGCAAGCAGAGCCAGAAGCCCTAATTGCAGTTGTGTACTATGCGTTACCATCTGCGCAGTTCTTGAAGCATAAACCGGAATTCCTGAAAGAATACCGATAAAGATAATTAGCGAACCGCCGTTTCCGATACCCTTCTCAGTAATAAGCTCGGAAATCCACATAACAAGCATTGCACCTGCTGTGAGGACTGTAATTGAACTTATATAGAACATTATATGGTTAACATTCGGCTGAATAGCACCCGGAAGGTGACGCATAAACAACATAAATATTAATGATTGGAATACTGCCAGAACAACAGTAAACACTCGTGTATACTGGGATAACTTCCTTCTGCCTGCTTCCCCTTCTTCCTTCTGTAATTTTTCCAGTGACGGAATTACAACAGAAATAAGCTGGACTATGATTGAAGATGTAATGAACGGTCCTATACCCAGTGCAAAGATGGATACATTACCAAGTGCACCTCCGGAAAATAAATCCAGAAATCCGATTATATTGTTACCCTGAGCAATGTTGCTGAAAACAGAATTGTTGATACCGTAAAGAGGCATCTGTGCCCCAAATCTGAATGCAGCAATCATCATAAAAGTGAATATGATTTTCTGCTTTAAACCGGAAGCGTGCCACATTGACATCAAATCATCGGTAGAAGGCATTCTCATTCCCTGTGCCATTATACTAACTCAACCTTTCCGCCTGCAGCTTCAATTTTAGCTTTAGCTGACGGGGTTACGTAGCTTGCTTTAACGGTTACTGCGGACTTAATATCACCATTACCGATTACTCTCAAGCCGTCTGCTGACGGATGAACTTTTTTAGCTTCTTTCAAAGCTTCAAGAGAAACTTCTTTCATGCCGAGTCTGTCGAGTTTAGTAACAGTGATTTCAGCGTAGTTGAGTTTATTGATAATTTCAAAGCCTTTTAATTTAGGCAATCTTCTGTAAGCCGGCATCTGGCCGCCTTCAAAACCTCTTTTTGCAGAGCTTCCGGAGCGTTGTCCTTCACCGTTGTGACCGCGGCAGGAAGTTTTACCTCTGCCTGATGAACGGCCTCTGCCTACACGTTTTGTTCTGTGTGTAGCGCCTTCAGCAGGTCTTAAGTCTTCTAATGTTATTGTATTTGCCATTTTATTTCCTCTTTCTTTCGATAAATTATTCTGCTACTTCTAAAAGGTGTGATACTTTGTTAACCATACCCATGATAGTAGGTGTGTTGAAGTGTTCAACAACCTGATCTTTTTTTGTAAGACCGAGGCCTCTGACCACTTTTCTCTGAGCTTCGGATGCTCCGATTAAACCTCTTTTGAGTTTAATTTTTATTTGTTTATTTTCTGCCATAATTTTTATTCCTTTTTATTATTATAATTCAACTTCTAAAAACAATTAGAGCAGTGACTAATTTAAGAGTTCTGCCATTGTAAGTCCGCGTTTTTTTGCAACTTCAGAGAACGGAGTCAATCTTTTTAAAGCGTCCATTGTAGCGTTAGCCGCGTTAAGCGGAGATTTTGAACCTAAAGATTTTGACAGGATATTGCCGATACCTGCAAGTTCAAGAACTGAACGAACAGCACCGCCGGCAATAATACCTGTACCTTCAGAAGCCGGTCTTAACATAACTGCACCTGCACCTGATTTACCTGTAATCGGATGCGGAATTGTTGTTTTGAAAATAGGAACTGTAATAAGATTTTTTCTGCCGTCAGCGATTGCTTTTTGGATAGCAATGATAACTTCAGAAGCCTTAGCACAGCCAACGCCTACCTGACCTTTCTGGTTGCCAACGATAACAATAGCTCTAAAGCTTAATTTTTTACCGCCTTTAACAACTTTTGTTACCCTGCTGATTTGAACAACTCTTTCAGTCCATTCGCTCTGCGGTTTTTCTTCGGAAGTTTCTATTTTTTTTCTTCCTCTGCCGCGTCTGCCTCTTGCCGGTTTTTCTTCTGCAGGCTGTTCCTGTACAGGAGCTGAAACTTCAGCTTCAACTGTTTCAGATTCAACAGCAGCAGTTTCTTCAACTGTAATTTCTTCTTTGTTTTCTAAATCCATTGATTTTACCTTTCATAATTAATATGTAATCATTTTTATATGAATTGAATACGCCAAAAAATCAAGCTGTTTAAAGCCTATTGGAATTCGTATTCGGGTTAAACTTTTCTGACAGTCTTAAATTAACATAAAAATTTTAAGAAATCAAGCCCGGAGCTTAGGGATTTATGTAGCAGCTTTCACTAAAGATGATATATCTTAATTTATGGCTAAGAAGTTTGATAAAGTTTTCCACAAGAAATTCGGTCAGCGTGTCTGTTTTTTACGCAAGGAAAAGGGATTAACCCAGGAAGAACTTAGCTTTGAGATTGACGCTGACAATTCTTATATTGCAAATATCGAAAACGCGCACAGAGATATTCCGCTTTCACGCGTAAACAAAATCGCAAAAGCTTTAGGCATATCTCTTAAAGATTTATTTGACTACTAATTATTTTACTTTAATTTCTTCTAAAACTTTTTCCAAAAGGCTAATCATGCAATCCTGAAATTTTTTGCATTCTTCCTCTGTTTTAGCTTCAAATCTCAGGGTAAATACAGGTTCTGTGTTGCTCTGTCTGATTAGGGCAAAGCCTCCGTCAAAAACTATTCTCATACCGTCAATAGTAATTATATCTTTTATCGGAGAGCCGAAAATGCCTTTGTTATTATTTACTGTTTCCTTGACCTGCTCAAGAACTGATTTTTTAAGTTCATTCGGGCAAGGAAATCTTACTTCCGGAGAGGAACAAACTTTTTTATACGGCTCAAGCATATCCTGAATAGTGAAATTTGGATTTTGCGCTTTGTGTTTTGCAATAATTTCTATAATTCTGCAGCCGGCATAAATTGCATCATCATAGCCGTAGTATCTGTCCTTAAAGAATGTATGCCCGCTCATTTCGCCGGCAAGAACAGCTCCTGTTTCTTTCATTTTTTCTTTAATATAGCCGTGTCCTGTTTTACACATTATGGCCTCCCCGCCGCAGCTGTTAATTGTGTCGTAAAGAACCTGTGAGCACTTAACTTCACTGACAACTTTCGGACAAACACCATCCGGCTTGCACTTTTCAATAAGGTCAAGCGCGTAAATCAAAAGGAGTTTGTCGCCTGTGAGAAAAAGCCCGTTGTTATCCACAACGCCGATTCTGTCGCTGTCGCCGTCGTAGGCAATTCCAATATCCGCTTTTTCTTTAACAACTGTTAGTTTCAAAACATCAAGAGTTTTTTCAACACTCGGGTTCGGGTGATGGTTCGGGAAGGTTCCGTCCGGCTCCGAGTATAATTCTACGACTTCACAGCCAAGTTTACGGTATAATTCAGGGCCGACAATTCCGCCTGTAGCATTTGCACTGTCAACAACAACTTTTACGCCTTTGCCAATATGGCCGAAGCGGTTTTCCATATCTTTTATGTAGTCCGGAATAATATTGTAATTTTTGACAATACCTTTTGGTGACTGCGGTTCCGGCCTGTCAAACTCTTTAAATGTAAGTTCTTTGACTTCTTTAATCTGGCTTTCGTTAAGTGTCTGCCTGTTGTAGGTCATTTTCATGCCGTTGTATTCTTTAGGGTTATGGCTTGCAGTAATAATACATGCTGCAGTAATCTTTTTCCCTCCGGTAATATCTGACGGAACGCCTGCTGCTTCCGAGTAATATCCGATAGGTGTCGGTGCAAGTCCGAGGTTAACAACATTTGCGCCTGTAGAGGTAAGCCCGTCAATTAAAGCTTTAGAAAGCGACGGAGAGTGAGTTCTTGCATCCATACAAACACTAATCCACATATCAGACGGCTTTAAGCCGGATTGAATTTTTAAATATTCAACAAGCCCTCTGCCTGTATATTCGTATAATTCTTCGGTAATATCTTCTCCGTATATGCCTCTTATGTCATTTTTTCCGAATGCGTGTTCATATTTTTTCATAGATTTAATCCTCACCTTTTTTATTTTATAATTATCATAACATGAACAGGATAAAAAGATTAATACAGGGGATTTCTAATAATCAGAAGGCAGCAGGGCTCGTGTTCATCCTGCCAGCAGTGCTCGGAATTTTTATATTTATTGTAATTCCGGTTATTTGTTCATTCGGTTTGAGTTTTGTAAAATGGGATTTGCTTAACCCTGTTAAGTTTGTGGGTCTGCAAAACTACAGAGAAATTTTTACGGAGCCGTTGTTTTTTAAAATTCTGTTGAATACAGTAGTTTTTGCAGGAGCGACTTCAATATTCGGGGTAATAATTCCGCTGGTGCTCGCTGCAATTCTTAACACAAAAATCCGAGGAAGCGAGTTTTATAAAACAGTGTATTTCCTTCCGTTTATAACGCCGATGATAGTTATTGGTATCGTGTGGGAGTGGATTTTTGATCCGAATATAGGATTAATGAATAAAGTACTGCATCTTCATATAAACTGGCTTTATGACCCGCACTGGGCACTTCCGGCGCTTATTATAGTATCTGTGTGGAAACTTATCGGCTACAATATGATAATCTTTTTATCTTCACTGAGTGCAATTTCCGATAGTATGTTTGAGGCTGCTAAAATAGACGGTGCCAATCCTGTTCAGACTTTCCGGTATGTGACGATTCCTTTGCTGTCGCCTTCTATATTTTTTGTGGTTATAATTACTGCGATAAATTCCTTCCAGATATTTGATTTAATCTATCTTATGACGCAGGGAGGCCCGCTTGATAGTACCAATGTTCTTGTCTACGCGATTTACAAAAATGCTTTTGAGTATTTTAATGTCGGGAGGGCAAGCGCAATTGCGTACGTATTGTTTGTAATAATTCTTGTTTTAACCATTGCACAGTGGAACCTTAGAAAAAAACTTGTGTACAACGAAATTGATTAAACCTTATTACAAAAGTTTACATTATTTAAAGTTTTGTGAGTTTTTTGCCGACAAATAAAGTTGTATACAAAGAAAAGGAAAAAATGACCCATGGGCATGGCAGCAGGACAGGCGAGATTGTTATCAATAACAGCGCGAATAAACCACAACGAGTTGCGGGCGCAGCAGATAACTAATGCGAAATTACGCCTATCCGACAGCACACAGGCAGCCAGCGACGAGTATATAAAAGCATTAAACGACACGCAGCTGCAGTTTATCAGCTACGACGCATCCGGAAACAAGATGACAAGCGCATTAACCGGCAACAGTTTATCGTATTACGGAGAACTCAAGAACCAGTACGGTTTAATAAATGCAGCCGGCCAGATTATGGTAAGCGAACTAGACGGACACAACTTTGAAACCAGTGACACTCTCGAAGAATTTCTGGATAAATACGGGCTTCTCGGGCCTGAAGATCAAGGACAGGTCGTTCAGGTCAAAAATCCTGAGTACGACGCGGCGTGGGATGCTTATTATGATGAATATGAAAAATGGAAGCTGGATGAACCTGATGCAAATGACAGGGATAAATACTGGAATTTGGAAACCAACCATGTTGAAAATTCAGAATTATATGACAAATTTGTAAGCGGTACAGATTCCGGTTGTTGGACATCTGTAATGAATGATTCTAACGCATTATTTCATTTAGGAGATGTATTAAGCCATCTTTTAGATGTAGGACCTTATACAACATCAGACGGTTTGCATAGCTTTGAAATAAAAGAAGATTTATCAAGTGCCGTACCATTTTACCACTGGTGGACAACAGGCGGCAGCGGCGGTGTTAACGGTAATGCTGCAACAATGGCAGAAATACGTAATGAATTAGACGGTGTAAAATGCTGTGGAGAAGAAGATAACGATTATCATGTGGAGTGCGATCCAAATCAAACAATTACGCAGGAAGTTGTTGATTTACTCTGGGATTCGCAGGAACTATATAACGCAGAAGGGGCATTAGGGCCAGGAGACCCCCGTTATGATGAAATTATTAACAGAGCAAAACACCTTGTATTTTACGATTTGAAATATGCACTTAACGAAGAAACAGAAGAGTGGGTATTTGATAATGAAAAATACCAGACAGAATATGAAGAATGGCTGAAAAAAAAGCCAGACACCCCTGAAGTAGACATGTACATAGATAAAGTAGTACGCCA
>CALVBB010000011.1 GCA_944325705.1 Candidatus Gastranaerophilales bacterium
TTACCAATTAATTTTGCTAATTAGAACATATAAATATGCTTAATTAGAAATAAGAATTTTAATAATATAAAAAACAGTTAAATTACAATACAATCTCTTTAAAAATTTAAAGAGAGATAAATCATTCGGATGTTATCTCTCTTATATAAACCTTACGCGTGGAGGGATTCGAACCCCCGACCTTTTGGTTCGTAGCCAAACGCTCTATCCAACTGAGCTACACACGCCTGTGGTCTTATTCAATTTTCCCGTGGTTTCAGTTGGATAGAGCTTATTATTTAAACTCCGTAAGTTCTTCGAACTTACTATGGCCAACTGAGCTACACACGCTTGCTACTATTTAATTTTCTTGTGGTTTCAGTTGGATAGAGCTTATTATTTAAACTCCGTAAGTTCTTCGAACTTACTACGGCCAACTGAGCTACACACGCTTGCTACTATTTAATTTTCTTGTGGTTTCAGTTGGATAGAGCTTATTATTTAAACTCCGTAAGTTCTTCGAACTTACTACGGCCAACTGAGCTACACACGCTCGTCCTTTTTATTTATTAAAAAGTTGCGGTCTCCCGCAACTTCTAGTTTAGCAAAAAAATATTTATTTTCAAGGTTTTATTTTTTATTCGTTTTTAAATTTTTTCAAAACGAGGCTTTTAATATTATCGTCCTTGCTTTTCAAGGCTTTAATAAGAGCATCTTCATTTGTTTTGGCACCGGCATTAATAAGGCTTGTTACTATTGCTTCATTATTCTTTTTGATTGCATAATTCAGCGGATATAAATTCCCGTTTCCGCCGGCGAGGTTTACATTTGCACCGTATTTTATCAGTGTATCCACGATTACCGGATCTTTTTTCTTAATTGCGACAAGCAGTGGTGTTATACCTGTTGTGTAATCCCCGTCAGGTTTTACTCCGTTTTGAAGCAGTATCTCAACAATCTCATTCTGGTGTGAATATATTGCCATATAAATTGCAGGAACTTTGAAATATGTTGTATTCGGGCTCATGCCGGATTTTAAAAACAGTTTTACAAGCGCTGCATTCCCGTCCTCTATTGCACTGAAAAAACCTCTGGCACTGTAGCTCACATCCTGTTCAAGAATTTGTTTTATACACTGTTCCTGCGCGCTCAAAGGTTCTGCCGCGGAAACTGTTGTGCTGAATGCCGATAAGATAAATATTGCTGCAAGTATTTTTTTCATAACATTCCTCCTCAATTCTTTAACATTTTACTATTTTTATGCAAAATTTGCTTAGGTTATATATATGATTTTGAGGAGGAAAATTTTTTAACCCTGCTGTGGAAATATTTAATCTGCAGCAGGTGAAAATTTTAACGCTAAACAAGTCCTTCTTTTAAGGCTTTTACTGCAGCCTGCGTCCTGTCGTCTACAACAAGTTTCTGGATTATATTGCAAACGTGAGCTTTTGCGGTGTGTTCGGAAATTGTAAGCTCCTGCGCGATTTCATTGTTTGATTTTCCGTCCACAACGAGTTTCAGAACCTCATATTCTCTCTGTGTAAGGTTTGCGTGCTGTTCTTTGAACATTGCTCTTGACATGTGCCGTGGCGGAATTACGCCGCAGTTCTTTTCTCTTAAGATAGGAACTGCCTGCGGATCAAGCCACATTGCCCCTTCTTTGACTGTTTTGATAATCATTTTTAAGATTTCTATGTTAATATCTTTCATCACGTAGGCGCATGCTCCGGCATGCAGAGAATCCATTACCTCTTGTTCTGAAAGATGGGAAGTAAGCATGATTATTTTTGCGTTATTATTTATTTCAAGTATTTTTTTTGCGGCTTCAATACCACTCATATCCGGAAGCCCTATGTCCATCAGTACAACATCCGGATGAGAAATTTTGTAATTTTCTATTGCTTCTTTGCCGCTCTGTGCTTCTGAAATAACTTCTAATTCTTTATGTTCCTCAAATAATGATTTGAGCCCGACTCTCATAAGTTTATGGTCTTCAACTAATAAAATTCTTACCTGTGCCATAATTTCTCCTTATTGCCTGTAATTTTCCTATTCTATTTATAAAATGTTATTGCTGCTTTTTAATCGGCTTAAAATCTCCGGCGGCTGCTAATATTAACTTATTAACTTTAATAAATAAAATTTGGATTAAAATTAAAAACTTAATAAAAAATTAATGTATAAGCTGGCAATTTTTATTATTTTGGAGTATTATATACTTTGATAGGGAGAAAAGATAAAGGCACGCTATATGAAATATTCAAGATATTCGGCAGTAATTGTAGGAAGCGGCATTGCAGGTCTGTATGCAGCGCTTAAAATAGAACAGCAGACAAAACTTCCTGATGGAATTTTGCTTCTGACAAAATCGAAACTTGGCGAGAGTAATTCCCGTTATGCGCAAGGTGGCATGGTTGCGGTTTTGAAAGAAAATAAGTTTGACTCAACAGAATCTCACATAAGCGATACAATTAAAGCCGGTGCCGGTCTTAGTGATTTTAATACGGTCAAATTCATTTCGGAAAACTCTGACAAAGTTGTGAAAGACCTCTTGAAATTCGGGGTTGAATTTGACAGAGATGAAAATAATCAGTTGTGTTTTACAAGAGAAGCGGCCCACAGTGTGAGAAGAATTTTACACTCCGGCGGGGACGCTACAGGCAGAATGATAGAGCAGGCTTTATGTAAAAAAGTCGCTGAAAACAGCAACATTGAAATCTACGAGCAGACAATGGCGGTAGAACTTCTTGTGAATGCAAATTCGGAATGTAAGGGAATACTTGTTTACAATGATGTTACCGGTGAATATGAAACAATATACACATCAGCAGTAATTCTTGCAACAGGCGGCATAGGGCAGCTGTATAAATATACGACAAATCCGGCAGGGGCAACGGGTGACGGGCTTGCTCTTGCGTATAATGCCGGTGCTGTTATGCAGGATATGGAATTTGTTCAGTTCCATCCGACAGCCCTTGCTATTGACGGTGATGAAAACAGGTTTTTAATATCCGAGGCCGTAAGGGGAGAGGGAGCAAAACTTGTTGACGCAGACGGCGCGGAATTTATGTACAGGTACGATGAGCGTAAAGAACTTGCTCCGCGGGATATTGTTACACGTGCAAACTTTAATGAGATGCTTGAAAATCATACGGACTGTGTGTATCTGAATGCTGCATGTATAGATAAAGAAACTCTTGCGCACAGGTTTCCGAATATTACTAAAAAATGTGCCGAAAACGGCATAGATATTGCTCATGATTTTATTCCTGTAGCACCTGCTGCTCATTATTTTATGGGCGGTGTGAAAACGGATGTGGAAGGCAGAAGTTCTGTAAAAGGACTGTATGCCATAGGCGAAGTTGCTTCTACCGGTTTGCATGGCGGAAACAGGCTTGCAAGCAATTCTATTCTGGAATGTGTTGTATGTGCTTACGAAGTCGCAAATTATTTAAAACAGTCAAATCTTGCCGCTCCAAAACAGATTGATATGGAAATAAAAACTCTTATTGACAGTTATTCTGAAGATATAGATGTAGAAGAACTTGATGTGCCTGCTTTGAAGAAAGAACTTCAGGCAGTTATGTGGGAATATGTTGGTATATTAAGAAGCGAAAAAACTTTAATGACAGCTCTGGAAAAAATCGAAGCTATGAAGTCTGCTTTCCCGCGCGGGAAAAAATGCTTGAGCAAAGAAGAGTATGAATATAAAAATATGCTCATTGTTGCAAAGCTTATTGTAATATCTGCATTAAGGCGAAAAGAATCACGCGGAGCTCATTACAGACTCGATTATTTAAACACAAATGAAGAATGCGTTCACACATGTTTTACTAAAAAAGAAGGAGAACTCAGTTTTGTTAAGTAATTTTTATATAGAGGATCACATAAAAAGAGCACTGGAAGAAGATATAGGCTTCGGTGATATTACAACGGAAAATCTGGCAGAAGAGGGCGACATTCTTTCTGCTGAATTGAATACAAGAAGCGACGGGGTTCTTTGCGGGTGTGAGGTATTCAAGACTGTTTTTAAAATCCTTTCTCCAGAAGTTGAGACAAAATTCTATTTTAAAGACGGAGATGAGATTAAAAAAGGAGATAAAATTGCCGATTTGAAAGGCCCGGCAAAGTATCTTCTTATGGGAGAACGTGTTGCATTGAATTATGCTCAGAGAATGAGCGGAATTGCTACAGAAACAAGAAAATATCAGGATGCAATCGGGTCTTACCCTGCAAAAATTGCCGATACAAGAAAAACTACTCCTAACTTCAGACCTTTTGAAAAGTATGCAGTATTCACAGGCGGCGGTCATCTTCACAGGTTTAACCTTTCAGATTGTGCTATGATTAAAGATAATCATATTCGCCTTGCCGGAAGTATTACAAAAGCAGTAAACAAACTCCGCGGTAAAATTTCTTTTACCCACAAAATAGAAGTTGAATGCGATACGTTTGATCAGGTAAAGGAGGCTGTTTCTGTAGGGGCTGATATTATTATGCTTGATAATATGGATACGGTAACCATGAAACAGGCATGTGAATACATAAATCATCGGGCAATAGTTGAGGCAAGCGGTAATGTTAACCTTTCAACAGTTAATGCTATAGCAGCCTGCGGGGTTGATATAATTTCATCAAGCGCTATTGTTGCCAAGGCTCCAACGCTTGATTTAGCACTGGATATCTAGATAAATTAAGGAGAAGATATATGCTAAAAGCTGTAAATAAAGCGATTTTTGGGGGCGGGGGGCGACTCCTTTCAGGCTTATCAGAATTTTTAAGAAATTATAAGCCTATAAAGAAGAAAAATTGTTGTGTTTTTTTAGGTGGCACATCAAATCATTTTCCAGCAATGGCAGCAGTTGTTTTAGAGCTTAATGAACATCTAAAGAATATTGATGATATTATCATTTATGTTGATAGGATTGATAGTAAACAAGTCAAGATATTGAAATCTTTGTCTAAGATAAATGTTATTGTAAAAAAATATAATATATTTTTTGGAGTGAAATATAATAATGGTAATATTGACCACTTTTCAACTATGTGTTTTTGTAAGTTTGAAGGGTTTAAACTTCTGAATAAATATAAAAAAGTTATCTGGACTGATTATGATGTTGCGATAAAAGAAGATATAAATGAACTTGTTTCTGAGTATGATTCGGGGCTTTATACTCTTGATACTTATGATGCAAAAGCTGTTGATAATTTCAGGTATCCAGTTGCTGAATTAAATATGGAGGCTAAAGCTTCTTATTGTGCTTTGATAATATTTAATGATGATATAACTAATTATAATGAAGTCTATAAAGCATGTTTTAGGTTTACAAAGAAATATATAAATGATTTGAGTTATGGTGAACAGGGTATTTTTAATATAGTTATAGATAAGTTTAATATTCCAATATCATATATAAATCCATTCATCTATTCATGTGGTGTTGAAGATGCCTGTATAAAATATCATAAAGATGCTAAAATTTTTCATGCTTATTGTTTGGAGAATAAATTTTGGAATGGTAAACATAATGATATATATGAGAAATTTTATACAAAATGGCTTGATGCAGGCGGACTTGAAATTTCAAACAAAAGAAAACTTTCAAAATTTTCTAAATATATGAAGAAGCATCATATTGTTTAAGTTGTACTGCAAAAGATATGTAATGGATATATAAAGTGTCTATTTTACACTAAATGTTAAGATTTAAGAAGCAGATATTTTTCAGTAGTACAAATTATTTGCGGTATTTTTAATAAAAAATTTGTAAAGTTTTTAAAAATGCTAGCAAAAAATTTTTTTCTTTGATTTAAAATAAATGTACAAGACGTTAAAAATTTTGGTGGGACATGAAAATAAATTCTATTAAATATGACATTACCCGAAATCAGGGATATTATACGGTTCATCGAGACCCGCAGATATTCAAAGAGAAGAGTGCGGGTTTGTGTGAAAAAAATAACGCGGATAAAAGTGTGACATTTAGCGGTGGCTTAACTAGGATGAGTGAGGCTGCCGCTAATTGTTTAAATGCAAATGCAACATCCTCAAGCGGTGGCGGATTATTTAAGAAAAAATGGTTTGATAAATTTTTAAGATATGCTGATGCACATAATATCGGATGCAGTGCCCTGATGTCGCTTTTGCTGGCAGGAATTGTCAGACCTGCAACTATTATGTCGCTTCCTGGTGAAAAGGATAAAGAAGATAAAATTTACGCATCAGGCCACTCAATTGCGTCAGGGATAATCGGTTTTGCCTTCTCTACAGTTATTACAACCCCTCTTGATCAGGCGCTTAAAAAGATTTTTGAAGATGCCAAAGGAAAACTCCCTATTCCGAAAGGCGGTATTCCGGCAGGCGAGGACAGGTCTAAATATACAAAATTCAATATGGGAATATTAAATAAAAAGTATTTAAGACTGGCAGAACTTAAAAAGAAGGCAGCGGATGCCGCAACAGAAGCGGAAAAGAAAGCTATAAAACAGCAGATAAGTGCTCTGGAACTTTCTATCAAGAATATTCCGGAATGGATTATTGCTGTACCGCGAGCTATGCTCACAATCGCATTAATCCCGCTGGTTCTTAAATATGTATTTGGTCTGGAAAAGAAAAAGAAACCTCAGCCGGCTGCTGTAGTAAATAATGTTCCTGCAGGAACGAATACTCAAGCAGTGAATAATGCAGGTATGAATAATTTTATGAAAAAAACACTCAGTGATTTTAAAGGAGGGAACAAATAATGAACATAACCCTCAATACAAATACTACAAATAAATTTAACAGATATAACAATAACAATCATACTCAGGCGCCGTCTTTTACCGGCAGATTCTCTGCGATAATAAATACTTCAGAAAGAAAAATTGCCAAAAGAATGTTTGATGCCGGAAAGGAAGAAAGCACTGTTGTAACTCCGATTGTTGAAGATTCCAAATTCTTTAGACGTGTAAAAAAATATATTAATAAAAAATATAACAGTTTTACAGACGGAATTGCTAAGCATTTTACAAAACGTGTATTTGACAACAAATATGTTGACAAGTTTGCTGATAAAGTAAAAGGCAGTGACAACCTGTTTAAACATTTTATGGCAATAGGTTCATTAATTACCAGCGGTATGTATATGGAAAAAACTCTTGCCAATAAAGACTTAGACAGTGACAGAAAGCGTACGCTGGCTGTCAATCAAGGGTTGACATTTATAGTCTCAACAGCTGGTGCTTATTACCTTGATAACAAACTCAACAACTGGTGGGATAACGTTACAGCAAAATACGCCGGCGCGAAATTCAATGATGACACCTTTGCAAAAACATTTATTGATACAAATAAGGCTAACAAAAAAGCCGGTAAAAAACTGTTAAGAGCAAAAGATTACATTGCACAAAATCTCAACAAATACCTGACTGACGAAAAAGATATTAAACATTTCAACAGCCAGATAGCAGGTATGGGTGTTCTGAAATCTATGCTGATATTTGCCCTTGTATACAGATACATAGTACCGGTTGCGGTTACACCTTTTGCAAATAAAATCGGCGATAAATTAATTGCCAGAAAAAAAGCAAAAGAAGCAGCAGAAAATGTTTCAAAGTAATAAAAAAAGCCTCCGTTAAGGGGGCTTTTTTATAAATACATGCTTCTCCGGAAGTTGGAAACCTTTGATAGAATTTGCCGGCAGGTTGGCTGCTTAAAGCAGATGGCATTTTTATTTAATCCCGAGCATTGTGAATGCCGGTATGTTTATAATTTTTGATGAGGAACTTTCGTTATAAAATGAAACATTGCCTGAGCATACTGGAATGTGTAATTCTTCGCATGTGTCTTTAATAGCAAGTATTGTTTTCTTAAATTCCGACATTGTCGGAGGAATTTCAGGGTTTGTGAAGTTTAGGCAGTTTGTGATGCCTTTCGGGGTGAAGCCTTTCTGTTTCAGAAATTCTCCGGCGTTTAAGATTGATGTGCGGCAGTCTTTAACGTTGGACGAAAATGTATAAATCCCGAGCGAACATCTTTCTTCCCATAAGTAAAGAGAATTGAACTGAGGACAGTCATCCGGTTGATATTGAGTGCGGGTTCCGACTGTGTGATCATATTGATTATAAATGTAAGGCGAGTTAATATCTTTTAAAGGCGGGTCATTGATAGGAAATTCCGTAAAATCAATGTTCACTGCGGGCGGAGTAACAAGAATACTGACAGGAATATCCGCAAGTATTTTTTTCCCGTTTCTGACAAGGTAGTGCCCGCTGTCTGTAACTTTCCCGATAACAGAATATTCCAGTTCGTAACTGTCGAGGATTTTTTCTATTTCCTTTATTGAGTGTTCCTCAACGACAAATAGCATTCGCTCCTGAGTTTCCGAAAGCATTATTTCAAAATCTTTGATTGTGGAATCTCCGGTGTGAACTTTTGATATGTCAATATCTACACCGGTGCCGCTTTTAAAAGCAACTTCGGATGTAGAAGATAAAATCCCTGCAGCACCGCAGTCCTGACAGGCTGCAACAAGTTTACGGCTGAAAACTTCAAGACAGGCTTCAATAAGTTTTTTCTTCATAAAAGGATTTGCTATCTGTATAGAAAGTTTATTCTCTTTTTTTTCATCGCTTAACTTTTTTGAGGCAAAACTTGCGCCGCCCATGCCGTCTTTCATTGTGGCAGAGCCGGCAAGAAGAAGATACTGTCCGTTTTTTGCATTAGAAGATGTTAAAATTTCGTCAAATTTTGCAATCCCGATTGCTGTCACATTCACCAGCGGATTTTCGGTAAACCTTTTGTTATACAAAACTTCGGTTGAAACAGTCGGCACCCCGATACAGTTTCCGTAGTTTGAAATTCCGTCTACAACGCCTTCAACAATTCTTTTGTCATCACCGAATTTTAAAGAATTACAGAGCGCAATCGGGCGTGCATTCATCGCCAGCACATCCCTTACAATTCCGCCGATGCCTGTTGCCGCTCCGTTAAACGGTTCGACTGCACATGGATGATTGTGCGATTCCATTTTGAAAAGGATTGCGTGATGCCCAACTTTTATTCCGCCAGCGTTTTCATTATAAAAAACAGCCCCGTTGCGCGGCAGAAGTTTCAAAAGGTCTCTCGAATGCAAATAACCGCAGTGTTCCGAATATGTGGCGCTAAATAGATGAAGTTCAAATTCCTCGGGTTCTCTATTCAGTTTTTCTTTTATGTAATTATAATATTTCATTAAAAATTTCAAAAACCTTTCTGCCGTCAGTCAGCCCGAGTTCCTCAAATACAGCGCGCTCAGGGTGCGGCATCATTCCTATAACTTTATTTTTCCGGTCATAAATTCCTGCAATCCTCTCATCTGAGCCGTTTACATTTTCGCAGTAACGCAGAATAACTTCTTCATTTCCGTGTCCGGTGTAATTCCCCTGATGGTGAGCAACAGGAAGATTAATAACTTCTCCCTGAAATTCAAGCGGAACAACTTTTGAGATAAATTTTAAGCTGTCATTAAATGTCAGAGCGCCTGATAAGAGTTTTGCCTCGGTTAAAATTTGAAATCCGTTGCAAATTCCGACAATTAAGCTTTTCCCTACGGGAAGCGACTGTACGGCAGGAGTAAGTTTTGCAATCCTTCCTGCTGATATGTGATCACCGTATGAGAATCCTCCGGGAAGAAATATTATATCATAGTGTTTTTCAATTTTTTCGGAATGTTTTATAAGTTCTGTTTTCCATCCGAAAAATTCACATGCTCTTTTGGTATCAAATTCACAATTTGTGCCTAAAAATGTAACTATTCCGGCTTTTACAGCTATTCTTCCCATTGAATTTCGTACTCTTCTATAACACTGTTCGCAAGAATTTCATCAGCAATTGTTTTTACTATTTTTTCAGCGCAATCTTTTGTTTCCGCTTCAAAATTTAAAATGTAAATATTTCCTGTCCTGCAGTTGAGATTTTTAACCTCAATAAGGTGTGAAACAGCCTGTTCAAAGGCTTTTGCCTTGATGTCTTTGATTTCAGGCTTTAATTTAACTTTTACAATTGCTTTATAATTCTTCATAACACTTTACATAATAGCAAAAAAAAATATTCAGAGCTATTAAAATAATATGAGAATATCACCAGTAACACAAAATTCATATACAACCGGGCGCCGGGCGCCGGCTTTTCAGAGTATTATCCGCAACGTAAAGGATTCCGAAGGTAATATTAAAAACAGCAACACAACCTGTTTTTTCCGTCAGGACTTGCACTGGAATGAACTTGCAACTTATATGGACAACAAGTACAGAAATTCCGAGAAAGTTAATATATATTCATACGGCTGTTCGGACGGTTCTGAACCAATGTCGATGGCTGTTTTATTGAATGAAAGATTCAAATTTAATGCAAGAAAATACTTCCCGATTATGGCGAAGGATAACGACGATTTTATTCTTGATAAAATCAGGTCAAGTTGTACACGCATGTATTTCAGGGATATAGATGCTGTTATTCATTATTCGCAAAATAATCTCGGAAAATATTTTGTTATCAATAACCAGCTTCCGGAAAACGAATCCATGATAGTTCATCCAAGCTATGAAACCAAGAGTAAAATCAGATACAGCAAAGCGGACGTCATAAAAGATGTCCACAGGCTTCCGGAAAAAGATACAGTTGTTATGCTGAGAAATATTCTGCCGTATATTCCGGAAGATAAACGCAACAGTGTTATAAATACAGTAACAACAAAACTGAAAGATAACTGTATGATTATAATTGGTGACCTTGAAGATAGTATGGGTATAGGTGAGAAGCTTGAAGCTGCCGGATTTAAGAAAACCCCGCTTAACCACGTCTATGAAAATTAAAGCAGGTGAACGGTCAAATTTTTAACCGGATTTGTCGTTCATAGCAGAAGAAGATAATTAAGCTTGCGTTAGTGGAATGTTTTTTGCTGCAGGTCGTGCTTATATCTTCATAACCGGTGTATAAGACGTTACTTTACTTGCTAAAAAAATACGTTTGTAGTATATTTTAAAGCAGGGGTAAGAAGTGGACGATAAAAATACGTTGGATTTGGAAGCTATAGCTAATAAATGCAATCTATTTCCGGGGAAAGATATTTCAGCCCCTGAGGCTGTTATCTGCAAAATTAATGCCCTTGATGAAACATACGAGCGTGATAATCTTGTTAAAATTTATAATTATTTTCTTACCATCTGCAAATCTCCCGATGTGTTAATGAATCTTATCCGCTGCGTGGACAGGTTTCGGGATAAATCTTCTCTCAGCCCGCTTCTTGATATTCTTTTGTGGAAGATTGACAACGATAATCTTGATAAAGAAAAGTTCGTAAATGTACGGGCAATGTGCGCTAAAGCGATTGCCAACCTCAAAGATACCTCTGCAGTAACCCCGCTCTTATACTGCCTGAACAATAAAGATGAAAACTATAAAGTCCGTTTTGCCTGTGCAGATGCTCTGGGGCGGATAGGCGACAGGTATGCGGTTGCTCCGTTGATTGAGGTTATGAAAGATGAGGAAGAACGCTCTGTTTATTTAAGAGAATCTGCTGCATCTGCTCTGGGTATGATTGGTGATATGCGTGCACTTGAGCCGCTCGTCAGCATTCTGGAAACCAAGCAGGGCATAATGGATAAGTTTACCTTTTTGAAAGAACGTGTTATTGAAGCACTCGGAAAACTCCGCTGCGATCGTAATGACAGAGTGTTTAATGCTTTAAAAAGTTCTTTGATGGATGAATCCGTACAGATAAAAATTAATGCAATTGAAGCATTGATGGACAGTGATAATCCTGAGGCCTACGATGTTATAAAACGCTGTCTGACGGACAGCGATGACGAGGTTAAGAAAAATGCCCTTATTGCATTATATAATATGCGCGGGCGCAGAATTCTTGATGAGGTTATAAAAGAGCCGGATTTTTCTGATTTTTTAAAAGTTGAAGCGGTTTCACTGCTGGAGGAATACGAAACTGATGATGACGACGGTATGGCAGGTCGAATGAGGGAGGATTTTGATGAATAAATCAATTGTACTTTTATCCGGTGGACTGGATTCCCTTGTTAGCCTCGGGCTTTTGAAGGATGAATATAATGTTGATACTGCATTGACTTTTGATTACGGACAAAAATCCGCCAGTGATGAGATAACCGCTTCCGCAAGGATTTCTGTTTACTATGGTATCAGACATGAGTTTATTACGCTTGACTGGCTTAAAAGGATTACCTCGACAGCTCTTGTATCGGAAAAAGAGGTTCCGTCAGGAGAACTTCTTCACAATCCTGAACAGTCGGCAAAGCTTGTCTGGGTGCCGAATAGAAACGGGCTTTTTCTGAATATTGCAGGCAGTTTTGCTGACGCTCAAAACTTTACTCATATTATTATAGGTGCCAATAAAGAGGAGGGCGCGACTTTCCCTGACAATACACAGAAATTTATTGACAGTGTGAATAAAGAGTTTGAATATTCAACACAGAACCAACCGAAAGTCATTGCACCCTTGATAAATTCAGATAAAAATGATATAGTTAGGTTGGCTTTAGAGCATGGTATTCCTCTGGAATATGTCAGAAGCTGCTACTGCGGGGGAGAAAAGCACTGCGGTGTGTGTGAATCCTGTGTAAGATTAAAAAATGCACTTATTCACAATGAGGCTGACCGCTTTATAAAACTTCTTTTTTAAGATATAGTATTAATTATGAAAACAAAGTTAATTGAACAAGAAATTAAATATGAAGGCTGGCAGCTTTCGCCGCACTGGATTTATAAGAACTTTAAAATTCAGGGAGATGCGACTGTTGCGTTCAAAGGTGAATGCGAGGTAAAGCTGGATGAAATGGTCGATATTGAAGATGTTATCAATAACGAACCTATTTACAGCAAATCCATGCTGAGTTTTATTTCAGAACAGTTTAATATCGGGCTTGTGGAGGGTGTTTTCAGGCAAAGACTGCTTATATGTATTATTAAAGAAGCGCTTGAAAGACGCGGTATTTCTATCAGAAGAAGCGGCGATGATTTGTTTTTTAACGATAAAAAACTGACGGTTTCAATAGCCACAAAGTCTGTAAATTCAATACTTATTCATACAGGAATCAATATAGATTCAAACGGTGCCCCTGTAAAGGCTTGCGGGCTTGAGAATGATTTAGGCATCAGCGATATTGACGCTTTTGCAAATGAAATTCTTAAAAGATATTCGGAAGAAATCGATGATATAATTCTCGCAAGTACAAAAGTTAGAGGAGTATAATTTATGATTGATGATGAACCGAAGCAGAGTGCGCATATAAGTTATAAGGATTACAAAAAGCTGGTAAAACGTAATCCGCGGCAGAGTTTTATTCTGTTTGTATCGTTATTTTTCACTCTTCTTCTTGTGTTTTTGGGGTTTGCAAAGCTTATGTCGCCGGATGTTGAGATTAATCTCGGGGATGATGCTACCGTTATGCAGGAAGATGAGGACGGAATAAGAGGCGGTGTAGATCACAGGTTAAAAGAAATTCAGATGGAAGATAATTTTGATGCCATCGGCGGGGAGGATCTTGCAGTAGAGGATGGAGGAAAAGTTATTATTCCAAAGACAAAAGATTCGGAAACTGATGAGAATTCTTTGCAGCAGGACGACGAAGAAGCAATTAATCTTGAACCTCCTGTACAGCATTCCGTAGCTGAAACCGTAAAATCAGAAAATGCAGCGCCGGCTCCATCCGCACCTGAACCTCAGACTTCTATACAGGCGCCTGCAATTAACGCAAGGGTAGTAGTTGGGTTTTATTCTACTGCGGAGCAGGCGGAAGTTGCTAAAGGTATTTTACAGGATGCAGGGCTTGGTGTTTCTCCATTTATCAGAAAAATGGGGAGCGGTTATACATTACAGGTGGGCTCCTATAACTCAAAAGATACCGCAATGAATGTTGCTAATGAATTACTAATAAAAAATTACCCTGCGCGTGTAATTATTGAACAGAAATAGAATTTGCGCGCCCGCATGGTTTGTGCTAAGCTTTAGATACGATAAGGAGAAGCTATGGAAAGTTTAAGAGATAAATACGAAGTTGTTATAGGGCTGGAAGTTCATGCACAGTTGAAAACCAGATCAAAAATTTTTGCTCCGGACGGAACTGAGTTCGGAAAAGAGCCGAATTCGGAAACCAGCCCGATTACTCTGGGGATGCCGGGTGTTTTGCCTGTTTTAAACAGAGAAGTTGTAAATATGGGAATTCTGACAGGGCTTGCACTGAATTGTGAAATCCCTGCAAGATGCAAGTTTGACAGAAAACAATATTTTTACCCGGATTTGCCGAAAGGCTATCAGATTTCGCAATATGATGAACCTATCTGTGTAAACGGTCATATTGATATTAAAGGTAAAAGAATCGGAATTACACGCGCGCACCTTGAAGAAGATGCCGGAAAACTGGTTCACGCAGGCGCTGCAGGTATTGCAGGCTCAAGCTATTCTTTGGTTGATTTGAACAGAGCCGGAACTCCGTTACTGGAAATTGTATCTGAACCGGATATGAGAAGTTCGGATGAAGCAAGGGCTTATATGGAAGAACTCAGAAATATTGTAAGATACATAGGCGTTTGCGACGGCAACCTTGAAGAAGGTTCTATGAGATGCGACGCAAATATTTCTGTTATGCCAAAAGGTTCAAAAGTTTTCGGTACACGTGCAGAAATTAAAAACGTAAACAGTTTCTCCGCATTGCAAAGAGCTATTGAATATGAAATTGACAGACAAATTGATATTGTTGAAGAAGGCGGAAAGGTTGTTCAGGAAACAAGACTCTGGGATGATAATGCCAGAGAAACACGTTCAATGAGAGGGAAAGAAGATGCACATGATTACAGATACTTCCCTGAACCGGATCTTATGCCTCTTGAAATTTCAAGAGAATGGGTTGAAGAAATCCGCTCAAAAATGCCTGAGCTTCCTGAACAAAAACGTCAGAGATATATGGGTTTAGGTTTGAGTGAATATGATGCAAGCGTTATTGTTGAACAAATGGGGCTTGCTCTGTTCTTTGATAAAGTTCTTGAACTCGGTGCAACACCTAAGATTGCAGTAAACTTTATTATGGGTGAGATTGCTGCTTATCTGAAAGAAGAACATAAAGAAATCACCGAAACTGAATTAACTCCGGAAAACCTTGTAGAATTAATTGCTTTAATTGAAAAAAATACAATTTCTAATAATATCGGGAAACAAATTATTGTTGATATGATGAAGGATGGCACAAAGGCTTCTGAAATTGTTGAAAAACGCGGATTGAGCCAGATTTCTGATGAAGGCGCAATTAAGGAAGTCTGTGAAAAAGTTGTTGCTGCAAACCCTAAAGAGGTGGAGGCATATAAAAAAGGAAAAGTTCAGCTTCTCGGATTCTTTGTTGGACAGGTTATGAAAGAAACAAAAGGCCGTGCTAATCCTAAAGCAGTTAACGAGTTATTGAAAGAGATTCTTGGATAAAATTTCTACCCTCCCTTTGAGGGAGGGTGAAAATTTTAATTCTCTATGGAGTGTTATGTTTTTTAAAAGAAATCTAAAATCCAGTATGGAAACTGAAATCTTCGAACAGGCAGAAGTGCTTGAAAAGCTGTTGAAAACGCATGTCAATGACAGTAATTACATACTGTTTGACATTCCTACAGATGTATCTAAAATAGTTATTGTTGCAAGCGGTTCATCCTATCATTGCGCAAGATTTACCGCAGATTTGTTTGGAAATGTTGCAGGAATGGAGGCTCGCGCTATTTACTCAAGCGAATTTCTTTTAAAGTCAGCAGTTCCTCATGAAAATGATATTCTTTATGTTTTTATAACCCAGTCAGGCGAAACTTCAGATACAAATTCTGCGCTCAAAAAAGCAAAAGAACTAGGTATGCGTACACTTTGTGTTACAAACAAGAAAGATTCCACAATCTGGCAGGCTGCTGATTTTAAAATTGACTGCTGCGCCGGTGAAGAAAAAAGTATTGCCGCGACAAAATCGCTCACCTCACAGATGTTGTGTTGTACTCTCCTTGTGCTGAAATATGCTGCACTCAGTGGGTTGGATATTTCAGGGTATATTGAAGAGTTAAAACTTCTTTCAGGTGCGGTTGAAGATACTTATAACCTTCATCCAAAGATTAAAGTTATGGCAAAGTTCCTCTCAAAATTCAAGAATATTGTTATTACGGCAGACGGAATTTCTTACGCTATTGCAAAAGAGGCTTCTTTAAAGATTAAAGAAACTTCTTATATAAACGTATATTCAAATATTCTCGGTGAATTTATGCACGGACATGTCGCTGTGTTGAATAACCGGCCGGCAATGATTCATATTTCCGTAAATGAATTGAGCTATACGGCAATAAAGAATTTGAATAAGATAGAGGAAGAATATAACCCGCCGATTTGTATAATAGGATGTTCTAACGAAAAGATAAAAACTAAATTCAATATAAATATAAACTGTGAAAGCGAGATTGTAAAATCATTCTGTATTGTTGTTATAATACAGCTTCTGGCGCTTGAAATTGCACGGTGCCTTAACCGGAATGTTGACAAACCGCATGGATTGAATAAGGTTGTGAAATAGGCTAAAAATTCTAATATCCCTGATTTTAGATTTTTCCGAGGCTTTTTAGAAATTTGTAGGTTATGAGGGTTGTTTCCGGATCCTTCTGCAGTTTTTCTATAATTGTATTAACTATTGTCTTGTAGTCGTTTATATGTGAAAATTGAAAAAGTTCGGAAATTTCAATATTTAAAATCTCACTTATTTTAACAAGATTTTCAGGTTTCGGAAAAGACAATCCGTTTTCTATTCTTGAATAATTCTCAGGCTGGATACCGATGCCCTCTGCCATTTTTTCCTGTGTTAATTCTTTTCTTGTACGTATTTCTCTAAGTCTTTTTCCGAACTTTTTCTTTATATCCATTTTTTTATTAAACCTTTATTTAAATATTTATTTAAGAATGTATTGCATCAATAAATATGTCGTATTGCATTAATTTACTTGATGTGTTACAATAAGAATATAAAAATATATTGATGTATGAAAGGATGTTGCCATGAAAAATGGTTTTACACTTGCAGAAGTACTTATTACACTTGGAATTATCGGAATAGTTGCAGCAATGACTTTGCCGGCAGTCTTAGCAAGTTATAGAAAAAAGGAGATTGAAGTAAGATTAAAAAAGTTCTCGTCAACTATGCAAAATGCTTTTAATTTTGCCACTGTAGATTACGGGCCGATTCAAAATTGGAAATATCCGACAAAGCAAAATGATGCTGATGAGATTAATGAATTTATGTTTACATACTTATTTCCATATTTGCAAGGTATTAAGGTATGTGAATCAGGTGATGCCAAGTGCAATCAATTTCATGAAAATTTTACGGGTCATACTTCAAATATTATGCCGGTATATATTTTTTCTGACGGAAGCTGTTTTACGACGGTTATTGGAGGTTCTTCCGCAGATATGGGCGTTGCAACAATACATTACTGGTTTGATTATAACTGTGCCGGTAAACCGAATAAAGAAAATGAAGATATCTTTAAGTTTGTGACAAGATTTGTCAATAATAAAGGAACTTTATTCAGTGCCGGAAACTGGCGAACATATGAAATTCAAGATAGAAATACTTTGTTAGAGTATTGTAAAACCTCTGATACCGGCGATGAACGGGGAAGTGGTTCTTGTACAAGATTAATAGAATACGACGGCTGGGAAATCAAAGATGACTATCCTTGGATAAGATAATTTAGAATTGTTTCAAAAATCTTACATCATTATTGAAGAATAATCTGATATCGTCGATTGCATATTTTAGCATAGCTAGTCTTTCAACCCCCATACCAAAGGCAAACCCTGTATAAACATCCGGATCAATTCCGACATTTTTTAATACATTAGGGTCAACCATACCGCAGCCGAGGACTTCCAGCCAGCCGGTACCGGAACATGTGCGGCAGCCTTTTCCTTCACACATAATACACTGAACATCAACTTCAGCAGATGGTTCTGTGAACGGAAAGAAGCTGCTTCTGAAACGTGTCGGACGGCTTGCTCCGAAGTATATTCTGATAAATTCGTTCAATACACCCTTCAAATCCCCGAAGGTAATATCTTTATCCACATACAAGCCTTCAATCTGATGGAAGAAGTTGTTTTTGCGAGCGTTAATGTTTTCATTTCTGTAAACTCTGCCCGGCGCAATTACTCTTATCGGAGGTTTTGCATTTTCCATAGCATGAATCTGTGCGCCCGAGGTCTGGCTTCTTAATACAACATTCTGCGCGATTGTAGTGTAAAATGTATCCTGAACATCACGTGCAGGATGGTCTTTAGGAACATTCAGCGCATCAAAGTTGTAATAGTCTGTTTCAACTTCCGGCGACTGGCTGTCTGGAACAACGGAAAAGCCGAGGCTCTGCAAAATTGATACAAGCTCATTCGTTGTGGAAGTTATCGGGTGAACTTTTCCGCACGGAATAAATTTCCCCGGAAGCGTAACATCTATTTTCTCTTTCAACAGTCTGGCATCGAGTTCTTTTTTATAAAATTCATCGTGCTTTTCGCTTAAAGATGTTTCAAGTTTACGGGTAATTTCGTTTGCAAGCGAACCGACAATCCTTTTATCTTCATCTGATAAATTCTTAAGGTTCTTTTTTATCTCGTTAAATTCGCCTTTTCTGCTAAGGTATTTTGTTCTTATTTCCTCAAGGTCGCTGATTGATTGTGCTTTTGATAAATCAGCAGATGCGCTTGCATATATTTTTTCCAGTTGTTCTTTCATTTTGTTCCTCTTTTAGTTGTTATATCTTAGAATTTCGTTGGATAATTTTTCGTTTCTAATAGTTGTAGCAGGCCCGTGTCCGGGATAGACAATAATATCGCCGTTTAGTTCAAAAAGTACATCTTTAATGCTGTGTACCAGTTTTTTTATGTTACCGCCGAATAAATCAGTTCTGCCGAAATTCTGACAGAAAAGCGTATCTCCAGAAAACAGCATTTCATCATCGACAAGAAAACTCATTCCGCCTTCCGTATGCCCCGGAGTCGGAATTGCTTTTATCCTGTGCTCGCCGATAGTAAATTCCTGCCAGTCCTGTATCCGCCCTTTAATCTCTGGAATTTCCAGCACAGGGGGGTTGGAAATTCTATTAACCATATTATTTATATTATCTGTTAAAATAATATCGGCTTGATTAATATAAGCATCAACATTCAAAGCTTTAGTCATTTCATTTACACCGAGTACGTGGTCAAAATGTCCGTGAGTTAGAAGTATACATTTTACCTTTGCACCGAGTTTTGTTATGTCTTCAATAATCCGTTGTTTGTATTCGGAGCAGTCAATAAGCACTGCCTCTTTAGAAACTTTATCCATTAGCAGATAATTGTTGGCATCAAACGGCCCAGCAATATAAGTATTCAGAATCATTTTTACCGCCTTATCAGTTCATATATGTCTTTACAAGTTTTGAAAAGTTCTTCCGCCTTATTCAACGCAATCATATTAGGCCCGTCGCAGAGAGCGTTATCCGGTTCAGGGTGAACTTCAAAAAACAGAGCATCAGCACCTGCAGCCATTGCAGCTTTTGCAAGGTACGGCACAAACCTTCTATCTCCACCTGAAGAACATCCGTTTGCCCCGGGAAGCTGTACGCTGTGTGTAGCATCAAACACTACAGGGTAACCGAAGTTCTGCATTATCGGTATTGCACGGAAATCTACCACAAGATTGTTGTAGCCGAATGAGGTGCCTCTGTCTGTTACTAATATTTTATTATTTCCGCTGTCCTCAACTTTTTTAATCAGCGGCCCCATCTGTTCCGGCGCTAAGAACTGACCTTTTTTTATGTTAACGATTTTGCCGGTTTTGGCTGCCGCAACAAGAAGATCTGTTTGTCTGCACAAAAATGCCGGAATTTGTAAAATGTCTGCAACTTCAGCCGCCGGTGCAGCCTGATCTGGTGTGTGAATATCAGTTACCACCGGAAGGTCAAATTCTTTTTTTACTTTCGAAAGCATCTCCAGCCCTTTTTCTATTCCGGGGCCCCTGAATGAAGTTATTGAGGAGCGGTTCGCTTTATCAAAAGATGATTTGAAAACGAAATTTATTCCGAGTTTTTCTGTAATTCCTTTTAACTTTTCCGCTGTCCTGTTTAAAATTTCCTGACTTTCTATTACGCATGGGCCGGCAAGTATTGTAAGCTTATCCGCACCAATTTCAAAATCATTTAGTTTAATTCTCTTAATATCCATACCTTTATTATATGTAAAATACCTCAATAGTGCAAGAAAACTTTACTGTTTTAATTAATTATGTTAAAATCTGTCTGTAGGGAGAGAAAAATGGATACTAAAATTACACATTTGAACAACAATATTGAATTTTTTTATAAAAGGAATGAAAATACGCCGCGTGTTGCGCTGTGTATGAATTTTTCAATTAATAATCCTGAGAAAAATATCGGCAGTTATGTTCTTATGACAAGGTTATTGCTACAGGGAACAAAAAACAGGACGGCAGAGCAGCTTGCAGATGAACTTGATGCTTATGCTATCGAGTTTTCTAATGAATTGAAGCAGGATTATTTACGGTGCAGATTTGTTTGCTTAAATGAAGATTTCTCAAAGGCTCTTGAGATTATGACAGATGTTATAAAAAATTCTACCTTTGAAGAATTTGATAAAGAACTTGCAAAAATGGAAGGCGAGATTACTGCGGAACTTGATTCTCCGCGAGCTAAAGTTTCGGACGGATATTACAGAACAATGTTCGAAAACCATCCTTACGGAAACACTTCTTCAAAAATTCTTGAAAATATCAAAAATATTACTAAGCAGGATGTAATAGATGCTTACAATTCTATAATTAATAACAGCAAAAAAGTTATAACTTTTGTCGGTTCTCTCCCTTATGAGGAAGTTTTACCGGAATTGAATGATAATCTCGGAAATCTCTCAAATGAAAAGGATGAGAAATCGCTTAAGCCTGTTGAGCCTTTAACTTCCTGCAAAAATAAAGAAATTTTAAAACCGGATGCTAATCAGGCGCACCTTTTGAAGGGATGGATTGTTCCTTCTTATAAAGATGCTGATTATCCGGCTCTTGTACTTTTGAATATAATTCTCGGGGCGTCAGGACTTTCATCAAGATTGTTTCTGGAATTAAGAGATAAAAAGGGGCTTGCTTATGTTGTGAGAAGTTCGTATGAGCCGATGGCTCTCTGCGGAAACTTTTCTATTTACATAGCAACAGAACCGAAAAATATTGAGGTTTCGCTTGCCGGCTTTAGAGAGGAAATTGAAAAAATTAAATCAATTCCGGTTAGCGAAGAAGAACTTGAGAATGCTAAAAATAATATTGCAGGCAAATGGGCGTTTTCAACTGAAACAAACAACAGCCAGGCATGTTTACTTGCTCATTACGGAATAAACGGGCTGGGTTTTGATTTTCTTGAAAGGACAAAAGAGGTGGTGAAAAAGGTTACGCCGGAACAGCTTCAGGAGTGTGCACAGAAATATTTTACCGAAAACTATGTCTATGCTGTTTTGAAACCTTAACCATATCAGGCAATGGCTGAATTGGATAATTTAATAAATAATGAGTCCCGGGAGAATTGTCTTGAAACTCATTCGGGTACTAATTTTAATTTGCTGTCTTGCATGTCCTGTAAACGCTGGAGAATACAAAATTCTATATACTCGTTCCGGAATTAATGCAAGCATGCCCTCAGTTCAGGCTTATTTTGAAAAGGGGCTTCCCTTAAAAAATACGATTACCTATACACAGGTTCCGCGCGGTTTGATAGTAAGCATAGATGAAAGCGAGTTTTTTGAGCCGCAAAGTATTATCCTCAAGTCCGATGGAAAATTTCTTCTTGATACTATTGCAGTAATTCTTGAAAAATTTGATAACCCGTGTGTTGTTGAGAGCCATACTGATGAACCGGTTTCTGGTATGGGAGCACTGAAACATGACTGGGAACTTACTATTATGAGGGCTAACGCAATTGTTGATTATCTTGTAATAAAAAATAAACTTCCTTACAGGCGGGTTTTCCCTCTGGGGTATGGTGAAATCATGCCGTTTAACGACAATGTTGCAGCCCGTAATTTCAGTGACAGACGGATTGATTTTGTAATTTTTGACAATAGTATTAAGCGTTAGGCAACAATACTTTTTCTTAAACGGGAAGATCTGTTTTCACTGAGGATATTTTTCAGTTTCATGATTGCCTGTGCGTGAAGCTGGCACACTCTGGATTCTGACATGTTAATAGTTGCACCTATTTCCTTGAGTGTCATGTTTTCCTGATAGTAAAGAACCATTATGACGCGTTCTCTTTCCGGAAGTCTGCGGAGTGCTTTTTCAAGTTCCTCTTTAACATTTTTTTCTTCCAGGTTTTCCTGAGGGGTAAGCTTTCCGGTATCCTGAATAGTATCTATAATTTCAACGCTGTCGTCAGTATTGCCGCGTTTTTCGTAAATGGATGTCATTGTTGTATCTTCTGCCATAATCTGGTTTACTTTTTCGGCATCCATATTCAGGTAATTTGCAATTTCTGTTGTGGTTGGCATTCGCCCGAGATCCTGTTTTAATGTTTCCTGAGCGTTTTTAATATCTTTAATCTTTTTTCTGACACTTCTCGGCAGAAAATCTTCCGAGCGTATTTTGTCTAAAATTGCACCGCGGATTCTTATAAGCGCATAGGTTTCAAATCTGGTATTCTTTTGCGGTGAGTATCTTTCTATTGCGTTAATCAAACCTTCAACACCGTAGCCTGCAATATCCTCTATTGAAATTGTGGCAGGCAGCGTAACTTTTACACGTCCTACTACATAGCGGATTAAGTATATATACTGCACTATCAAAGTATCTCTAACTTCCTTGTTAGATTTATCTTTAAAATATTTTTCCCACAACGCTATTAATTCATCCTCGCTAAGTCTTTTAATATTGTTGTAAGATGTGAAATCAAAACTTTGATTCATTAATCCACCCGAAGTTTGTGTAACATTTCTTTACATTACTATTCTATACCATCTGTCCGCTCTCACATCATTTAAAAAGAGGAAAAGTTTTTTAATTACTAAAGTTTGTGATGTAGTAGCAAAAAAATTTTTGTTCAAGTATTATATTAATAAATTTGTGTAAAAACTTTAAGGAGAAATTATGATTCAACCGTTAAACAACAATCAGAGAACTGCATTATACACAGGAGCAGGACTTGGCGCTGGAGCTATAGCCGGCGGTATCATAGGGTATTTTACAAAACCTTATATGAAAGGTAATTCTGTTACAGATGAATTTGTATACAAAGCTATAGATAATTCGGTCGGTGAATTAGTTGAAGAACAGAAAAAACTGCTTGCCGGCGTGAAACAGCTCTGGGAAACCGGTTCAATAGACGGAATTTCAGATGATATGCTTAAGCAAATTGGTGAAGATGATAATGTTGATTTAAAAGCACTGTCAGTTGAAGAAAGAAAGACTTTTGCTGACAAATTTGTTAAAGAAGGTTTTGAAGAATTTGGGGTTGATAATTTTGATGACCTTTCCAAAAAATGTTTGGAGGATGTAAAAGATGGATTTGTTGAAAGGCAGAAAAAAGCTATAAATGCTTATGATAATTTGATATTTGCAGAAGGAACAGCTCCGGAAAAGATGAAAGAAACTTTAAAAGCCCATGCTGATATGTTTGATTTTGATGACTATTTTCCTAATATGTCGCTGGATGAGGCGATTGATGATGCCGTTGACGGTAAACCTGTCAGCGAAGTAAATAAATTTATTCTGGATAAAAAACAACAGGCTCAGGAAGGTTTTAATTCAGGGATTAATCGTCATAAAAATTTGATTAATGAATATCTCGTATTGAAAAAAGAAGGCAAACCGGGCAAAAATCTTGAAAGAGTTTTCACTGAAGATGAACTAAAAGTTTTCGGGAAAAAAATTGATAAGCTCGTAAGAAATGCAAAATTAAAAGCTGCCGGAAAGTGGGCTGCCATAAGCGGAGGTGTTCTTGCTGTAATCGGTGCGGGCGCAGCGCTTCTGACCGGCAAGAAAAAAGCTTAAGCTAACCCTTGAAATACGTAAGCGGGCTGCTTGAAATGCATGCAGCTGTAAGTTTTGCCTGTCTGGGGCGTTTTGAACCTGTCACACGCAAAGGTAAAAATGTTCAGGCCTCGTTCTCCGGCGTATACTCCGGCGTGCAGAAATGCTTTCTTCGCTAAAATTTATGGTTTTAACTCCGGCAGCCGCCAAATTCAAAAACGGTTTTATTTAAAACTCGCAGATATTTTCCTTTTCTGCCCCAGCGGAACTGGAAAATTTCCTGTCTTGAGCGGAGGTTTTTATATGGCGTCTGTTTTCTGATTTCGTTATACATTTTGGCAAAAGGCAGATTATCCTGCGGAGCACGCCATGGTTTTTTGAGAAAATGAATAATTAATGGTGTTTCTTTTTCTTCTTTGTAGCCGGACAATTCTTTTTTTACATCGTCTGAAAGATTATTCCAAGTATTATCATGCGGAATCATAAAATTATATTTTGGTTCCAGAATTTTAATTCTGTCATGGCAGACAAAGTTTATGCAATCCTGATCCGGAAATGCAAAAGTTCTTTCTTTTAAACTTTTATATATTTTTTCTTCAATTTTATCTTCCCGCATAAGTTTTAAGTTCATCAAAAGCATTCCGCTGTTAATGTATTTTTTCATTTCTTCGGCGTTCCAGCCGAGTGCGGTTTCAAAGTAATCTTTTATAATGATAGTCTTGTTGTCGCCTGCCGGCACGGTCTTTCCTGCATTTAAATCAGAGATCATCCCGTAGTCTTGAACTCCGGCAAGGTAATATCCCTCAAGATTTTGATTATAAAATTGTGTTAAATCTCCTGTAACCATTGTGTCAGCATCTAAAAATAAAATTCTCTCATCAGGACAAATTGAAGAAAGCGCAAGCGGAAAGTAAACCGCACATGACTTCCACAAACCGGTAAACAGGTTGCTGAACTTTCCTGTCATATCAATCCAGACGAGCTGCCCACCCCCACCTGGGTGAGATACAATCATATCGGTAATTTTAGCCATATCTGATTTTTTTAAATTGTCATACATCAGATAAAATTTGACATCCTTGTTGTGATGCAGAATTGATTTTATTGCAGCAGCTGCATAAGGTGCAAAATTACTGTCGAAGCCAAGTGCGATATTAAGCATTCTCGTTTTCTTCTCCGGTCTTTTCTTCTTCTTTAGGTGTTCTTATAATTTCAACTTTTGTAACCCTTGCGCCGTCAACTTCTTTTACAATAAATGTTAAATCGTTAAATGCAACTGAATCTCCGACTTCTGCAAGTCTGCCAAGAATTTTCACAACCAGACCGCCTATTGTGTCAATATCTTCGTCGTCAACAGTTTCTTCCGGAATATTAAAAAACTCTGCCATCTCATCAATTCTCATCATGGCATTTGCAATATATTTATTTTCTTCAATTTCTTTTATGTCGACTTCTTCTTCCTCGTCAAATTCATCCTGCACTTCTCCGAAAATTTCTTCAAGAACATCTTCCAGAGTAATAAGCCCTGAAGTTCCGCCAAACTCGTCTACAACAATTGCCATCTGCCCTTTTCTTTTCTTAAATTCAAGAACAAGATTGTCCATAGTAATTGTTTCAGGAACCATAAGAACTTCACGCAAAAGTTCCTTAATCGGGCGCTCCTGATTTTTTATTGAAAGTGCATACAAATCCTTAACATGGATTATGCCTGTAATGTGGTCAATATCTTCGCTGTAAACAGGGTATCTTGTATACTGGTTTTCTGCAGCAAGATTAGTCAATTCTTCAAAAGACATATCCTCAGGTATACATACCATATCAGTCCTCGGTATCATCACCTGTTTAGCTGTTAAATCCGAAAACTTAAATACATTATGAAGCATGTCTTTCTCTGTTTCATTAAGCACTCCTCCGTTGTAGCTTGCGTTAACCAGCATGTCAAGTTCCTCAGTCGAGTGAACAAGTGAACCTTTATGAGAATGAGGAATGTGCATCATATTTAAAAGAGAGTTTCCAAATCCGTTCAAAAGCCAGATAAAAGGATTGAAAATAAATGTGATAAACTGCATCGGTCTTGCAACAATGAGTGCAGTAGATTCTGTGTATTCAAGCGCAATTGATTTCGGAATAAGTTCGCCGATTACAACATGCAAAAATGTAATTAATGCAAACGAAATGGAAACTGAAACCGTATGGGTTGCAACAGACTGGCTTATCCCCGGCAGAAATGCAAAAATTGGTTCAATAATTGCAGCGAGGGTTCCTTCTCCCACCCAGCCTAAGCCGATACTTGAAATTGTGACGCCTAATTGTACGGCAGCAATAAATTTATCTAAATCTTTCAAAGCCTCAAGCGCAATCTTTGCATTAAAATTTCCTTCATTTACAAGTTGTTCAATACGGGTTTTTCTCACCTTTACCATTGCAAATTCTGAGGCTACAAAAAAACCGTTTGAAAGAAGTAAAAATACAATCAATATTAAATTGAATATGATCCCAATATTATACGTTTCACTCATTTATTTTTTATCTCTCTTAAATAATTCAAATATACTGTATTAATTATATTATTATCCGGTAAAAAAATCAACAATATTTTATTTAACATCAAGTTCTCTGAGTTGTGTATAAATCATCGGAGAAAAGCCTTTTGTCGTTACAACATCAATGATTTTATACTGATTAGGCAATGCCAGAAGCGACGGTGAATTTATGTGGTAAATCCCATCCTGCATTTTTTCGGAATTCATGTGGAAGTGTCCGGAAATAAGAGCAATTACATTGGAATGTTTTTTCAAAAGTTCAAGATACTCTTCCGAACGATATGTTCCGTGTGATGTCGAAGGTTTTGGTTCAATCAGCGGGAAATGCTGGCAGATTATAACAGGCTTTTTGGCATATTTTGTCAGCTGTTTATCGAGCCATTCAAGCGTGTTTGCCTTAAAATATCCTGTTGTCCCCGGAATTACCTCTTTGGCACCATCAACTACTATGAATACAAATTCCCCTTTTTTGAACACGTAATTTGGAGTTTTGTATTTGAATAAAATGTTGTTTTCTCGTACTATTTCAAAATATCTTTCTTTTGAAAGTCCGTTCGATTTAAACACATCATGATTTCCAAGTATAATATAATAAGGAACATCTAGTTTGTTAGCAATTCTTGTGAATGCAGCCACGTCTTCTGGTTTTGGATCATTAATATTGTCGCCGGAAAAAATTACAAACGAAATATTGTCCAGTTTATTAATATCTTTTACAGCACTCTCAAGCACACGCTGTGAATACTCATTTCCTTTTGTAAAGTGTGCGTCTGATACTTGTACAAATCTTATTTCCCCGGCGTTAGCACCGGTAAAAAATCCGGATATAATTAACAGTACCCAAATAATTATATTTTTTTTCATTTAAAATACTCCTTTACAAGATAAAACGATTATATCACAAATGATGTTTGTATGGTAAAATTTGTACAAAGGAATGACTTATGAGATTAGATAAATTTTTAAAAGTTTCAAGACTGATAAAAAGACGCACAGTGGCAAATGAAGTATCGGACAACGGAAGAATTTTCGTCAACGGCAATCCTGCAAAAGCCGGAAAACAGTTAAAAGAAGGCGACATAATAAACATTGAATACGCCAACAGAACAGTTGTAGTAAAAGTTGTTCGAATACCGGTTAATAATGTTAGTGTTCAGGAAGCTCCTACACTTTATGAAGAAATAAAGTAAAACTTTTTCTTGATATTTATTTTGTTTTTGTTAAAATATTTTCTGTCAATAATCTGCTTTTTTTGTAAGGATTTTGGGATTTTAAATTAAATTATTATCCGAAGTTATTTATTGTAAAAAAATGTAAAGTAACTTATTCTAAATGGCAAAAAAAAGTTTTGACGCCTGTTATATTAACTGACTAATCGTGTGTGGAGTAAAGATGATTTTACCTATTACAAACCGCTACAGCAGCATAAAATTTTCTGCCGGAGAGAATGACGACAACAAACTCCCTTACACTCATGATACAGTTCTAAAAAATACATTTTCAAACCGTATGCGTATCGGTTTTGATAAGTTTACAAATGCCATGACACTGTATCCTACAAAAGGTTTGAAAGGCAGCAAAAATGCTAACTTTTATGAGTTTTTAACAATGGGCATGGTTCCGTATCTCGTTGGCAGCGGCATGCTTATGGCTGTTTTTAATGCTGTAAACAAAAAATTTGAACATTCCGCACAGAAAACAGCGGTACCGCTCGGGAAGAAGATGGCACTCGGCGTTTTGTTTTACGGTATTATGAAAGAGGTTTCAAAGTCATTTGTTACCCGTCCGGTTAACTGGATTACCGGTGTTGATACAGAGCTCCCTTACGCAAAGGTTATCTATGAACTTCCGGATAATATAAACGATACGGATATTACAAGTATTGAATATCATAAAGTTTTTGAAAGTGTAGAATTCCCGCGCTGGGATTTGCTTTATTGCGATGAAACAAAAGGGCAAAAACGAAATAAATACTACGACAGAGTCTCAAGAAAACTCGGTATGGGTAAAAACTTAAAAGATTCTGATCAGGAAGTTAAACCAAGAATAAAAGAAATTGTTGTAAAAACAAATCTGGCTAAAAATGTTTCATCTTATCTCTGGGCAGCAGTTGGTGTCGGACTTGCATTCCAGGAACCGTGGGATAAATTGTTTAATGTAAAAGGCTTTAAAAAATCAACCTCACAATTCTTTGAAAGTCTCGGCGACAGCGTAATAAATTTCTTTAAAGGAGAAGGTAAGCAGTTTTTCGGCAAACACAGCGGAAAAGTCCTTTTTGGTGCTGCAGCTTTATCATCAATTCTGGGAGTTGTTAATGTTGTTGCAAGCTCTCATAGACCATCCAAGCTTGACAGTGCAGATATTATAGAAAAAGACAGAAAGTATGTGGTGAACTAATATGAAAACAAATTTAATCCAGAACTACATACATCAGTATAAAACACGGCAGCAGAATAAAGAGCCGGAAGTTAAAGTTATTACCCCTAAAAAGGCAAAACCTGATTTTGATATTAACCGTGAACTTGCTAACAGAACCTTTATTAAACCTTTAAAAGGTCAGGGGCATATTGTAAAAAGTAATATCTTTACTGCTCCTGCAATATTTTTGAAAGATACGATTTATGATGTAAAAGCATTGCGCGATGGTTTAAAGGGTGACGCAAATGACCATCAGTTAGGCAAATTAAATGACCTTGGTATGAAACTCGGCGGTCTTGCTATTGCATCTTATCTTTACACAAAAAGACAAACCCCTATGACAAAGGGGATGGAATTTGTCGGGCTGGCTTCATTCTTTGCTTCAATGGCTTTGTGGCCTAAGATTGCAATTCAGCTTCCGGCAAAGCTTATTCACGGCGTGAATGTAATGCCTGAATATGAAGATAGTTTCGGGCGTAAAAAGCCTTTCTATCAGGATCCTCAATTTATTCCATGGGATTTATATTCGGATAAAGAAATCAACAAAATTGGTGATAGGTTGAGAGTGCCACGCGATATTCCGAACAGACGCGACTTCATTGAAGAAAAAATGAGAAAGCTTGCCCTGCAAAATAATACTCTCTGGATGCTGACAGCAGGTTTTGCGACTCCGGTTATGAGTGCTCTTATCTGCAACAAGGTTGAACCTTATCTTTTGAAAATTCAGGATAGAAGCAGGCTTAAAAAAGCTGAGAATATGCTGAATCATTTCCCTAAAGAAACGGCAAAGGCTAAATCGGATATTATAGACAGAACTCTTGACGATTTAATTGAGCTTCATAAGGATGAACCTATTACAGATGATTTGCTGCACAGAATTACAAGAACTGCCGGCTACGGATTTGACCCGGAAACCTCAAAAGTTATGGAAGACGATTTGCGCAAACTTCTTATTTCTGATAATCCTAAATATACAATTACCAAGACTAATATCCCGCTGATTACACGCGGAATTCGTAAAGAACTGGAAAAAGTAAACATTGAAGGCTCTGTAATAAAAGCAATTATACCTGATGATGATTCGTTTATAAAATACTTTGATTCAAACGGTTTTACAAATAGAGTGATTTCTTCATACTCCACCAACGGCAGCGAGATTGCAGTACAGGATGTTGTAGACGCTATTGATAATGTTATCAGAGGAAATATTAACCGGTATAATGCTACTGCCGTACAGAACGGTAAGGCCGCAATCAGCGAAGTAGATCAGGAAATTATTTTTGACCTGCTCTATAAAGGTACTGCAAAAGACAACCCAATTTATAAAATATTATTCAAAAATCCGGCGGCGGTTCTTGATATGGATGCACAGAGAAAAATAAGGCGGGTCGCTGATGTAATGACCGACCTTAATGCTAAAAGAGCAGTCCTTGATAAATACGTTTACACCAAATTTGCAGCAGCACCAGAAATGGGTCTTTCTGCTTACTGGGGTGATGTAGCAAATGATCTCCCTGAAATTTTTGGATTTACTGAAAAAGATCTTAAAATAACAAGACATGATCGTGAAATTATGTACAAAGTTTTCAGGGATAAAATGGAGAAGGTTGCGTCAGATGATAAAGCGTACAAACGGGTTCTTTCAGCAATATCAAGCAGAGTTGCCCAGATTGAAAGAGTTGCTGATGGAGGAGAAATTTCTCCGAAGTATATAGAACATGCCGATGCAACCTTCAGGGCTGCGGCAGCTTCTTTTGAAGGTATGGGTATGCACTCCACAGCAGAAGCTCTTATCGGACGTAACGGAAGTGATTACGGTTCTTTACTTGCAACACAAAAATCCTATATCAGAAATAGGTTAACCGGTGTTAAAAATTCATTTGCACGTTTGATTAATACTCTTGATTTATACAGAAGAGTTGCTACGCTTAAAAACCTTGACGCTCTAAATAATCTTCCGCTTGAAGTAAAAGAGGAACTGGTTGAACACTGCAAGACTTTCACAATGCAGGGGCATTCATGCGATTTTGAAACAAAATTAAACTGCCTCAGAAACAGTACCCCAGATCCGGAAAAGGGTGAACTAATCGTAAAAGACGGCAAAGTTCAGAACCAGAAGATGAATAAGAACAAGAAACTTATAAAAGTTGAAGTCACAAATGATGAAGAATTCTTTAAACGGGCAATGGGGCTTGTTTATGAATGTCCGTACAGTGATGACACAAGAAAGATACTTGAAAACAACGGTATTTTGAAACTTGTTGATGAGCACAGGCATGATATGGCTTATGATGTAGGCGACAGTGAATACTTTGCACAGAAGTACCATATATTCCACGGAAAACCTTCATCTGCAACTTCTGAACGTAAATTCTGGGTAACCGGCAGCGCACCTGATGAATTAATGTACAAGACCTGCAAACAGAAGTTTAATACAAAAACCTGGCTTAAAACATTTGGAAAAGTCGGCGGTATATTGTTAGGTGTTACCGTACTTGCGCAATTCTTCCTCGGAAGAATGAAAACACCGGAAAGGACACAAAATAAAGGTTAATAATTATGATTAATACAAATTTATTGACTCAACATTTGAATAATATCAAACATAAGCTTGTGTCTTATCCTGAGCCGGAGCAGTTTGACGATTCTCAGAAACACAAAAAACACGGCTCCAATTTGCTTACGGCTTATCTTACAAACCTTGCCTCAATCAACAAACCGGCGGTAAAAACTCCACAAGCACAGCAGACACAGCCATCAGCTCCTGTTCAGGAAAGCAAGGAAGTTAAACATATCATCTACAAAAATAACCTCCGTACAATGATACAGAATAACGAAGCCAATATTCTTGCTATTGTTCCGAGAACTTTTAATGCAAAAGACTTGAACGGCAATGGTTATATTGATAACGGAGAAGAAAACGGAACTTTCCTGAATGCCATAGAAAGACTTGATGAAGTTAAGGCTGACGGATTTAATACATTGCATGTGCTTCCTGTGAATACTCCGGGAAAAGTTAAAGCAATGGGAACCGCCGGTTCTGTTTACGCTCCACTGGATTTGTTGGAACTCGATCCTATGCTTATCGACAAAAACGATCCGAGAAGCCCTAAAGACCAGTTTAAAGCTTTTATTGATGAATGTCATAAGCGTGATATTAAGGTAATGCTGGATTTGCCTAGCTGTGCATCTTATGAAATGTTCCTGAAACATCCGGAGTGGATGGCAATGGAACGTGACGGGCTAGCAAAAACACCACAGGGATGGAATGATATTAGAATGTTCCAGCCGTGGGAAGATGAAGGCAAACGTACTTTAAACCCCAAGCTGCTGGAACTTCACAAACAATTTATTGATATGTGCATAGATTTAGGTGTTGACGGAATCAGGGCGGATGTAGCCAGAGCAAAACCTGTAGAATTCTGGGATATTCTAATCCCGTATTCAAGAATGCGCGACCCTCAGTTTGCATGGCTTGCGGAAACCTATACTTATGAAGACGCTTCTCCTCAGGCAAATATGCCGTACGACAGACCGGAAGATTCTCTCCGTTCAGGATTTGATTTAATGTACGGGCAGTACCATATTTTCCATGAATGGCCGGATGCAACAACTTTGATGAATTATGTAAAAGAAAACCTTGATATGTCATACAGGCTTGACCCGGGAAAAGCTCTCATCGGTTCTTTCGCAACACACGACGATATTTCTCCGATGTTCCACGGCGGGGCAGATTATTGTAAGTTGACTGTCGGACTGCAGGCAATGCTTCCTATGTTGAATATGTATCAGGTAGACGGGTTCCAGACAGGCGACTATTATTTGTACCCGTGGGCTGATAAATATAATCCGGTAACCCAGACAGATTCGCATGAAATGACCGTTCACCACGGGAAGCTTGATATATTTAATCTTTCAAGAAAGCCGGGCGGAGATGATGAATCTATCAGGACATTTATGCGCGCTGCAAATAAGTTAAGAGCGGATAACCCTGATATTCTCGGGCGTAAAGGCACTTTTATCGAACTTGATAAAGAGGGTGACAAGAACGATCAGATTATAGCATTTGCCCGTCATTACCACGGTAAAACACTTCTCTGTGTTGCGAACAAGAATATTGACAGAGCGGTTGCTTGTAAAATCAAAATTCCGACATTAAAAGAAAGCCAGCAGCTTTTAAATCTTCTTCCGTCTTACGGTAAGGAAAGTATATTCCAGCCTGTTGATAACGAACTCCGTGTTGACATAGGGCCGGCAAGGGTTCACGTTTTTGAAATTGATACCCCTAATATTGAAGATTATACAAATAAAGTTTACAGACAGCACTAATGGCAAACATTAAATAAACATTAGAAAGGAGTACAGTCTTTTTCTGTACTCTTTTAACTGTTTAACAAGGGGGGCGTCGGCCGCTTATTACCTCAGACCTGTTTTCCAAAGTAGTGAAACAGCGTAAATAAATACTGTATTTAAACTATTACGTTTTTGAAAATTTTCCTGTATAATTCTTATTATGAAAAAGATAATTATTCCATTAATTTTATGCTTAGCAATCAGCGCAAATTTTGTTGAACCTGCCGAGGCAGGCTTTCTTTCTTCTTATAAAGCAAGGATAGAAAAAAATAAAATATATTCTGATGCGGAAAAAGACATTAAAGCTCTTTTTGAATATCAGACTGAACTGACAAATAAATATGATTTTGAAGGGCTCTATAAGATTTATTCCGACGATTTCATAAATAACGACGGGTACAATAAAAAGGTTTATTTTAAACTAATAAAAGAAACCTGGGAAACCTACCCTGATATTACTTATCAAACTAAAATAAAGGATATAAAGGTTTATTCTGACTACGCAACAGTGCAGACAGAGGAAGCGGCATTCGCGACAACAACGGAAGATTCGGAATTTATCTCAGCCCGCGGAGAACTGCAGGCTTATGCAAGCTGTGTTTACCACCTCAAAAAGATTAATAACAGCTGGGTCATCGCAGGGGAAAATATTCTTGAGGAAAAATCCGCATTAAAATACGGCGATGCACGCTTTATAAAAATGGACTTGAGTGCGCCGTCTTTTGTTAATGCCGGACAGGAATACACTTCCGAATTGAAAATAGATTTGCCCGAGGAGGATATTGTCATTGCCTCAATTAACAGAGAGAAGATGGTACAGCCGGCATCAAAGTCAGAGGACGCTTTCAGACGGCTGCCGGAGGATCAGATTTTAGAGAGAATGTTTGCAGCAAACAATGACAACGTTAATGAGTACAATATCGCATCCGTCGGGGTTACAAAAACCGAACCGGTTGATAACACAAAAGTCCGCGTTTATATGAACGGGCTTGCGTTTATTATGACAAGGGTTAACGTTGTACCGGTGAATAATTTTATAAAGTTTGAGGACGAAGATGCACAGAAATCTAAGTAAAATTATTTATCTGATAGTGTGCTTTGTATTTTTTCTTTTTTCAGACCTGTATCTTTCAGATATACTCGTGAGAGAAATTAACAGTGGACTAAGTATAAATAATCAGGTTTTTGCTCTAAATTATGTAAAAAATACCGGTGCAGCTTTTAGCCTTTTAAGGGATTCAAGAGAGTTTTTGATAATACTTTCATGTGTTGCCATTGTATTATTGTTTCTTTATGTGTTTAAACATTTGAAGTCAATTTCAATGAAAAGTATCTTTTTCATTTCTCTCCTGTCTGCCGGAATTGCAGGAAATCTTCATGAGCGCATTGTATTTGGATATGTGAGAGATTTTTTTGAATTGACTTTTGTAAAATTCCCTGTGTTTAATATTTCAGATATATTTATTAATATCGGTGTAATCGCGCTTATAATACTGATACTATTGAAAAAAACAAGGTAATTATGATTCTTACAGCCGGCGAAAACGATGAAAATATCAGGCTTGATGCGTATCTTGCAGGAATTCTGCCGGATTTTTCGCGTTCAAAAGTTCAGAGTTTTATTAAGAGTTCAGCCGTGCTAGTTAACAACACTGCCAGAAAGCCTTCTTATCAATTAAAAGAGGGTGACAGGATTGAAATTAATATTCCGGAAGAAAGTTCTTTAAAAATTGAGCCGCAGAATATTCCGATTGATGTTGTTTATGAAGATGAAAATATGCTTGTGGTGAACAAACCCTCCTGCATGCTTACTCACCCGACGGTGCAGGAGCGGGAAAATACTCTTGTGAATGCACTTTTATATAAATACGGAGAAAATCTTTCCGGAGTAAACGGAGAATTCAGGCGCGGAATTCTGCACAGGCTTGATAGAAATACATCAGGACTTTTGATGATTGCGAAAAACGACAAAACTCATGAATTTCTGGCAGAACAGATTAAAAATCACACTGTTACAAAAAAATACAGAGCGGTTGTCAAAGGGGTTATAAGTGAGAATGAAATTACGATCAATGCTCCTATCGGGAGGAACCCTAAACAGCCCCATAAAATGATGGTCAGGGAGGACGGGAAAGAAAGTTTAACTATATTAAAGACGGTTAAAAGATTTAAAGATGCAACTGCTGTTGAACTTACGCTTGTCACCGGCAGAACTCATCAGATAAGAGTACATTTAAGTTATATAAATCACCCTGTCTACAATGATACCCTATATGGCGCAGGCAGGGGGAAAGTTTCCACGGAAGAACAGGTTCTGCAATCATTCTTTCTGAGGTTTACAAAACCTTTTTCTGATGAGATAATAGAATTGGAAATCCCTCCGGATGAAAAATATAAAAAAGTACTAAACTATTTTGAAAGCAGGCAATAGATGAAAACAATTGTACAGATTTTAGCATATTTCGGGATACTTGCCGTAATATATTTTGCGATACTAAATTCTCACGATACTGTAACCCTTCAGGTATGGGGGCCGAAAGTCATTGCCGGTACTCAGGAGGTTTATCATTACACCAAGGATATTAATATTGCTGTATATACAATTGGAATTCTTGTAATCGGGCTTGCTGTCGGGGTTGGCATGTTCAGCCCGTTTTACTTTGCAATGGAAGAAAAATTAAAAATTTATAAACGTGAACTTGAGAGAAGTTCTGTAAAAACAGATACAAGTTCGTCGCAGGTAAAGGTTCTGGAGGCAAAAGTTCAGGTTTTAGAAAAAGCATTAAGAGATGCTTTAAACAGATAATATGAAAGGAGATATTGTATGATTTTGAAAGTCAATCGTAGTGCGTATTTCGGGGGGGGGGGCAACGTGCTCTAAGCTCCTTTAAATTTTTTGACGCATTTACTTTAGCGGAAGTGTTGATTACACTCGGCGTAATAGGTGTAGTTGCCGCAATGACACTGCCGGCTCTTGTCAATAAGTACAATGAGAAGGTTATGGTGAATAAGTTGAAAAGAACTTATTCTGAACTTGTTAATGCTATGGATATGAGGAGAGCAGAATTAGGAGCTTCTGATTATGAAGCGTTATTTGAAACTGAGATGTCCGCTGCCGAACAGCTTGACGGTTTTATTAAAAATTTGCATGTAATTGAAAGGTGTTCATCTTCTGATAAAAAAGGCTGCGGAGGCTTATATAAAATTAAGCCTAAGAAAAGAACTAATGATGGTTACGGAAATGTCCGCTCAGGTAGTGTTAATGGTGAACGGGCTGTATTAAGCGATGGTACGTTAGTATGGTTCGGTAAAAGAAATTCTGAGGGTGGTTGTATTACAACTCATCTAAAAACAGAAACAGATGATAATGGTAATTATGTATTGGGTGATGATGATAAACCGGTTACCTCTACATATAAAGCAAATCAATGTGCTGAAATATTTTTTGATTTAAACGGGTCGGCGGGTCAGAACCAGTTTGGATATGATTGTTATAGCTTTGCTGTCAAAAAGAATTTTGCTGATCAGCATTCAGGATATGGAGGTATGTTTGATACTATGAGGACAGGAAAACTTGATTACGAAAACTACTCTACCGGAGGAAAATTCTAATAAAAAGCCGGAATAAAAAATTCCGGCTTTAATTTTTTATTCAGCTTTAGCTTCTTTTTGCTGATTGATAAGGTTTTGAAGTTTTTCTTTAATTTCATCACCTTTTTTCTGCATATCCGACACAACGTCGTCTGCTTTAGACTGAATTTCTTTAACGGTTTCATCTGCACGTTTTACGGCATCTTTTGTAGTCTGTGCGATGAGGGCTCTTGTTTCTTCGCCTGATTTAGGTGCTAGAAGTATGCCTGTGATTGCTCCGATTGCACCGCCTACTATAAAACCTGCTAAAAATTTAGTTGCTGACATAATTATTTCACTCCTTTTCTTTTGATTTTATTCTATCAGGGCGTCTGTAAAAAATAATTACCGGAAATAACTATTTTTTTACAAACATTTTGAACACTGTGGTAAACCCTTTGATAATACCGCCTAAGATAGATTCTGATATTGCCTTGGTTTTGCCGAGTGTTTTTTCTACTGCGCTTTTGAAACTGTCAACTCCTTCGTCGGTGTTTTTTACAATTGCATTGATGGAATGCAGTGTATCATTAAGTTCCTTTAAAGTCGGTTTGAGTTCAGTGTTCAAAAGTATAGCTGTTTCGTTAACGTTTTTGGCTAACGCTGATAAATCTATAAGCAGTTTAACAAGAAATCCTGCGACAATAAGTATTACAATACCTGATGCCCATGCAAGAAATGTTAATCCGTTATTTAATGCTGCTTGAGATAAGTCCATTTTTTGTTATCCTTTACTTTTACCGGTAAATTTGCTGTTCTCCTGCATTGTGCAGGTAAAACAAAAGTCTTTTTTTGTGCGGGTATTATGTCTGCCGGAATATTTTTCACCGGAGATAGTTACGCCTCACAACAATTAGTATTCGTAATCAAAACCGTCATCAGCTGCTTCGAGTTCTTTTGCCTTTAACAGTTTCTTTGATTTTATCATATTATTGAATTTTCTGAATTGCCTTTCCAGCTTATACCTCATCAGGTCAACATTTTCCAGTGCCTGTTTTTTAGCCTCGGCAATTGCAGGCGAATTTTTTTCGTAAAGTTCGCACGCAGCTTCTTTTATCTGGCGTCTGGATTCTTCACCCGGTTTCGGTGCAAAAAGAACCCCTGCCACAACACCGCCGATTACGCCGGCAAGAAGCCCCATACCAAATGCTAGTGATTTATTTTTGCTCATAATTAACCTCTTCTTTCGTTTGTGATTTTGATTATAGCATATTTTTTGAAAATTACAAGTAAATCAGGCAGGAAGCCCGTCCCAGTAGTCTTTTGCCAGTACTGCATACTGACAGATGGTGGCAAGTTTCTTATATTTATTCTTTATTAAAATAAGCATTAAATAGATAAGAATAGTTCTTGTTATACGGCGCATAACTTCCTGATGCTTGCGTTTTACGAAAGTTATCGCGGCATTAACGCCTGTTTGCAGGCAGGAAACGCATTCGCGTGTCTGTACAATTGCATTATGAATTTCCGGTTTTAGTTCCTTTACCCTGCTGTTAAGTGCACGAATTTTTCTGGCGGCTCTCAAAATTCCGTTTATGATGTTGCCGGCAATGATTAGTTCGGCTATAAAAATTATTGCGATAAATAAATACATTTTTATTTTCTTAACTTTTGTATTATCATTTGAAGTATAAAATAAGAAAAAAATAATTGGAATACGTCCAAAGGACTATTTATATGATAGACAGCATACGTTTTTACTTATCATTAATACTTGCAAGAGCGGCATACTTCGGGGTAAAGACTTTTTATAAGTCCTCCGGAACCTCTTTTGCAGGAAAACTTGTGCTTAAGTTTTATCCTGAATTTCTGGGCAGATGCAGGCGTTATATTAAAAATAGTGTGATAACAGTTACCGGTACAAACGGTAAAACCACCACATCCGGTATAATTTCCCATATACTGGAAACCTCGGAACACACTGTTATTCATAATGTTAAGGGTGCAAATATGCTCACCGGTGCTGCCAATGTGTTTGCGCTTAATCTTGCGCCGTTCAGACGGTTTGATTACGCTGTGATTGAATCTGATGAAGCTTATTTGCATAAACTTTATGACTTTTTGCCATCGGACTATCTTGTTGTAACAAACCTTTTCCGCGATCAGCTTGACAGATACGGGGAACTTGCGACTACTGCAGAGTTTATAAAAAAAGCTATTAATAAAAATTCAGAGTTAAAGCTGGTTTTGAATGCTGATGATCCTATCGTGGCTACTTTTGGTGCCGGAAAGTCTGCTGTTTATTACGGCTTTGAAAATGTTCAATATGATTGTAATTACCAGCATTCGTCAAATGCCCCGTCAGAAGTGTTTAACTGTAATTGCGGAGAACCTTTAGAGTATTCAAAAAGATTTTTTGCGCAGCAGGGGCATTATTATTGCAGAAAATGCGGGTATAAACGTCCTGTTTGTGATTATCCGGCTGATGTTGAAGTGTTTAATGATTACTCATTGCTGAGCGTAAGAAATAACGGCGAAAGTTACAGGTTCAGGGTAAATCTTGCCGGACTTTATAATGCCTATAATGCTCTTGCAGCAATTGCTGCAGCTTTTGAAAACGGGTTTTCTGCAGAACAGATACAAGATGCTCTGGATAGTTATAAGTCAATTTTCGGAAGAACGGAAAAGCGCAGGATTAACGGGCATCCTGTAGTGATTCAGCTTATTAAAAACCCGACGGGCGCAAGCGAAGTTTTGAAAACTGTCGATTTGAATTCTAATATTGTAATTGCGATAAATGACAATTATGCGGATGGCAGGGATATTTCCTGGCTCTGGGACAGCGATTTTGAACAGTTGAAGAATGCTCAAAAACGGATTATTACATCAGGAATCCGCGCGCTGGATATGGCAGCAAGGCTTAAATATGCCGGTGTTCCGCAGGATAAAATAAAAGTCGTTCCCTCCATAAAAGAGGCGGTGAACCTTGCCTGCACATCTGAGGATAAGACGGAATCTGTTACGATTTTGCCGTCTTATACCGCGTTATTGAAGATTAATAAGGAAAATTTTAAATAGAGAAAGAAGGTTAAAAATGCTTTTAGGTGTAAATATAGATCACGTAGCAACATTAAGAAATGCAAGAGGCGGGGTTGAGCCGGATCCTGTTAAGGCTGCTGCTGTATGCGAACATAACGGTGCGGCTTCAATTACAACACACCTTAGAGAGGACAGAAGGCATATAAAAGACAGGGATGTCTATACTTTGACTAATACTCTTACAACTAAGTTAAATCTTGAAATGGCAATGGCTGAAGATATTCAAAAAATTGCCCTTCAAATCAGACCATATTCAATTTGTCTTGTTCCTGAGAAAAGACAGGAAATCACTACAGAAGGCGGTCTTGATGTCGCAGGACAGGTTGATAAGGTTATAGAGTTTATAAAACCGCTTCTTGATGCAGGAATAATTGTAAGCCTATTTATCGACCCTGTCAAAGAACAGGTTGAAGCCTCGAAAAAAACAGGTGCTCAGTTTATTGAAATGCACACCGGCGCTTATGCAGAGGCTTTTGGTAAAGAAAATGAAGAAGCAGAGTTTCAAAAGTTGAAACAGGCAGCTGAGTTAGCACAGCAGATTGGGTTAAAAGTTAATGCCGGTCACGGACTAAATTATGAAAATGTTCACAGAATGCACGAAATAGAAGGGCTGGTTGAGCTTAATATCGGGCACAGCATAATCTCCAGGGCAGTATTTACCGGTTTGCCTGAAGCTGTCAGTAAAATGGCTGAATTGATAAAATAAGGAATTTTTTATGAAATCAGAAAAAGAAATTGTTGAAGAAATGCAGGCTGTTGTTGAGCAAATGAGGCTTGATGATATTGAAGATAACCCTGATATTGTTGATGAAACTTTTGAATGCGACTGCTGCGGCCAGCAAAAGTGCCTTGCAGGCTCTATTGAATATGATGGTTACAGACTCTGTAATGACTGCGTGCTTCTTGCTGAAACAGGTTTTGCCCTTAATAAATTTTCAAACATCGAAGAATTAATTAATGCTATGGAAGATAAACGTCTGGAAGGACTATGCAGCTTTATTACTGAAGAAGAAAAACGTAAACTGAATTGAAAAGCTAATCCTAAAGAATTAATTTTTCTTTACAAATAGTTATAAAGAATTAGTTACGGGGAATAATTAAAAATAAGAGATTATAACAAAGAGTATTGAAAAAAAAGAAAGGTTTATTTGATTATGACAAAAAGATTCGGTTTTACTTTGGCAGAAGTATTAATCACATTAGGTATCATCGGTGTTGTAGCTGCCATGACAATGCCTACATTGATGAACTCAACAAACGGTGCACAGTACAAAACAGCTTATAAAAAAGCATTGTCAGTACTTTCACAGGCTGTAGTTTTGAACGTAGCACTTGATGACTATGATATGTCTCAGGCTACTGAAACCAGTGCAGCTAAAGCTACTGACGGTTCTTCAGCTTCATTGTACAACCTGTTCAACAACCGTATGAATGTTGTTAAAACTGCTACTACAGGTACCGGCTGGACTGCTTCTAACAACGCTAAAATTAAATTCGCTCAGGCAAGTAACTATACTTTGTTCTTCAATGACGGTATTGTATTCTCATTCAAAAACAATGACGGCAACTGTACTGAAGGCAACGCCACTACTACTGAAGATAAATGCTACGGTGTAATCGATGTTAACGGTGAAAAGAACCCGAACAAAGAAGTTAAATGCGACAGCGGTACTTCTGCTGACACTTGTACAGTATCCAACCCTACAGATATTTATCCTGTAGTTATGTACGACCAGACAATCCTTCCTGCTACCAGAGCCGGTGAAGCTGTTCTCTACGGTGCCGGTAACTAGTGCGAATGAGTTGATGGCGTAATAGAAGGATGGACAGCTGCATTCTATGCAACCCCGAAAATAATCAAATTTTTAACCGCAGAATTAAAATAATAAAGCCTTTTGGACGGATAAAAAATCCGTCCTTTTTATTTGGTGTATAATCTGATTATGGAAAAAAAGATTTCGGAAAAAGTAATAAACCGTTTGACGCTGTACCATTGTATTCTGGCGGATTATATCAATGCGGATATAGAGTTTATTTCTAGCAAACAGATAGCTGCACTTTTGAAGATAGATGATTCTCAGGTAAGGAAGGATATAAATCTGCTTAACAATTCAGGCAAATGCCGTGTCGGATATATAGTGAAAGAACTTAAGCGTTCAATTGAGGCAGCACTAAGCTTTTCAAAGACCAAAAAGGCTTTTATTATAGGAGCCGGAAACCTCGGGATGGCGCTTGCAAAATATGATAATTTTGCGAACTACGGTCTGAATATTCTCGCTCTTTTTGATAACGACAAAAAGAAAATCGGGGGAACTGTTAATAACAAGATGATTCTGGACATTGCTAAATTGCCGAATCTTGCGCGAAAATCAAGTGTGGATATTGCAATTCTTACTGTTCCCCGCGAGTTCGCCCAGCAGACAGCGGATTTTCTGGTAAAAGCTAATATTAAATATATCTGGAATTTTGCCCCTGCTGTTCTTGATGTGCCTGATGATGTTCAGGTCTGGAACGAAAATCTTATGGGGAATTTTTTGCAGTTTACGTATAATATATAATCTGCGGCTACGGTTTGTTATTGTGTATATTTTAAATAGCTCCGGATAAAACATAATTCGTTCTGTAACTGCATTCGCTATCCGATTGCAGTCAGTTCAACCCCTGGCAAGTGAACTCGCTTACGCTCAGACAGCACTTGCCCTGTCGTTGTTTCACTGAACATCGGCTGCTCATTTCGTTGAGTACAAATTATGCTTTATACGGAGTTATTAAGTTAAAATTTGAATCAGTTCCCAAAATTCGTGCGCATGGAAAACAGGATGCAGACTATTTTGTATATGGTTTAGTCCGTATGTATTTTAATTCATAGCCAAGAATTTTTCCTATGAGTTTGGCTTCTTCAAATTTCAGGGTACCTCTTAGAAGTTTTTGCGAAATATTCACCTGCGAGTAATGTTTTCCCGTTGCTTCCGTCATGTATTTCGCTAGCTGTGTGATTGAAACGTCATTTTCTGCAAGAATTGTCTTTATGTCGGTTCTAATACTCATAATCTCTTTTTCCATAAGTATATTGACATGTTTTTAGCAATAGTGTAAAATTCATAACTATAACAATATTAGTATTCCTATATAGTTATAATTAATGTAATAAATTTTAATATACAGAAAGGAAGAATAAATGAAACATTTTGCATTCACTCTGGCCGAGGTCTTAATAACACTTGGGATAATAGGAGTTGTAGCCGCAATGACCTTACCTGCTCTGGTTCAGAATTATAAGGAGCAGGAAACTGTTACCCGTGTAAAAAAGTTTTACAGTGTATTTTCTCAAGCCTATGCTCAGGCAATACTGGATAACGGAACAATTGATACGTGGGGGCTTGCAGATTCTACAATAGAAGAAGATGAGGAAGGGAATAGTTTTTATACAGATGAAGCACTGGCTCAGAGTGATAAATTTATTGCTATAATGAAACCTTATTTAAAAAATATCCGTGATGAAAAAATAAGCGACCAGAGCAAAGGAAATTCAAAAGGTTTTGTTCTTGCAGACGGTACTGCTATTGTCGGTGTATATCTCAATATTTCTAACTGTAAAGACGATAAATCATATTGCGGAGATTTTTATATTGTGACAAACGGCGGAGATTTATATTCTGACAAAGCTTCAAAAACAATCGGCAAATACGGTTTTTCCTTTATACTCCGAAAAAACAGAATAGAACCGTCAGGTGCAAGTGATTCCGCTTTTAAAAATTCCTGTTTGACCGGAAAAAGATACTCAGACTGTACCGCCTGGGTTATTCTGAACGGGAATATGGATTACCTGCACTGTAAAGACCTTGAATGGGGCGGCAAGACAAAGTGTGATTAGAAATTTTAAACCGCAGCAAGCTGGTTTATGTAATAAAGATGTCTTAAGCCCTCAAGGGTTAATGTAGGATTTATGTAGTCAAACGGACGCTTCATGTATTCAGCAATGCAGGACGCATATCCGCCGGTTGCAACAACAACGGCTTTTTGTCCGAGTTCTTTCTCGCATTGTTCGACAAGCCCGTCAATCATGCAGGCGCATCCGCGGATTACGCCAGAAAGAATTGCATCTACTGTATTGTTTCCTATAGCGCATGGCGATTTAGCAGCCTCTATACGCGGAAGCTTTGAGGTAAATTTATTCAGTGATTTCAACTGAAGGTTTATTCCCGGAGCGATAACTCCGCCGATAAATTCACCTTTGCCGTTTACTATGTCAAAAGAGGTTGCGGTGCCAAAGTCAATAACAATCACCGGATGTTTGTATAATACATAAGCCCCCGCGGCGTTTGCAATTCTGTCTGCGCCGATTTCATTAAGATGCGGCATTACAATCTTTACGCCTGTGTTTATTTTTGCTGATAAAAACAACGGTTTTATGTTGAAAACATTTTTAACGGCAGTTTGAAATTTTGTATTGAGTTCTTCTACAACAGACGATATAATGCAGCCTTCGACCGGATACACTTTAAACAGTGATTTTAAAAGCACTTCATATTCTTCAATTGACAAATCTCTGTCAGATGCCAGCCTGAATTCTTCTACAAGCGCGTTTTCATCAAATAAACCGAGAGTGATACTCGTATTCCCTATATCAGCAGTTAATAACATAAAAAATAGTCCTTTTGCAAGGACTATTTTATATCAAAAAAAAATTTTTGCAAAATCAGCTGTTAAAAGCACCTACGCCCTGATTCCCGTCGTATTGCTGAACGCCTTCATTACGCATATACGTAAACAACCCTTCACCGGATTTCAATCGCTGATATGCTGCACTGAAACCTTCAGCAACCTGTTGTTTATATTTTTTAAAATAATTATCTGTTTTTCCTGTTTTGGTGTCAAATGAAACGCTTAAATCACTCATAGCTTCTCCTTGTTTTGTATTAGGTTAATACTTATATCTCATGTATATATATAAAGTATTTTATTTCCAGAGAAGTGCGCGATTTTATATTTTTTGTTACAAAACTTTACAACTGTAGTAGAAAATCTAGCCGGATGGCTATTTTAGAAATTCTTTTTCAAGCCTGAGCGCTGTTCTGGTTTTTGCTAAACCGGCCTGAGAACTCTCTTTGAGAAGCGGTGACATAAGTTTTCCGGTTTGTTCAAGTGCGTCAATTACCTCATCAGGCGGAATTTTGGATTTTATACCGGCAAGGGCAAGTTCGCTTGCGGTCACTGCATGGATTGCAAGGAAAGGATTCCTTTTTACGCATGGAATTTCAACAAGCCCGCAGACAGGATCACAGGTAAGCCCGAGGAGATTTTTTAAAGCAAGCGCTGCTGCGTTAAGAATTTCCTCCACGTTGCCGCCTCTCATTTGGGTAAGCGCTGCTGCTGCCATAGCAGAGGCAACTCCGCATTCTGCCTGACAACCTGCCACGGCTCCTGCCAGCGCAACTTTATTTGATACAATCCTGCCGATTTCTCCTGCTGTTATAAGCGCATTAATCTGTTCTTCTTTTGGGATGTTCAAATCCTCTGCTGCTCCAACAAGTACAGACGGAACAATTGCGCACGAACCGGCTGTCGGGCAAGCAACAATTTTACCCATGCGAAGATTTTCCTCAATGGTTGCTAGCGCGTATGTTGTAATTTTTTCAAAAGTTTTGCCGAAAAGTGCACCAGTAGTTTGAAACCTTTCCTGAAGCCGGCTACAGTCATCTCCGCACATTCCGCTTATAGACATTTCACGGCTTTTTAGGCCTGTCCTGATAGCTTCTTTCATTGCATCAAGGCTCTTTTTAACAATTGCCCTGAATTCTTCAACAGAAATTTCCGCAGCGTCAACCTCGTGTTCCATGGCAGTCTGCCAGATTGTCGTTGATTGCTCCGTACAGGTGTTATATAGTTCTTCAAATGTTGTTATGTTTTTATAATATTCCATTTCAGCTTTCCAGTTTTTTAATGTACCTAATCATATAAATGTGTTCAATCAGCCCGAGAAAATCAATAACTTTCTGATTAATTTCTCCGTCAAGGCAGATGCACATTGAGGCTTCCTGCCCTTTGGCGTATCTGTCACAGTGGAGTGAGGCTATGTTCACCTGTATTGAATTTGTCACCCGCGCAATCATATTAGGAACATCTTTATAAACAAGAAGCAGGGTGTTATATTTTCCTGTAACATTAACTGAAAAATCATTGATTTTACGAATTACAATTTCGCCTGCGCCTATAGAGTCACCTGAAATTGTCATCGGCGTATTGCCTTCAAAAATAAAATCAACAGCGTTCGGATGTCTGTTAAAGTCTTCAAGGTATTCAAATTTGTATTCAAATTTTTTGGAAATATCTAAATCAAAAATATTTTTTATTCTGGTATCGTCAACAGAAAGCCCGAGGAGGCCGGCTAATAATCCTTTATCCGTTCCATGCCCCTTACCGGTTTGTGCGTAAGAGTTATAAAGCCGGAATGTCACTTTCCGTGGGCATTCATTGTAAATGTTTCTTGCAAGAAGCCCTAATCTCACTGCTCCTGCGGTGTGTGAGCTTGACGGCCCGACCATTACCGGAGATATTATATCAATTATTGAGGATTGACGCATAACTAAACCTTTTTGTAACTGTACCGGAATCATTATAGCACCATTCACTCCGGCTTTCCGTTAAATTTTGTAACACTAATGTAAAAATTTTATTAATATTTGACAATAATTTAATTTTCTGTGTTTTTATATAGATGTGAAGTTTAGTGATTATTTTTTATTGGTTAGGAAAAGTGTAGTAAAGGAGAATTATGTTTAGCCCTGAATTTATGAAATTTCTTATAAATTATCAGAAAGATGAGTTTACCCCGCAGCAGGAAAAGAAAGAAATTAACTTTAAATACGGAAAAGGCGGAAATAGACTCGCTGAAATTTTGATTACTGTTAACAGTAAGTAAGAGGAGGGGCATGGCTCCTGTCTGAGGGCCTGTCTGTATGGTTCCCGCGTCGGAAAGGTAAGTGAATCGTAAAAAAAAGAGCCTTTTTTAAGGGCTCTTTGGAACAAATTTTTGGTTCATTCCTCAAATAGTGTGAAGTGTAGTGTGTGTGCTTAAATCTCGTTTTTGATTCCTCGAATTTAAGCTTTCCTCGTGTTACATTTATATAAAAAATTTTCCTTATATATAATTGCTATATTTTGTCTATTGATTTTATATTTGTTACAAAACTTTATAAAGAAATCTGTATAATTTTGTAAAAATAGGGAATAATAATATTATTATAATAGGATAAGAGTGTTCAGTTTGTTTAAAGGAGATATATGAAAATTTTAATTTCAAACGATGACGGTATTGCAGCAAATGGTATCAGAGTGCTTACAATGTCGCTTGCAGATGATCATGATGTTTATGTCGTCGCGCCGGATAGAGAAAGAAGCGCCGCCGGGCACTCGCTTACCCTGCATACTCCGCTGAGAGTTGAGGAGCTGGAAACAATTACCGGAGCTAAGCGAACTTGGGTTACAACAGGCACTCCGGGCGATTGTGTCAAAATTGCGATTAATGCTATTCTATCGCCTGACGAGATGCCGGATTTCGTTATTTCCGGTATAAACCACGGGCCGAATCTCGGGTCGGATATTCTGTATTCCGGAACGGTAAGTTGTGCTATGGAAGGCGCTATGATGGGAATTCCAAGCATTGCAGTATCTTTAGCCAGTATGCAGGCTGACTATGACGATTTTGTATATACTGGTAAATTTATGAATGCTCTGTTGAAAAAGCTTGAAAAATACCCGTTCCCGCCAAAATCAATCCTGAATGTAAATGTTCCGGCACTGGATTCTGAGGATATTGCAGGGGTTGCAATTACAGAACTCGGCAGCAGGATGTTTACAAATACTTACGAAAAACGTGTGGACCCGCGCGGAAAGGTTTATTACTGGATGGCAGGCGAGCTTACGAATGAGCCGAGCGATGCTAATACGGATATTGCTGCTGTAAGAAATAACAAAATTTCAATAACTCCGGTTACTTATGAAATGACCAAAGAGGATTACATGGCAAATCTTGACAATATCCTCTGCGGCAACGATGCCTGCAGCTGGTTTTAGGGAATAAAATTGAGCTAATTTTTCCCCGGCACCCTGTGGTGTTTTTCCAGATACTGTCCGAAAATTTCGGCAGCGTCACCTATAATCTGCTCGCATGGTCGGGTTGAATAATATTCTTCAGTCCGGTCAGCAGGAATACAGTTATCGTCAGCAAGATTTCCCAGAAGTTCGCGGCAGATGATAGTTTTATTTCTGTCTTTAAATGAATTTGCAAGCTCCTGTATTCTTTCGTAATGCTCAGTTTTTGTATCTTTATCAACAGGAGAGGTATAACCGTATTTAAGACCTGCAGCCATAAACATTCCGCTGACAGCACCGCAGACCTCCCTCATTCTGCCCATGCCGCCGCCAAAGGAGGATGCAAGCTTCAGCGCAGTTTCAAAGTCAAGCCCAAAGTCTTCAGCAAATGTGCAAAAAACAGACTGTGCACAATTATACCCCTCTCTAAATAATTTTCTTGCTTTTTTGGAATAATCATTCATTTTATAATCCTCCCTCTGTAATTATATAACAGAATTTTACATAACCTCAATCAGTCTGTAAATAATTCTAAGCTGGGAGAGATTTAATTGCGGAAGTTTTGCGTTTATCTCGTTAATTATAAATTATTTCTCATAATAGAGCGTTTTTGAGAAAGAAAGGATTTATTTATGGAGAGAAAAAAGTGCTTATACCGGCAAGAAAAATTTTTAAGAGGTCATGCAGGCTATTCCAGCGCAGCGTTTACGCTTGCAGAGGTTCTTATAACACTCGGGATTATCGGGATAGTTGCAGCAATGACACTGCCGGCGCTTGTCGGGAAATATCAGAAAGTACAGACAGTAAATCAGCTAAAAAAATTTATTCCGAACTAAATCAGGCATTACTTATAGCACAAAAAGATTACGGAAGCCTTGACAGCTGGGATTTACTGGATTTTGAAAATGCTACAGAAAGAGGCACTTTTTTCGGAGAAAAATATTTGTTTCCGCATATAAAAACAATCAAAAAATGTTTTCCTGTATCTTCTGATTGCTGGGCAGAAAAAATGTATACCATTGATAATAAGACAGTCAGCTCCTTTGTGAGTGATGGGCGTGGTGCTTTTATAAGCGCCTCGGGCTACTCTGTTCTTTACTGGGTTCATGGAACAGGCAACGGCGGCTGGTTCTGGGTAGACACCAACGGGCCTGTCAAAAAACCAAATACTTTTGGTAAAGATATTTTCCCCTTTATTATTGCTTGGGGTAATGCCGGCAGCGTAAGGCAAACAACGGAAAGCGACTGTTTTAAGCGTTTAGGTATCTATCCGCTAGGCCTTGATTGCAGTACTGCTTCTCCTACAAGAGATGACATTATTAACGGTACAATAGCAGGGCACCCCGATTACAGTACTTATAAATGTAAAAAAGGATCCGGTTCAAACCATGCGGGCGCTTACTGCGGGGCATTGCTTATATATGACGGCTGGCAGATGAAAGATGATTATCCCTGGTAAAAAAAGACGATAAGACGCTTGTGCGGCAAAAAGTGAAGGGGTGAAGAGTGAGGGGTTCACTATGGCACTCTCTCACTGTGAGAGGGCAGAATTACTTAATGAACGAAGTGAATTTAGTAATTCAGGACATGGTAAACCCTCCGGCACTACCGTGCTACCTCCCTTACAAGGGAGGTCTTTGTCATTACCCCCTTTGATAAAAGGGGGGCAGGGGGAAATTTTTAAAAAGGTCATATTTACTAATCAGACACAACTTTGTATCTATATAGGAACAGTAGTATTAGTTTTCGAAATGATAGCGGGAGCAGGGCGGGAGCATGTTGAGAAAATTAATAATACTGTTCCGGTATAAGATCCTGAAACACCAGGTAGGGGGCATAAAATCACGTTTCGCCTCTAGCTCAACGGATTTTGCTGCCAGTTCAGGATGACATATATCACCTTTCAACCTTTCAACTTTCTTATTTCTTCCCTGCTCGTTTCTTTCATGATAAAATTCCTGTATGTCAATATTAATTAATCCGGTAATAATTTCAGTAATTTTGTTATGCCTTTTATGTTTATGCAGAATAAATGTTCTGCTTGCAATAATTATATCCGCAATCGCAGCAGGGCTTTCCGGCGGACTTGGCATTGAAAAAGTTATGAACACATTTATAGCCGGAATGGGCGGCAATTCCGAAACAGCATTGAGTTATATTCTTCTCGGAACTTTTGCCGCGGCAATGACACATACGGGACTGGCAACAATTTTAGCAAAAAAAATTGCAAATATTATTGCAGGTAAAAAAATAATTCTTCTGTTTATTCTTGCCGGAATTGCAGTGCTGTCGCAAAACCTTATCCCTGTACATATTGCATTTATTCCGATACTGATACCGCCTCTCCTGCATGTTATGAACAGACTAAAATTAGACAGGCGCGCCGCAGCCTGCGCGCTGGCTTTTGGATTAAAAGCACCTTATATTGCAATACCGGCAGGTTTTGGCCTGATTTTTCAAGGTTTAATTGCAGATAATATGACTTTGAATGGCATGCAGGTTTTGAAAAATGATGTATGGAAATCAACATGGATATTAGGGCTTGCAATGCTTGCCGGATTTTTGACTGCAATATTTATTTCATATAGAAAGCCGCGAGAATATAAAGACTGTGAAGTTCGTGAAAATGCACTTGAAAAAGAGGATGAAGAAGCTTTAAAATTAAATAAGAATCACTATATAACCCTTATCGGTGCCTTTGCAACCCTTGCCGTACAGTTGTGGACAAAATCGTTGCCGCTCGGCGCGTTAGTCGGACTTGGAATAGTGTTTGGCGGCGGTGCTGTAAGCCATAAAAAAATGGACAAACTTATAAATGAAGGCATTGGATTAATGGGTTATGTAGCGTTTGTAATGCTTGTTGCGGCAGGTTTTGCTCTTGTACTGAAAGAAACCGGCGGGATTGATGAACTTGTAAATGCTATTATGCCGTTTATGCAGAATAGCAAAATTCTTGCATCATGTCTGATGCTGTTTCTAGGTCTGTTTATAACAATGGGTATTGGAACATCTTTCGGCACAATACCTATTCTTGCTGTGCTTTTTGTACCTATTTGCCAGCATCTCGGAATGAGTGTTTCTGCAAGCATAGTGGTTCTGGCAGCGGCTGCCGCATTAGGGGATGCCGGCTCTCCTGCTTCCGACACAACTCTTGGACCTACTGCCGGTCTAGATGCTGACGGGCAGCACAACCATATACAAGATACCTGTATTCCGACATTTTTACATTACAATATCCCGCTCATAATCTTTGCCCTTCTGGCGGTTGTACTATTTTAACAAAAGGCGTCTGTAGGCCTCACCCCATTCTGCCATTGAATTAAGAACCGGCTCAAGCGTAAGGCCTGTTTTAGAAAGCGAGTATTCAACTTTTGGCGGAACTTCTGCATAAACCTTTCTTCTAACCAGAGAATTTTCTTCAAGTTCGCGCAGGTTATCTGTCAAAACTTTCTGGGAGCATCCGACACTTCTCTGAAGTTCGCCAAATCTTTTAGTGCCTGTCAGTAAATCCCGTATAATCAAAATTTTCCATTTATTCCCTATGAGTTTTAACATCAATGCTACAGGACATGGCGGAAGATTATTTTTATCCAGCATTTAAAACCTCTTTCTGTTCCAATAGTTACTTTTTTAATACTACATTACAAAATTGTGCCTACTTTACAAAATCTATGTACATACTTTAACATGATAAATGTAAAAAATAAAGGAGGTATTTATGAATGAAATTATTATCAAAAACTACAAAGAGATGACAGCAGAGGTAAATTCTAACAACGGCAACAGCTTTGGCGTAAAAACAGTCATCCCGAACGATTGCACCGATAAATGTTACGTAAACTTTGTAGAAGTGGAACCAGGAAATTTTGCATACGGCTATCATTACCACGAAGAAAATGAGGAAGTTTTCTATGTAATAAGCGGTGAAGCGTCCGTAAAAACAGAAGCCGGCGAAAAACTTCTTAAAGCAGGAGATATAATATGTTTTCCTGCAAATGAAAAAGGCTCTCACGTCATTGCCAACGCCTCAAAAACAGAAAAACTTGTTTATATAGATTTCGGAACAGCAAACCGTCCGGATATAGTTCACTTCACAGGAACAAATGCAGGAATGGCTGTTTCAAAATCAGGAATTTATAATTTTACTAAATAAATATCCACAAAGGGCTGCGAATTTTTCTCAGCCCTTTTTAAACAATCTCAAGATTTTTTGCAGGTAGACCGGCAATTAAATTCATAATACTATCAGATGCAACATGGCATCTAAGTTTCCCTTTAGGATATTTGCTGTAGTGGTATGCGGAAGATAAAAGCATTATCTTTGACGCTTCAAAAACATTAAGCGCTGACAAATCAAGCGTAATTACCGGACAGTCATATTTTTTTATATAGTTCTTAACACGTCCTGCAAGACTGCCTGAACCTGTAAGTTTTAAATAGTTTTCCGACCTTTTTTCTCTCATAAAGCTTTACTCGTGCAAATAATAATAAAATTTAATTTTTGTCAACAAATTCGTACATTTAAACGATTTTATTATATAATAATCTTGAAGCTGTACGGACAACAGTGTCACTGCATAAGCAGAGCGACACCGGAATAAAAAACAAAGCGAGGTAAAGTATGATGACCGCAACAAGCATAAATGAACTGGCAAAAGAAGTTTTTGATATTGAAGCAAATTCAATTCTCAGACTAAAAAATAACATAGGCGACAATTTCGATAAAGCCATAGAGCTTCTTTATTCCTGCAAAGGGAGAGTAATCATTACCGGAATGGGAAAATCAGGTCTTATCGGTAAAAAGATTGCCGCAACCCTTTCCTCCACAGGAACCCCGTCATACTTCCTTCATCCTGCTGAAAGCACTCACGGCGACAGCGGCATAATTACAAGGGAGGACGTAATTGTCGCGATCTCAAACAGCGGTGAAACCCAGGAGCTTTTGAATCTTCTTCCGCTTATCAAAAGATTCGGCGTTCCAATGATTGGAATGACAGGCAAGCTTAATTCAACACTGGCGCAGGCATCGGATGTTGTTCTTGATATTTCTGTTGAACGCGAAGCCTGCCCGCTTAACAAAGCTCCTACCGCTTCAACTACGGCAACCCTTGCAATGGGAGATGCTCTTGCTGTCTGTCTGCTTGAAAAACGCGGTTTTACAGAAGAAGACTTCCTTGTATTCCATCCGTCAGGCGCTTTAGGAAAAGGTTTCCTCTACAAGGTTTCTGATTTGATGAAAACAGAAGACCTTCCTGTTGCTCATGAAAACGACAGCTTTACAAAAGTTATTGAAATAATTACAAACCACAAACTTGGTATGGCAATGATTTTAAACTCAAAAGGCGAATTAAGCGGAGTGTTTACAGACGGCGACATAAGAAGAACGTTACTGAAATACGGGAACACCTCAAACCTTCTTATAAAAGATGTTATGACTACTAACCCGAAACGCATAACAGCAAATGCGTACGGTGCAAGCGCTCTGAATTTAATGGAAAAATATTCCATCACTGCTCTCGCGGTTGTTGATGAAAACAATATTCCAATCGGCGTAATCCATGTCCATGATCTTTTGAAGGCCGGAGTAGCTTAAGATGGGGAAGATTAAACTTGCGGCATTTGATGTTGACGGGGTTATGACAGACGGAAGCATAACTTATGATGAAAACGGCGTTGAGTATAAAACCTTCAACGCAAAAGACGGCCACGGGCTTGCTGAACTTAATAAGGCCGGAATTATTACCGCAATTATTACCGGTAGAAATAACGGTACCGTTGCAAGACGGGCTAAAGATGTAAAAATTACAGAAGTTCATCAGGGTGTGAAAAATAAAATCGAAGTTCTTCAAGATATACTAAAACGTCATAATATTACACTTGAAGAAACTGCCTATATGGGAGATGATATTCCGGATCTTTGCATTCTGGAAAAAGTTAAACTTGCTGGCTGTCCGGCTGATGCTGTTGATGATGTAAAAGCAATTGCAGGCTTTGTTTCAGGCAAAGGCGGCGGGCGCGGCGCTGTCAGAGAATTTTGCGATTATATCTTAAAAAACAATAAACAAGGAGAATAACTTATGTACGAAATAAAAACACAGGCTTTCTTTTCGGCAGCCCACCACTTGCTGAACTATGACGGTGAATGTGAAAACCAGCACGGACACAACTGGATGGTGGAGGCTTACGTTAAAGGGGAAACTCTTGACAAAAGCAACATTTTAATTGATTACAAAGTTTTGAAACGCGAACTTAACGCTGTTCTGGATTTGTTAGACCACAAAGACATTAATGAACTTCCGGAATTCCACGGCGAAAGTCCGTCAAGCGAAATGATTGCCTCTTTCATTTATAACAAACTAAAGGAAAAGGTTGTTCAACTGAGCAAAATTTCGGTGTGGGAAACACAGACTTCCTGTGCAAGCTATTATGAAGAAGATGTGTAAATATTGAAGCGCACAGGTTTAGAGAGAATAGTTAGAGAGATTGAGGAGACAAAATGAATTTTATACAGGCGGTATTAATGGGGATAGTGCAGGGGTTGAGCGAATTTTTGCCAATATCAAGCTCTGCACATCTTGTGTTTACATCAAATTTTTACAAGGTTTTCAAAGGAATTGAAATTGTTCAGCAGTCAAATGAGGAAGTATTTTTTGACATTATGGTTCATCTTGGAACCCTCGTTGCAGTATTGATTTTCTTTAGAAAAGATGTAATGCAGATAATAACAGCTATGTGGACAGCACTTAAATCAAAAAACTGGACAAACACAGAAGCTAAACTCGGACTTTATATAATAGCGGGTACGATTGTAACAATAATACTTGCACTTCCGATACACGAAATTGCTGAAAAATTGGTTTACACCCCGAATATCGTGGGTATTCTGCTTTTTATTACAGGTTTTGTTCTCCTGTATAGCGAATATTTGTCAAAAAATATGCCTGCCAAAAAAGAGGATGTCGATTTAAAAACCTCGCTGCTAATAGGTTTAGCACAGGGGCTTGCAGCGCTTCCTGGATTTTCACGCTCCGGATGGACGATTGCAACCGGACTTTTTAACGGGCTGGACAGAACAACTGCGGCAAGGTATTCATTCCTTCTAAGTATTCCGATAATTCTCGGAGCATCAATGGTTTACCCGCTTGTAAAAATAGATATTAATGAGGCGGCAAGCTATAACTGGAGCGCAATTACAGCAGGAACTATTGTTTCGGCTGTTGTAGGGTATCTTTGCATTAAATACTTTATGAAATTTATATCAAAGTTTTCACTTGCAATATTCGGGTACTACTGTATTATTGCGGGGCTTGGAACTGCTGTGTTCTTTACAATTTTTTAAAAGAGGTATGCCGTTAAGTGCATCAGAGGCGATAAGTGAAACACAAAAATTGAAGGTGGATTAACAGTAGTGTATTAGTTTTCGAAGCGATAGCAGGAGCAGCGCGGGAGCGTGTTGAGAAAATTAATACACTACTGTTAATCTATAGGTGCAAGGTTCTGTCGGATTTACAAAATCCGACCTGCTTTCTTACACTTCACTTTTTGTTGAACTTAACGTCTTTCCCCCTCCCCCTTGACTTTTCAAAAAAAATCATTAAATCACTGACAAAGTCATACATATAGATGATTTTTCTTTTCTGAATTAATCCATCATGAAAGTTGACCCGTCTATATATATGAATAAGTTAGAGGTAGTTTGAATGATAATCAACGGCAGAGTTACATTTCTGGAAAACGGGATTAATACATCAATCCGTGCAATGCAGGTTCAGAGCCAGCTTATGGCTATGACAAACGAAAATATTACCGGATTTGACAAAGTCGGCTATCAAAGACAGGAACCGGTTGTATCGTCATTCACGGAATTCCTCGGGATACACGGGCTTTCGCAAACCTCTGACGATAAAGTCGGACGTATTATGATGACAGGGAACCCGTTGGATTTGGCTATTGCAACAAAAGGTTATTTCCAGACTCAGAGCGATGAAGGAGTTAAACTCACCCGCGACGGCAGATTTAAAATTGATAAGGAAGGCAACCTTTTGACGCTGGAAGATCACCTTGTGCTTTCAAACGCAGGCGTTCCGATAAAACTTCATGTTGTTCCGGATGATTTGAAAAAGATTACGGTAGACGATTCTGGACTGCTGAGCGTTTACAATGTCAAAACCAACAAGCTTGAACCGGTAGCTACAATCGGCGTTGTTGACAATAACGGCGCACTCGTTATGACGCCGAAAGTCAAACAGGGCTACAACGAATATTCAAACGTTTCGCTGCAGAATGAATTTATTTCTTTAATGCCGGTTATCAGAAACTTTGAAGCAAACAGGCAGCTTTTTATGATTCAAAACCAGAATCTTCAAAAAGCAATATCACAACTGAGTTCAACATCATAACTAAAGGATTAAAACTATGGAAAATATTCAGGGAATAATCAGAAAAAGCGTTAACAACGTAACAAACCAGTGGGACAAACTGGGTTACGTTGCCAATAACCTTGCAAACTTTAATACCCGCGGTTACAAGGCCGTAAGATTTGAGCAGATGCTGAAAGAGGACGGCTACCTCACAGGTGCCCTCAGAACTGACTACAAGCAGGGCTCCGTCCAGATTACAAGTAACCCTTATGATGTTGCAATCACAGGCCCCGGATTTATTCCAGTATTTTCTCCGGCAGGAGAAGTAGCCTACACCCGCGACGGGGCTTTTAAGCAGGGAAAAGACGGCTATCTGGTTACAAATGACGACTGGATTGTAGGAGAAGGAATAAAAATTCCTACAAACTGCTACAAGTTTCAGATAAAACCGAACGGGGAAGTTATTGCTTATGATGCCGTAGATTCAGCCCCGCGAAAACTCGGAACAATTCCGCTTGTAAGATTTGCTAATCCGGAAGGGCTTGAACAGGGTGACATGAACAAAATGGTGCCGACAGAAGAATCCGGTGATGCAATTCTTGTGAAAGAACACCAGTGCTTTGCACAGAATAATCTGGAAAACTCCAACATTAGTATTTACGACTCGGTAAGCGATATGCTGAGGCTGAACGCTTCTATGCTTGCCAGTACAAGAATGATGAAAGTTATTGATGATATGTACAACAAATCAATTAATATCAGAGAATAGCAATTGTTAACCGTCTAAAAAAGCCTTAGCGGCTGATTAAATAAGAAAGGAAAATTATGTTTACACCGCTGGACAGCATGGGAAAAGTTTCATTGATGATGGATCTTGTATCGCAAAGGCAAGTCGCTCTGGGTTCAAATCTTGCCAATATGAATACTCCAGGATATGTCAGACGCGATATTGATTTTTCAGAATATTTAGGCACAATGAACAGTCCGCTGGAAACAAAACTTTCCGAAAGGCTTGGCCCTTCTGCAGTTATTGAACAGAGGTTTAATGAAGAAATAAGGGCGGATAAAGAACTTATGGAACTTCAAAATAACGCAATACTTTACACAATGGCAACAAGAAGAATGTCAAACATAATTACTGAAATGAAAACAGTTATAAACGTAGGTAAATAATTTTTTATAAAAAACAGGAGCGAAAATATGAGTATACTGGAATCAATGAATATAGGCGAACGCGCACTGAGAACACACAGTCTGCGGCTTGATGTTCATTCAAAAAACATGGCAAACGTAGATACGCCTAATTATGTCAGACGCATCCCTGTTTTAAATGCCACAGAGGACATATCGTTTCACGGCTTGATGAATGCAATGAAAGAAGATGTATTCGGAGTTGGTACACTTCCGTATCTTCAGGGGGGTGTTGTATTTAACGGCTGCGTAGAAGATCCGACACTTGGGGAAAAAATATATAAACCAGGTCATCCCGATGCAGATGAAAACGGTTACATTCGGGCATCAAACGTAAACCCGATGGTTGAAATGGCAGATGCAATCCTTGCGCAGCGCGCTTATGAAGCGAACCTTGCACTCGTAAACATCTCAAAATCAATGGCTCTAAAAGCTGTAGAAATCGGCAGATAATTAAACTGTCACAAAAAGTTGCCGGTAGGTTGTGAGCAGCTAATTTTATGCTATCATAAACTTATGGCGGAAGAAATTATTACAAAAGAGCAATTTAGCAGTTGTTTTCAAAATTTTATAAAATTTTTGGATACTTATGTCTGTGATGAATTAAATAATTGGAATATAAAGGGATTTATCGATAAGGATAAAAATATTTACACAATCTCTGATGATACGAAAATTATCTCTAAAATATTAGAAATACATATTTTCCCTTTAATCTATAATTTTGCACAGGAAATAGGTTATAATATTATACTTCCGTCCTGTCAGAACTATTATCCGGATATTTCGTTTGTAAATAAACAGAATGCTGCAATAAAGTTTGCCGTAGATTTTAAATCAACTTACAGAAAATCAAAAGATAACTGCAACGGTTTTACGTTAGGTTCACACGGCGAATATTTTTGCCGGCGGACTTCAACTAAAAATATACAATTCCCATACAAAGACTACAAAGCGCATTATTGTCTGGGAATAATATATACAAGAGTTAAAACCTGTGATGAATTCAAAAAGTATTCTTTGGATAATATTTTGACAATTCCATCTGTAATTAAAGATATTGAATTTTTCTTTACTGAAAAATGGCAGATTGCAAGCGACAGAAGCGGAAGCGGGAATACCGCAAATATCGGGAGTATTAATAGAATTTCCGATATTATCAAAGGAAACGGAACTTTTGCGAAATACGGAGAAGATATATTTGATGATTACTGGATGAATTACGGTAAAATTCAGATTCCTTGTAAAGACGGCAAAACTAAAAAGATTACGAGTTTAAGAGATTTTTTAAAGTATAAAGGGATTGAGTAGATAATGGTAAAGTATATTCCGCCGATAAAATGTCAGGGAATTAAAACTAAGTTAATTGAATACATTAAAAATCTGCTGCCGGACTTTAACGGTATCTGGTATGAACCCTTTATGGGCTCCGGCGTTGTCGGGTTTAATATACTGCCCGAAAAAGCTGTCTTTGGAGATACAAATCCTCATCTAATCAACTTTTACAACGACCTGAAAAATAATATAATTACTCCGGAAAAACTAAACAAATTTCTGCAAGCTGAGGCGGTGAAACTTCTTGAAGGTGCAGATGATTATTACAAGGAAGTCCGGAACAGATTTAATAAAAACCCTGATTCCTATGATTTTATATTCTTAAACAGAGCCTGCTTTAACGGAATGATGAGGTTTAACAGCAAGGGAGAATTTAATGTTCCGTTTTGCAAAAAACCAAACCGTTTTGCTCAAGCTTACATAACAAAAATTATTAATCAGGTTAAAAATGTACAGCAGATAATTCAGACAAAACAGTATAGTTTTGTAAATACATCTTATGAAAATTTGATTGAAATCGCCGGCAAAGACGACTTTCTTTACTGTGATCCGCCGTATATAGACAGACATTCAAGTTATTATAACGACTGGAACGCTGAAAACGAAAATAGTCTGTACCAATTATTAAAAAACACAGAAGCACAATTTATTTTATCCACCTGGGTTGGAAACAGCTTCAGAGAAAATACATACATTGAAAAAATCTGGAAAGATTTTAATATTAAAGAAATAGAACATTTTTATTTTGTCGGAGGACAGGAGAGAAACCGCAACGCGATAACAGAAGCGCTGATTTACAATTACACCAAAACTGTAAAAATCTATAATAAGACTACCTGCGATAAAGATAAACAGCTGGTTTTATTCTAAATTAAATTTTTATGTTATAATTTTTCCGGAGAGTGATGATGCCTAAAATATCCATTATTATACCTTGTTATAATGTTGAAAAATATCTGGACAAATGTATGGAAAGCATTTTATCGCAGACGCTGTCCGACATAGAAATTATCTGCATTAATGACGGTTCTACAGATAACTCTCTTGATTTGTTAAACAAATACGCTTCATCTGACAACAGGTTCACTATTATAAACAAAAAGAATGAAGGTGTTGGAATTGCTCGTAATGCCGGGCTTAAACTTGCACAGGGCGAATACATTTACTTTGTAGATCCTGATGACTGGCTTCAAAATTCAGGAGTACTTTCAAAAATTTATGAAAAAGCAAGAAGTGAAAATCTTGATATACTGATTTTTGGTGGCTATTCCTGCAGAGTAACTAACGGAAAAGAGCATATTACAAAAGGCGGTTACAGCTTAAGATACCTGCCTAAAAAATATCTGAACAAAGTATTTTCTTACAAAGATGTAAAAGAGGACATCTTTAAATTCCCGTCCACAACTTGGACAAAATTATACAAACATGAATTTTTGAAAAAAAATAATATACAATTCCAGACAATTCCTGTCGGACAGGATCAGCTACCATTCTTTCATGCAATGATTACCGCAGAAAGAATAGCGGTGCTTGATGAATGTTTATACTGTTACAGAAAAAATCGTCCTAATTCCGCAATGACAGAAAAGAAACGTAAAAGTTTTTCGCCGATTTTTGTAATTGAAGGAATCGAGGAACTCTTGGTTAAACTCGGCAAAATAGACGAATACAAAGACATTTTTATAGATAAATATTTTGCCAAAGCAACCTCCTGGCTCGGTAAATTTGATAAAACTCTTAAAGCCGACTATTATAGCGCATATATAAAAATGCTTGAACATTTAAAGAAAGATTATCCTGACGGCTGGTGGAAATATTTTACGCCATCAATCCAGGACAATTACTACACATTAAAAACAAAAATGATGTGTGCAAAATTAAAATATAAAATTCTGAAATAAGACTTTGAAAATAATTATTTTTGTGATAATGTATAATAGTCAGCCATGACAAAACCTTTGAAAATTGAATATTATATTTTTAATACTATGTCGTAGTGGCACTGTGCCGCAGGAAAACAATTCTTAATTGTTTTCCGAGAGGGTTCACCTAGAGTGAACATCCGCCGCGAAGACAAGCTAAAAACCTTTGAAAATTGAATATTATTTTTTTAATACTATGTCGTAGTGGCGGAATGGTATACGCGCACGTTTGAGGGGCGTGTGGAGAGATCCGTGCGGGTTCAAGTCCCGCC
>CALVBB010000012.1 GCA_944325705.1 Candidatus Gastranaerophilales bacterium
GCCATTCCCATAGCATGTTCCCTTTCGTTTTTTCCCTTATGTTTTTATTTACGGCTTTCCGGTGAAAAAACTTTAATCATGGCTTGCATGTTGCTTAACAATACTTAATATAATAGTTAAAATGCGCATGAATAAAGGGCGCTTTGAATAATTCATAGCGCCCTTATATTTGACAAAAAGATTAACTTTACTATTTAGCAGCCTGTGCAGCTTCAAAAACTACATCAAAGGCTTCTTTATCATTAACTGCAAGTTCTGCAAGCATTTTTCTGTTAACCATAATATTTGCTTTTTTGCAGGCATTAACGAATCTTGAATAGCTCATGCCGCGTTCTCTGACAGCTGCATTAATTCTTACAATCCATAATCTTCTCATATTACGTTTTGTAGTGCGTCTGTCCCTGTAAGCATATTTCAATGCTTTCATAACGGCAGTATTAGCAACTTTAAAAATTCTGCTTCTTGCACCGATAAAGCCTTTAGCAAGTTTTAATATTTTTTTGTGTCTGTTACGACTTACATTACCACGTTTTACTCTCATTTTTCACGCTCCTATCTTGAATACTTCTTGTATGGTAACTCGTGAGATACCAGTTTTAAGTGTGCGTCTGACAAAGTCACCATCTTGAAAATCTTACGTTTTCTTGATTCAGACTTGTGCTGGAGCAAGTGGCCTATACCTGCATGTCGTTTCATGATTTTGCCGGTTGCAGTAACTTTATAGCGTTTTGCAGCGGCTCTGTGTGTTTTCATTTTTGGCATTTTCTTCTCCTTTTCAGTTAAGTAGTTACTTAGAAATTTCAGGCATACCAAAGCCTTAAAATTTCCGTAAAATTATACTACACCACAAAAATAATAATTGCAAGAAATTATTAAATAATGTATAATAATATACATAAGAAAGGAGATATTTATGCAAAACACAGTTATAGCTTCAAAACTCAGAAGGGGGGGGGGGTAAATTTACTTCCGCTCAGGACAAGGGGTTCTGGCACACTTTTTTAGAAAATATTAAGCGCGGAGATTTTTTTAAATCTTTTTCCATTGCGGGCGCTATACACTCTCCCGAATTTGTAAATTCGCTATCACTCACTCGGCGCCCTTCCGAAAATCCGCTTTCACTCTGGCTGAGGTCTTAATTACCCTCGGAATTATCGGTGTGGTCGCTGCTATGACACTGCCGACATTGGTTCAAAACCATCGAAACACGGAATTACAAACCGGATTAAAAAAGGCATATTCCGTATTAAGTCAGGCGCTTGACCTGTATTATGCTAAAAACGGAGAACGGATTAAAGCTGATAGCACAACAGCTTCACAAAGTCTATATAAAACGCTTATGCCTTATTTTACAAATGCTAAAGCATGCGGTACAGGCTCTGGAAGCAGTGAGAATGCCGCAAAAGCATGTGTACCTAATAACAGCTATGTAGACGAAGACAGACGTAATGCAGATATTTATAAAACGTATAACGGGCAAAAAGCATACATGACTTATATGGATGACGGTCAATTCCTGGTAAATGACGGAATACTTATTCTCATAGAGAATACCGTCAACAGCAGCAGCTTATATCTCTCTGTTGATGTTAATGGATATAATAATAGACCGAACAGATTCGGTCAAGATGTGTTTGTCTTTCAAATAGATAAAAATGGAGCGTTACGACCAATGGGAGCACCATCCACTGACTATTATTCAGAAAATGATGATTTTTGCTCCAAAACATCAACAAATATATACAACGGTTTTGGCTGCACATACAAAGCTTTAACAAACAAAGATTTTTTCAAAAATCTACCGAAGTAAAGCCTGCAAAATGCGGGCTTTTTTATTCCCATCTGTATTTCTGTCCGGTGCTGACATCCTCAATTTTTACGTATTTTGAAAGAATAATTTTGGCCTCTAAATCTGTACAATGGCATGGGAATATACGCTGAACGCTTTGATCCCGAAGGTATTCCCCGAGTCTGTTAATTTCTTCCTCGCTTCTATTTATAAGATAAAGTCCGCCGATAAGAGTATTCACACGGCTTTCGCCTGTAACATACTTTGCGTGCTCTATAATATTTTCCACTCCGCTATGGGAACAGCCGGAAATTATAACAAGCCCGTCCTCTGATTTATAAGCAAGTGCTGTTTCATCAGGTGCATAATCCATCTTCACAACATCAGGAACAGGGATTTCGCCAAGATACATCAATTTAGGCGTAATAGACATCGGCTTTGTTGTCAAAATAAGATTAAAAAACTTGTCCATCTCATCTTTTGAAAGATGGTAACTCTCATTATCAAGAATATTGCTTTCACTCTGCTTGAACACATCAGGATGAGCTATTACGTCCTTTGAATTGAAATCAATACCAACATACTTAAACTTCTGATACAATGACTGCAGTCTTAAAAACCCGCCAATATGGTCTATATGGCTGTGAGAAAGCACTATATGCGTAACCAATGATAAATCAATGTCCATTTTATAAGCATTTTTTATAAAAGCATCACTGGAGCCGCAATCAAAAAGAAGTTTCAAATCATACTCTTCAATAAAAAATGATAGCCCATGTTCAGAAATTAGACAATTTCCAGCATGAGTATTGTTATCCACCAAAACCGTCAATTCCATATATATTTATTTTATATTATGTTTCAAATTTTGTCAATGGTTAGAAAGTATTAGATACACTTATTCAAGTTTCAGATAATTTACTTTTTCCCAGCTTAAATCAAGGTATTTTACCTTTGAATCCACGAGTTTTACCTGCGGAAGAATTGACGGGATACGCTCAATCCGTTTAAAAACATTTTCATCAATCTTGCCTATTCTGATTGGAACCGTTTTTATTTTAACATACACATCATTAGGATTGCGGAAGTCTATATACTCTACAGGCTCCTTTGAATAAGTTTCAACGTATTTTACAATTTTTTCTATCTGCTGGACTTTCTTTGCGTTCCATTTTGTGTAATCATCGCCCTTGTTGCCGTACGAAAGCACAAGAATAGTCTTGAACTTTTTATCTAACGGCAGAAACTCTTTCCCGATAATCTTGCCGTCCTTTGTGAATGCCGCAACAGGAGGAACTTTGACATCAGGAGAAATTGTCAGCACAGGAACCCGTTCTTTCAGAATTATCTGAAGCCTTGCCGGAAAAGCGTACCTTCTTATATAAACATCCTCAACCGGCGCAAGACTCTTTATCTGCTTTTCAATAGCCGAGGTATTTGCCATATAAATAGGAACATTCGGAACTTCACTCGCTTTCAGGAGTGCAAGAATTCTATAAGATTTTACAATATTATTATTATATATTACAACGGAATTACTGCCGGTAGTTGTAAACACACGTTTATCAAGATACCACTGGGGCATTTTCGAAATATAAACAAAACCCATAAGAAGCACAACTGTTACAACAAAACGGAAAAAGCGGCGAAAAACCCCTTGCGTTCTTCTGACTCTCCTGATTTCACGCTTTTTCCGAACTGTTTTAACCAGTCTTTTCGGATCGATTATTTCTTCTTCCTGATTTTGCTCAAAATCTTCTTCCATTAGTTTCCTTATTTATTTAGTCCGGCACTATTTAATATATTAAGCACCAGATGGTCATAATCTATACCCATAGCGGCAGCCTGCGCCGGCAAATCGCTGACTGCGGTCATTCCCGGACTTGTATTGATTTCAAGAAGGTATGGAATATTATCCTTCATCATAAAGTCAATTCTTGAAACTCCGCGGCAGCCTGCAGTTTCAAACGCTTTTACAGCAATTTCTTTTACATGTTTTGTGACATCCTCAGGAAGCCTTGCCGGAACTATAAAGTCAGACATTCCGCTTTTATATTTTGCTTCAAAATCGTACCATTCGTTTTTCGGTCTGATTTCAAGAATTTCTGTTGCAAAAGGTTCGCCTTCACACTCCAGAACACCTACGGTTACAAAAAATCCATCAATGAATTCTTCAACTAAAACATCATCATTGTATTTTGCAGCAAGTTCGTAAGCGGCCGCTAAATCCTCCGGTTTATCAACCTTTGTCATCCCGAAGCTTGAACCTTCACATACAGGTTTTGTAAAAAGAGGATATTTTAAATCCTTTGTTTTTTCCATAACATCTTCGCCTTTGCGGACAAAGGCTGATTTTGCCATAGGAATATCAGGACAGGTTGAGAGGATTCTTTTTGTGAATTCTTTATTCATACAAAGAGAACTTGCCATAACGCCGCAGCCGGTATAAGGAATTTGCAAAATTTCAAGAATTCCCTGAATACAACCGTCCTCGCCGTATTTTCCGTGAAGCGCGTTGAAGGCGTAGTCATAATTGCCTTTTTTAAGAGTTTCTGCAATATTTTTGTCAACTACAACGAGTTCTGCATTCTCAAACCCGAACCGCTTTAAAGCATCATAGCAACCTTTGCCGGAACGCATTGAAACCTCGGCTTCTGAGGACATTCCGCCGCATAATACAGCGATTTTTGCATCTTTTTTTATTTTATCATTTTTAATTTTCTGCATATTTCAACCTCTTTTTCATTATTTCCTCCAAGGTATCTGACCTCGGGTTTTAATTCAATTCCGAACTTCTCTTTTACTCCATTGTACATCTTGTACATAATTTGCAGAATATCAAGGGAAGTTCCTGCTTTATCATTAATTATAAAATTCGCGTGTTTTTCATAAACGTGAGCCCCGCCGACTGCGATATTCTTTGCGCCCGACGCTTCCAAAAGGCGCCCTGCGGAATCCCCTTCAGGATTCCTGAACACGCTTCCGCAATTCGGCAGCGCAAGCGACGGCTGCTTTGAATGCCTGAAATCCAGATTTTCTTTCATTTTAGCATTTATTTCTTCTTCCGGCGCGGGTTTTAAGTTAAATTCCGCGGACAAAATGATGAAATCTTCCTTCTGGCAGATTGAGGTTCTGTATGAAAACTCCATTTCCTCTTTTGATAACTGGAAAACACCTCTATCCCGCGACCAGCAGGTAACTTGCATAAGAGTATCACTTATCGACTGACCGTGCGCGCCGGCATTCATAAAGACTTCTCCGCCGATGGAACCCGGGAATGCAACCATAAATTCAAGCCCGCTTAAACCCTCTTTTGCAGCTGCCTGTGAAAGTTTTGGCCCTTTCAAGCCGCATTCTGCCGTAACTTTTGTACCTTCAATCGAAAAATTCTTCATGCCTGTTGTAATTACGACAACACCATCATAGCCGTCAGAAGATACCAGCGTATTTGTAAGGTTTCCAAAAACTTTGAAATCAGATTCTTTTTCTGTGATTTCAAGAAAATCAGCAGAACTTTCAGGGAAATAAACCTTTGTTATCTTCCCGCCGGTTTTAAAACTCGTCAATTTTGCAACTTCAAAATCTTCCTCAACCCGCAACTTCGCTCAACTCCTTATCTAAGGCAATCAGCTCTTTTCCGAGTGCCGTAATTGTGCCTGCACCGAGCCCTATCACTATATCGTCCGGCTTAAGTTCTTCAAAAAGGACTTTTGCAACAGCTTTCATATCACCGGAAATGTATTCACAAGGAATGCCTTTTTTCTCAAGATCCGCTTCAAATGCAGAGGAATTTACTCCCTCAATAGGGTCTTCAGACGCTGCATAAACATCTGTGACAACAACCTTGTCAACCCCTTCAAAAGCGTTCAAAAACTCATTCCAGAGGTTTTTAAGTCTTGTATATCTGTGCGGCTGGAAAACTGCAATAACGTGTTTATCTTTAAAACTTAATGCAGATGAAAGCGCCGCCTTGATTTCGGTCGGATGGTGTGCGTAATCATCATAAATAACTGCACCTTTTGCCGAGCCGACCTTCTGGAAGCGTCTGCCCATGCCGGTAAATGTAGCAAAATGCGGTTTTACAAGAGATAAATCTATTCCTGCCTGATGAAGGCTTGCGAGAACCGCAAGCGAGTTATAAACATTATGTCTGCCTTTCAGAATAATTTTTAAATCCGAAAGAAATTCGTTCTTATAGTAAATATCAAACTTGGTATATTCAGAATTATACTCAATATTTTTCGCCTGATAATGCGCGCCATCAGAAAGCCCGAAAGTAACAGTTTTATGGCTGTGAAGTTTTCTTGTCGCTTCACAATCATTATTTGCCAGAACGACTCCATCCTTCGGCATTTTTGCAATAAACTCTTCAAAAGTTTCTAAAATAGATTGAAGTCCGTTTTTATAAAAATCAAGGTGGTCTGCCTCAAGATTATTTATAACAACGATATTCGGAACATATTTAACAATAGTACCGTCGCTCTCATCCAGTTCCGCCGCAAAATACTTCCCGTCCTGACAGTGTGCGTTTGTATCCAGTTCCGGAATTATGCCGCCTATTACATAAGAAGGCTTTAATCCAGCTTTTTCCAGTACATAAGCGGAAAGTCCGCTGGTTGTCGTTTTTCCGTGGGTGCCTGAATACCCTAAGAAGAATTTCCCTTCCCTTGAAATCTCCGCTAATAAATCCGACCTGTGATAAATCGGAAGTCCAAGTTCTTTTGCTCTTACCATTTCAGGATTATCCTGACGGATTGCCGTACTTGCAATCACAACACAATCTTCCGGAACATTGTCCGCACGGTGCCCTATATGAACTTCTGCTCCCATTTTCTTTACTTTTTGAACATATTTCCCGTCGCAAACGTCAGACCCTGCAACTTCACAGCCGTTTTCCAGCAAATACTTTGCAAGCCCGCTCATTCCGACTCCGCCTATTGCTATAAAATAATATTTCTGCTTCTTCAACACTCTCTATCCCTAATCATCTGTATTTAACATCTTTTATTATAATACAGAAAAACTATAAAATCCGTAATTTTACTATTTGTAAATTTAATTATTAAAAATTAGGCAATTAATTTTTTCAGGGACTTTCATAATTGTATGATAAGAATAATCTCACCTAAAACCCCAAGTATTTTATCAAGACATTTCCCGGAAAAAATGCCTAAATATCTCATATACACAAAACGGGATGTCAACCTTCTGGACTTAATTTCAATGAAAAGCTTCAAGGCTGATATATCCCGTATGGCAGATACCGAAACCGGTGAATATGCAGGAGAAATGATTACCCGAACAATGAGGGATGTAAATCTTAACGAAATATATCCTGAAGAAAAGACCGTTGATGCGCTAAAAATCGAGCGACTGATTGTAGAAAATAAAAGACAGGGTTACGGAAGCGCATTTTTAAGGTTCGCACAGGCAGAAAGCGAACGAAAAGGATGCGGCGGAAAAGTTTTTCTTGTTGCAAGCAGAATTTATGCTCCCAAACACCCCTGCCACATTTTTTACAGAAAACAGGGATACACTTCAACAAATAATTTTATCAACCGTATTCTGGACAAATGTATAAAAAACCAAACAAAACTTGCCCCGGAATACGCTGATAATTTACTTATGTTCCGTCCGATTGATGAAGCAAAACAGCCTCAACATCAAGAGTCAAGGCTGCTTAAATTTCTAAAAAAGTTATTTAATATTATTACTTAACAACGATATTGACCAGTTTTTTCGGAACTACAATGGTTTTCACAATTGTTTTCCCTTCGGTCAATTCTTTTACCTTTTCGCTGTTCATAGCTAAGGCTTTCAGTTCATCTTCCGTTGAAGCCTCGTCAGCCTCGATTTTATCCTTAACTTTTCCGTTAACTTGAACAACAAGAGTTATGGAACTTGCTTTTGCAAGTTTTTCATCCCACTCACACCAAGGCTCATCATGGATTGAACCTTCCGCGCCGAGGTCGTGCCATGCTTCTTCTGTAAGGTGAACCGCAACCGGCGACATGAGTTTAAGCAAAGTCACAATCGCAAAGCTCATTACAGATTTATCCTCAGCATCAAGCTGCGACTTTTTGCCGCGCCATTCGTAAATTGCGTTGGTAAGTTCACGGTATTTGGAAATTACAGTATTAAACTGGAAGTCGTTTGAAATGTCGTTTGTAATTCCCTTAATCGCGATATGAACATTACGTACAAGATCATCATTTTCTTTTTTAAGCGGGAATTTCAATTCGTATTTCAAATTAATATCATCCGCATTTGAAGCAACAAGTCGCCAAACCCTATTCAGGAATTTGTAGCAGCCTTCAACACCTGCATCTGACCAGTCAAAATCTCTTGCCGGCGGTGAATCGGAGAGAATAAACAATCTTGCGGTATCAGCCCCGTAATTTTCAAATATTTCGTCAGGATCAACCGTGTTACCTTTTGATTTTGACATCTTAGAACCATCTTTCAAAACCATGCCTTGTGTAAGAAGATTTTTGAACGGTTCATCAAAATCCAGCAAACCTAAATCACGCAAAGCTTTTGTGAAAAATCTTGAATACAAAAGGTGGAGAATTGCGTGCTCAATTCCGCCGACATACTGATCAACAGGCAGCCAGTGATTAACTTTATCTTTTGCAAAAGGCATTTTATCATTCTTTGCATCTGCATAACGCAGGTAATACCAGCTTGAACAGATAAATGTATCCATTGTATCGGTTTCTCTGACTGCTTTTCCGCCGCAGCAAGGACAGGTGGTTTCAAGGAATGTCTTTGATGTGAGAAGCGGGGATTTCCCGACAACACTGAAATCAACGTCTTTCGGTAGCAAAACAGGAAGCTGATCTTCCGGAACAGGTTGAATACCGCACTTTTCACAATATACCACAGGAATAGGCGCGCCCCAGTATCTTTGGCGTGAAATTAACCAGTCACGGAGTCTGTATTGGGTTTTGAATTCACCGAAACCTTCTTTTACGGCTTTTTCCGTAATTGCTTTTTTTGCTTTTTCATTGCTCATACCGTCAAATTCACCTGAGTTTACCAGAACACCCGGCTCTGTATAAGCAGCATCCTTACAATCTGAAGGATTTTCAGGGTTTTGTATTACAACCTTCATTGGCAGATTATATTTTTTAGCGAAATCAAAATCTCTTGTATCATGTGTCGGAACAGCCATTACTGCACCCGTTCCGTATTCCACAAGCGCATAATCAGCTGTCCAGAGCGGGAAAATTTCGCCGTTGAAAGGATTTTTACAGTGAGTTCCCAAAGGCACTCCGGTTTTTACACGTTCTGTTGAAAGTCTTTCGATTTCTGTCATCTTACGAGCGTTTGCGCGGTATGCATCAACAGCTTCTTTATTTTCAGAAGTTGTAAGTTTTTCAATATCCTTATATTCAGGTGCTACAACAAGGTAAGTTATACCGTGGACAGTATCAGGTCTTGTTGTATAAACTGGAACATCAATTTTCTCACTATTCGGAGCATCTACAACCGGGAATCTGAAAATTGCGCCCTGAGATTTTCCAATCCAGTTAGCCTGCATAGTTTTAACGTTATCGCCCCAGCCCGTAAGCTTATCTAAATCATCCAGCAGAACTTCCGCGTAATCAGTAATTTTTACAAACCACTGGGATAAATATTTTTTCTCAACTTCGTGGTCACATCTCCAGCATTTGCCGTCGATTACCTGCTCGTTTGCAAGAACTGTCCCGCATTCGTCGCACCAGTTTACGGCAGCCTCTTTCTTATAGACAAGCCCTTTTTTATATAATTGCAAAAACAGCCACTGCGTCCATTTGTAATAATCCGGCTTGCAGGTGGTAACTTCTCTATCCCAATCGTAAGAAAGCCCAAGCATTTTTAATTGTTTAGTCATATAAGCGATATTTTCCACAGTCCATTTTTCAGGATCCGCGCCGTGTTTCATTGCGGCATTTTCTGCAGGAAGCCCGAAACTGTCCCATCCCATCGGATGAAGAACATTATACCCCTGAGCCTTTTTAAATCTTGCGATTACATCTGTAATTGTATAGTTTCTGACGTGCCCCATGTGAAGCTTGCCGGATGGATACGGAAACATAGAAAGCGCGTAATATTTCGGCTTATCGCTCTCGTCAGGCGTCTTAAAAGCTCCTGTTTCTTCCCATACTTTCTGCCACTTCTTTTCTATTTCCTGAGCAAAATAACTTTCTTTCATACTTATATTTTTCTCCCTAACTCTTCTGCCGCGGGGGGTTAAGCCAATAGCGGCGACTTAATCTTATTTCTGTTAAAAGGTTAGCATAAAAATATGCCACACGCAAATTATATTGCATTATATTGCAATTTCTAAAAAATCATTTATAATAATTAATATAATAAAAGAAAGGAGATATTTATGCAAAACACAACTATAGCTTCAAAACTCTCAGGGGGGGGGGGGTAGATTTACTTCCGCTCAGGACAAGAATTTCCGGCGGACAATTCGAGAATATATTAAGCGCGTTGATTTTTTCAAATCTTTTTCCATTGCGGGCGCTATACCCTCTCCCGAATTTGTAAATTCGCTATCGCTCACACGGCGGCCCTCCCGAAAATCCGGTTTCACCCTCGCGGAAGTCTTAATTACCCTCGGGATTATCGGCGTTGTTGCCGCGATGACCATTCCCGGTCTTGTCGGAAAGTACAAGGATAAAGTCATGATTACACAGACTAAAAAAACTTATGCAACTATACTTAGTGCTCTGGACAAGCTTAAGTACGAAATGGGCGCTTCCGACTACACAGGAGTATTTCTGCAGGATAAAACCGAAAAAGAAAACGCAAATCTGTTTTTATCAAAATTCAAAACTCTACAAATATGTGACAGAGGGAAAAAAGGATGTACCGTATCAACTTTCAAATACCCTTCCGTAAAAAATGACGGCAAAGGGAAAAATGGTTCATATAACGCTACATCTTTTTACAGAGGAATACTCTCGGACGGCTCAGTTGTCGGGATAAATCCTTACGTCGGGGGAGATTCAGAATGCGGCAGAATTTTTAATAACAAAAAAACAGATGCTGACGGAAACTGGATTTCCGACGGAAAAGGCGGCTACGAAACAGTAGCATCTTACTCAAAACAATGCGGAGTATTAATGATTGACGCAAACGGAATAAAAGCGCCTAACCAGCTGGGAGCCGATGTGTTTTTCTTCATAATCGGCCCTAAAAAAATCAGCAATTATATAACAAAAATTGATACCGTTTTAACTGATGAATCCCTGCAGTACACAGATTATCAGGTAGGAGGCGACTTTGGTCAATAATTACAATATGTTAAAAGTTTGCCTGTTTTACATGACAAATACATTTTCTTATTCTATTATTAACCTATCTACGGGGGTACCATGATAGAAGAAATTACTACAGCAAAGTCTAATTTTGATTTAACTAAAAAAAGCGCTTTTTCAAAAGAGGATGAAGTATTTACATCCCGCTCTTACGCAGCGCTTCTGGCTAAAAATACTATTCCGTATTCTCACAAAAAACTTGCTGATAATTATATGATTATCAAACGGATTTTCCAGTTTCAGGCTGTCCAGAGCAGAATTACCGCCGCTGAAAAACAGCTGCTTGCAAAATATGACTTTAATACCCTTGAATACACTACAATGAAGCAGATGTATGAAGAACTTGCACTTCTTCAAAAATGGTCTGCCTCAAATGACGAAAAACTCAAAACAGATGCGGACGCTATTATGGAAATCCGCACAAAGGAATTAAAATTCATTGACGCAAACAGTTATGTAACTATTTCAAATGAAATTTACCGCGGATATGTTGCACTGGAACACTATTTTGAAGAAATCAGCAAATTCAGAGATAAATAAAAAACGCTTTTAAAAAGCGTTTTTTATGTTAAATCAACTGGCTCTGCCTTTTGCATCTATTATGCCAGACAAATTATTCTGCTAACACAGCCTTTACAAGTTTGTATATTGTTTCTACTTTTTCCCTGTTTTTAATTTTGTGCAAATCCTGAATTATTTCCCTGATTAATTCTTCCTGAGGCTTTAAATGATCAAATGCAAAAAGTTCACCTGCTGAAATATTCAATACTTCAAAAATTTTCTCAAGCGTATCTGCTGTCATAAAATTTTCACCGTTTTCAATCCCGCAAAGTGTTCGTGTTGCTATATCAATTTTTTCCGCAAGCTGTTCCTGCGTCATGCCACGTTTCTGACGCAGTCGTTTTATTTTTAGACCTAACTGCTTTTTTATATTCACGAAACTTAACCTCTGTTTCATTCTAAAAGATACTTTTAAATTTCAGAACGATAAAAAATAGCTTATAAGAACATATATAAGAGATTAAATACCATAAATCGCAACATTGTATTAAGAGTTGTAAAGCTGATAAAGTATTATTATATCTTATTTTATACATAAACAAGAAATTTAATTTCCTCTAATTGGCAATTTTTATTCACTAAATGTTTTTATAGAAATATGAGATGTTAATTGCAATTACACGAGTGATATAAGAAAAGAAAGGAGATTATTATGGCAGAACCGCTTAATATCGGAGGTGTAAGCTTCTCAAAAACTGAAGTTGCAAAACAAGAGGTTAAAACAAAAGAAAGAACAAATGATAAAGGTACCTGGGAACAGTACAAAGAATACACTGTAACCCTGAAAGACGGGACTAAAGTGACTTATGAGCAGCAGAATGCAGAAAGAAAAGCTGCTGTTGACATTCAAGATGACGGTTCAGTTAATTTCTACGGATTGAGCGACGCTGTAATCAAGGATACTGAAAAAGATGATACATACAGACTTATGGGATGTGAATTTACGTCTGTTCAGGCACGTCGTGAGCCCAAAGGAATTATTTTTAAAGACCCGGCTGATCATGATAAAATTTCTACCTATAACAGAGAAATGCCTGACGGCTCAATTCAAGAATCAAAAGAAAATGTTGCAAGAGTTAATGCAGGTGACATGATTAATAATAGCCGTGCCCAAAATACTTTCTACCCTAAGAATATTTGACGGTTCAACATAGTTTTATATAAGGATTATAGAAAAAGACCTGACTTAATGTCAGGTCTTTTTCATTTGTATAAATCTTATACTTATGCTTCAGTCGGAGCTTCTTCTGCCGGAGCAGATGCGGCAGCTTCTGCAGCTGCTTTAGCTTCTTCTTCAGCCTTAGCTTTTGCTTCGGCTTCAGCAGCAGCTTTTGCCTGAGCCTTTTTAGAAAGCTTAACTGTTTCTTTTTTCTGGTAATTCAAAGTACCGTCTGCGTTACAGTTTTTCATAAGGTAAGCAACTGTTTCTGTCGGCTGGGCACCTTTTTTAACCCAATCCTGTGCTGTTGTGAGGTCTAATTTCATAACTTTAGTTTTCGGGTTATAGTAGCCTAATTCCTGAATTGGCTTGCCTTCTCTTTTTGTTGTGGAATTAATAACAACAATTCTGTATGAAGGGTTCTTTTTTGCACCCATTCTTTTTAATCTAATTTTTAACATTTTGTTTTTCCTTCTTTATTTTTAGATATAACCTGCGGACTTTCAGACAATGCAGCCGCGCCTTGAATGCCAGCCCTTGAACAAGGCTAAAGAGGAATTGCCCGTTCCGATTTTATCAAATCACAAAGACACAAGTCACGCAAGTATAATTTTAATATTTCTACATAATATATGTATCGGAAGGGGTTTATAATCGGGGCTTGTGCAGCCCCAAACCCCGCACCGGATATTCTTTCTTTTTGTTGCTACGCAAAGCGTATTGCCGCCAGAGTGCATAAGCATACACAATGTGTATGCTTGCCCGTTTAACGGCTACAAACACGCAAAGAAAATCGGCTAAGATAGAAAAACACGCTTGTTTACAGCGCTGCTACGCAGCGCAAAGACCGAATGGATTGAGTTAAATGCTGACGCATTTAACCTTTTTGGTCTCACTATCGCACTTCGTGCACGTTCGGCGACCGACCGCAGGTCGGTTTTAATGCGAGCGTGCGGCTCTGCCGCGATAGCGAGCAAGAGAGGTGAAAAGCTTTGCTTTTCACAACAGCCATTCTATCTTGCAATGCGCTAGCATTGCTGTTTCTTTTGCGTGTTTTTCTTTTTCGGTTCACTTTTTCTTTTTTCTTCGCAACAAAAAAAGAAAAAGTGAACGTAAAAAAGAAGTTGGATAACTCCTCTCTCCTTCCGATAACATATTTTATGTAAAAAATTTGCTTAATTGCCCTGTTAACCATATAATTCAATTATGAATGAAATTGACACCTCCAACATCACTGAACTCAGAAATAAAGTTAAAGCAAAACTGGACGCCACCCAGTTGTTTAAGTTTAAAGGAACTGTTTCCAAACTACTCGGGCTTACTGTTGAAGTTAAACTTCCCGGCTTAAAAATCGGTGATTTATGCTACATTGAAACCGCAGACGGCAGGAAAAAACCCGCCGAAGTTCAGGCTTTTAAAGGAGATGTTGCCCAGTTGCTTCTGCTCTACGACGGTGAAGGCATAGGGCAGGGAAGTCTTGTGACAAGTACAGGTCAACCGATTATTATTCCTGTCGGGGATTTCCTTCTCGGCAGACTGATTAACCCAATGGGCGAACCCATTGACGGGAAACCTCTTGATACAACAGGTGCCTCATGGCGCTCCATTGAAGGCCCTCCTCCGGGTCCGTTTGAAAGACCTATTATCACAGAAATGTTTTCAACGGGAGTTCGCGCAATTGACAGCTGCATGACTATGGGCTGCGGCCAGCGTCTTGGACTTTTTGCAGGCTCCGGCGTCGGTAAAAGTACCCTTCTCGGTATGATTGCACGAAACTCTGATGCCGATGTTAACGTTGTTGCTCTAATCGGAGAACGCGGTCGCGAAGTTAAAGAATTTGTTGAGGACGCACTCGGAGAAAAAGGTATGGCAAAATCCGTACTTGTCTGCTCTACCGGCGACCAGCCTCCGTTGATTCGTCAAAAAGCACTGCTTGCCGCAACTGCTGTATGTGAATACTTTAGAGATCAGGGCAAAAAAGTTTTCCTTATGACAGATACAGTAACCCGCTGCGCCATGGCAGGACGTGAAGTAGGCCTCTCACTCGGTGAACCGCCTACAATGAAAGGGTATCCGCCATCAATTTTTTCTTGGCTTCAAAAAGTTCTGGAAAGAGCTGGAAACAGTCCTAAAGGCTCTATCACCGCTCTTTATACGGTTTTAATGGAAGGCGACGACATCTCGGATCCTATTGTTGATATTGTGCGCGGTATTGTTGACGGTCACATTTTCTTATCAAGAAAAGTTGCCGAGATGAACCATTATCCAGCGATTGACGTACTTGGAAGTATTTCAAGGCTTATGTCCGCAATTGCAACACCGGAACATAAAGCTGCTGCCGGCAAGATGCGCCAGCTTCTTGCTTTATACAGAGAAAACAAAGACTTAATTGATGTCGGAATGTACCAGCCGGGTTCCAACCCGAAACTTGACATTGCAATTGAGATGAACCCTAAAATTAACGCGTTTTTACAACAGAGGACTTCCGATATTGTAAGCATGGACACTACAATCAGCACCCTTATTGATATGATGAAAGACGTCGATATTTAGAGTTTATATCTGATAACGGAATTTGTTCCCTGAGAAGAAATGAAAAGCAGGTTTCCTGCAATATGAAGGCAGTAAGGCTTTTTAACATTGCCGATTAGAACGGAAATTGCGCCTTTGTTTGAAATTTTCAGGACATTATCCCCGTTATAGTTTGCGACATAAAGGTTTCCGGCAGAATCACACTCAAGCCCGATAGGGCCGTTAATCCTTGCATCTTTTGCAAAAAGCTTTTTAGTTCCGTCCGGTGAAATTTTCAGGATTGAATTATCCGAAAATCCTGCAATATAAAGGTTTCCGTTGCTGTCTGTCGTCATGCCGGTCGGGCTTGCAAGATTCTGGTAAACCCCGTTAGTCTGCGTAATAGTTTTTGATTTATTAATTTTATCCTGCTGCTCTTTTTTGATTGTCTGAAGGTCTGTTTTCATAGAATTTGCAAGCGACTGGGCCTTGTCAGCAACAACTGCTGTAGGCGGTATAAGCGACAGATACTCTTTTGCCTTATCTGTCTGTCCGAGTTTCTGGCTCAAAACAGCCGCTTTATAAACAGCATCATAATCATTAGGGTTTCTGACTATTATCTGCTTAAACACCACCAGCGCAGCTTCGTCCTGTTTTATAAATTCAAGGATTGTTCCGAGATTGTAATACGCATCAATATAATTCGGTTCAATTGCAATAGCCTGACGAAAAGCAGCCATGGCCTTGTCATACTGTCCGAGTCGGTAATAGTCAACCCCCTGATTATACTGAAGCTTTGCTTCGTTAGAAATTTCAGCCGCAAAGGTTATATTTACGGCTGAAATTAATATAATCAATGTTAAAAACAGTTTCTTCATAAACTCTATACTTCACCCAATTCTTCAATAAGTTTGCTGTTTTTATCCGCAAACTCTTTCCCTCTAGCTATTATAGCAAGTTTAAGAATTTTGGCAAGATTTATTGCATTCAGGTCTTTAAAATTATCCGGAAGTCTAAGGCTCCAGTTTTCATCGCCTGATGTTCCAGGTCTGTTGTAGACATCGTAGATATTGAAGAAATCTGTAAAGAATATCTGGATATTTTCAGCTTTTGAAGCAAAAATTTCAACAAGCTTTGTCTGAGCAAGGAGTTCAGCATTTTTAGTTAATTCAACAATCAAAGCGTCCTTATCTTCCCACTCAGGGAAATCCAAATCTTCAACAAGATTTTTTGCATGCAGGTAGCCTTCATGAGTATTAATCATTGAATCTGCCCACATTTTAATCGGTTCGTTATCGTGAGTGCCGACCATAGCCCATGTTTTTTCAGTAATATTTTTACATCTGTAAGGGTGTTCCGGCTTTTCAGGAACAACAAACTGTGTAAGCTTCATACCCTGCAGCCCGTACTCTTCCATAACCGCAGCAACCGGATTTGTCAGAGTACCCAAATCCTCGCAGACAATTGCGTCTTTATCAAGACCTTCTTCTTCGGCTGCGGCAATAACAATTTTCTCAATAAGTCTGCCGTACTTTCTGATTTGTTCTTTTGAGAGTGTCTTAACTCTTTTTTCTTTGTCAGCCTCAAGAGTTAAGTCAAGATCCTCCATTGTTGCAATAGCGAATTTAGAAAGTTCCGGATGTTCAGGAGAGGAGAATAATCTTCCCGCGCCCTGTTCGATTTTCGGTTTTTTGCCTGCTTTGTAAACCCAAGGGTCAATAAGCCCTACAATATGGTCAATTCTCACACCGCCCGGATTTTCCCTGAACATTTTTTTGTAAAGATTTTTCATCAGCTTGCCGCCTTCATCAAGAGAGCCGTCAGCTTTATAAAGTTTTTCAGGGTTCATTGCAGGAAAGCCCCATGCCTGACCGTCTTTTGAGAAGTAATCCGGAGGGCATCCGAGCATCCAGCCATCAAGGAACAAGGACTGGTAAGCCCAGGTATCTCTGTCCGAGAAAGCTACCTGACGGTCTGCAATCATTTTAATATCTTTTTTCTTAGCGTATTCCAGAGTTTTCTTATTTTGTTTATCCAGAACAAACTGTACAAACTTGTAGAAATCTATTTCATCAGCGTATTTTTTGGAGATTTCTTCTATACGTTTGCCGTATTCAAGACCTTCTTCAATAGACTTAGGGTTAAAGAGGTTTTTATCCATTTCTCTGTCCCACAACGGCCAGTAATCATTTCCATGTTCAATTGAAAGTGCTTCGTAGAGGCTGTCTTTATCGAGCCAGAAGTCATTTTCTCTCTTGAAATGTTCAAACTCTTTCACAAGCTTTTTGTCATCTTTAGCTTTAAAATTATTCCAGGCTTCTCTTAGAGCCTCGCCCTGTTTGAAATAAATATAGGAATAAGCAGTTTTATTAGTATTTTTATTAGGATTACCTTCAACAATTTCGTTGTAAGTTTGTTCAGACAGAATATTATCCCATTCTTTTTCTGTTAACTGTTTGAGGTCAACGAAAAGCGGATTTCCGGAAAAAATTGTTCCGGTATAAGGGGAAGAATCACAGCTTTTTGTTTTGCCGGCAGGCCCGAGCTGAATACAGTTAAATATACCTGATGCAAAATCAATAATTTCTTTCCCGCCGTTGGAATTAATTGTACCGAAACCGGTATTTTCACCTTCTGCAGCAGGAAAACTTCCGCTGTGCATTATTAGAGCAAAATTCTTTTTACCCAGAACTTTTAATGCTTTTTGAATTGATTTAGTCGCTTTTTTCTCTAAAGTGCAAACCATAATATTTACCCCTTCTTCCCTAATCTATATACTATAACAAACAGATGGTAGCATAAGAAAAAAATTTTTACAAGGGATAAAAGGGGGATTATATTTTAGAAAAACCAGCTTTCAACAATTTATATATAATTTTTTTGTTATTAGAATCCTGAGAAGAAATTATATCGGAGATTTCATCATCAAGATTGTCTGGTATATCAACAGTGAAAAAATTAAAGAAATCAGCAAGCTGTATATGAAGAACATTCGCCATTTTTTCAAGCACATGCAGCGAAGGGAAAAAGCGTCCTGATTCAACTCCGCTCAGAGAAGATGTTTCTATCCCTATAAGCTCTGAAAGCTGCTCCTGTGTGTAGCCATTATTTTTACGGATTTCTTTTATTCGTCTGCCTAAAAGTTTTTTATTATCCATAATGATATATATTTTACACACTCCACCCGCGAAAAATAAGCGAGAATATTACGCACTTTAGCTAACAATTAAGTAACAATCTATTAAAACCACTTGACAATCACTTAGTTATAGTTTAAAATAAGTGTATAACAAATACTTTTGTAAAATAACACTCTTTTAGTTAAGCCTGAAAAGGCTATCTTTGAACACTAACTGAGGGGTTGGAAGATATTTGTACATAGTTAAATTAAGAGAAAGGTGAAAAGAATTATGACAAAACGATTTGGTTTTACTCTTGCAGAAGTGTTGATTACACTCGGTATTATCGGCGTTGTAGCTGCCATGACAATGCCTACATTGATGAACTCAACAAACGGTGCTCAGTACAAAACTGCTTATAAAAAAGCATTGTCAGTACTTTCACAGGCTGTAGTTTTGAACGTAGCACTTGATGACTATGATATGTCTCAGGCTACTGTAACAGATGGAACTGCTACAAATGGTTCTTCAGCTTCTTTGTATAACCTGTTCAACAACCGTATGAACGTTGTTAAAACTTCTAGCGGTGCCACAGACGATACAGGCTGGGAATCTGGAACGGCCCAATTCGGAAGTAAGGGATCAGGCAACTACACGTTGTTCTTTAACGATGGTATTGTATTTACATTCCCGAAAAATGGATCCAACTGTACTGAAGGCAACGCCACTACTACTGAAGATAAATGCTACGGTGTAATCGATGTTAACGGTGAAAAGAACCCGAACAAAGTCGTTAACTGTGACGGTAAAGCTTGGAATGCCGGAGGTGAGGATTGTAAAGTATCAAACCCTACAGATATTTATCCTGTAGTTATGTACGATCAGACAATTCTTCCTGCTACTAGAGCTGGTGAAGCTGTTCTCTACGGCGCAGGAAATTAGCCGGATTTTCGTCAGGGCGGAACGCAGCGAGCCCGTAAGGCGGCGAAAAACGTTGAGTTTCCCGACAACCCGAATAATCCGGAAGTGAGCGAAAGGCAAACATTTAATGCCGGAGACTCAAATACAATTTATCTTTTTGTTATAATCTGCGGAGGCTATGACTTCCGCTTTTTTTTGCCGACTCACACAACTCTGAATTCAATGCGCAGTAATGACGGTCGGATTAGTAAATCCGACCGTCATTACTTTTGCTCCCTTTGTAAGGGAGGTGGCGCGAATGCGCCGGAGGGTTTACCCTCACCCGAATTTGTAAATTCGTCCTGCCTATAACTCACTGCCCCCTCTCCCGCCTACGGCACCCTCCACAGCAGGGGGAGGAATATGGTAACTTATTCAATGTTTGTTATATAATTATCCTATGAAAAAATGGCGGATGGTTTTAGGATATTTTATTTTAATCCTCATTGCAATAAGTATGCTGTACCCTTTTTTTGCAATGATTAACCTTTCCTTTGTGAATGATGATGCTATCTTTTCACAGGCAGGCAGAGTGTTTTACTCAGGCTTCACACTTGATAATTACAAAAACGTTTTTACACAAATTCCACTCTGCAGATACTTTTTGAATAGTCTGATTGTAGCTTCCGTTACGACTGCCGGACAGGTCATTTTTGCCGCCCTCGCAGGTTACGCGTTTGCAAGGTTTAATTTCAAATACAAAAATGCTATCTTTTTAATTATTCTCATAACAATGCTTGTTCCTCCGCAGGTAAACATTATTCCGCTGTTTTTCCTTATGCGTGAACTTCATTTGATTGATACGTATTCAGCATTGATACTGCCGGGGCTTTTCGGCGGCTTCGGAATATTTCTTATGCGCCAGTATTTTCTCGGTTTTCCGAAAGATCTGGAAGAAGCTGCTAAAATCGATGGATGCAATCTGTTTGAAACCTTCTTTAAAATTGCACTTCCGCTTGCGTTGCCAACTGTGGCTACACTTGCACTTTTCACTTTCGTAACAACATGGAACAGCTTTATGTGGCCGCTTATTGTTACAAATTCCGAAAGTATGCGCACTCTGCCTGTCGGGCTTGCCATTTTCAAAGGAAGTTTCAGAGAACTAACCATGTGGGGCGACCTGCTTGCCTGTTCCGTAATCTGCACAATTCCTGTTATCGGAGTTTTCCTCGCCGGTAAAAAATATTTTATAAATGACATTATGCAGGGCGGCGTGAAAGAATAATTCATGCAATATAGCGCCTTTCTTAAGTGATACTGAACTTTATATGGACAGGCTCACTCAAAATTTTTAAGATCCTGAAATAAATTCAGGATGACAAAAATTTTGGTTCGCTTTGATAGACTACTCCAGCATTAAACTATTACCGGTATTGAGTGTATACTTGAAGGTAACGCCATTTAATTTTGTCTAAAAAAAATGTTTGTGCTACCATAAAATCGGAGATAATTTCTATGCCGGAAAATTATGGAATAGCACTTTTAATAACACTTTTTGCAGGACTTGCAACCGCTATCGGGGCTGTAGTTGCTTTCGTAACCCAAAAAGATAATATGAAGGCACTCTCTATAGGTCTTGGATTTTCTGCAGGTGTTATGATTTTTCTCTCGTTTGTAGACATAATCCCAAGTGCTGGCGAGATGCTGAAAGAAGTTTTCCCGAATGATTTTGAATGGGTCGTGTACGCCGGGTTTATTCTCGGCTTGCTGATTGCTATTTTAATTGACTACTTCCTGCCGGATCACGTTGAGGAAGAAGAACTACTTAATCCTGAGGTCGAGTATATTAAACATAACCACATGATTAAACGTGCAGGACTGCTGACAGCTGTCGCAATCTGTATTCACAATTTTCCGGAAGGCATGGCAACATTTCTCGCTTCCACCCACAATTTAACACTCGGAATTTCTGTTGCTGTTGCTATCGCAATACATAATATTCCTGAAGGCATTGCAGTTGCCCTCCCGATTTACCACGCAACAGGCAAAAAACGATATGCAATGCTCTATGCCGCACTTTCCGGAATTTCGGAGCCTATAGGTGCAGTAATCGGTATGTTTTTAATCCAGCTTTTTATGCCGGAAATTATGGTTGGCGTTTCTATGGCTGCTGTTGCAGGTATTATGATTTACATCTCCTTTGATACCCTGCTTCCGCTTGCAAAAGAATACGGAAACTGGCACCTTTCTATGGTCGGGATTATGACCGGTATATTATTTATCTGGCTAAGTCTGCTGCTGCTGCCATAAAACTTCCACCCCTTTTCCGGATATTGATATTTTTGAGGTAATATATAATTATGAAAGATTGTCTTAAAAAACTTATGGCAAAAGAAGATTTAAGTTTTGCTGAAATTAACGATACAGTCGAAAAAATTGCGAATAATGAAGCCTCTGATGCTCAAATCGGCGCGTTCCTTGCCGCAGTTACGGCAAAAGGCGTTTCTAAAGACGAATTTTACGCATTCGCACGCGCTATGAGGAATTTCGCACTCAGAGTCCAAACTGATAAATACGTTGTTGATGCCTGCGGTACCGGCGCTGATATGTCCGGAACAATTAACATATCAACGGCAGCATCAATAACTGCAAACGCTTGCGGGGTTAATGTTGTTAAACAGACAAACTCCTCAATAACAAGCGCCTGCGGAAGCACAGATTTCTTAAGCGCGCTGGGTATTGAAATAACCAGAACCCCTGAAAAAGCACTTGAAAACTTTAGCAGAAACGGCATAACCTTTGTCCATTCGCCGTATTTTAACAACTTTGCTAAAGTGAATAACCCTATCCGGCAGCAAATCGGAATTAAAACAATATTTAACTACCTCGGTCCGCTGATTAACCCATCGTTTCCAGATGCACAGCTTTTAGGGGTATCGTCTAACGAAATGTGCGACAAAATGGCTTACGCATTATCAAAACTGGGAACTGACAGGGCGCTTGTTGTAAACGGGCTGGAGCCTAATCTTGATGAAATCAGCATCTGCTCAAAAACACGTGTGCTCGAATTAAAAAACGGCGAAATATTTGAGTATACCCTTTCACCTGAAAATTTTGGAATTAAGCGTGCACAGCTCAGAGAAATTCAGGGCGGCAACGGCATTGACAATGCAAAATTTGTAACAGAAGTTTTTAAAGGCGAAAGGCAGGATGCAATGTTTGATATTATCAGTCTTAACGCCGGAGCAATGATTTATCTTTCAGGACTGAAACCTTCTATTGTTGAAGGTTTTGAACTTGCGCGCGAAACTATTTTAAGCGGAAAAGTATTTAAAAAGTTACAGGAATTACAGAAAAACGGAGCTGAAAAAAGTGAATTTATCAAATCTGTTTGATTTTGGAAGAAATCTCTATGCACTGCCGGCATACAAAGATAGAAGCGGAAAAGCACCCATGCCGCTGCGGTACTTCTTTGAACTGACTTACCGCTGCAATCTTCAATGTCCGTACTGCTATGTAGGCAATGAACGCAACAGAGAAGAACTTACAACTGATGATTGGTTCAGAATTATTGACCAGATACCTTTTTACTCCTTTGTAACTCTTGTCGGCGGAGAACCGCTTATCAGAAAAGATTTTGTTGATATTCTTATGCACACTGCAAAAAAAACTTTTGGCAAGCTGAATGTGGTTTCCAACGGGATTTTGATTAATGACGAGATTATAGATGCCTTTATAAAAAGCAGGATGATGCTTTTGTCGGTATCGCTTGACGGTTACGGTGAAAATCACGACAAAAACCGCGCAAAAGCCGGCATCTGGGATAAGATTATGAACAATTTCGAAAACATGAATTCCCGTAAAAAGCGTCCGATGGTTGATATTAAGACAATTGTTCTCGAAAATAATCTCGATGATTTAGTGAAGCTTTACAAAATGTGCGATGAAATGAGATTTAATTTCCTTTCAATTTCCTTTTTGCGCAACAACAATCTGAAACAAAATTCCGTACTTTTTGACAGTTTTGTGCCGGAGTTTAATATGAATTACCCTATTCAAAAATACTTTGATATGGAGCATTTCAAAGAGGTTTACAGGGAACTTGAAAGCCTCAGCAAAAACTCAAATGTCAAAATCAGGTTTTCGCCAAAGTTTGAGTATGCAAAAAATCCGCTCGAAAAAATTGAAGAATTTTTCAACACTCCTGCGGACAAGCCTGTTTATGAAATTTACAAAACATGTATGTATCCGTTTTCAAATATGATGATTAACCCGTCAGGCGATGTCTATCCTTGTCTTTCCCAGCGCATCGGAAACGTTAAGGAAATGCCGCTCAAAGAAGCATTTAATCTGCCGCACTACCGGTGCTTCAGAAAAAATCTTCAGGCAGCAAAAGTTTTCGGAGCATGCCAGATGTGCTGCGAGTTGTGCGTCAAATAATTACCATGGGTAATCTCTTTTAAACTTCCACCGGACCAGTCCGGCTCTTCTCTGGCAGAAATGTCCGTTAAAACTTTACGGCTACCGCTGCTGTTGACGGCTGGGAGTTTTTATATAACAGACCCAACCGGATTACCATGGATAATCCCTTTTAAACTCCCAGCCGTCATACATCAAAAGACAGCCGCAGGTCTGGGGATCAGTTTTGCAGGCTGAAACAAGTTTCTCTCTTTTATCTGTCATATAAACAGTACCACCTGTTATATTCTTATGAGTATCACAGGTCATATAATGAAATTTGTCATTGATATTCAGACGAAATGAAAATATATCCTGCCCGTAGGTATTAGGTTTTTTATATCCGTTTGTGTCAAATCGAACATGCAGGGTCAACGAGGTTGCAAGTCCGGTTTCCTCGTCTAGACCACCACCTGTTATAGCTGTAATCATACTCCCGTCACCGAAAATATATAAAACGGAACTTGAAGAAATATAATTACTGCTTACACACTTGCTAGGAGTTATACAGTATTTATAATCCCCAATACATGAAACATTTGCATCCTTACATCTTTTTACCACAACCATATACTTCATTATGTATTTATCAAACCAGGAGTACAAAGAATCTGGGTCATGATATACCAGAGTTTCAATCCAGTAACGGGGCTCACCATTATCGACGGTAGACCGGTTTATCGCCTGATTCATCGCACTGTAAAATTTTTTCAACCTTGCTGCAGTATCCCTCTTTTGAATTTTATTCATCAAAGACGGAAGTGTCATGGCTGCGACAACACCGATAATTCCAAGAGTTATCAGCACTTCCGCCAATGTAAAGGCCCTTATTTTCATAGTTAAATCCTCATTATAGTTAACAATAAACTACTATAGTAGTTATAAAACTACTATAAGAGATAGCAAGGAAATTGTCAATAATATAAAATTTAAAAATGCTAAAGGATGAATTTTTAAAAGAACTGGGGTTTGCAATAAAAATGAAACGCATGAGGCAGAAACTTTCACAGGAAAAACTTGCAGAACTGTCCGATTGCAGCCTTTCTTATATAGGGTTTGTAGAACGCGGAGAAAAAAGTATTTCACTATACAATTTTTTAAAAATAGCATCCGCTCTGGAGCTGGATACAGGCGAATTTCTAAAAGAATTTACAACCCCATGAAAACATGGAGGTATTTTCATGGCGGCTGAAATGGCGTCTTTTATTATTTTTCAAATGAGTTATACTCATAATGTAAGCGGTTAAGGCTCACACCCTTTGATGGTAAAGCTGTTTGCCGCAGGATACAGGGGAGAAGTGTCCGGATGGGATATATTCACTGCTGCGGAACCCTTCATAAGACTAAAACTTATAAGGTAGTTCCTCAAGGAGATTTTGTGCTGTGCGAACTTGACTTTTTAAAAAAGTGCCCCGTTTGCGGACACACAATTGTACAGCTTACAAGGATAGATAAAGATGACAATATTTCTGTTATCAGAAAAACAAATTCTAAGGCGAAAGAGTTTTTTCACCGGATGCAGAAATTTATCCTCTACGAAAAAACATCGCAAACATACAATAGATGCGGAAAATTCTATCTGAATTACAACGAATACGGAGTAAAAAAACGATGTTATTCAAACTTAAGCTCTTTAAAAATCGGATTACATGAGAATAAATTCTTGTAAAATTCAGGAATTACCTTTCTTAAATTTATTACAGCTATCACACTTTAATAATTTACAATCCTTTTAAATTATCTTACTCTCTTAACCGGGATGAAATTGCTTCATCCCTTTTATTTTTTTATATAAGACGTATTGGCCTGCCAGTGCAGGATTCGACAGTCTTTTGTTAAAAATTTTAAAAAGGAATTATTATTAAAATAAAAAAATTTGATTAATGTAATATTTAAAAAGACAATTAACCAGATACCAGATTAAGGAATTAAGGATGAAATTAACACCAAAGGAAAGTGCTGTTATAACTTTGGTTGCATCGGGGTATTCTGATAAAGAAATTGGGGTAATCTTAAAAATTTCTTACGGAACGGTAAGGGATTATATAGATAAAATTGTTCTGAAACTTCAAGCCAGAAACCGAACCCATGCAGCAATTTTATACGCGAAGATACACTCGGATTGGCTTTATACAATTAAATAAATATAAGATTGGAGCTATTTATGAAAAGAATTATTTTACACTGGACGGCAGGAAGTTATTATCCTAATGCCTGCGACAAATCGTGTTACCATTTTCTGGTTGACAAAGACGGCAGCGTTCACACCGGGAAGCACAGACCGGAAGCAAATTTAAACTGCAATGACGGAGAATACGCAACCCATACAGGAGGGGGCAACACCGGCTCCATCGGGGTGGCACTCTGCGCAATGGCCGGCTTTAAGTCAAAAAACAATACCGGCGCTTACCCGATTACACCTGAACAGTTTGAAGCTGCAATGAAATTATGCGCGGAATTATCGCTCAGATATAAAATTCCGGTCACACCTGAAACAATTATGACTCATTATGAATTCGGCAAAAGACATCCCCAAACAACCAGCGCAGGCAAAATTGATATTACATACATTCCTCCCTATCCATGGGTTGAAAAAGATGATGCAGGGTCTTTTATTCGCTCAAAAATCAAGTGGTACAGACTTAAATTACAGGGGGAATAACTTATGGAAATTTCATACTACGACCTTTCAGGAGGCATTAACCAGTCGTTAACAAAAACAGAACTGGGACTTGATACAAAAAAGCTTTACTGGTCAGATTCTCAAAACATTGAAATTCTGCAAAACCGCGGGATTATAAGGCAAAACGGCAATACGGAATTTTTACAGCTTCCGGTTGAAGAAAAAATTACCGGACTTTGCGAGATGAAAAAAGGCAACGTTTATAATCTTGTAATCACAACGGTTTCAGGGGGTATTTACATATACACTCCGTCCGGCTCAAAACTTACCAAACTTCCAAAAACAATTAAGGGGGAACATCCTGTTTTTGCAAACTTTCTTGATGGAGTGCTGATTTCAAGCAGTTCTGACAGTCTGTTTTATATCAAAAACAATGCTGACTTTGATGTTGTTGACTGTAACCTTAAAGACGGAGATGAGAACCCCGTATATTCAGATGTGATAAGCATATACAACGGACGGGTCTGGGTTGCAAGCGGAGCGACTCTTTACTATTCAGCACTCGGAACTTACGACGACTTTTCATCCGAAAACGACGCAGGGTATATTAATAATTTCCACACGAATACGGATTCTATCACCGCACTGAAACCTTACAAAGAATATCTTGCAATCTACAAAAGCAATTCTGTTTATCTATTAACAGGCATAAGTCAGGATGACTTTGCAGTTACGCCGTTTGCCGATAAAGGAGCATATTCAACACGGAGCATTGTAAATGTTGAAAACAAACAGTATTTCCTGAGCAGCGGAATTTATGCACTTGAACAATCTGGACAGCTAAATCAGATACAGCTCGGCTCTGAAATCTCCAGAAAAATCAGCCCGGAATTTTCAAACTTTAACAAGGTTGCAATGCCTTATGCAATAAGCCTTCATTATGAAAGCAAAAATCAAGTCTGGTATTTTATTCCATATATTGATAACGAATATTTCAATACAATCTGGATTAACGATTATATAAATAAAGCATGGTACAAAAGAGTTGTACCGCAAAACATAACAACCGCCTGCATGTTTAACGGTTATATTCTGACAGCAGACGACTGCGGAAAAATTTACAGAGAGGACTACGGAACGAGTTTTGCCGGAGAAGCAATTGAATTTATGTGGAAATCGCCTTTCCTTGCGCTGAATTCCGCCCACCACAGAAAGCTTATTGACGAGTTTTACTTTATTCTTGATCAGGCTTACGACAACAACTTTGATTTTTCTGTCTATAAAGACTACGACAGCGAATACTCCGATGACACCGAAAAAATATACTCAATCCATCTTGAACACCTAATCTGGGCGGACGAAGAAATGTCAGAAAATCTTCCCTGTGTCTGGGCTCCTGATGACCAACCTGTTCCAGTATGGTCTATAAGTACTGACACCCTCGAAAAAGCCGAAATATCCGGCGCAAATTATTCAGTACAACTATGCGTCCACGGAGCTTTAAGCAGCAACAACTGTGCAATTATAGGACTTCAATTCCGTGAAATTTACAACGATGACTAAAATTTAAAACTGCACCGCTCATATATTTACACAAAAACTAAAAAGGAAAGGACAGAAACTATGACTGAAAACACACCAACTTCCGGAACAACAACAAACGGCTATTCCGCATTTATTCCGGAAATCTGGAGCCAGAAATTAAACAACATGCTCTCAAAAGAATGCGTAATGCTTCAGTGCGTAAACAGAAACTATGAAGGTGAAATTAAAAATCAGGGTGACACCGTAAAAATTATAACCCCTGCCGCCGTAAGCATTTCTTCCCTCGGTACAGGAAACATTACTTACTCAGAACTTGAACCGACATCAACAGACCTTGTTATTGATCAGAAAAAATTCTTTGCGTTCAAAATTAACGACGTTGCTCAGGTACAGTCAAATACAGATATTATGGTAGCCCATCTTGAAAATGCAAAAAATGCAATCGAGGAAGTTCAGGATGCTTATCTTCTCGGAATGCACTCGAATGTTCCGGAAGCCAACACTGTAGGCTCGGACAGCGCAGCTGTTGAATTAAGCAAAACAACCATCTACGAACAGTTTGTAAAACTTGCACTCTGCTTGAAAAACTCAAATGCAGTTTCCGCTGCAAAACGTCCGTGGGTTGTAATTAACCCGACAATTGAATCTTACCTCCTTCAGAGCACTGAGTTTATCGGTGCGCATAACGTTGCGGACGAAACATTAAGAGAAGGCGCTATCGGCAGAATTGCAGGTATGGATGTTCTTGTCAGCACAAATCTCACCGAGGTTGACGGTAAATACTATGTTCTTGCAGGCACCAACGACGCAATAACTTTTGCCTCACAGCTTGCAAAAATCGAAAGTTTGAGAGATAAAGACAGTTTCTCAGACTTAATCAGAGGCTTATATTTATACGGTGCCAAAACAGTTCAGCCGAACGCTCTGGCTAAATTAGTCGTAAAAAAACCGACTGCTTAAAGCCGGATAGTATTACCCCGAAAAAAGTACCTTTATTCCAATTATAGCGTTTAAAGGTACTTTTATTAATAAACGCGAAAGGAAATAAATGTTAGGCAGTTTAAAAAATACAATAAAACAGCTTGCGCAAAGTGCTGTCGCCATAGCAGAAAAGGCTCTCGGCTCCTCTGCCGGCAAACAGAAAAAGCAGATGGCTGTTAAATATGTTGTATCACATCTTCCGGTTCCTGCAATATTCAAAGGTTTTATTGCCGCCCTTCTTTCCAATTTTATAGATGAAGCCGTAGAATTTGCAGTTGTGTATATGAACTCGCTGGAAGATAACAATACAGGAGAAATAATTTATGAATAACGAAGAATTACAAAAATTAATTACAGGTAACGCGTCTTATGCCGGTATCCGTCCGGAGGCTGCAGCGCAGCAAACTCTTATGAACACCGGAGGATTACAGCAGCAATACCCGCAGTATGATGTTAGAAGTATTGCCGAGAAAGATATTTTAAATATCAAAAACCTTGTTGAAACAGGGAAAATCGACAGTACGCAAGGACAATATTTAGTGAACTATGTTATGAATAAGGCGTATAACATGGTTAAAAATAACCAGAATACGGGTAATGCAGGCTATTTTCCCGACGGGATTCAGGAGTTTGAAAACGAGCATCAGGGATTTTTTAACCGTGAAGGAAGAGCCGATGTGCTTAACTATTTAAAAAATTCCAACTCCGTGCTGGATAAAGACGAGGTTTCCAGAATATCACAGTTAATCGAAACCATCGAAAGATGTGCGGTTGACAGATATTTAAAACAAACAGCTCACGCAAAAACATTAAATGACGAAAACGAAATCGCAAAGCAAAGATTAAGAGCAAATGCTCAAAATGCAAACTTTGACGATATAAAGACAAGGGGTTTTACGCGCGAGCAAATCGGCAAAATGAGCGGAGCAGAATTTGCCAGATATGAAAATGCGATTATGGAACAGCTCAGACAGGGGCTCATTCGCTAATCCGGCAATGTAATCATTGTGCGGCAGAATTCTTCTGCCGCATTGTGATTATTAATCCGAAACACGCTTTACGTAATCTCTAAAAACCGGAACAAGGAGAACAACAATGAACTACTTTGAACTTATAAATAAATGTCTGACCGAACTTAATTACAAAACAGTTACGGCATTCAACGAACTTACGAAAAACGACCACAAAAAAATTAAAAATATAATTAATTCAATCAACACGGAAGTCTGCAATTCGGAAAAGTGGAACTTTCTTTTAAGAAAGACCTCCATCACATTGCCCGCAAAAACTTCTGAAATTACGAATCCCGTAAAAGGCAGAATAACCCTGCTGTCAATTGACGGTGAACGCTATCACTATGTTGAGGATTTTGAAAAATTTTTCACCTCTTCTAAACCCGCCCGCGGATATACATCTTTTAATGACAAACTACTTTTCCCCGTATTTGAGGAGGACAAAACAGTCGATATTATCTACTACACCTCAAACTGCGCAAAAAATGCTGATAATGAAGAAAAAATGGTGCTTGATGCAGAAAACGATGAAAGTTTAATCCCTGAAATATTTGCGGAACCTCTTCTGGTTTACGGAACCTGCATGCGCTTAAAAGGCAATCCCCAGCATATTAGATTTAACTACTGGTACGGCATGTATAAAGATGCCCTTCTGAACATGCGCTCAAAACTATCAGTTGATGCAGACGCGGCACCGGTTGTAAAACTTTTCAGGAAATAATTCATTAAGCCATTGCAGAATACACATAACCAAACTACGCATAAAAAAAACAGGAAGTTTTTTCATTCCCCCCTGTTAAGATTTACACTAGCCGAAATATAAATAGCATGTTTATTATAGCACATGTTTTTGAAAAACACAAAATTTTGATAAGAAATGTTAAAAATACGAAACAATGAAATACCTTACCAGCCAGCATAAAAAATTTATAACTGAATACATAAAGACCGTCAACGGCGAACTTTCAGCCGAACTTGCCGGTTACAAAAACAACAATTTGAAAGAAACTGCCCAGAGGCTTCTTTCAGAAAAAATTGTAATAAAAGAAATCAAATCAAGATTAAAAGAACAAATAATATCACTGCAGGTTGAAAAAGCTTACGTAATCCAAAAACTTTTGCAAATAGCGGAATTTTCCCTTGAGGAGGAGGATATTTTGGATAAAGAAGGCTGCCCGACCGGCAAAAAAAAGCTCCGTGACACCTCTACAGGATTGAAAGCTCTGGAAAGCCTCTGTAAATATCTGGGGCTTAACAATTCTTCAGAAATTGAAGCCGAAAAACCTGTAAAAATTATTACAATCTCAAATCTTGATGAAAACAAAATTTAAGCTTAAGGAGATACAATGAAAAACAAAGACGAAATAGAACAGATACTCATCAGCGAAACATCCATTGATGATCTAATAAAAAGGAAGATAGAGGAAGAATTTAAAACAGAACTTGAAAATTCCAAACACACACCTGTAACAAGAATAGAAACAGACATTTCAAAAGTTCCAGCAAAACTTATTTTTTCAAAAGATGCCGTGTATAAAGTTTTTAACAGGAACACAAAAGTTCAGACATATATAAACGGAATTCAGGCAGAAGCACTTACAGGAATGCAGACAGGTGTAAGAGAAAAAATGCTGAAAGGTAAACAGAGTGCTTTTACGACTTCTGATGCTTACGTAAAATTTGAGAGGATAAAGTTAAATGTGCCGGCTTAAGCCTGTAATAATAAACCGGCGCCGCGGAATATTTAAGAATTGCCGGTACCTGCCGGAGATTATGTTTCTTTATCTAAGGTATGCAAAGTATCTGGAAGATGACTTCACTGACAGAAAAGGTTCATTTTTAGCCTCTTTTACGGATTTAGTTGAAAGACTGAGTCCTTTTTTCTGGGCTGTTGTGGATAAAGAGGACAGACTTGCGGGCTTTATATACCTTGAAAACTTTACAGGCTCCGGAAAAACCCTCTACAGCGCAGAGATAAATACCTGCTTCAACAAAAAATACTGGGGGAATTTCACCTACCTGACAGGCGTAATATTTTTGAATTACTGCCGCGACGCTCTCGGCTTGAGGAAGCTCAAGGCGGTAATATACAGGGAAAACTTCCGTGTAAAAACTTTACTAAAAAAATTAGGATTTCAAAAAGAAGCCCTCCATCCCGCAGAAACCGTCAAAAACGGCAAACTGCAGGATATTGAAGAATGGGGTTTCATAACCGAAAGGAACTGCAATTATGAAAATTGAACAACAAGACTTAACACAGGAAATAAGACCGGATGAAGAAATTATGCTTTTATCTGAAATCTGCGAAAAATACGACAGGTTTGAATCGCTGAGAACACAGCAGCTTAGCGATATAAAAGCCGTCCGGAACGCTATTTACAATTCTGACACCCCGCATTTTAACGGCTGGAACAGCAAAATAAACCTGCCTGACATTTATGAGCTTGCCCAGACGTTAAAATCACATCTTTCCGAAAATCTATATTCACATCCGGATGCGATGTTTGATGTTTCGGGAACTACTCCGGAGACACAGGGTTATGCCAACAAACAAAAGGCAATGCTCGTCAACACATTTGAGCAGATGAATATTGAAAATGAACTGGAAAAGGTTATTGATAGTATTGTAGAAACAGGCGAATGCACACTTTTTGTAGGCTGGGAGACTCTCATAAAGCAGGTCAGACGCGCCAAAACTTTTGAAGAACAGCTTTCAATGACCGACCGGCAAAGCTTTGTTACAGAGGACAAGGTCGTGTATGACAACGCAAAAATTAAATTTATCAAACCCGAAGATTTTGTTTTTGACAAAACAAACAGGGATAAATGGGACAGTTGTGCAAAGATTTACAGAACTTACTCAACCATTGACGAAATTTTCTGCGACAAATCAAACAACTTTCTCACAAAAGAAAAACTTGAAAAACTGAAAGGAGTGGTGGCAAACAAAAAGCAGAGAGGAAACGACTGTACACCGGAGGGCAGCAGGCTGGAAATTCTGGAATTCTGGGGAGATATAGAACTTTCTGACGGTAGAATACTGAAAAATAGGCTTGTGACAGTAGCAGGAAGATGTGAGATTATACGGCTTGAGGCAAACCCTTTTGTCATAAATCCTTTTATTCACGCAAATATAATTGAATCTCCCGACACCGGCAGAGGGGTATCGCCTCTGAGGGTAGCACTTGTTTTAAACGATATTTCATCAACAATTCTGAACAAACAGATAGACGCGCTGGCATTAATGATGAATCCGCCTTATCTTGCGCCGAAAGGATGTTTCAAAGGAGAACAGGAAGTAAGACCAGGAAAAATTATAGAATACGATTCTGCGCTTATGACAACTGCCCCGTCGCCTTTGAGTTTTGACAAAGCCATGACCGGCTGGGATTTTTTGAATTACTTCAAATCTACAATAGAAAGCGCCACCGGTATTTTCAAAAATATGGCAGGGAACATCCAGTCAGCGCAGAGAACCGCAACAGAACTCAATTACTCAGTGAGCGGGCAGGAGGCCCGATTGAATATGATGCTGGATGCGGTTTACCGGAAAATTATTATTCCTATGGTAGAAAAAACCGCCGAAATAATCTCAAACTTCAAACTCGGTGAAGAATTAATCATGATGGATGACAGAGGAAAAGTTGTTTTTGCAGCGATTGACGACAGCATCAGAAACGCAAATTACATCTACAGATACGGTGACAGAAAAGCGACATTTGAGAGAAAATCAAGGCTGAAAGAACTCTTTGAAGTTGTTCAGTCGTTTGCAAATGTTCCGGAAGTCGAAGAAAAAATAGACTGGCTGGAATGCTTTAAATTTGCGCTTGAACAATACGGGATAGAAAACGCCAACAACTTTTTACTGAACGGAACAACTGAAAACCATGGAATATAAGTTATTAAAAGCGCAGCGGGAGTTTCTTGAAATTCCGCACAACTACAGTCTGGATGTAGCTGTATATCAGGGGGGATACGGCTCCGGAAAAACATTTTCCGGCTCCCTCCTCGGTATTCTGCTTGCAATGAAATATCCTGGTATTAGAGGGCTTGTCGGAGCACAGACCTATACGCTGGTAAGAGATACAACGCTGCAGTCGTATTTCGAGCATCTTGAAAATATAAATTTCCGTGAAGGGGTTGACTACGAGTGGTCAGGTTCGCTGCAGAAACTCACTTTCAAAAACGGCTCGGAAATCCTTTTCAAGCATTTTGACGAGCCGAATAAACTTAAGTCACTGAACCTCGGGTTTGTAGAAATTGAAGAGATGTCCGATGTTCCTTATGATACATTTAAGGTACTTCTTTCAAGAATGCGCCAGTACAAGAAAAAGGAGTGGAAAAACTTCACCTACAGAATTTTCGGACACACAAACCCTGAAATGCAGCGCGGATGGATTTATAAAACATTTGTAGAAAGCCCCGCGCCAAATTACAGACTTATTACAGCCCCGACAACCGAAAACATCTATCTGCCCGACGGGTTTTGCGATGAATTAAAAAAAATCTATGATGAACAGTATTACAGAATATTTGTGCTTGCACAGAACGGGGAATACAACAACGGGCTTGTAATAAAAGACTTTACCGATGCAAATATTAAAGAGATTAAATACCAGCCGGAAATGGATTTGCATATATCCTGCGACTTTAACGTGGATCCTATGTGCTGGGTTCTGGCACACAAGACTGAGGATAAGGTTTTTTATTTTGATGAAATCGCAATGGAAAACACCACAACTGCAAAGGCATGCGAAGAATTTTGCAGGCGCTATCCGGCGCATAAAGGCAGAATTATCATTAACGGCGATGCCTCGGGCGACAACAGAAGCTGTATAAGTGAATATACAAACTATGTCATAATAAAGAAAAAACTTCTGCACTACGGATATGATGTTGATATTCAGATAAAGGCTTACAACCCGCCGGTGAAAAACAGAATTGCCGCATTTAATGCAAAAGTGCGCAACGCAGAAGGCGAAGTCTGTCTTTATGTAGACAAAAAATGCGATAAGCTTTTATACAATATTTACAATTTGAAGTATAAAGAAGGCACCTCAAGAATAGATGTTCCGACCTATCAGCAGATAAAACAGACAAAAGAACTGAAATTTTTGTCCCACCCGATGGATGCTGCATCATATCTTGTGGACTTTTACTGGCCTATAACTTTATAAAAATAAGAGGGAAAAATGGAAAAATTACTGCAATACTCCCCGATACTGATTGCTGTTTTGATATTTTTAATACAGGAACGGATTGTAGTTACGCCGGAACAGCTTGAGAAAAAGCACCGCGAAATAATCGACGATGTAGGGAAAAGGTTTGTGACAATCCACAGTTACAAAGATTTGAAAGAACAGTTCAGCGAAATGAAAGAAAAAATTGACAAAATCTATGACTGCGTAATCCAGAATACTATGTAAATATTTGTTACATAAAATCCATGTTATTTTAAAGTTTTAGCTTAAAAAAGCCGTAGACATGAATAATAGGACTACATGTATCAGAAATAAATCGAAAGGAACGCGTACAAAACAATGGGATTGGCAGCATCACAGGCAAGATTTTTAGCCATAACTTCCAGAAAGGCGCGCTGTGAATTTGAATCAATGCAAATTGCACAGCAGAAGCTCTCATTGTCGCGCGAACTTGAACAGGCAACCGCTGATTATCAGGCAAGCCTTAACCAGACTAATCTGATATTTGATCCGGACGGTTCCGGAGAAACTCCGTTTGATGTAACCTATGATTTATTAATGCGCCCGACAGAAGTGAACGATTATACACCGTTCCTGCTCTCCAGACGCGACGGAAGGATTGCATTGAGTTCTTCAATGGCTCAGGCTGCTAAAGCGGCAGGTATTAAGGAGGATGGTTCCATAACCGGAAGCAAGCAGGAAGTTTATATGGCATTTCTTGATGCAATGGTTGCAACAGGAGGCATGTCAGAAACCGCAGCCCGCTCTGCAAAAGCTATCGGCTTGAATGAATCTGCAGGGCTCGGCGGTGAACTTCTTGATAAAACTACCGCATACGAAATGACTCTCGGAAACTTGATTAACTTCATTGACCTTAAGGCTAATACAGATCCTAGTTATTTGACAGAGGACGAAAAACGTGTTCACGATGCGTTGAATATTACAATCAATTCAGTCAACAGCGGGGCTATTGAATTCAAGTCAAATCTAGATGCCAGTTCAAACTATTTAGTAATAAACGGAACAAACCAAAGCAACTCCGGTGATAATGAAATTAATTTTACTCTATCTGATCTGTTAACTGAAGATGTAACATTTGCATATACAACCGAAAAAAACAGGAATTCTATATGGAAAAAGATTGGTGCGGCACTTGGTTCCGTACTTACTGGTACTGTACTATTTGGCGGATATAAAGGTTTGTTGGATTTAATGAACTATAAGATGGGCGGTTACGGAGATTTATCAGCCCAAGAACAACAACTTGTCACAATCCTGGACAAGATGTTCACAGGTTTCTCTGAAATTCTTGATACCAGCCAGAGTGAGATGGATGTAACAGCATTTAACTATGCAGTTCAGGAAACAATGAACCTCCTATCTCAAACAAAGGATTTAGGAAGCAGGAACCATTCTAATGACGCATTCAATGATGCTATAAATGAAGCAAACAACTATAACGGATTTGTTACAAAAGCAGCGTCAAAAAATAAAAACTTTGGAACAACCGCAATAAGTATTTCAGGTCTTGCAGAAGCATTCCTGACATTCTATGCACAGGCTAAAGGCGGGTTCTCTGATGATTATTACATCAGACAGGACGGAAACAAATCATCTTATGTAACAGACGATCAGGGTTACTATTACAGGGTTAAAAACGGCGATGCCGGAACAAGCAAAGAAATGTTTGAGTCTGAATTCTACAGTATATTGTTTAACAACATCCTGTCAAACGGCTGGTACAATAACCTGTATATTGAAGATAAAGAATATCTTGACAATGCAATTAAAAACGGACAACTGTTTGTAACAACAATGAACGGCGATGGCTATTATTATCAGGACAGATACAACGCCAACGGATATATCATGGAAGATACAGATGACGATGCAATTGCACGGGCCGAAAGAGAATTTTCTGTTGTTAAATTAAAGATTGAAGCCAAAGAAGAACAGCTTGACCTTGATATGAAACAGCTTGACCTTGAGATTTCTTCATTAACCACAGAATATGATACTGTTAAGAGTTTGATTAACAAAAACGTTGAAAAAACCTTCACAATGTTCCAGGGTTAATTGAATAGACCGGTGCGCAAATGGCACAGGCTAACAACTTTAGAAGGGATTTTATAGTTTCTTCTACGGTTAGATTTTGCCTTCCTTTTAAGGGAGGTAACACGTGAGCGACGGAGGGTTTTCACCCCGTCACGATAAGAACTGTTTCAATAAATAATAATATGACAGAAGCACCGTTAAAAGAAATTTGACGGTGTTTTTTTTGCCGAATTTTTCTTCAAAGTATTTATGCTTTTTAAGTATAAATCTTATGGCTTCCGGTCTGATTTTGAAGTTATTGAGTAAATTTACTGCTGTTGCAGCATCATTATTGTACTTTTTGTTTCCCGTAATATAATTACAGCCGCCCGCATTTCCGCTGTGACGGCGGTAAGCGCATAACGGCGCCTGAATTATAGCAGAGCCTCCTATTAAGTTTGCAAAATTAAAAAGAAACTTATCAGGACAAATCCGCCACTTATCAGTATTGTCGTACTCAAGAAGAAACTCCAGTGCCGATTTTCTGTACATTGCAGAAGTGTTTGGCGACCAGAACCAGCCGCCAAAGGGCGCGGATTTTGTATCAAGAATTTTATACTCAACCTTTTCTACATCAATATTTAAAAGTTCCGGAAGCGTCTTTGCCTCAAAACCGACAGATGTTCCAGGCGAAGCCGGAGAACAGACCGTATGAACAGCATCGTTCTCATCTATTTCCACAATTTGCGCCGAAGTGAACGCAACGCTTACTGCAAGATGAACTTTTATGTGTGCCCTGGCGTAATCCTTTAAAATCAAATCGTCCGAATCAATAAAACTCACAAAAACGCCCTGCGCGGCCTGCAATCCTGTTTTAAAAGCAGCAAGCTGACCTTTGTTTTCATTATGTTTTATCAGAGATATACGCAAATCCTGATTTTCAGCAATAAACCGTTCAACAACACTAACCGAATTATCAGAAGAACAATCATCCACTACAATTATTTCAAATTCTCTATAGGTCTGATTTTTAATACTATCGAGCGTTTTCCCGATAAATTTTTCATAATTGTACGATGTAACAATAAAGCTTACAGGCGGATTTTTAAGCATTTTCCTTTCCTTCGTCAGCAATACATCTTTCAAGCTTTTTATTGTGCAGAATTGAAGAAATCAATGCACAGACAATAAAGCCGAGTCCGATACCGCCGGTTACGACTTCCGGAATTTCTTTAACTGTTGACACCAGCATCAGGCAGGCAAGCGCCCCTATTGCCCAGTGTGCACCGTGTTCAAGATAGAGAAACTGCTTTAGGGTTTTCTTTTCAACTAGCATGATTGTTAAAGACCTGACAAACATTGCACCTATTGCAAGACCTATGGAAATAATTATAATATCTTTACTTAAAGCAAATGCCCCCAGAACACCGTCAAGAGAGAATGATGCATCAATCAGCTCCAGATAGATAAAGCTAATCAGCCCTGTGCATCCAGCAGCTCCCGTAACACATTTTGCTGCACGCATTTCCTCATGTTTTTCAAGATAATGAGTAAAGCCGTCAATTGCAAGATAGGTGATAATCCCGCTTATGCCAGCAATCATAACATGGACTTTCTGCTCCGCAGGTACAAAATTTTGTGTTGCAAGAAGCATTCCAAGAGAAATAATAATTTCAATACCTTTTATATGATCAAAATGAGCAAGCGGTGTCTCAATGCAGCGGATCCAGTGAACATCCTTTTCGTGATTGAAAAAGTAGTTAAGAAAGAGCATAATCAGGAACATTCCACCGAATGTTACAATTGGCGCGTGGGTTTGATGCAAATATTCAGCATACTTATCCGCATTAGTAAGCGCAATTTTGGCAACCTCCAGCATTCCGAGCTTTGCAAAAATAGAAACAACCAGTATCGGGAACACAAACCTCATACCGAAAACAGCAATTATAATACCCCATGTCAAAAATCTGTGGCGCCACTTGTGCGACATCTTTTCAAGCTTCATCGCATTAACAACAGCATTGTCAAAAGATAAGCTGACCTCTAAAATTCCAAGAACAATTGCAATAAATACACAGGTTAGTCCAGTTCCCTGATGAACGTGCTCTCCCCAGAAATATGCCCCGAGAAGTCCTGCTATTGTCACTATATATGAGCCTAAAAAATATTCTAACATTATACTCTCCTGATTAAATTTCTTTAAACTATGAAAATTAAACCATAAAAAGAGTTTTTGAAAATCAACCTTCTATATGACAAACTCTGACTTACATAACAGACATTCCGACATCCAGAAACAGACAGACAGCCCATTTGAAAAAATTTTTGTTCCTGTTATAATCAGGGTATGAAAGATATGCTAGATAAAATATTACAAATAGAAAAGAAATATAAAGAGCTGGGAGAAACTCTCTCTGATCCTGCCGTAATTCAGGACTACAACAGGTTTAGAGATTTATCCAAACAGAGAAAATCAATGGAAGAAACCGTTCATCTCTATTACGACTGGAAAAAAGCTACCGATACAATAGCAGAAGCAAAAGAAATGCTGCATTCCGAAAATGATGACGAGATGAAAGCTCTTATTAAAGCCGAAATTGAAGAAAATGAAGCAAAAATTCCTCAATATGAGGAACAGATGAAGATATTACTTTTACCGCGAGATCCGATGGACGACAAAGATATTATGCTTGAAATCCGCGGCGGTGCAGGAGGGGACGAGGCAAACATTTTTGCAGGAGATCTTGCAAGAATGTATATGCGTTACGCTGATAAACAGGGCTGGCAGACACAGGTTTTGAGCAAAACTGAATGCGAAGCCGGCGGCGTATCTGAAATTATTATTTCAATAAAAGGCGATGCGGTTTATTCAAGATTGAAATATGAGTCGGGCGTTCACAGAGTTCAAAGAGTTCCTGCAACAGAATCGCAGGGAAGAGTTCACACCTCAACCGCAACCGTTGCCGTTATGCCGGAGGTTGACGACGTTGAAGTCGAACTTAACATGAATGATATTGAAATTACAACAGCACGCTCTGGCGGCGCCGGAGGTCAAAACGTTAATAAGGTTGAAACTGCAGCCAGAGTATTTCACAAACCGACAGGAATTATGATTTTCTGTACGGAAGAACGCTCCCAGCTCCAAAACAAAGAACGTGCTCTACAAATATTAAAAGCCAAGCTTTATGATATGGAAGTTCAAAAACAGATGAAAGAAATCACTGATTTAAGACGCTCACAGGTAGGCACCGGCGACAGAAGCGAACGAATCAGGACTTATAATTTTCCACAGGGAAGGCTGACCGACCACAGAATTAACCACAACCTGAATGTTTGGACAGTTATTGACGGCGACCTTGACGAACTTATAAAATTACTGATGGAATATGACCAGAAATTAAAACTTGAAAAACTGGCTGAAGTAAATTAAGGATTAATAATGATTGAAAGAAAATGTGCGGGCTGCGGAAAAATTAAAAACAGAAATGAATTAATAAAAATTACCAGACAGAACCCGCACAAAAACCTTGTTATTAACGGGGATTCAAAAATATTTGGCAGATCTGCATATCTCTGTTATAATAATTCGTGTATAGAAGCGGCATTCAAAAAAAATAAATTGCAAAAAGCACTAAAAACTCCTATACCGCAGGAGTTGAAAGGGAAATTACTAAATGAGTTTTGATACAATAAGAATAAATGAACTGGCTAAAGAATTAAAATTAACAAGCAAAGAAGTGATAGAAAAGCTCGCGCAGATTTCTATTACCGGAAAAACTCATTCCAGCACCCTTACAGTCGATCAGGTAAGACGGTTGAAAGACTTTATCAATGCGGGTTCCGTAAAAGAAGTCAAAAAGCCTAAAGCTTTTGTTGTAAAAAAAGCAAAAATTCAGGAAGAAAAAAAAGAACAGGAAAAAACTAAAGAAGCCGAAGAAAAAAAATCCACAGAAGAAACAGAAATAAAACGTCCGAAAATAGAAATTGTTAAACCTCAAAGCCGCCTTGAAATTGTCAGACGAGCACCGCGTCCGCAGCCCGGAGAAGCCCAGACACAGTCCGCCAGACCGCCTTTCAAAAAAGACGGCGAAAGAAAATTCCCGCCAAGAGGAGCTAAACCTGACGGAACTAAAAAACCGTTTCCGGCAAAAGAAGGAGCAGACGGAAAAAATACCGCGGTTAAACGTCCGGAAAGACCGGAAGGCGCAAAACAGCCTATACAACGCCGCATAATTTCTCAGGACATATATGAAAATAAAGGTTCAGGCAAACGCCGCTCCGACAACAAACGCAAGGATAAAGAGTTTAACAAAAAGGAAGAACAGGAAAGAATTTCCTTAGAAAAAGCCGCGGCACAAAAACATAAAAAGAAAGTTCATAAAGATGAAGAAGTAAAAGAAGTCACTTCAATTGTTGTCAATCACGCAATGACAATATCAGAACTTTCAGAAAAAATTCAGAAAACACCGGCAGAAATCGTAAAATTTCTTATGATGAACGGGATTATGGCAACAGTTAACCAGCTTATTGATGTTGATGTCATCAAAAAAATCTGTGCGGAATATAATCTGGAAGTGCTTGATGAAGATTTAGACGCATATATAGAAGAAGAACTCGAAAAAGAACAGGAAAAGAAAGCCCTGACAGAAGTTGATAAAAAATTACTTAAAAAGAGAGCGCCTGTTGTTAGTATTATGGGGCACGTAGACCACGGTAAAACAACATTACTCGACAGCATCCGCGCATCAAAACACAAAATTGTTGCAACTGAAGTCGGCGGAATTACACAGTCAATCGGTGCCTATACGGTTTATTTAGACAACAATAAAGAGAAGAAAATCGTATTTGTTGACACTCCGGGGCACGAAGCTTTTACGGAAATGAGAGCCCGCGGGGCAAAAGCCACAGATATTGCAATTCTTGTTGTTGCTGCAGATGACGGTATCATGCCGCAGACAATTGAAGCAATTAACCATGCCAAGGCTGCAGATGTGCCGATTATTGTTGCAGTAAACAAAATTGATAAACCCGGTGCAAATCCTGATAAAATTCTCCAGCAGCTTACAGAACACGGACTTGTGCCAGAAGAATGGGGCGGAGATACAATTACAGTAAAGGTTTCGGCATTACAGGGCACCGGTATAGATGAATTGTTAGAATATATCCTTCTTGTTGCTGATATTCAGGATTTAAAAGCCAATCCGAAAGCAGAAGCTTCAGGGGTTGTTATTGAAGCAAACTTAGACAAGGGTAAAGGGCCTGTTGCAACATTACTTGTTCAAAATGGAACATTAAGAATCGGCAACTGCGTGGTTGTCGGAACAGCATGCGGCAGAGTGCGCGCCCTTTTATCCGACAGCGGTGAAAAAATTCAAAAAGCAGAACCTTCTACTCCTGTAGAAATCTTAGGGTTAACAGAAGTTCCTCAGGCAGGCGACAGGTTTGAAGTTGTTAAAAACGAAAAAGAAATGAAAGCAATCGTTGAAAAACGCAAAGAAAAAGAACGCGACAAACGATTAGAAGCTATGCTTCCGGCTCATATCAGACGTGAAGCGGTTGCAGGGGATGAAGATATTCCACAGCTTAACCTGATTATAAAAGCAAACACACACGGTTCGGCAGAAGCGGTATCACAGGCGATTGCCCAGCTTGAATCCAAAGAAATTACAACAAAAATTATTCACGTAGGGGTCGGAGATATTTCAGAAGCAGATGTAATGCTTGCCTCAGCATCGGGAGCGCTAATCTTAGGATTTACGGTAAAAACAGACAACAAAGCCGCTGCTGCTGCTGATAGAGAAGGGGTTACCATTAAAACTTACGATATTATTTATCAGGTTCTTGAAGATATGGAAAAAACAATGTTGTCACTTCTCCAGCCTGAAATCAAGGAGGTTGAACTTGGTAAAGCCGAAGTTCGTCAGGTATTTACAATAGGCAAGACCACAAAAATTGCCGGCTGCTATGTTACAGAAGGCAAAATTGTAAGAAGCAAAGCTGCAAGACTTCTCCGTAACGGCGAAGAAATATTTAAAGGTGCAATTGATCAATTGAAACGTTTCAAAGATGATGTAAAAGAAGTTGCACAGGGATTTGAATGTGGTATATCGTTCAGCAAATGGAATGATATTGAAGTTGGCGATATAATAGAAGTTTCAACAACCGAAGAAGTTGAACGCGACAGCCTATAATTATAATTTATACGGATAATCGTCTTTAAATTCCCATCTGTCAAAGTCCAAAAGACTTGAACACCTGTATGGGGTATTTGCACAGTTTCTAAGAGCATCTTCCCGGGTTAATGCTCCATTTTTAGCTGTACAAAAACTTTTTTAAGGTTTCCACAGCGTTGTAACCGTTGAGCTTCGTCTAAACAGAAATAAAAAACAAACTGATCACGGCCCCAAGAATTCGGTAACTTCTCCCCGTTAATATCAAATACAACATCCATACAACCGCCATTATTTAAAGCGAAACTTGAGCCATCAGACAGATGACTGAACTTTCGGGCAAACATTACTCTCAAAGCCTGATTTCCCACAAATTAAAGAGTGAATCTATGCGCTACACAGAAATGAAATTAATCTGCAAAATTCTCGGCTACAGGATTTATATTGATTTTGACGAAATTCGTCTAGGACAGTAAGTTATATTCATTTATAATCTTTTTATGCTACAATCCTTTTAAAAGGAGAAATTTATGACGCTCAGAAACGAACGTGTACGAAAAGAATTAATGCGCGACATCTCTGAAATCTTAAGAAAAGAAATCAGAGGGCTTGAAGGTGTTGTATCTATTGTAGATGTAGAAGTTTCTCATGACAATTCTTTTGCAAAAGTAATCTACAGTGTACTGGGTTCAAATGAACAGATTGAAAAATCAAAAGACGTAATCGAACGCAGTACCGGAAAAATCAGATACGAAGTCGGTCAGAGAATACGATTGAGATTAACACCGGAATTGAAATTTGTCTACAGCGATTCGCTTGAAAAAGGTTCTAAAGTAAGCGAAATCATCGATAAAATTTCAAGAGGAGAAATATAGGATTGCCTGAGAATTGCAAGCTGCTGTTCGGATTTATCAATATCAACAAACCTGTAGGCATGACATCTCATGATGTTGTTTCAGTATTACGTAAACTTACAAAAATAAAACAAATAGGCCACAGCGGAACATTAGATCCGTTTGCGGAAGGGGTTCTGCCCGTTGCAATAGGAAAGGCTGCAAGGCTTATTGAATACCTAAAAGACGATAAAGAATATCTTGCAACGGTACAATTTGGCTCAAATACCGCAACTTACGATATAGAAGGCGATGTAACCGAAACTTTTGACAAAAAAGTTACAGCCGAAGAAGTTAAGAAGGCGCTGAAATATTTTGAAGGCGAAATATCCCAGATACCGCCGATTTATTCGGCAATAAAAGTTAAGGGCAAAAAACTTTACGAATATGCAAGAAAAGGGGAGGAAGTTCAGGTTCAGCCGCGAAAAGTGACTATACTCCGGATTGAACTTAAGGATTTTAATGAAGAAAACCAAACCGCACAAATTCTTGTTTCATGCTCAAAAGGCACTTATATACGTTCATTTGCCTATGATTTAGGGAAACTTCTCGGTTGCGGCGCTCATTTAACAGGTTTAATCCGAACAAAAGCAGGTAATTTCACAATAGAAAACAGCGTCCGGCTTGATGGTTTAGAGGTCAGGACAAACTTAATAAACCCGCTTGAGGTGCTGGATTATCCTGTAATAGAACTTACTGAAGAGGAACATACCAGAATTCTGCACGGGCAGTTTATTAAAAATAAAACATTTGCATGTGTTGATTTTTTAATTTTAGCTTATAATAATAGCATAAGCGCAATCGGTACTGCTGATTGTGATAAAATTTCAGCAAAGAAGGTGTTTGATACAGTATGAAAAAATTAATGTTAGCGTTGGGAATTCTACTGTTTAGTGCAAATGTAACATTTGCCGGCTGTCTTACTTTCCAGTGCCCGTCAAATCCTGAACTGTCAAATGGTTTTGCAAGAGCACTCAGTAATGCAACAGGTACAAACTTTCTCGCTGAAAAGGCCGCCCAGTCTATAATTAAAAGCCAGATAAAAAAAGAAGCTAAAGGCAGCTTTAATGTTAAAGTAGACTCATTCAGCGTTCCTGATTTGAAAGCCGGCAGGTTCAAAGGTCTTGAAATTACAGGGAAAGACATTATCACAGACGACATCTACCTTTCTTACTTAAAGCTCAAAACCCTTTGCGATTATAATTATATCGTTGTGGATTCTAAAAATAACACAGCAACATTTAAAGAAGATTTCGGCATGGCATTTGCCGCATCGGTTACGGAAAACGATTTAAACAACACAATGAAAGCCGCAGGCTACAATGCTTTGATTGATGAACTCAACTCAATCGGCGGAAGCTTTAATCTGTTTAAAATAACAACATCACATGTAAAAATCAGAGATAACAAATTTATGTATGTTGTGCAGGTAGCCTTCCCGTTTGTTAATACTAAAAAAGATGTTGTATTGACTGCTGATATTAATGTTCACAACGGGAAAATCATTTTTTCACACACAAAATTGATAAATGATTACTTTGCAATGGACTTAAGCAGCGCGGCTTACGCAATAAATTACCTGAACCCGCTGAATTTCACCCTGAAAATTCTTGAAAACAAAGATGCTGATATGCAGGTGGAAGAAGCAGTTATAAAAGATAATCAGATAAATGTGGACGGCACAATTCTGGTGTTAAAAGATGTTGTTACCGAAACTAAGGACTAGAGTATGAAGAAAAAATCATCGTCAAATCAAAATTTATTGTTAGGAATAATAGCTGTAATAATGGTTGCAGCAGCAGTGTTTATGGGATTAAAACTTCTCGGCCCGGGCAATACCGGAACAGAAATTCCTGAACAGCAGCAGCCGGAACCTCCGGTCGCGGAAAAACCTTCTGAAACACCTGATACTCCGGAGACCGAAAAACCTAAAGAATACGTGAACGTTGTCTTTATCGGACAGAATGAAAACCATGAAGAAGTTTATAAAATAGTAAAACGCGAGTACGATCCGGACATCGACGGCTCAAAACTTAAGTACGCTATAAATACACTTATACTCGGGCCGAAAGCCGGAGAAAAGTCAAAGGGAATTTATTCTGAAATACCTTCCGGAACAGAGGTTATAAATGTTCAGGAACGCCCTGACAAAGTTATAATCAATCTTTCCTCAAACTTTGAATACGGCGGTGGAACAGACAGCGTTTACAAAAGGCTTTATCAGTTGATAAAAACAGCCGGACGCAATACTGAAAAACCTGTTTATCTATATATTGAAGGCAAACAGGCTGATGTAATCGGCGGCGACGGAATTATGATAACCCAGCCATTAACAGAAAATTCATTAGGTGAGTAAGTCCGGATGGAAAAAGATTTGGATTACTACTTAAACCTTGACTGGACGCTGATTGAAGGCAAGGATTTGGATTTTGAAGGCAAGCCATATCATTACGTTATGATAGAAGAAATTCCGAGCTTTTGTTTTTGCGCTAAAACTGCCGAAAAGGCGCGTGAAAATTACAAAAAACAGCTTAAACTTAATCTTATGGTAATGCTGGAAAGCGGAGAACACATAAAAGAACCGGGCGAAGAGGATGATGAACCGGATTGGGAAAGTCTCTGCCCGTAACACAAATAAACAAGAAAGGAGAAAATAAATGGGAAACACAATTATAGCTTCAAATCTGAAAAAGGGGGGGGGGCTTTGCTAGCCCAAAATTGGCTCAGAACAAAGATTTCTGGCACTCACTTCTAAATAAATTAAGGCGCGGGGATTTTTTCAAATCTTTTTCCATTACGGACGCAAAACCATCTACCGAATTTGTAAATTCGCATCCGCTCATTAACAAATTCTTCCATCTGCACAAGACATACAGAGTTACACACTTCGCAGAGTTCAACGGTTCCATTTGTATCCCGCAGGGAAGGGCATTAGTTGAACGATTCACTCCTCACCCTTCACTCTTCACTGCTAAAAAAGCCGCTTTCACCCTCGCCGAAGTCCTCATTACCATTGGTATTATCGGCGTTGTAGCTGCCATGACCTTACCGGCGCTTATTCAAAACAAACAGAACAAGGAATTACAAACAGCTCTCCTGAAAAATTACAGTATAATTCAGCAGGTTCTAGAAAAAATGGCACTTGACAGGGGAGCACGCCCGAAAACCTCTGATTTTGGTTATCTTGAATTTGCACCGGAATTTATGAAGTATTTTAACCACACTGTAAAATGTTCAGAAAGTCAAGAAGGCTGTGCAAGCAAAACAGAAAATGAAAATGACAGTACAGATAAAACTCTAATAAAAGAATATCTTACTTATAACAAATCACGCAATGTCAGCACAACATATTTTGATGACGGGAAATTCCGGACAGTTACAGAATATTATTTGTTTGAAAACCAAAACTCCGACTTGCTTATAATAACTGTTGACGTTAATGGTATAAAAAAGAAACCAAATATCTGGGGACATGACCTTTTCAGTTTTCAACTTCTGGAAAACGGAAAACTTGTGCCGGCAGGAACACCTGATACGAAATTTCATGATAAAAATACATATTGCTCAGCGAATTCATCAAACAAACTAAATGGCATAGGATGCACCTATTACGCAATTACAGATAGAAATTACTGGAAAAATCTGCCATAAGTTTAGTTATTATAAACCTCAGCATACTGCGGGTTAACGGCAAGCCATTTAAAGGCGGCTTCTTCGGTTTCCGGAATATCAATAACGAATGTTCCGCCGTATCTTCCTCTGGAAAACGCCAGGTAACCTTCTTTTGCAAGATTTTGAAAAGCTTTCCTTATTGTATTGGGGCTCAAATCCATTTCCTTTGACAATTCCATTATTGAAGGAAGTTTTGCGCCTATTTCATAATTCTCGCTAATCATCCGCTTTATGTAGTTCTGAGTTTTTTCATAATAATAAAAAGCAGTCTGCTGTGCCGGTGCAAAAATTGAGGTTTCTTTTTTAATACCTGAAGCAGCCTCATCAGGCAGTTTTATTACAATAGTTCCATATCTGCCGCGTCGCGGAAGCAGAATGCCTTCATCAACCAGCACTTTTAACGCATCATGGATTGTCTTTATGCTGACTTTTAAAAGCTGAGAAAGTTTTGCATGCGCTGGAATCTTATCACCTGTCTTAAGATTGGCTGTTATATATTTTTTTAAATCATCCTCAACTTTACTAACAAGTGTTTCCTGCTCCGGAACATCTCCTGTATTGAATGCAAAATTTGTATTTTTTAGCAGCCAGCCGGCATCTCTTGAGTTCTTAAATCTGTGCTCGATTATTCCTTCAGTACAGAGATACTCCAGCGCAAGCCGTGTCGTGTTGGCCGAACACCCGATAATTTCCGCAATCTTTCTTGATGAAGGCAGATATTTTCCGGCTGAAAAATTTTGTTCGAGAATATATTTCTTTATTGCAGAAACAGCAATTTCGCGTTTTGAAGTCAATTTACGCATATTTGAAGTTCCGGAAGCTTTCCCGCTTTTGATAATAGTTCCAATGCACTGCTTTGATTCCACATATCCTAAATCTTCAATATATCTCAGTGCGTTTTGAATTGTACCTATACTCACCCCTAAAAAGTACGCCATATCAGATTTTGAAGGCAAAAGTACTCCTGTTAACGGCACACCGCTGCTTATTTCAGCTTCAATCCACTTAATCATCCATTTTGCAATAGCTATGGCTTTTGATTCAGATATATTTTTTAAATCCGGAGCTTCCGCATTTATTTCGGAAATCTTCAACTTCCTCATTGTAGATTTCTGCGGCAAAATATAATTATCTTCCTTCATATACACACAAATCCTTTTTGATTTACTAATAATACACTATTTATAAAAAAACATCAATACGTTTTTTGTTATTATATTAAGAAGAATTTACAAAAACAGCAAAGGTGCAAGACCGAAATCTCACACCTTTTCAACCCAAATCCGTGCCGTCCGCTAAGAGAATTTATTCTAACAACTCTTCAAGGATGCTGGCATTTTTACTTGCTGTAGTAGATTCACGAACTCTCTGTTTGTAAATGTAAGTACGCAGCGCCTCCCTGATTAATTCACTGCGTGAACGATTTTCTACATCAGCTACCTGATCAATCTTGTTCAAAAATTCTTCGGGCATTGAAATAAGTACTCGCGCCATATATTCTCCTTTTCTCTATTGTTATAAAATTCTCTTATACTTTAATAAAAACATTCCATTATAAAAAAGTGCTAAAATTTATATTCTTTTTATATACTATTTTTTCAAAATCACTCCGGGCAAGGATTTTCACCCCCGCATAATTATTTACATTTTGTAATATTTGTTTAATTATAACCTTTTATCTTCTGATAAACCTTTACAACATGTCAGGTTTAATATAATATAGTTAATTATAAAAGAGGTCGTTGATGAAAGATAATTTAAAATATAAGAGGGTTCTGATAAAAATAAGCGGGGAAGCGCTTCTTGGGGAACAACAGTTCGGTATAGATCAGAATCCCGTCAGAATGATTGCTGAAGAAATTAAAAAAGCCCGTGATTTAGGGGCAGAAATTGCAGTTGTTGTCGGAGGCGGCAACATTTTCAGAGGTATGCGCAACAGTTCCAAACTCGGCATGGATCAGGCGTCCGGAGATTATGTAGGAATGCTTGCAACAGTTATGAACGCTATTGCACTGCAGAGTGCATTTAATCAAATCGGGGTTCCGTGCAGAGTGCAGAGCGCGCTTGCAATTAATCAGGTGGCAGAGCCTTACATAAGACACAGGGCAATAAGACACCTTGAAAAAGGCAGGGTAGTAATTTTTGCAGCAGGTACCGGCAATCCTTTTTTTACAACAGATACGGCTGCGGCATTAAGAGCATCCGAAATTAATGCAGAGGCGCTTCTGATGGCGAAAAACGGCGTTGACGGAGTTTATACGGACGATCCTAAAACAAACCCTAACGCAAGAAAGTTGGAAAAAATCACTTATGATGACATTATTAAAAACGGTCTTAAAGTCATGGATACCTCTGCCTGCGCACTATGCAAGCAGAATAATATTCCGATAGTAGTGTTTGACTTTGACGCACCGAACGGCATCTGCAAAATTTTAAATTCGGAAGAAATCGGCACATACATAAGTTTATAAATTAAAGAAAGAGGTAAAAATGTCAGAACAGGCAAATGATTCTTTAGAAGAATTATTTTTATTCGGCGAAGAAAAAATGGAAAAAGCTATTAATCAGCTAAAAAAAGAGTTTGGCACAATCCGTTCAGGGCGTGCAAATCCGCTAATCCTTGACAAGGTTGTGGTTGACTATTACGGAGCACCAACCCCGCTCAGACAAATGTCGCAGGTTGTTGTTCAGGACGGCACAACTCTTGTTATTACACCTTATGACAAATCTATCCTTAAAGAGATTGAAAAAGCTATTATCAAAGCTGAAATAGGTATAACTCCGAACAGCGACGGCATCTGTATAAGATTAACATTCCCGCCGCTTACAGAAGAAAGAAGAAAAGAAATCGTTAAAGACGTGAAAAGAATCGGCGAAGATTCAAAAGTTGCAATAAGAAACATCCGCCGTGATATGACTGACGATTTGAAAAAAATTGAAAAGAATGAAAAACTGCCTGAGGATTTGGTTAAAGACAATCAGGACAAAATTCAGAAATTAACCGACAAATATACAGGCATAATTGACAGCAGCGTGGCTGAAAAGGAAAAAGAGGTTCTTACTGTATAATGACTGAAATCAAAGGCTTGAATAAAAACGCAACCAGAATGCTAACCGGCTTTATAATGGGAACAATTGCTATGCTGTGTATTATTTACGGCAAACTTGCACTTCTTTTCCTTCTTTTATTTATAATTGTTGTTGCGTCAAAAGAGTATGTAAAAATACTTGAGCACAAAGGTTTTTATCCGAGCCTTAAGGTCATGATTGCGGCAGAAGTACTGATTGCCGGAATTTCTTATATCCAGAGGGTGGATTTGATAGCGTTTGCGGTTACATTGAGTGTAATCGGCGCCTTTATGTGGGTGCTTTTCAGAGGCAGACAGCCTTATATTGCAAATGCTGCAACTACAGTCCTTGGATTAATTTACTGCGGATGGTTTCCGCTTCATTTAATATTTTTAAGACACCTGAGTTCCGCTAGATTTCATGACGGACTCGGGTTTGTCGTATTAATGTTTACGGCAATACTTTTAACAGATATAGGATGTTATTACGCTGGCAGACACCTCGGGAAACACAAACTTGCACCGGTTGTAAGCCCTAATAAAACAATTGAAGGCTCTATAGGCGGTTCAATCTGTGCAATAATCGGGGCAATGATTGTGGGCTGGTCATTTGGTCTGGAATGGTATTATTCAATGTCTGCAGGAATACTCTGCACAGCCTTCGCGCAAATCGGCGACCTTTGTGAATCTTTGATTAAGCGTGATGCCGGAGTAAAAGATTCCGGCGATTCACTTCCGGGCCACGGCGGCTTTCTGGACAGGACTGACAGTTTTATCTTTACAATCCCTGTAATGTACTATTTCTGCAAATACTTTATATTCTCCGGCGACATTATAAACGGGTTGATAAATATATTTAAAGGATTTTTAGGATGAAACAGGTTCAGGATATTTTCGGTATAAAAACTGAAAAAGAAGAACTTTACCGGAAGGCTCTCACACATCCGTCTTACACAAAAGAGAACAACCTTGATTACAATGAAAGTTATGAGAGGCTGGAATTTCTCGGAGATGCTGTCCTGAAGCTTATGATTTCTGACATTTTGTATAAAAAATACCCGTCATCAGCAGAGGGTGAACTTTCTAAAATCCGTTCTATCGCAGTATCAGATAACACGCTTTCTAAAATTGCAGAACAAACAGGCTTAAGCAATTTAATCATAACCGGCAGGCACGATGAAAAACAGGGGATTAAGCATCTGGAATCCGTTACTGCCTGTGCTTTTGAAGCCGTCTTAGGAGCATATTACCTTGACGGTAAATTCAAAGAACTTCTGGAATTTGTCACAAAAATTTTTAATCCCTACATAGAAGAAATAAGAAGCAACTTCGGAAAATACAATGCAAAGGCAATTCTGCAGGAATACACACAGGGGCTTACAAAAGAAACCCCTGTATACACCCTCACCGGAACAAAAGGGCCTGATCATAATAAAACTTTTGAGGTAGAAGTAGCCTACCGCGGTGAAATTGTCGCAACAGCCTCCGGCAGATCCAAAAAAGACGCAGAACAAAAAGCAGCCTACGAAGCATGCCTGAAACTGGGAGCACTATGAAAAATATTATAATATCACCATCAATTCTCTCGGCGGATTTCGCAAACCTTGAAAGAGATATTAAAACTGTTGAAAAATACGGAGCAGACTGGCTTCACATTGACGTTATGGACGGACATTTCGTTCCGAACATTACAATCGGAGTGCCCGTTGTAAAATCCATTAAAGCAGTTGCGTCAATTCCTCTGGATGTACATTTAATGATTGAAAATCCGGAAAAATATATAGAACCTTTCGCAAAAGCCGGCGCTTCAATTCTCACTTTCCACTATGAAGCGGCAGAGGACAAAGTTGAAGAAATTGTAAAATTAATAAAGAGTTTTGGCGTAAAAGCAGGACTTTCAATAAAACCCAAAACTCCGCCGGAAAGCATTTTAAAATACATGCCGGTGCTGGATATGGTTCTGGTAATGACAGTTGAACCAGGCTTTGGCGGACAAAAATTCATGCCAGACTGCGCTAAAAAAATTCCTGTTATAAAAAAACACGCACCTGAAAATCTGATTATTCAGGTTGACGGAGGAATTAACGAAGAAACGGCAGGAGTTTGCACCGATTACGGCGCAAACTCACTGGTTGCCGGAAATTATATATACAAATCCGCTGACATAAAATCAGCTATCGAAAGTTTACGCTAAACCTCTGCGTTCTTTCCTTCTCAGGATTTCATCAGGATCTGTTGTAATAGTTGGATCAGCAAGGGTTACATCCTCCTGTGCTGCTGCACTCTGAGCCTGTGTATCCCGATCATCCTGACCGGTTGTACCCTGCGCTGTCGCAGCCTGCTCAGGGTTATCTGTACCTGCTGCTGCCTGTTCGGTATTGCCTTCCTGATTGTTTTCTCCAGAATCTGTATTGTCAGCAGACGGTTGAGCCTGAACATAGGTTGCATTACTTACAGTATTTTGAGCCTGATTTACAATACCCGAGGCTGCCTCAATGTCATTCACAGCCTGTGTAATCTGTGTAGTGCCCTGTGCACCCGTATCCATAGCCTGTGCACCTGCTCTTGTTGCATGCATACCTACCCTGTAGTCAGCATTAAATAAACTCCTGAATTGAGCATGCGCATTGTCTTTAATCGAACCTAAAGCACCGCCTACTTCCCGCTTAAATATTCCAACTCTATGGTTTGTGCCGGCAGCTGCGGAAGCTTCACCCATGATTGAGGCTCTTTCTTCCTCGCTCTTACCCATCAATTCGAGTCCTATGTCAGTAGTCTGGGTTCCGTAATCAGTAGCGGACGCCGGAATTGCGGTATTTGCACTGACGGAAGCACTCAGACCGGCAATCTGCGAGTTAAATCCTGCAAGTGCCGATTGAGCTCTTGTTCCAGCAGTATTTAACTGCTGGCCGAGTTTTGCCATCCTTGCCTGCTCACCAGCGTCAAGCCCTATTTCATCTTCTTGTTTTGTTCTTGCTTTTTCAAGAAGTTCATCATACTCTTTTTTCACACCTTCTGTTTCAGATTGTGTCTGTGCAGCCTGTGCTTCAGCCTGTGCTGCAATGCTATTTGCATTTTCAACTATACCCTGAAGCCCTGATGTTATATTATTTGTTGCAGCAGAAGCCTCTGCGCTTCTGGTAATAAATGTTCTGCCCTGATCCGCAAGCGAAGTGCCTCCGGCTTCCATAGATGCGCGTTCTGTCTGAGCCTGCGACATATTCGCCTGAGCCGCCTGAGCTTCTTCACCTTCTGCATTATCTTCCTCCGGCATTTCAAGAAGCTGGTTTATTTGCTCAATATCTGTACTGCCGTTTGTCATTTCATAAGTGACATCATCCGGCAGACTTTCAAGTTTGGCAATTTCTTCCGCCCATTGGAGAATCTCCGTCGGAACCGCCTGCCCCTGCCCTTGAAACTCCTTAATCTCATCAACCGTGCATTGTTCCCAGTTAATACTTTGATCCTGCACGAGTTTAACCGGTTTGTTTGTACTTGCTCCTATTGCATCTACCATGTGTGTCATCTCCTTATTTTTCTGACAATATTTTCTAATACTTCTATTATGACTACGGATTGTTCGCTCAAAACTTTAACACACATTTTTTGCAATCCGCTTAAAACCCTGCTACTGCAACAAAAAACTTGATTTTACAAAGGTTAATAATTCCTATTTTATTAAGCAATGTAACAAAATTTATATAAATTGAATATAAAAAGTCAATATTTTTTTAAGTGGATTTTTTATATAAGTACGAGAGATAAATAAAGAAGAGAGGTTTCCAGATGGCACAGATGTTATTATTCAACAACACAGTAACAGATACATACAAAGAAACTGCAAAAGCAATAAATTCAATCGATTTAAACAAAAAATTTGTCATAAGAAAAACCCTTGTAGAAATGATGAAACAGTCATTCTTCAGAGGCCCGAACAAATACGGAAACAACTTCATTGCATAATATGTCGTTGGAAAAAAGGATTAAAAGGAAAAAGGAACGTTGGAAATATAGGAAAAAGGAATTTAGGAATATACATAAGCCGGTTTAATAACCGGCTTTTTATTTATAAAAGTTAACATAATGTTATAATAAATATATATCATGGTATATATTTAATATATAGTAAGTAGAGGAGCAAGTTTTATGTCAATGAATATCTCGTCAGTGGGAGCAATGAATTCACAGGTTTATATAGACCCTGAGCACCAGAGGATTATGAGAGAGTTAAGAGCACTCGGGTTGGAGCCAACCGGAGATAAAAGTACTGATAAAGCAAAGCTTGAGCAGGCACGCAACGAAAAGAAGGCAGAGCAGGCACAGGCAGCTTCTCAGATTCAGTTTGTAAGCGGTGTTGAAGAAAGTTCAAAGGCAGAAGCTGCTTCATCTTCAGATGCGGCTAAAGATACAGCAATTCAGGCACAGAATATGACAGGAGCCGAACAGCTTGCAAAATTAAACAAATTTAAACTTTTAGGTTTATACTAGGCAAAAAAATCCTTTCACAAAACTTACATAAGTGAAAGGATTTTTATGACGGATATTTCATTTACCTCATCAATAAGACCGGTATCTTCAGACAGCTTCTGCCGGATGACACGTGATATAACCAACAATGTATCAAATTGGAGGCCTGAAGGGGCAAAAAAGGGGCTTTCTGCAAAAACTGACCGGATTCTGGACTGCACAGCACTCGGACTTACTGACGGAGAAAAGGTATTTTTAATGCACATAATTCCGGAACTGAGTTCAAATAAAAAATTTCTTCCGCACATCATAGAAAAAATAAAAAATAGTATGGACTTATCCTGTGAATATCTGCAAGGAATACTTATCGGCTCAAAAAGCTACAGCAGAGAAAGTCTGATTGGTTACAATAATTTTGTACGGTTTTTAAAAGAAAATAAAATTCCCTTTTCGGAACTGAAAGGCGGCAATACCGTTCATAAAATTGCCTACCATACGAAAAATGATGAATGGCTTGTTTCTAACTTTGATATAGACAGCCTTATCAGGAGCGGTGAAACAGATGCTAAAAAACTATTTGAGTTTGGATTTGACAGAGTAAAAATCAACAAGCTTGACGAAATAGTTTGATATATTAACATAAATTATTGAAAGGAGAATACTATCTAATTTACAGATATATCTTTACACTCCGGAGAAAAATTATGAAAATTCAGAATATACAATTTACTCACAACAATAAGAAAAATTTACCTGTCGGAATTAAACCAACACACAGATTACAAAGTCCTGTGCAGGATAGCTTGAAAACAGCCGGAGCCTGGTTTGGCTTCGGAGTCGGGCTGGATTTTGTATGCAGAAAAATTACGTTCTTTAAATCCCCGGTTAAGAACTCACTGTTTGTTAACAGCACCCTTGCCGCAATCGCCGGAACCTGCACCTATATAAAAAATAAAACCAAATTTAATTAATTCCGGTAAATATTCATTTTCACCAAACAGAAATTATTATTGCAAATATCAAAACTTACTCTATCCTCAGCTCGCTCACACAGGAACGAATTGTAAAAGGACATATTGGTTTCATTTCTTATTCCACATAGATTAATTATTACGGTAATTTAAGTTTTTGTGACTAATAGGCAATTTATTCGTAATAAATTATAAATTACTTTATATTTTCTTAGAAATACTAAAAGTGAAATTTTTGAAAAAAGATTAAATGAGTATAATAAAAATTGGCCTATAGATTATAAATTTAAATTTCATTACACAAGTATGAGTTACTATCTTTCATTAGCATCTCAAGCAAAAAAACATCCTATGGTAATGCTTGAAAATATTATGAAAACAGGTGACAATGCAAATCTATTAAAATGTTGCGGTACGTATAAAACAAGAACAGAAGTTGCTAAAATAACAACTCAAGAACAGTATAAATACTTAAAGGATATTTTTCAGAAGTATCCTAATATTTGGAAACATATAGTTATACCTGAGAATACTGTTTTAATTACAACTCCAAATTATGTATTTCATCATGAATTAGGGCATATCAATCATAATCTTGTTATACCTGACGACATACATAGAAAATTATCATTTCAACAAAAACTGCTTGAATGGCAAAATAATGAAAAATTTCAGAATGTTTGTTCCCGTGTAACTAGATATGCAGGACAAAAACCTTTCGAATTTGTTGCAGAAGTTTATTCAGGTTTAATTAATGGTCAGACTTTTCATCCTGATGTTTTAAGTTTATATAAAGCACTTAAATAGCCTGTTGTATAAAAAGTTTTAAACTTGATGAAAAATTACCGACCATTTAAAAAATTCCACCTAGTTTTAAATTTTCTGAAAATTTGCAGAACTGGACTGTAAAAGAACACACGGTTTGATTTCTTGTTACAGATGGTTTGAGTATTTTGGGCAATATAAATTAAAATATTAAAAAATTGAGCAATGTTTTCATTCATTCGTTCTTAAGAAACTCTTAATAATAAAACTTAGCTTTTGATATGGAATAATTTTTTTATTTTTAAATATTCATAGATTTATATAATTTATAAATCAGATGTGTCATTTTCTTATTTCTGACATTTTTTATGAATTTGCCGCAGATTTTTGCACCTAAATTTTCAGCAATCCTGCGTGATGGGATATTATTTGGACGAATTTCAAAAATAACCTCATTTAATTTTAAAATATTAAAAGCATATTCTTTTAGTGCTTTAGCAGTTTCTGTTGCATATCCTTTATGCCAGTAATCATTTTTTAGAATATAACCGATTTCATAATATTGTTTGCCTTCAATTGTATCCGGCTTCAGTGCCGTTAGACCTATAACATTTCCTAATTGATTTTCAGACATTAGAAAAAATCCGAGATTATATCTTTTATAAAAATCGAAATTCCTGTTAATCCATTCTTGGACATCTTTATCTTTTAAAATTGTTTTTAATTCTTCAAAATCATCTTGCGTTATATATTTTAAAGTAACTATTTCTGTTTTTAAAAACACATTTTGCATAAGCTTAATTTTAGCACAAAGATATCTCTGAAAAATTTTTCACATTCCCAAGTCCTTAATAAAAATTAGAAACTCCTAATAAAACTCCGTTCTTAATACGGATTTTTATAATATTTTATTTCATTTTTTATGGTACATACACATTAACTCTGAAGGCAAAGCATTGTAACCCTATTTCCAACCTTTGTGTCGATTTTGTATCAATTATGATATATTTAATTTATGCAAGTTAAAGAAATAACTACGAATAAAAAGGATTATATGGACATTCTATTAATCGGCGATGAAGATGAAGCAATGATTAACAAATATCTGGAAGCGTCAAAACTTTTTGCTTTGTACGATAATGATATCTTGACATCAATCTGTGCGGTTATGGAGATTGATAAGGAAACCGTTGAAATAAAAAATCTTGCAACTTATACGCAGTATCAAAATAAAGGCTATGCCTCAGCATTGATTAATTTTGTCTGTAATAAATATAAAACAAATTTTAAATATTTAATCCTTGGAACCGGAGAAAATAACAATACCTTGAAATTCTATAAAAAACAAGGTTTTCAAGAAACTCACAGACTAAAAAACTTTTTTATTGATAACTACCCGCACCCAATTTTTGAAAATGAAAAGCAGTTGGTAGATATGATTTATTTAAAGAAAATTTTATAATATTCCAACCTTAAGAAAAAACTTCCGATTTTGTTTTAAAATTTTTAAAAGTCTGCAGAACTGGACTGTTCCGAAATAATCAAATTATCCGTATAGTTCAAATTTGGTGCGTATCTCACTGATAATATACAAATCTCAATCTATCCGTACAGTCCAGAAAAAGTCCATTTCGGCAGTTTGATTTTTTTGGTAAACTTAATTTTCCGACCCGAAAACGCCCTCGCAGAGCGGGCTGTCCAAAATAATCAAAGTATCCGTACAAATAAAACCGGTCGTTAAATTACACTTAAACACAAAGCCAACTTTGCCGAATAATATTTTTATGCGTTCAGATAAAATGTCCCGTTAAATTACAATCAATAAAAAAGAGATAGAAAAAATCTATCTCTTTTTTATTAGCAAGGGAGAGATTCGAACTCTCGACCTCACGGGTATGAGCCGTGCGCTCTCACCAACTGAGCTACCTTGCCATTTTATTCAGCCATCAGTCCAATATTTTTTAGTTATACCATTTATTTTGAACCGATGTTTCTGTCAGATTTTCAACCGTAACTATGGTTTAAACAATCATCTTACAAGTCAAATAACTGACAGTCCTTATTCTCTCATAAAGTATTTTAAATTTCAAGTATTTTATTATATAATTTTATCGTAATAACAAAACCGTTTAAAAAATATGATTAAAGACTTAACAAAGGGAGCGCCCATAAAATTAATTCTGCTGTTTTCGGTTCCGCTTTTAATCGGAAATATTTTTCAGCAGCTTTACAACCTTGCCGATATTGTAATCGTCGGAAGAACTCTTGGTGTGCAAGCGCTTGCATCCGTAGGGGCTGTCGCTCCTCTGTTTTTTTTGATTATGTTTGCGGTTGCCGGAATGACTAACGGATTTGCAATAATTACCGGTCAAAAATTCGGAGCGGGTGATGTCTGCGGAGTACGACGTTCTGCTGCCGTTTCAACTATTTTAAGTTCTGTTCTTACACTGTTCTTTTCAATTCTCTGTGCAATTTTGATGAAACCGATTTTGTTTTTGATGAATGTGCCGCAAGAAATTTTCCATGACGCATATCTTTATATTCAAATATGTGTTCTAGGGCTTATTGTCGCAAACTTTTATAACCTTCTTGCCAGCATCCTGCGTGCGCTGGGTGACAGCAAAACTCCTCTATATTTTCTTATACTTGCTTCTGTTTTAAACATATTTCTTGCTCTTTTGTTTATTCTTGAATTTAAATGGGGGGTTCCCGGCTCTGCGGTTGCTGTTGTTCTTTCACAAACTTTTTCCGTAATTTTGTGCTTCTATTACATCAAAAAACGATTTCCGATTTAAAAAAAAAAAAAATCA
>CALVBB010000013.1 GCA_944325705.1 Candidatus Gastranaerophilales bacterium
AGCCCCGCGCCAGCCCCGCGCCAGCCCCGCGCCAGCCCCGCGCCAGCCCCGCGCCAGCCCCGCGCCAGCCCCGCGCCGTGCACAAAGCCCTAATCTTCTTGAAGCCCTTGAGCCGGCCGACTGTTTATTTAAATATCCACCACTGGTTTTTCTTTTTCGGAACTACAAGCGCCGGTTCGGCTGTGTTTTCAGGTAAGCTGATAGTTGGCTGTTTGGATGCATTTTTAGGATTGAAAACTCTTGTGCCGAGTGTATGTACATATCTGTTATCAAGGTGTGCGTAATCAAAAAGAATTACACCGCCAATATCAAGTTTTCGTATTTCATGAATTTCTCTTATTAAGTCCTCTTCACTTCCGCCCATAAAAGTAACAAATAAGCCTGCATATAGTTCAGTAGCAGGTGCTTTGTGCGCAAGAATACTTAATATCATAGAGTTTAAAGTTTTGGCATTGCAGGTTAAAAACAGCGGGGTAAACCCGTTCACATAATTATTTGCCGACCAGGTCTGCCAGTCCTGCTGTTTGTATGCTCTTGCTTTTTTTATATCAGGAAAAATTGCTGCTGTAATGTAAGTATTAGTAGACTTTCCGAGTTTACCTATTTTTTCAACAAAGTTTGTAACCTGAGTTCTTCTGTAGATATTCCAGTATTCCCACAGCGGATCTGATGCTGATAATTTTACCGGATCAATCCCGTATTTTTTATAAAAATCAGTGCGGGCATATTCAGTAAATCCCCAGCTGCTGATTGCAGCTGTTGAAACCGATTGCGGGTATCTTATGTAATCAAGATTTATGCCGTCCGGTTTGTAGGTTGTAATTATTTCTGTAATTAATTCCTGTAGAAATTTTTGAACTTCAGGGTTTGCGGGATCAAGAAAGTATCCGTTATGTTCTGATTGTGACGGGGTTGCATTGCCGGATTCGTAGAATTGTCTGGTCTTGTTGCCCCATTCAGGTTTTACAGCAAGAATATTTCGCGGGTTTGAATTAGGTGTCTGATTGCCGACGTAGAATGTTTCAAACCAGATGTGAATTTTTATATTGTTTTTATGGGCTTCTTTAATCCAGATTTTCAGAGGGTCAAGTCCGTTGAATTTTTCATTTTGCGCAATAAACCCGTATTTTTCCATTGTCTTGCTCGGGAAAATTGTTCTCCCGTGGAAGTATGTTTCCAGAATAATATTATCAATGCCGGCTTTTTTTAACTTTTGTATTGCCTGAATGATTGCTTCTTCTGTGGTTTCAGTCGGGCGCAGCCAGACGCCTTTAAACTCGTTGTTTTTATAAGGTATTACGCTTTTCAGAGCGGAATTTGCCGCGTTGATGGCAAGATGGGAGTATTTTTGTACTTCTTCCGGTTTTTTTGCCGCTTTTTTAAGATAGTTTTCAGCGTCTTTTATGTAGTCGTTAGGTTCATCCCAATCGTAAGACGGGTTTGTATTTTTGTAGTAATTTACCATGTTGCGTGCTTCGTCAATTTTTTTTCTGGCTTCAAAAAGAAGGCTTTCAGAGGTGGTGAAAGTTGTTATTACTTTAGTTGCCTCATCATAGTAAATTCTTGTTCCTACGGTGATATTTTCTGTAATCCATTTTTTAGCAACCCCGTGTCCGCTGATTACTCCTCCGTTCTCGGGAATAAAGGAGTCAGCCCCGCTGAGTTCTGTGACTACATTCCCTTCAATAATGGCCTCAGTACCGAATTCATTTGTATTTGTCCGTTCCCCGTAATCTTTTGTATATAAAACAAGCTGGTTGGCCCCTCTTGCTCCCGGGAAAATCCCGCCGGATTTATTGGTGGTTATTGTCGGGTTAACAAGGTCTACCTGTCTTTTAGACTGGTTAAGAAGAATTTCACCTTTTTTAAGTGTGTAAGGTTTGAACATGCTGTCTGTAGTGTCAGCTTCTGTTGCAAAGGCTCTAATCCCGCATGCAAATGCTATAAATAATATTATTAATATATTTTTTAATTTCATTGCTTACTCCCTGATGAAATTCCGGTAATATTCAGATTCTCCGTAGTTTAACTGGTTTAACTGTTCTATTTTGGTTAATATCTCTGTCTGCGACGGGTCTATGGTGCTTGCAAAATTATAGTATCTTTTTGCATTTTCCAGATCCCCTATCTTTTCATATATGACTGCCAATCGAAGATTCAATTCATATATATTGTCATATCCATTTTCGTAGGCAATAAGATAATATCTTAACGCCCTTCTGAAATCATCACGTCTGAAATAATACTCCCCAAAGTAAAAATTTGCAAACGGACTTAAGTTTTCAATGTTTGTTGCCCTGTAGAAATATTCTTTGGCGTACCGGTCTTTCCTTGTTATATCGTAAATTCTTGCAAGCTGTACGTAAGGTGTGACAGCCTGAGGATTTATTTTTGATAAAAGAAAATATTTCCCGGCTGCAGTTTCAAGAAGTTTTTGTTTTGTTTTTTCATCGTCTGTCACAAGCGCCATATCCAGATACGCATCTGCTTCTGTCTGAACGGGCACCGGATCCATCATGGAATAATCCACACGATTATCACTATACTCCAGCATCCCTTTTTGAATACTAAATGCCGGAGTATTTAAAAAAGAGGTGAATATTATTATGAAAACTATGGCAAAACGCCGTTTCAGATTAAATATCCTCGTAGCCTGTCTTAAATCTCAAATCACGTACAAAAAATTTGTTATCGTCATAAGATGGGTCTATATAAATAAATATTTCTCTGAGTACATCACTTGTTGTGTCAAAGAATTTATTGCCGATTTTATAATGATTTGGATCCGGCAGATTAATAGGAACAGCGTTCGCATAAGCTTTGTTTAGCTGTATTAATCTGATAGCTTCTTCTGAATAGTTCCCGTTTCTTAAAGTTTCCGGAGATGTAGATTCTTTAACATCCATACCTGCAAAAGCGGGTGCTGCAATCATTGCAACTAATCCAAACAATAGTAATTTTTTCATATTTCACCTCATATTATTATATTGTAATACTTTTTTTAAAGACTTACAAAAGTATTATAATTTCTTTACAAAAAAATAAAATGAATTATTTGTATGATTTTCTTATAACTTCTTCCAGTTTTTCAAGAAGCTGGTTTTCAGGAACCCTTGCAACAATTTCGCCCTTTTTAAAGACATAACCCTCTTTGATACCGCCGGCAATTCCAAAATCAGCATGTCTTGCCTCTCCAGGACCGTTTACCGCGCAGCCCATTGTTGCAATCGTAATAGGATACGGAAGATTTTTAAATTTTTCTTCTACTTTTTTAGCGAGATTAATCAAATCAATCTGGGTACGTCCGCATGTAGGGCAGGATACAAAATTTACTCCCTGTTCTTTTAATCCAATAGCTTTTAATATATCAATCCCGGCGCTCACTTCTTCCACCGGATTTTCTGTTAAAGAGACTCTTATTGTATCCCCGATACCTTCAGCGAGCAGTGTTCCCAAACCGATTGAGGATTTGATTAGGCCTCCGCGGAGGGTTCCTGCTTCGGTTATCCCGAGATGAAGCGGGTAAGGAACTTTCTCTGCAATTGAGCGGTAAGCTTCTATTGTTGTTAAAACATCCGAAGATTTCAGCGAAACTTTTATCAGGTCAAAGTCTAAATCTTCCAGAATTTTGATGTGTTTCATCGCGCTGATAACCATTTTTTCAGAAAGCGGGATATCTTTTTCAAGAAGTTCTTTTTCTAAAGAACCTGCGTTAACCCCTATTCTGATTGGAATTTTTTGCTGTTTTGCAAGCGAAACAACTTTTTCAACATTTTCGCGTCTGCCTATGTTGCCGGGGTTAAGCCTCAGTGCGTCAATTCCGTTATTTATGCACTGTATCGCAAGCCGGTAATCAAAATGTATATCTGCAACAAGCGGAACCGGTGATTTTTTTACAATTTCTTTAATACTTTCTGCAGCGTCTTTGTTTAATACCGCAAGTCTTACAATATCACAGCCGGCAGCTGCAAGTTCGTTTATCTGTTCAAGTGTTCTTGCAGCATCGCGTGTGTCTGTATTGCACATGGATTGTACGCTTACAGGTGCATCCCCGCCTACTTTTATGTTTCCTATGCTGATTTGTTTTGATTCTCTTCTTTTTATCATAATTTTATGATACCATAAAAATAAAGAGAGGAGAAATTTATGAAAGTTGCTGTATTATCTGATATTCACGGAAATCTGCAGGCATTGCAGAGTGTTATTGCAGATATAGAAAAAGAACAGTGCGAAAAGGTATTGTGTCTTGGTGATCTTGCAATGGCAGGGCCTCTGCCAGTTACAACAGTTGATTATATTAAAAGAAACTGTTCGGACTGGATAATTATTCAGGGAAATACAGATAAGATTATCGCTGAATTTTCTCTTGATATGTATAATAAGATGCAAAAAGTGTATCCGGTCATGGCAAACGCAGCACTTGATGATGCAAATGTAATGGATGAAGATTTAAAACAGTATCTTGGAAGCCTTCCTCCAAGAAAAGAACTTATGATAGAAGGCGTTTCGGTTCTTATGGTTCATGGCTCGCCAAGACGTATGAATGAAGATATTCTTCCAGGAATGAAACTCTCGCAGGTGGAAGAAATGATTGAAGGCGAACTTGCTGATTTAATTCTCTGCGGTCATACGCATATTCCATGCGGGTACCAGACATTAACAAAGAAAACTGTTGTTAATGTGGGAAGCGTCGGACGCCCGATGACAGGGATTCCAAAAGCTAATTATGCGGTTATTGATTTTGATAGAGGTTCATTTACCGTTAAACATAAAGAGGTTGATTATGACTGTGAAACTGCTGCAAAACTTATGCGTGAACGCGGTTTTGAAGGATGTGAACAGATTGCTGACCAGCTTCTTGTGCCTCTTATAAGGCACCTGTAAATATTTCCTGAGATGCCGATATTGCCTGAATTTTGATTTTTTTTCTGTTTGTGGTAATGTTATGCCCGTAAGGATTTTGATTATTTAGTTATGGATATTAATAAAGAAAAACTTGTTTCTTGCATAAAAAATTTGTCTAAGCCGAAAATTCTTGTTATAGGCGATCTTGCAATGGATGAGATGATTTACGGCGATGCAGAAAGAATTTCAAGAGAGGCCCCTGTACTTATCTTGCAGCACACATATACAAAGCTTATACTGGGCGGTGCTTCAAACGCTGCGCATAACGCTGCAACTCTTAACGACAGAAAAGTCAGCGTAATTGGGGTTATGGGAGAGGACTATCAGGCCGGACAGCTGATTGAAACTTTTGAAAAGGCCGGAATAAGCTGTAATCATGTTATAAAAGATAAAACAAGAAAAACTACTACCAAAACCAGAATTTCCGGTTCAATTACCACATCAATAACCCAGCAGATTGTGCGTGTTGACAGGCAGACAAATGAACTTCTCTCAAAAGAAACAGAATCAAAAGTTCTCACCGAAATTGAAAAAGCCATACCGCAGCATGATGCGGTAATTTTGTCGGATTATCATATAGGAACGCTTACTCCTGCTGTGATAAAAAAGACAATAGAAATCGCAAACAGACATAATAAAATTATCGTTGTGGATGCGCAGAAAAATCTCGGCAGTTACAAAAATATTACATCAATGACTCCGAACCTTCCTGATACCCAGAAATCAACCGGATTTTTGATAAAAGATGAAACAGGTTTAAAGGCTGCGGGCGATAAGCTTCTGGAAGAAACTAACGCTAAGGCTGTTGTGATTACCTGCGGGGCAGAGGGAATGTTTGTTGCTGAACCGGACAAAAAGTATACAAAAATTCCGGTATTTAATAAATCGGAAGTTTTCGATGTTACCGGCGCCGGAGATACGGTTACTGCGGTTTATACGCTTGCGCTTGCAGCAGGAGCGGATTTTCCGTATGCGGCGATAATAGGAAATATTGCGGCCAGTATTGTCGTAAGGCAGTACGGCTGTGCTACAACAACAATTGACGAACTTTTGTCAGCTGTTGAAAAGCTATAAAGACAGGAGAGTTTTATGGAAAACGAAAAGAAATTTAAAACGGTCGATTTAATTATTATTATAGGTGTGTTGATTGCGCTTGTTGTCGGATTTTTGACTTTTAAAAACTTCCGTCAGACAGCATCAAAACAGATTGAGGCAACCTCTCAAATATCTTTTGACGTATTTATCAGAGGAATTACCTACACAGGTTCCGGTGCTTTAATTCAGCCGGGCGATACAACTTTTATAAGTATAAGAAATGTTCCTTATTCTGACCTTGAGGTTGTGGATGTAAAAATGGAAAAGAAAAAGACACTTTTACCAATGCTGATGCCTCCATCCAAAAAGATGCAGAAGAACGTTCTGGTTGTGGAAGATGTGTCGCAGCCGAACGTTTATGATATGCTTGTAACCCTCAAAGATACCGCAAAAATTACAAAAGACGGAGCTGTTGTCGGTGGTAATAAGATTAAAATAGGGCTGCCGATTACTCTGGAAGGACAGAATTATAAATTTAACGGAACGGTTTCTGATTTGAAGGTATCAAACTACAATTCTCAGAATGAATTAGGGTCGGAAATTAATAACAGCGATGATATTCAATAGTATTTTAAAATTTAGTCAGGGAAAGTTAAACTATTTGTACGAAAACAGTTTGTTTCTTCAAAACATTGATAAACTGATTTTCGTATCAATTCTTGCTGTATTTGTGTCATCTGTTGTTTTAAGTTCGGACGGTATCGGGTTTATTGCTTTGATTACCGTATTTTTAACCCTGCTTAAGGTTCTTACAAAACGAGGAGAAAAATTTGAGCCGAACCATTTTGAAATATGGCTTCTGGCATATTTTATGATTGTTCTGATAAGCCTTGCCGGCTCAACTCTTTTCGCGCTGAGCTTTAAGGGTTTTATGAAAACCGTCACCTATCTCGGTTTTTATATATCAGTTGTTCATTACCTGAAAGACAACAGGGATAAAATTCCTTATCTGCTTGGTACAATAGGGCTCTGTGCAGGGTTTGAAAGTTTAGCAGGAATTTTGCAGAATTTTTCGCATGTTCAGGAAATTTCAACCTGGCAGGACGTATCTTCGCTTAATCCGGAGCAGGTAATGACAAGAGTTTACGGAACATTAAAACCTTACAATCCGAATTTGCTCGGAGGGTATTTTGTTGCCTCAATTCCTGCCATATTTGGTTTGTCAGGATATTTTTTGTATGCGAAAAAGAATATTCCAGCAGTTATTTCAGGTGTGCTGGCGCTGAGTTCGGTTGTAGCATTATTTTTGACAGGCTGCAGGGGCTCATATATTGGATGTATGGTAATATTCTGCGGGCTTTTTGCTGTGTCGGCAAAATATCTGTGGAAGAATTACAAAAAAATATATCTTTCGATTGCTGGAGGGGCTGCTGCTATTGCGTGTGCTGCGCTTCTGTTTGTCACCTCTTTAAGGGCGCGGGTTCTGTCAATTTTTGCTATGCGGCAGGATTCTTCAAACTCTTTCAGATTCAATGTTTACCAGTCAGCATTTCAGATGGCAAAGGATAACTGGCTTCTGGGTATCGGTGTAGGAAATAAAAATTTCCGTGAGATATACGGACTTTATATGAAAACAGGCTTTGATGCTCTGAGTGCTTATAATATTTTTCTTGAAACTGCTGTTGAAAGCGGAATTTTTGCACTGATTGCCTTTTTAGGTTTCTTAGCTGTAATGATAAAGGATGCCGTAAAATTTATATTGACCTGTGAAAACATTCAAAATGTAATTTTTATTTCAGCAGCAATAATTTCTGTTATAGCTGTGATGATTCATGGTCTTGTTGATACCGTATTTTTCAGACCGCAGATACAGTTTGTATTCTGGACAATGGTTGCAGTTGTATCCTCAACATTAAAAGCAGAAGCAAGATAAAACCGGTGTTGTCCTCACAGTTTGGAATTTAAATTGGCAGCCTTCTGCACCGGGGTTGGTTAATTTTTCTTTTTCTGCTGTTTTGAATTATTGTTTTTGTGATAATTTTTGTTATTCTGCCGTTGATTATTCTGGTGAGGGGCGTAAGATGTTTGTATTCTTTTCACGCTGTAAACGTCCGGAATAGCTTGGACACAGTTGATAACTTTTTTAAGCGTTTCAACGTTGTCTAACTCCATGCCGAGTTCGATTATGCCGATTTTGTTGTTTTTGGACTTAACATTTGCATAATTGATGTTAATGTTGTTGTCGGAAACTGCTGCAATAATATCTTTGAGAAGTCCCATTTTCTCGCCGGTTTCGATCCTGATTGTGGTTGAGTAAGTCTTGTTGACGTTCATTCCCGACCAGTGAATATCAAGCAGTCTTTCAGGCTGGACGTTTTCAAGTGTCTTGCAGTCAATCCTGTGAACAGAAACGCCTTTTGAGCGGGTTACAACTCCAACAATTGGCTCTCCGGGGATTGGAGAGCAGCAGCGCGCAAAGGAGTACATAAGCCCTTCCAGTCCGACAATGTCTTTTTCGGATTTCTTTCTGTTTGAGGTGTGGAAGCTGCTTTCCGGACTTTTTGTCTGTGGTTTTTTGAGTTTGTTTATAATTTTGTTAATTGTGGTTTCACCGTAGCCGAGTGCTGCAAAAAGGTCATCAGCACTCTGGTAGTTCATCTGTTTGGCAACTTTTTCAAACTCGCCCTGTTTTACGTATTCATCAAAAACTGCTTTTGTAAGTTCGTGTTCAAGGTTGGCTTTTCCTGTTTCGAGGTGGCTTTCGCGGTTATTTTTCTTGAACCACTGCTTAATCTTTGAGGACGCCTGTTTTGTTACGACAAAATTAAGCCAGTCAAGCCGCGGCGCAGGGGTTTTGGAAGTTAAAATTTCCACAATGTCGCCGTTGTTTAATTTTGTATCAAGCTGTGCAATTCTTCCGTTAATAAGGGCGCCAACGGTTTTGTTGCCGACTTCGGAGTGAATTCTGTAGGCAAAGTCGACCGGTGTTGCATTAACCGGAAGGTCAAACACATCTCCGTTAGGCGTGAATGCAAAAACCTGATCCGAGAAAAGGTCAAGTTTAACCGAGTTTACGTAATCTTCAGCAGAGGTTACATCTTTGTCGTACTCTGCCATTTTTCTCATCCAGGAAAACTGCATATCGGAAGGGTTATCCGCTTTTTGAGAGCCTTTTTCTTTGTATCTCCAGTGAGCGGCAACACCGTATTCTGCGACCTCGTGCATTTCCCATGTTCTGATTTGAACTTCAAGAGGCTTGGAGCGCGGGCCGATAACAGAGGTGTGTAACGACTGGTACATGTTGCCTTTCGGCATGGCTATATAGTCCTTAAACCGTCCAGGTATCGGTTTAAACTGCGAATGGATTAGTCCTAAAACCTCATAGCATTCCTTCTCCGTGTCAACAATTACGCGTACTGCAGTGATGTCGTAGAGGTCGTGAAATGCTATATTAAGCCGTTTCATCTTTGAATAAATGCTGTAGTAGTGTTTGGCGCGTCCGGTGATTTGCGCGTTTATGCCGCTTTTTTTTACGTCTTTTGAAATTTTATCTATAAGAAGCTGAACAGTCATTTCGCGCTCTGCCTTTGTCTGGGAAACAAGCTGGGCAATTTCAAAGTATTTGTCCGGTTCAAGGTAGCGGAGCGACAAATCTTCAAGTTCAGCTTTAATTTTCCCCATACCTAAACGGTTTGCAAGCGGGGCAAAAATATCTAAGGTTTCGCGGGCTATTTTCTGCTGTTTAGGTGCTGCCATAAAGTTCAGGGTGCGCATATTGTGCAGTCTGTCCGCAAGTTTTAGAAATATAACCCTTATATCGTTTGCCATTGCGATGAACAGCCGGCGGAAGTTCTCAGCCTGCCGTTCTTCTTTTGATTTAAACTGTAATTTGCCGAGTTTTGTGACCCCCTGAACGAGAGAGAGAACGTCTTTGCCGAAAAGCTGTTCAATTTCTTCTGGTTTTGTGTCTGTATCCTCGAGTATATCATGCAGAAATGCCGCAATAATCGTGTGGGTATCGGCTTTCAAATTAACAAGAATTTTTGCAACCTCAACCGGATGGACAATGTATGGTTCTTCCGAAACCCTGTACTGCCCGCTGTGCAGCCGTTCCGCAAAAAGAAATGCCTGTTCTATTTTTTTTATATCTTCAGGATTTCTCTCCTGAGCCGTTAATTCCTGTTTTATATCCGTAAAAAGTGATTTTTCTGACATGATATAATTATAATACGGATTTAATTTCAAATTTTCAATAAAAACGGCTAAATTTCATACATAAGGATTAAGTACAATGCGCGAAACAAAAGACGGAATAGTATTTCAGCTGAAAATTTCACCGAACGCCTCAAAAAATGAGGTTATCAAATCGACAGAGGGGGTGAAGGTTAAAATTACTGCCCCGCCTGTGGACGGCAAGGCTAATAAGTGTTTGATTGAGTATCTTGCAAAGCTTTTCAGAGTGCCAAAAACTTCAATTGAAATTCTGCGCGGGGAAAACTCTAAAGAAAAAATTCTGTTGATTAAAGTTTTTGATGATGATAAGATTAATATTATAAAAAGCGTTTTAGAATAATTTGAAAAAAGGAGTTATTTGAATGAGAAAAGTTATGGTAACGACGCTTGCAGCACTGTTGATTTTAGGCGGCATGTCAGCGGCATTTGCGTTTGGCAAAAAAGCTGAAAGCATTGCTCTGGTTCCGGCTATGAAGTCTGAATCGGCTGCTACAAACAGAATCTGGGTCGGTACATTCCAGCTTGCCTGGAATGATTTGATGGACGGAATTGTAAAAGGTCCGGTTGTTTTTAAGGGTTCAAAATCAAGGACTGCAAAACTTTTAAATCAAAAAAGCTTTACAAAGGATGATATTTCTGAGGACTCTTATTACACAACTTACGGCGAAATTTCACCTGATTTAAAAACAAAGATTGAAAAAGCCATTATGGAAAAGTTCAACGAAACAAGCGATGTATTAAATGCTGTTGACTGGGCACCGGCGCCGGAAAAATATCTGGTTTATGCAATGTTGAAAAAGGATTTCAAGTTTCTCACAGCTTTTGACAAGCTTAAACCGGCAAAATTCGGCTCAAACAGAACAAAAGTTGACTATTTCGGTATCGACAAAAACAGCGAAAAAATTCTGCGCAAAACAGTCCATGTAATGTTCTACAATTCATCTAAAGATTTTGCTGTTGCAATTAACACTCAGGGGGCGGATGTTGTTTATCTTTACAGAACTGATGACGATGAAAATTTTGAAAAACTTTATTCCGATATGTTCATTAAAAGGGCAGAGTTTACAGGCAACTCTGATTTTACAGAAAAAGATGAGTTGAAGGTTCCGAATATAAACCTTTATAAGGAACAGTCCTTCAATGAGCTTTGCGGCCGTGAAATTAAGGGGACAAAGTTCATGATAGATCAGGCTCTAGAAACAGTTGATTTCAAAATGGACAACGAAGGCGTCAAGCTGAAAAGCGAAGCTGTAATTGCGACCAGAATGTCTGCATTGCTGCCTCCTCAGAAGGTCAAGCCGAGAAAATTCTATTTTGATGACACTTATGTAATCTTCCTGCAGGAAACCGGCAAAGATAAACCGTATTTTGCAATGCGGGTGAACGATGTCGAAACAATCAACATGACAGGAAAGAAATAATAAAGAGGCGCCGGAATTGAAAAATTCCGGCGCTTTAATTCATGAATATTTCATCCGGAACGGCAATAAAAAGTTCAGGCTGTAACTTCATTCGCTAGCCGTTTGTAATAAGCTCAACCCGAAGCAAGTGAACTCGTCACTTGCGTTCCTCAGACAACACTTGCTTTTGTTATTGTTTCGTTGAACAACGGCTGCTCTTTCCGTTGAGCCAGAAAAATTTTTAATTGCAGTTCCGGATAAAGTCAGTTGAATTCCTGTCGTGTTAATCAAGGCATTTTACGCGCAGTTCTGCTATTGCGGAATAGATTTTATCCGCATTCTCCTTTAGTATTCCGGTAATGTGATAGTAATCTTCGTGGCATTCGCCTATAAAGTCAGGCTGTGCAAGCATATCGAGAAAATCTATAAGTTCCTCCTGTCCTGTGTATTGTTTTTCCAACTCCTCAAAAAGTTTTTTAAGCTCTTTTCGTTCCATATTGTAGTCTCCTATTGCTTTTAAATGTAAAAAGGTGAATTATTAATGTAATACTATTGATAATCAATAGTATTACATGTGGTATTTGATTTGTCAATAGGATATAATTTCTTTTATGAAAAAAAGTAAAGACTTGGTTATATTAGGTGACAATATAAGGATTGAGCGTCTAAAACGTAAATTGTCACAGGAGCGTCTTGTTGAGATGACTGATGTAATTACCGCGCAACATCTCGGAAAAATTGAAAAAGGGGAAGTTGATTTACGTGCGACAACGTTGTTTGCGCTTCTGCGCGCACTGAATTGCAGGCTTGAAGATTTAATTGATTTGACAGGCAGGGAAAAATAATGGCAAAAACTAAGTCAAAATGGGTTTGTAAAGAATGCGGGTATGAAACAGCGGGTTATCTCGGCAAGTGTCCTGAATGCGGTTCTTGGGGCTCTTTTATTGAAGAAATCCAGTTTTCTCAAAAGCTTCCGAACGCTGTGGCTAACGAGTTTATAAACACTGAAAAACCCGAACTTTTAAAAGATATTCATATAGGTGAAGAGCTTCGTGTTTCAACAAATATTTCAGAATTTGACCGTATACTCGGCGGCGGATTTGTGCAGGGGTCGCTTGTTCTTCTTGCCGGAGACCCGGGCATCGGTAAATCTACCATTACGCTCCAAACCTGCGGTGAACTTTGCAAAAGCGGTAAAAAGGTTCTTTATATATCAGCCGAAGAAAGCGCAAGTCAGGTTAAACTCCGCGCCGAACGCCTGAATATTGCAGAAGATAATCTCTACATCTACCCGCAGACGAATATGGAAAATATTAAAACCCAGATAGAAGAACTTTCTCCTGATTTTGTGGTTGTGGATAGTATTCAGGCAATTTATTCAAATAATGTGCCGAGTTCGGCAGGCTCTGTTTCTCAAATCCGCGAGTGCTGCAATCTCTTAATGCACATTGCAAAAAGCAAAAATATTACTACTGTTGTTATAGGACATGTTACAAAAGATGGAAATATTGCGGGGCCAAAGGTTCTTGAGCACATGGTTGATACCGTTATTTATTTTGAAGGCGACAAATATAAATCCTACAGAATCTTACGCTCAATGAAAAACCGTTTCGGCAACACTGCGGAAGTCGGGATTTTTGAAATGGCTGCGGACGGGCTCAGGTGTGTAAGCAATCCTAATGAACTTTTCCTGAATGAACGTTCTCAGGTTGCAGCGCCGGGAAGCGCTATTATTGTTACAAACGAAGGCACCAGACCTTTAATGGTTGAAATTCAGGCGCTTGTCGGGATGACTTCTTACCCGTCGCCGCGCAGGGTTACAAACGGGGTTGACCTGAGCAGACTGCACCAGATTTTAGCTGTTCTTGAGAAGCGTGTAGGGCTTAACCTTTCAAAACAGGATGTGTATGTGAATGTTATGGGCGGGATTGATGTTGATGAACCCAGTGCGGATTTAGGTATTGCTCTTGCCGTTGCAACCTGTGCACGTGATGTTGTGGTTGACAGCCAGACGGTTATCATGGGTGAAATAGGGCTTTCCGGAGAAATTCATCCTGTTAACAATATTGAAAGACGGCTTAACGAAGCTATTGCATCAGGCTTTAAAAAAGCTATTATTCCTGATGCAAACAACATCCCTAAAGATTTGAAAAAAATCGAAATAGTTAAGGTTAAAAGACTTATTGATGCCATTGCAGCCTGTGTTTCTACCGGCAAATAGTCTGTTTCCTCCCGCATTTCCTGCTTATGTCGTGATTATGGTTATAGGCAAATTTTTTTATGTCTATGTTTTTATAATAATATAAGTGTAGTTATAAAAAGGTATAATATGACTTTAAATATTTCTCAGATTACCAATACTCCATGCCGTTTTAGCGGAGCAGCGGCAGTTCAGGCTGCACCTAAAGCTCAAAGTCTTCCGGCAGATACTGTTGAACTCAGCAAAAAGAATGTTAAAAAAGGCGCAGGAATTTTTGCTGATAAAAAGTTTACAATCGAAGCTTCCGAAGGCTTAACCCACCGAGATCTGGCTGGCGAAGTTGACGGCGTTGAATTTGATATAAGACATCAGGGAAAATTTCTAAAGGCCGATACTATTACAGGCTTTCTTGGGGATAAAGAATTAAATCTTAAATCTAAAGCAAAGCTTACTGGTTCTGTTATTGAAGGTACAATCGGCGATAAAACGGTTAATCTGAAAGTAACTGACACCTGGGCGGGCAAAAGAATTAAAGGAACTTTTAAAGATAAAGATATTGACATAAAGCTTAACAGCAAGTTCATCGGTTACGCACTTGAAGGCGACAATGTTGATTTAAGAATTAAGAACAAAAATCTTTTTGGAAATGATGTTAATGTAAAAGGAACATATAATGAAGATCCTGATTTAATCCCTATTTTAATGGATACGGTCTATGGTCTGCAGGAAGAAGAACTCGTTATGGCTGTGGCGTTGATGTAGGTTTTGTTTTTTCAACCCCGTTTGCATCTTTTATGATAAAAGGTCTTACAAAAGCCCATGTTCCGTAGAGTGAAGTTAATAAGCCGGCAGCCATTGTGCCTTTGAAAAGTTTCGGGTGTTTTGTTTTATTTACAAGTCCGCCGAGTGTCACCAGCGTTGTTCCCGTCATAATCCCGAGATAGCCTTTAAAAATCGTCCGCGGCACAACAATTGTATCTGTCATATCAGAGGAATTTTGGGTGTTTTCGTGGATTTTGTCCAGCCAGCTTTCTTTTTTCGGCGAGGATGTTCCTGTAAATCGGTAGTTTACTATATTTTGAATTTTCATAATGTCCCTAATCTTTGTCAGGAATATATTCAAAAATGTCCTGAATTCTGCAATTCAGAGCATAGCACAGTTTATTTATGGTTTCAAGCTCTATTGTTTTTGTCTTATTGTGGTAGATGCGGAAAACTGCTACATGGCTTAATCCGGCTATTCTGGCGACTTCTGCCATATTCATTCGTCTTATCCCCATCATTATCGAAAGCTTATTTTTTATCATAATAAAAAGTTTAGCATTCTTAATATGGGCTTGCTTTTTATTATATAATCATATAATAATATTATATATATATATAATATTATTGTAAAGAACTATAATAAGGAGGACTTATGAATAGAGGGTTCACATTAGCAGAAGTTTTTGCTCCCCTATCCGGCGGTAATTGTAAATTTGCATTTACTTTGGCCGAGGTTTTAATAACGCTCGGGATAATCGGTGTTGTGGCTGCCATGACGCTGCCATCAGTTGTTGGTAAGTATAACGAAAAAGTGACTATAACCCGTCTCAAAAAGGCTTATTCTGTGTTGTCCCAAATTTATACAATTGCCTCGGAAAAATACGGGGTTTCTCCTGACCAGTGGCCGGAAGTGTATAAAGAAGACGGTGGAAGTGTTGACCTTTCTGCCACGCTGCAGAATGTTATGCTTGAATCTCTGAAATCATTAAGTCTTTGTACAGACTGTCAGGCAAAAGGATATTACTTTTTGAATGGACAGATTGACGGTAATTCGGGATGGAGAGCCGGGAATAAGTCAATTATAACACCTGATGGAATGACAATAAGAGCTAATAAGGATGAAGGGCAGGCAATGGATTGTTCTTTGCGGAGAGGTTCTAATAACGCATTGAAAAGTGTATGTTTTGAGATTATGGTTGATGTTAATGCACAGCAAAAGCCCAATACGTATGGACGGGATATTTTTGTGTTTTATTGGACTAAATACGGAATAGTAGCGGCAGGAGGTCCGGACGAGAACTATGTTATGCCCTTTTCCACCTGCTCAACTTCCGGCAACGGATATGGCTGCGGAGCTTGGGTTTTATTTAACGATAATATGGATTATCTGTATTGCACTGGGCTTTCGTGGAGCGGAAAGAAATCTTGTAAGTGACTTAACTTTTTTTTAATAATTCAAACGTCCTAAACCTATTGATTAGTTTTTTTGTTAGTGCTATAAAGAACATGTTATAGATTTACAGAATAAGAAGGAGTAAAAAACTTATGGTAAATGTAGCAATTAACGGTTTTGGTAGAATCGGCCGTAATACTTTACGTGCTGCTATCAGAGAAGGTATTTTTGACAAAATTAATTATGTAGCAATCAATGACCCTGGTTTGAAACCGGCTGATGCTGCAAGACTTTTCAAATATGACTCTGTAATGGGTAAATTTGATGGTGAAGTTGAAGCTTATGATGAAGGTATCATTGTAAATGGTAAAAAAATTAAATTCTTTGCCGAAAAAGATCCTGCTCAATTGCCTTGGAAAGATTTAGGCGTTGAAGTTGTTGTTGAATCAACAGGTTTCTTCACTGATGCTGAAAAAGCTAAAGCTCACATCACTGCAGGCGCTAAAAAAGTTATCATTTCTGCTCCTGCTACAAACGAAGATAAAACTATCGTTTTAGGCGTAAATGATAAAGAATATGATCCTGCTAAACACAATGTAATTTCAATGGCATCTTGCACTACTAACTGCTTGGCTCCTGTAGCTAAAGTTATCGATGAAAAATTCGGTATTGTTAAAGGTTTGATGACAACAGTTCACTCTTACACAGGCGACCAGAGAATCCTTGATGCAGGCCACAAAGATCCTCGTCGTGCTAGAGCAGGCGCTTTGAATATTGTTCCTACAAAAACAGGTGCAGCTAAAGCTGTTGCTCTTGTTTTACCTCAATTGAAAGGTAAATTGGACGGTTTCGCAATGAGAGTTCCTACTCCGGACGTTTCTCTTGTTGACGTTGTATTTGAACTTTCAAAAGATGTTACTGTTGAAGAAGTTAATGCAGCATTAAAAGAAGGTGCTGACGGACACGTTCTTTGCTACACTGAAGAACCGCTTGTTTCTTCTGACTACATCGGTACTTCACAATCATCAACTGTTGATGCTTTATTAACTCGTGTAATGGGCGGAAACCAGGTTAAAATCATTTCTTGGTATGATAACGAAATGGGTTATTCTACAAGATTGGCTGAAACTACTTTGATGGTTGCTTCTAAATTATAATTTCAAAAATTATAGTTAAAAAGACCTCTCGATTGAGAGGTCTTTTTTAGTTTAAAAATCTCGCAAAAATTTTTAGTTGCATTTTGTCTTGCCGTCCCATGAAAGCCCGTCGCAATGCAGGTAATTCATATTCTCATTTGTAATTACCCACGCAGTACACCCCCTGCCCTGGTCAATACCGCTTTCTTTAGGATTACAATATTTATCAAACGGATAGGTTGAAATACCCCAGGGAACTATTTTATTATTTGTAATTGTAAATGTAAAAATATCTTTTCCCATTGTGTTAGGCGGCGTTTTTCCGTTGACATCTATTCTGTAAAATCCACTGCTGCTGGTCTCGGTGTATGCCATAATCATGCTGCCGTCAGCCAGTATTGCTTTTGAGTAATATCCCTTATCCGGGTACTCGAAGATTCCTCCATTTAAGGAGTACATAGGTGTAGAATACCAGCATCCTTTCTCTAATCCGCAGTATTTCGTAACTTTTAAGTAGTCTTTTAAATGATATAGTATGTTTTCTTTATCATTATAAAGTGTGATGTCTGGAGCCTCATCATCTCTGCCATCGTTGGATTTTAGGATGCCCCATGTCTCAATTGGCCCTTTTTCATTAACTGCCATCAGGTAAGCCTGCTGCATTGTCGAATAACTTTTTTTAAGTTTTGCTATGGTAACTTTTTCCTGATGTTTCTGTACAAGTGTAGGAAGTGTCATAGCCGCAACAACCCCGATTATCCCAAGAGTTATTAAGACCTCGGCTAATGTAAATGCAGTTTTATTGTTCATATCTTCCTCCTTAAAATGACATGTTATATCACTATTATGTATTATTTCGTCACTTTTGTCAATAATATATGATTTTTAAAATCATAATAAGTTGAGCATATAAATTATATGATAATAACTAAAGGAGTTTTTAATGCAGGACGTAAGAGATTTGTTCGGTAAAAGAATAAAAGAACTTCGCAAAGAGAAAAATATGACTCAGGAAAAGCTTGCGGAGCTTGTTGATATTGATACAAGAAACATTATCAAAATAGAAAACGGGCAGACCTTTCCGAGATTAAAAACTCTTGAAAAATTTTTGGAAATTTTTGAAATAAGCGCTTCAGATTTATTTCGTACTGAGCACTTGCAGGATACGGCGTTTTTAAAGGAAAAAATCTTACAAAAACTTGATAAAGATGATGATTTAGTCAGACTGGTTTATAAAATGCTGTTTTAAATCAGTCTGTATTCTAGCCGGCTGGTTCTTGTTTTTAAAACAAAACTTTCTAACAATATTAACGAAAGGAGATATTGTTATGAGAGCTTTAAAAATTATTTCTTATATTTTAGTTGTTATCGGTGCAATCAACTGGGGGCTTGTCGGATTATTTAACATAGACCTTGTTGCACTTATATTCGGGGAAATGACTCTTCCGGCAAGAATCGTGTATGCTGTTGTCGGAATTTCTGCAATTATTTCAATCATAACAAGCTACAGAGATATTGCAGACTACAATTAATTTTCCAGCGATTTTAAAAAGTCATTGTTTGCTTTGAGAGTATTTTCTGTTGCAACGATTGAGTAGGTTGGCGCGCCTTTGAAAATATAATTTGCCGTATTATAGATGTCATCTACAGTAATTTTGTCAATCATATCAAGAAGCTGATTTTCTCTTGATATACCGTAAACACTGCCTGCGTTGTAATCCAGGCCTATGGTTTTACCTATATTACTTTCATTCTGGGCCAGAATACGGTTTTTAAGGGTTAACTTTGCGTTCTCAAGTTCTTCCTGTGAAACTTTTTCTGTTTTAAGTTTGTTAACGTGGTATTGGAAACCTTCAATAGATTTTTTAAGATTGTCATAGCTTATTTCGCCGGTTTCTTTATTTTCGGTTGTAGTGCCTATAGACAGGTTAATCACTCTGGTAGTATCTATGCCGGAAAGAGTTGAACGTACCGAATATGCAAGCTTCTGCTGTTCTCTCAGGTCGTTAAACAGTCTTGAGGACGGGCCTCCGCCGAGGATTATATTCAGCAATTCTATTGCAGTACTGTCTTTCAGGTTGCCGTTAACGTTAAACTTATATGCCATAACTATGTTTGCCTGATTTTTGTTATAGGTATCTGTCAGAACTTTTGTTTTTTCCACAGGTGTATAGTTCTGGAAGATGTACGGCTCAAATTTGTTAACTTTTGGCATCCGGGCAATATTGTTAAACAAAATTTCTTTTAACGCCGGATTTTTTTCAAACGGGGCAGAAATTGTTATTGCTGCCTTCGCATCTTTCATCATTGAAGCATAAAGCGCCTTTATGTCATCCAGTGTTACATCATCAAGACTGTTCAAAATCTCATCTTCTGTGTAGCCTAACAACGTGCCTTTAAATAATTCTGCATCAAGCTTTTTGTACGGAGTTTTTTCCGAACGTGATAGAGAATCTCTTATGGAAGCTTTGACAGTATCAAGAGTTTCCTGTGTAAAACGCGGGTTTAAAAGCACTTCTTGTGAAGATTTTAAGGCATAATCTATATCTTCTGCATCAAATTTTGCAGTACATTCAATAATGTTTACACCGGAAGCAAAATTCATTTCAATGCCTTTTTTCTCGTTATCGTTTGAAAATTTTGCCTGGTTTCTAAACAGGGAACCCTCATTCAAGAGTTCGCTCAAGATGAATGAAACTGCCGGTTTTTCTGTTATTCTTGGCAAATCATCGCGGAACGATATTTTAAATGAGGCGTTTCTGTTTTTTGTATTATTAGTAATTATTCTGAAGTTATTATCCGGCATATCATATTGTTTAATGTTATCCAGATTAACGGCCTGTTTGTGGCGTGAGCCGGTAAATGATATTTTTTCTGCTTTATCATAGTTGTTTTTGATTGTCTGTTCGCTTGAAGCTGCAGGATGAACCACTGTAATTGCGATTTTATTAAGATCAAGATATTTTTTTGCAGTGTTCATAATATCTTCCGGCTTCATTTCATTTACTATTTTTTCAAAGTTATTTATGTAATCCAGATTATCCTCCAGCAAAGATTCGCCAATAAGGTTATTCATCAGTGCTGAATACTCAAATTTTTCCGAGAAAGAATTGAGCAGGTGTTTTTTCACAATAAGCATTTCATCTTCTGTCGGAAGTATATTTGAGCGGTTAGTTATCTGACGGTACAAAATTTTCAGAAGCTTTTCTGAATTTTCTTCGTTTGTATCTGTACTGAAAATAATTGCCTGCGGTGCATCCTGTTTTGTACTTACCTTTTCATCTTCATAGTAAATATGTGCGTTCAGGGGTTTTATCCATTTCATGGTTGCGGGTGAAGATGTAAGAAGGATGCCCAGAGCTTTCATATATATGCGGTCTTTGACATTATTGTTGGCAGGCCCGTTAAAACCTGCTGCCACAATTGTTGAAACCGCCTTATCCGAAATAATATCTTCTCTGACCGGTTTATTTATCGGGGTTAAATCTTCATAATGTCTGTCATTTACAGGCGGTTTGCCGGAGGTAAAATATTTAGAAACAAGTTTCATTGTTTCCTCGGGTTTGACCTCGCCGGAAATTACTGTAACCATATTTGCAGGGTAGTAATTTCTGTTGAAGTAATCTACCACATCGTTTCTTGTTAAATTTGTTATGTTATCTGTCCTGCCAGCTATAACATCTGCGGAATTTGTTTTTATATTAAACAGGTTTTTTAAGGTTTTGTTGAAGGCAATGTTATCGGGATTGGAGGTAATCATATTTATTTCAGAGTTTACAATCCCTTTTTCCTTCTCAAGCATATCAGATGCAAACCTCGGCGTTTCAATCATTGATGCGTGGCTTTTTATTTTCTTTTCAAGATCCTCATCTTTTAATAGATAAGAGCTTATATAATAGTTTGTTTCGGCAAGACCGGTACTAGCATTTGTTTCAGCCCCCATTTTGTCTGTTGTCTTAAAGAATTCGCCTGCCTCAAGCCCTTCAGAACCATTGAAAAGATTGTGCTCAATGTAATGGCTGATGCCGCGGACATTGTCAGGTTCATTCATAGAGCCGGTATTTACATAGGTCTTTACAACGGTTTCACCTTCGTTAGGCACAATAATAACTTTCTGACCATTTGAAAGCTTGTACATATATGCTTTTGTATCAAACGGAAGATTTATTTCTCCGAGTTTTGTATATTTGAGCGGAGTTTTTACATTAAAATCAGGTGTTACATTTGAAATAGTATTTGTCTGCACAGCGGAGTTTCCCGGGTTCTTATTCTGTGCAGGAGGCTTTATCTGACTATTTATATTTACATTACCAATCGGATTAAAATTTAACATAACTACCTGTATTTATAAAAACGGGGCGATGAAAAAAATTGCGCTTTGATTTTATTTATGCCCGCGGAGCAGTCTTGTGGCTGAGTCTGTATTTTTTGTAATTTCTAATTATCGTATTTTGTATAAAATTTAACCTGTAACTACATTCGCTAGCCGTTTGTAATTGGTTCAACCATAAGTAAGTGAACTCGCTTGCCGATTTGTTCTCATTACAACTGGTATTTTTCACTCACGCTCGGACAGCACTTGCTTATGAAGTTGTTTCGCCGAACAACGGCTGCTCATTTCGTTGAGGTTGCATTTTATACAAAACACGATAATATTTCATTGAGATGTATGGAAGCTTTTTCTGCTGAATAACGCTTTATTTCCAGATTGTCTGTTCCCTGTCCGGCCCGACGCTTACAATTGAAATAGGCACTTCAAGCAGTTCCTCCAATCTTGTAAGATATTTTTTGCAGTTTTCAGGGAGCCTTTCGTACTCTCTAATTCCTGTAATATCCTCACACCAGCCTTTGTGGGTTTCGTAGACCGGTTCAAGGTATTTGTGAATGAATACATCTGTAGGGTAAGATGTATAAATTTTGCCGTCACGTGTATCTTTGTAAGCCGTACAAACTTTTATTTCATCAAAAGTGTCAAATACATCAATTTTTGTTAATGCAACAGAGGTAAGCCCTCCGACAAGAACTGCATATTTCATTGTGACAGCATCAAACCAGCCGCATCTTCTCGGGCGTCCGGTTGTAACACCGAATTCGTGACCTATTTCTCTGATTTTGTCGCCTGTTTCATTTTTTAATTCTGTTACAAAAGGCCCTTCACCAACTCTGGTTACATAGGCTTTTGCAACGCCGATAACTTCATCTATCATTTTAGGCCCGAAACCTGAACCTGTACATGCTCCGCCGCCAATCGGGTTTGATGATGTTACAAAAGGATATGTTCCGTAATCCACATCCAGCATTACACCCTGTGCGCCTTCAAAAAGAATAGATTTTTCTCTTGAAGCATTGAGCATGTCCTGCCAGTCAAAACATACATAAGGCTTGAAGATTTCAGCGTATTTTTCACATAGTGCAAGAATACAGTCTTTTGAATAAGGTTCAAGCCCGTAAACTTTTTCAAGTGTTTTATTTTTCAGCGGAAGAATTATGTCGAGTTTTTCATTTAATGCTTCGGGCGAATAAAGATCTTCAATTTTTAACCCAATTCTAGCCATTTTATCAGTGTATGTCGGACCGATACCTTTTTTAGTGGTGCCGATTTTTCCTTTTTTTGCGTTATCTTCGCTGTAGCCGTCAACTTCTGTGTGGTAAGGCATTGTAATAGAAGCCAGCGGGCTTACTTTCAGACCGGAAACATCAATCCCCTGTTCAATCAGTTCTTTAACTTCTCTTTCAAAGGCTTCCGGTAGAATAACCGTTCCAGCCCCGATAAAGCAGGTTTTATTACCGTATAAAATTCCTGACGGGATTAAGTGAAATTTAAATGTTTTATTATGCGCAACAACAGTGTGCCCTGCATTACATCCGCCCTGATAGCGGATGATTAAATCAGCATCCTGAGCCAGTAAATCAGTAATTTTAGCCTTTCCTTCATCGCCCCACTGGGCTCCGACTACAACTTTATTCATGACATATCCTCTCTTAATTCTTTATGCTCGCTGCCAAAAATTATTACGGCAGGTAAAAGGTCATTTACTGATTTATTTTAGCACAAAAATAAATTCCAGGTTTATTTTCTAAAACATGAATTTTTTTTGAATTTTATTAAAATAATTACAATTGTTTAATCAATTCAGGAATAATTTCAAACGCGTCGCCAACCATGCCATAATCTGCTATTTCAAATATCGGGGCTTTCTCATCTTTGTTTATTGCGATAATTTTTTCAGATTTATCCATGCCTATTGTATGCTGGATTGCGCCAGAAATTCCGCAGGCAATGTAAAGTTTCGGTGTAACTGTTTTTCCTGTCTGTCCGACCTGCATATCATGAGAGGCAAGCCCCATTTCTACGGCAGCACGGCTTGCGCCAACTGCAGCGCCGATTTTATCCGCGAATTCTTTTAGAAGTTTGAAACCATCAGCGTTTTTCATTCCTCTGCCGCCGGCAACTATAATTTCAGCGCTGTCGAGTTCGTTTATTTCCGTTGTTAGTTTTTTATGAAATTCCAGAAGTTCAACTTTTTTTTCTATTTCATCAAGATTTACCGTTTTATAAATTATATCAGCCGGTTTGATATTATCTTTTTCAGCCGGTTTAAAGACTTTAGGTCTGACTGTGGCCATTTGCGGCAAGTTTTTGCACAAGATTGTTGCCATCAATTGTCCGCCAAATGTCGGACGTGTTGCGGCAAGCTGCCCTTTTTCATTAATATCAAGTCCAGTGCAGTCGGCAGTTAAACCTGTATTAAGTGCTGTCGAAATTCGTGGTGCTAAATCCCGCCCCTGATTCGTCGCACCGAGAAGAAGAATTTCCGGTTGAACCTCTTTTACAATATCGACAGCGGCTTTGGTGAAGTATTCTGTTGAATATGTTTTAAGACGGTCATCTTCGCATACGTAAATTTTTGAAATTCCGCTGTTTTTGAATGCTTCTCTATAGTCCGCTGCAAGTCCTTTTTGGGAAATTAAAAGCGCGTTAACTTCCGCCTCCCCGAGTTTAGCGGCAAGTTCCTGAGCTTTATTTGCAAGTTCAAAAAATACCGTATGAATATAATTATCTCTTGTAACTTCTGCATAGATTAGAATTTCTTTAGTCATTTTCACCTCCTATGCAGGTCTTAATTTGTCGCGCAAGTTCCTCCGGCGTCTTAAAGATTACACATTCCACATTTTTAGGCTCAGGACGGAATGCTCTGCTTACGTAAGTCGGAGAGCCTTTCAGCCCTATTTCTTCTGCTGAAAGCCCTAAATCTTCAAAGCCGTAAGTTTGAATTACGGCTTTTTGAGCCTTTTTGATTCCGTTTATTTTGGCTCTGATAGGTTCAAAGTAGTCCTGTAAAACACAAATTAAAGCCGGAAGTTTTACTCTGACAATCTCTGTACCATCATCAAGCTCTCTGCGGACTTTTAAAAATCCGTTTTCATAAGATATAATTTCCTGAACATAAGTTACCTGAGGTATGTTCAGGGTGTTTGCAATGCTTGGACCTGTTTGAGCCGTATCGCCGTCAATTGCAAATTGACCGCAGATTATCAAATCAAAGCCGGAAAGTTTTTCTTTTATAGCTGTTCCTATTGTTTTGCCGGTTGCATAGGTGTCTGCTGCTGCAAATTTTTTATCAGAAAGCAGTATTGCATTATCAACACCTGACGCTAAAGTTTTTTTCAGCATATCAACAGCCTGAAACGGCCCCATTGTAAGAGCCGTTATTTCTACATTATCGTAAGACCGTTTTAATTTAAGTGCAGCTTCTATTGCATAAACATCGTATGGATTTATAATGCTCTCAAGCCCTTCTCTCTGGATAGTGTTATTTTCAGTCCATTTTATATCAGAAGTGTCGGGCACCTGTTTTATGCACAATACTATTTTCATAATAAAGTTCTCTCAATATTAATTTAATATAATTTATTATAAATTACAGTCGTTTCTTTGGCACTTGTCTGGTATTCGCATCCAACAGGGCATCGTATGCGATAATATATGCTGCACATTTTTTTATGTTCGGAATATACCATGCACATCTTGCTTCGGCGCAGACCTTATCTATATCGCACCCCGCGCTCATAAGCGGACAAAACGGGATAGTTTCTTTTTTTTCAGCCATATCTTTCTCCTAATTTATTTTGCTGCCGCCTGTTTTAACAGGTTACAGTTCTCATCTCTTTTTCTTTCCTGATCTTTGTAAATTTTAGTTCTATTGATAACTTCATCAAAGTCAATTTTGTGAGCGTCAAAGTCAGGCCCGTCAACGCATGCAAATTTCACTTCTCCGCCGACAGTAACCCTGCAGGCTCCGCACATACCGGTACCGTCAACCATAATCGGGTTCATGCTGGCTTCAGTGTAGATGCCTTTATCTCTTGTAAGGTTTGCAACAGCTCGCATCATAGGCATAGGCCCGACAGCGATTGCATAATCGATTTTTTCTTTTTGCATAAGCCTTTCAAGAACCTGTGTTACAAAGCCTTTTTCACCCATAGTTCCGTCGTCTGTTGTGATAAATAATTCTGTGCATGCCTCTTTCATTTTGTCAGCCCAGAAAATAAGGTCTTTGTTTCTTGCGCCCATAATCATGTAAACTTTATTACCGGCTTCTTTAAAGGCTTTTGCAATCAAATAGCATGGTGCAGCACCGTAACCTCCGGCAAGACAAACAACTGTTCCGTATTTTTTAATATGAGTAGGTTTGCCCAGAGGGCCGACAATATCAGCAATTTCATCACCTACGCCCAGAGATGCAAGGCGTTTTGTTGAATATCCGACAGCCATAAATACTAAAGTTAAAGCGCCTGTTTCTTTGTTAACATCAGCGATAGTCAAAGGAACTCTTTCACCGTTTTTGTCCGCTCTGAAAATTATGAACTGTCCTGCCTGAGCGTTTCGGACAACGTAAGGCGCATCTATTGTAATTTCATACTGATTAGGGCAAATTTCTTTTTTTGATAAAATCTTATATCCCATTTGTTTATCTCTCCTTTTTATAAAAATATTATACACAAATGAACTTTTATAATCAAGTAAGAGATTAAGTCCTTGAAGTCCTGAAAAATTTCCAGAGGTTAATAGCTGACTTTGTACGGGTAATTGTCAGGAATTTTCCAGCCGTTTATCTGTATTAATGCAGTACAGTAAGCTTTGCCGGCATTAACATTTTCACTTGTGTAAATGGGTTGATTTTTATAACAAGCATTTTTTAATTGTTCCACTGTTCCGTCCCAGTAATATTTCCATGGCTCAAATCCTTTGTTGTAACTGTATGACCACCTAGGCTGAGTGTTTGCAGGATTAAAATTAAAATGAAACATGCAGGTTCCGTAGCTGTTCCCGTTATTGTAATCACATTTATCAGGCTTTCCGGGGAAAAAGACCCAGTCTCTAGTTGTGTGCGAAAGGGTTCTTAATGCACTGCCGTCAGGGAAATATACCATAAGGCTTCCGTCTGAAAGAATTTCTGTTTTAATAATTTTCATGTAAGGCGCAAGATATTTGTTAAACCATTTTTCAGCCTCGGAGCTCCCGGGAACAGGCTTTCCCTCATCGTCCAGTTCGGCGCCTGCAAGATCCTGATACCAGATTTTTTTATCTCCGTAATCGACTTCTGCCATTTTAACAGCCTGATTGATTGATGAATAGAATTTCTTAAGCCTTGTTTCCACAACACGGTTATTATTTTTTTGAATTAAAGCCGGCATTGTCATAGCCGCGACAATCCCTATTATGCCGAGTGTTATTAAAACTTCTGCCAGTGTAAATGCAGATTTAGCGAAGCTGTCATTCATAGGACAAAATTTTTCTGTTGTTGTAAACGAGTATGCAAACTTTTCCATATTAACCTTTCTTTACAAAAATAACACTAATTTAAATGTAATTACATGAAATATATTGTAATAATTCTGTTTTGTCAAGTCAAAATCTCCGAAAAAGGCTTTTTTTGCGCTATCACTTTATAATTAAAGAATGGAAGCAAAAACCGCACGTGAAGTTGTAAAAATATTATTGATGCAAAGTAATGTATCATTAAGTAAACTTGCCAGAATGATGTCAACGGAAGAAAAGAGAGTTTACCAGCAGTCGCTTTCCGCAAAACTGATTAACGGAACCCTGAAGTATAACGAACTCGTCCAAATCTGCGATATTCTCGGTTATGATATAGAGTTCAGAAAAAAATAAACATTTACTCTTTTTTAATAAAATCAATATTTTCCTTTACAATGTATTTTTCTTTATCTATAATTTTTTTATATTAAATTTGTCCATAAAAATTTCGCGCCGCCATGCGAGGGTGAACGAGATTTTTAAGCGGAGTAAAAATGTGTGCCGTTAAACGGGTATTTTAAGCCGGTGAGATGGCAGCAACGGATTAGAACAAGGTGAGATATGAGCAAATATTTATTGGAAATAGGAACGGAAGAACTTCCTTACAGGTTTATACCGCAGGCAATTGAACAGCTGCATAACGGTTTTGAAAGTTTTTTGAAAGATAACAAAGTCGGATATGAAAAGGTTGATGTATATGCAACCCCGCGCAGACTTGCTGTTATCGTAAGCGGGCTCGAGGCGCAGACATCCGATGAAACAAAAATCGTTAAAGGCCCGATTGCAAAAGTCGCTTATGACGAAAACGGCAATCTCACGAAAGCCGGCGAAGGTTTTGCAAAGAAAAACGGGATTGTGCCGGAAGATTTGTACGTGGAAAATGATTACGTTTATGCAAAAGTTGTTATCAAAGGTAAATCTATTATCGAACTTTTGCAGGAAAATGTTCCTGTTATTTTCTCAAAACTTCAGGGTGCTCACTTTATGAGATGGGGCTATAATGAGCAGAAGTTTTCACGCCCGATAAAATGGATTGTATCACTCCTTGATAAAGAAGAAGTTAAAGTAAAAATTATTGATAAAGAATCTTCTAATGTATCGCGCGGTCACAGGTTCGCCCAGCAGAATGTGATTATCGGGCATCCTGATGATTATGTTGAAATTATGCGCAACTGCTGCGTAATCGTTGACCAGAACGAGAGAAAACAAATTATTATTGATAAAGCAAAAGCAGAGGCTGAAAAACTCGGCGCTGAAGCTCATTATACTGAGGATTTGCTTGATGAAGTAACCTTTATTACAGAATATCCGGTGCCTGTAACATGTGAATTCTCCGAAGAATACTTAAAACTGCCGGAAGAACTGGTCGTTACAGTTATGGCTGTACACCAGAGATATTTTGCTCTCTATAAAGACGGCAAATTAATCAATAAATTCATTACCATGACAAATTATATCGGAGATGAGTTTGCTAATATAAAAGCAGGTAATGTGAGAGTAATTAAGGCGCGTCTTGATGATGCTGTATTTTTCTTTAACGAAGATACCAAAAAGCCACTTGCGGATTACGTTGAGGAACTGAAAGGCGTAACCTTCCAGAAAGGCATGGGGTCTGTCTATGACAAAACCCAGAGGTTAATCACGCTTTCAAAAGATATTGCAAAAGAATTAAATGTTCCGTCAAAAGATATAGAAAGAACAGCACTACTCTGTAAAGCTGATTTAGTAACCCAGCTGGTGTTTGAGTTTACCGAACTGCAGGGCTTTATAGGTTCTGATTATGCAAGAGTCTGCGGAGAAAATGAAAAAGTTGTGGAAGGTATTAAAGAGCACTATTTCCCGCTTAATGCCGAAAGTGAAATCGCAAAAGGGCTGGAAGGTCAGGTTGTAGGTATCGCTGATAAACTTGATACTATCTGTGCTGTTTTTGCGGACGGCAAAAAACCTACAGGTTCGTCTGATCCTCTCGGCGTAAGGCGTGCGGCGCTCGGCATTATAAGAACTGTTTTAAACAACGGATTGAAAATTAATCTCAGCAGCCTAATTCAGAAAGACTTGCTGCTTCTTCCTGTTTCAATTGAAACTTCTGCAGAAAAAAATGCGTTTCAAAAGATTGCCGACACCGTGAAAAAGAATGTTGCAAGGATTTCGCCGGACAAATGTCTTGCCGAGATTAACGAATTTTTCGTGCAGCGTCTGGTAATCTTTTTAGGTGACAGGTACAGCAAAAATGTTCTTGAAGCATGCGCTTCCAACAAAAATCCTATGGATGATTTGTCGGATTATATTGAACGTGTAAAAGTTATTCAAACTCTTGATAATCCTGCACTTCTGGAAAGCGCGAACAGAGTTATCAGAATCCTGAAAGAGGATTCAAAATCTCAAGTTAACAGAGATTTGTTCAGGGAAGCTTCTGAGGGCATGCTATACGGTGAGATAAAATCACTCGATGAAAGTCTGGATTACACATCCTATCTTAATCAGTTGATTGCCATAAATCCTGCTGTTGAAAAATTCTTTGAAGATGTTCTTGTCATGGATAAGGACGAAAAAGTTAAAGAAAACAGGCTTGCACTTCTTACTATGCTAAAGAAAAAATACGAAGTCATAACGGATTTCAGCAAGCTGTAAGAGTTTTTTAACTTTTTTATAAAGAATTGTAAATAATCCATCAAAAAGAGTAAATTATTTTTTTCAGGTTACTTTAAAATAGTACAATAAGGTAGTGAATTCCAATTCGACTAATCAAAAAGCAGAGGTTCTTATGTTAAACCGATTTAAAAACTTAAAAATTGTAAGAAAGCTGAGAAATGAAATCAGTCCTCGATTGAGATGGTTAATGTTTGAAAAACAATCTATCGATAAATCGTCGCCTGAATACATTAAAATGATTAGCGGAGTTGAGGATATACAGACAAATTCTGACGAACGTAGGCTGGAAGCAATGGTCAGAGAACAACTCAAGGAAGAGTTCCCGAATATTGAGAACATGAAATCCTATGAACTTCTTGTTGATGCAGTAATGCACAACTTAAAGAAAAAACAGCTTCAAGCCACAGATGACCTTGATATTGAATAGTATGGTCAAGGAAAAAGGAGAAATAAAACTCCATTTAAAAAAAGAAAATAATACCCCATCTGCGGGTGTTATTTTTTTTATTAAAAATAAAGATTAGAAAATTGCACATTGATTTTTTAATATATGTTATCGGATTGTACGTTCATTTCTTTTCTTTTTTAGCCAGAAAAAAGAAAAGAAATGAACCAAAGAAAAGAAAAATCGGTGACAGATAAGAGCGTCGCTGCGCGGCGCAAACCCAAATGGAAGCAGTGAAAAATTTTTGTCATCCTGAATTTAGTTCAGGATCTCAAAATTTTTCTACCTCTAATGCTCGCTATTGCGGCAAAGCCGCACGCTCGCCTGAAAACCCTCCGGCGCTTTGCGCCGCCTCCCTTAAAATGGAGGTTTACTTCCCTTTTTTTAGGGGGCAGAGGGGGTATAATGACCTGCCGGCAGGCAGGTTGCCGGACGTGCACGTAGTGCTATAGTAAAAAGAAAGGAGAGAATATGATAACAATTATCGGTGTTAATCTTACAAACAGGGCTGAATGCTCAGCCGAATTCCAGCAGATTCTTACAAAATACGGCTGTTCAATCCGAACCCGTATAGGTCTTCATCATTCTGAAGGTGAGGTCTGCCAGAATAATGGTATAGTGCTTCTTGATTTGAAAGACGACGGGCAGGAGCTTATCGCAGAACTTTCTAAACACTGGGAAGTCCAGACCATGAAGTTTTAATAATTTGCAGTAAAGTTATGTAAACATTTTAACTTTTAATAGCAAAAAATAATTTTACGGATATTTATATAGAGGGATCCGTAGAGATGATTAATCCTGTGAATTTTTCACAAACAACAAATTTGCTTGAGCGATACAGAAGGCAGAAACAAAAACTGCCGCCGGATAAGCCGTATCCGTCCGAAAATATCAAGACCAGTATTTTCTACGTTAATGATTACCATGGCAAAGCTATAAATATGGAGCGTACAGTTACAGCTTCAAACGAATTTGATAAATATGTATCGTCTGATAAGGTAGATAAATTAAAACTATCATCAGGCGATATTTTATTAGGAGAGAACCCTAAAGTTAACAGCGTTGCTGCAGCATTTTTAAAGATTATAGGCGTCAGCGCTTCCGCTGTCGGAAATCACGAATGTGATATGAAATCATCTGTTTTTAAAGATGTTATGCAGAATAGCAGCTATAAACTTCTTGCATGCAACCTTAAACCTATGGATAAAAATAACCCGCTTGCAGCTAAAGTTGAAAAATCTATTATCGAAGAGCATAACGGGCATAAATACGGGATTATCGGAGTTTTGCCAACGGATTTATTATCAAGGGTTAAGTACGGTAAAGTCCTGCAGGATCAGAAAATTGAGCCGGTTAGTATTGAAGAAACCATTAACGATATTCAGATTGAAGTTAATAAATTGAAGGCTCAGGGCGTTAATAAGATTATACTTCTTTCGCACAGCGGTTACGGCTATGATAGAAAAATTGCCCGCGAAACTGACGGGATTGACGTAATTTTAGGCGGACATTCGCATAATTTAATTGACGGGGTGAAGAATGGAGAAAATCTTCTTTATTCAAAAAGCGGAGAGCCTGTTGTGATTACTCAAGCGGGACGCGACGGCAAAAATTTCGGCGTTCTGAATCTTGAATTTGATGATAGTGGTGTTATCAAAAAGGTTCAGAATAATCTTGGAACTACAAGAAGTTTTAAACGAAACGCGCCGGCAAGGTACCTGTTTGAAACAATTCTCGGTAAACCTCATGTTGTCGGTGAAATCCGGACTGCCCCGCCGCTTTTGACTAATGACTTAATCCAGCCTAACCCTCTGGCTTATTACGGGCTTGATGCAATGCGTGAAATTACCGGTGCGGATATTGCGCTTGTCGGTGCTGCAAACATACGCGGTTACGTTGAAAAAGGTAAAATTGACACCCGGACAATTGAAGAAATTTCTCCGTTCAAAAATAAAATTGTGAAAATTAATTATACTGAAAAAGAAATTGTTGATGCTCTGAAATTCGGTGCAAAATCATTTGTAAACCGCAATAACAAACCGGGTATTATGTATGTGTCAGGCTTAAAATATACAATTTCAAGAAGCGGACAGATTTATGATTTGAAGTTTATACAAAAAGACGGCTCGGAAGAAGAAATTGATATTGCAAATCCTCGCAGTGATAAATTTTATTCTGTTGCAATAAACGATTACTATTCATCAGGAAATGATGACATGACTATGCTTAATAAGATTGATCAGGCTGTCGAGCGCTATGATTTTGATTTGAATGAATGTATAAAAGCTAAAATAGTGAATACAAACGGCCCTGTTGATATGATTGACGACGGCAGAATAAAAATTGTGGATTAAAATTTTTGTAATATAATTTTTGTATGGAAACAGAATTAAAACAAATGATAAATGCTTTGCGTCCTCGCGTTGAAAGTATAAAGGAGTGTCTTTGACTACGCCGGTTCAGGCAAAAAGCTTTCTGAACTTGAAGCGCAAATGCAGGCTCCGGACATCTGGTCGGATAAAAATAAGGTTTCAAAACTCGGGGCTGAAATAAAAGAGGTTAAGGAAAATATTTCGCTGATTGAAGGCTGGTCAGCGGCAATTGATGATGCTGAAGTTGCTCTGGAAATTCAGGATGCGGATTTGATTTCGGAAAGCTATGAGGCTTTAAAACATGCTGCAAAAGATTTGGATAAGTTTGAGATAAAACTTATGTTGAGCGGGGAATACGATGAGGCTGATGCAATTTTAACAATAAATGCAGGCGCGGGCGGTACAGATGCGCAGGATTGGGCAAGCATGCTTCTCAGAATGTACATGCGCTGGGCTGAAAGCCGCGGCTGGCATGTAGATTTGCTGGACAAACTGGACGGAGATGAGGCCGGAATTAAATCTGCAACGATTAAGATTACAGGCAAATACGCCTTCGGGTATGCAAAGGCTGAAAAAGGCGTCCACAGACTTGTCAGAATTTCTCCGTTTAACGCAAACGGGAAACGCCAGACCAGTTTTGCCTCGGTTGAGGTGTCGCCAATTATAGCTGATTTTGAGAAAACCATTGTTATTCCGCCTGAAGATCTGGAAATTGATACAATGCGCTCTGGTGGTGCAGGCGGTCAGAACGTTAATAAAGTTGAAACAGCAGTCAGAATTCTTCATAAACCGACAGGCATAGTTGTTAAATGCCAGCAGGAGCGTTCGCAATTACAGAATAAAGAAAATGCAATGCAAATACTTGCCTCAAAACTTCTTGCTATACGTCAGGCTGAGCATGAAAAAAAGTTAGCCGAACTTAAGGGCGAAAATGTTGATATAAATTTTGGCTCGCAAATCAGATCTTATGTATTCCATCCGTATAAAATGGTTAAAGACCACAGAACAGGCTATGAAGCCGGAAATGTCGATGCTGTCATGGACGGTGAGCTTGACGGGTTCGTTGAAGCATTCTTGAAACAGCAACATTAATCAAAGTCAAAAAGCTCTTTCGGGTGGACATGCAGCGTATCTGCGATTATTTTTACTTTCGATACGGTAAGGTCGGTTTTTGCAATCTCAATAAGGCTTATCATAGAACGCGAAATTCTGTCTGACGCAAGGTCATCCTGCGTCAGACCTTTTTCTTTGCGCAGTCGTTTTAAGTTTTTTGCAAATTTTTGTAAATATCCCTTGTCCATTTAAAGATTGTTAGCATACTAGCAATTAATACAACTAGTGTCACTAGCAAAAATAGGAGGGAATAATGAAAGGAAGAGCATTTACGCTGGCAGAAGTTTTGATTACACTCGGGGTAATAGGTGTGGTGGCGGCAATGACATTGCCTGCTCTTGTGCAAAATCATAAAAAATCAGAAGCTACTGCCAGACTAAAAAAGTTTGTCAGTTCGATGGAGCAGGCTGTTCTTTTTGCGGAAAACGCTAATGGAACTAAGGCTTATCAGTGGACTAATATTGATGATTATCAGGATCAAATTGATGAAAATCCGCAGCTTGGAAATGACCTGACTTATGCCTACTGGAATAAATATTTTGCACCTTATATAAAAAGCCTTGAAGTTAAAAAGGGGGTATATGTTGCAACTGAAGATGATGAAGTTGACAACAGCGGACGTACAAAAGTATATTTTGCTGACGGGTCAACTGTAACTATATTTTTTGGATTTTGTGTTGATTTAAATTTTGATATAAATGGTGATAGACTGCCAAATACCTATGGAAAGGATATTTTTACGTTTTTTATTGCAACGGGTAAATCCTACAATAATCAAGATACAAGTGGAGAATTATATCAGAATAAGTCCTTTGCTCCGACTTATATGCCATTATATAATACCAGAGAAAAAGCTCTGGAGGCTTGTAAAAAGGAGGCTTATAGATGTTCTGCTCTGCTGCAGTATGATAACTGGGAATTTAAGGAAGATTACCCTTACAAATTATAGTCATGCAAATCTGTGCCGCCAGTCTTGATAAGTCCATATTTGTCAGCAATTTTTTCAATATTGCGTGCGGTTGTGAACTTTATAATTCCGCGGTGGCGTCTATATGGATAATAAACCTCCACTCCGTCAAGCCCGTATGATATTAATTTTTTTACAAATCTGTCATGATTGAGCGCCCAGCAGCATGCAGGATGCGCAAGAATTGCAATTCCTCCGGCGCTGTGGATTGCATTAATAAGCCTTTTTATGTTACGGGTTGCGAAAATTCTCACAATATCAAGTTCGGTTTCCCGTTTGGATTTTGCAAAGAATTTTTGAAGCTCAGGATTTTTCACATCAATTCCGTAAGCCAGCAGGTGCATAAAAACATAACCGCACCATACATCAAATTCAACCGCCGGAATTACAAATTCCGGCACCTTATTTTCAAGGTAGCCCTTTATGGTGTTATGGTCTGAGATGGCTATATATCGGTAGCCTTTTTCCTCAGCCTGTTTGATTATTGAATTGAAATCTCCCCTGCCGTCAGAGTAGTTTGTGTGTATGTGCAGGTTTACTCTATCGGTGAGGTAATCTTCTTTTGTAAAACTTTTAATTAAATCTTTGCAGTTCATTATTGTTTTTTTAAATTTATTTGTAATAAAATTATTATACTATAAATCTGGAATTTTTCCAGCGGATGACATTCTGTAATATTAAGGAGTATTTATGCCAAAAGCGAAAGTTAATAACGGTATTTTTTCTGTTTTGTCAGAAACTGCGAAGCTATACTGCTTAAATTTTCCGCAGTTTGCAAAATATATGCTTTTTCCGGTGCTGGGGCAGGTAATCGGGCTTGCGTGGATATTCGGGCTGGCAAATATTTATACGGCTAACCTTCCGCTTTTGATAGAGGAAATTCCCGCATTCAATGATTTTTCGGTTATTATACTCTGCGTAATCTTAATCATAGTACCGGGCATGATTGTTTGGATGAAGGCTTTCTGGGACTATCTTGTTGCATACGGAGCTTTGAATTCTATGGCTGAAAGCGCACTTAATACAGGGAAAGTTTATGATTTTCCGGCTCATAATTCATTAATCACACAGCGTACTGCAAAATATTTAGGGCTCTGGCTTCTGTACGGAATTTTTGGACTGTTAGCGCTAAATCCTCTTTTATGGGTTCTGGGCGGTATATTCTTTATCTATTTTATACTGATATTTCAGGTGTTTACGTTTGAGCCGGAGGTATCTATTACCGGATGTTTTAAAAGAAGTTTTGAACTTATAAAGGGAAATTTTGCAAGAACTTTTGTAATAATGACTGTAATTGCAGTGTTTACACATTTCCTTTTTGTTGAAGGGTTTTCGGTATTTTTTGATTTTACAAAGCTTACGGATGTGCTTGTCGGATTTTTTGAAAATCAGGTAACAACTGTTCCGTTGGATCCGGTAAATGAATGGCTTATAAATATTAATCCCGGAGCAACTCTTTTAACTCCTTTAAATATTTCGCAATTTCTTGCGTATCAGGTGGTGGCATTTATTGTTATAAGCTTCACTCTTCCTGTAAGAAGTATCGGCTGGACGCTCTGGTATAAAGTTTTGAGCGAAAGTTCAAATAAAAGCGAAAGAAAATCTTCTTCAAAGAACTCAAGAAAGGTTAAAAAATTAGACAAAAATATTATTGAAAGGGCTAACCGTAAAGACGATTAAAAGGAAATATCAATGTTTATTTGTAAGGCATGTAAATCTTCAGATAAATTTGAACTGATGTTTTCACCCTATTACAAAGGGCCGAGGCATTTTGAGCAGAGATATAATGACAGAAATGAAATTGAAATTACAGTTGACGGCTACACCTTTATTCCTGATTTGCAATTTATGAATGAGCATGCAGTGTGCCGCTATTGCGGTCAGATTTATATGTGGGACTACGATTATAAAGGATAAAATTATGAGAAAAGGAAGAAAAAACAACGAATTAAGACCAATTAAATTTACACCGGATTTTACAAAGAACGCTCTGGGGTCTGTTCTTGTGGAATTTGGCGATACAAAGGTTATCACAACGGCCTCGGTAGAAATCGGCAAACCGAAGTGGATGGCGCCTGATGATAGCAGAGGCTGGATTACTGCAGAATATTCTCTTTTGCCCTCATCAACAAATGTCAGATGTCAGAGGGAACGTACAAAGGTCTCAGGCAGAACACAGGAAATTCAGCGTCTAATCGGCAGAAGTCTCAGAGCCTGTGTTGATTTGGAAAAGATGCCGGATATAACAATTACAATTGATGCGGATGTTATTCAGGCCGACGGCGGAACAAGAACAGCCAGCATTTGCGGCGGATTTGTTGCGCTTTCTATTGCTGTTGAACGGCTTATGGAAATTGGAAAATTAAAGAAAAATCCGATTATAGAACCTATTGCCGCTGTGTCTGCAGGTATTGTTGACGGTGAGGTAAGGCTTGATCTTGATTATGAGGAAGATTCGCATGCGCAGGTTGACAGCAATGTTGTTTTAACTAAATCCGGAAAAATTATAGAATTTCAAACAACTGCCGAAGGAGCACCTTATGATTATGAACAAATGCTTGATATTTTTGATATTGCCGAGGATGGTATTCAGAAAATTATTGAAATGTATAATTTAATTTAGTATAATATCTGTACAAAAAAGAAAGGGGAATGAATTATGAAAAAATTATTGTTAGGAACAATTTTGGCAGCTGTAATCTTGGCTCCGGCATCATTTGCAGAATCAACCACTTACACAGAAAAATTTATCCAGAAACATACCCAGAAATTAGTTGATACTGAAAAACAGCTTCAGGAACAGAAAAGAGCAAATGAAGAAGCCGCTGCAAAACGCCAGAAAGCAAGACAGGAAGCAATTGAAAAGCAGAGAAAAGAGAATGCTGCAAAACAGCAAGCTGTGCAGAAGAAAATTGAAAGGAAAAAGCAACTTATAAATGAATTTATTTTAGAATAAAATAAGGAGAAAATATGAAAAAAGGTTTAGTAATGCTTCTTGCGGCAGCAGTTCTTTCCATGGGAACCGCACAGGCTACCGAAGAAGCAGCAGGGCCGGTAAGCCGCTGGCTGAATAATTTGACGGGAAAAGTTGCACGTCATGAGCAGACTGCAGCTCAAAAAGCTCAGGCTAAGAAACAAAAAGCCGCAAAAAAACGTGCAAAAGCCCGCCAAAAAGAAATAGAACGCCAGAAAAAGGCTGCTGCTAAAAGAGCTGAAGCCAGAAAGAAGCAGGCTGAACGCAAAAAACGAGTTGAGGCCAAGAAAAAACAGTGGAAAGAACTTTTTACAATTGATGATTAATATTAAAACGGCACTCTTAAAAGGGGTGCCGTTTTCGGGTTTGCTTGAAACAAAAGATACTCTGTGATAAACTTTTTTTAAACAGGAGATGCGGCAGGTGTTAAATACTGAAATAAAAACTCTTACAGGCGCGCAGATTGTTGTTGAAACCTTAAAAAAACTTGGGGTTGATACTATATTTGGTTATCCGGGCGGGATTGTGCTGAATGTTTATGATGAACTTTATAAACATCGTGAGATTAAGCATTATCTTGTCCGGCATGAGCAGTCTGCAGTGCATGCTGCAGAAGGGTATGCCCGTGTCAGCGGCAAGTGCGGGGTTGTGCTTGTAACCTCAGGCCCCGGGGCCGCAAATACTGTATCCGGTATTGCAAATGCGTATCTTGACGGCTATCCTGTTGTGGTTTTGACAGGTCAGGTGTTTGCCCCTCTTATTGGGAAAGATGCGTTTCAGGAAGTAAATATTATTGATATGACTAAATCCTGTACAAAAGCAAATTTTCAGGTTCGGGAAGCTAAAAATCTGGAAAAAACACTTATTGAAGCTTTTCACACTGCAATGTCAGGCAAACAGGGGCCGGTTGTAGTCGATCTTGCAAAGAATATTTTTACTGAAACAACAGAGTTTGAGCCGTCTATTTCTTATAATATAGATAAACCTGTTTTTGAAAAAGCGGACGTTAAATCTGTTTTAAAAGAGATTTGTTTTGCAAAAAGACCTGTTATCGTTGCAGGCGGGGGCATTGTTCAGGCAGATGCTTATAAAGAGTTACGAGAATTTGTAAAACTTCTCAATATTCCTGTAGTGAACACCATGATGGCGCTTGGAACTTATCCTCAGGAAGATGAAAATTATCTGGGAATGATAGGAATTTTCGGGCAGATTTCAGCAAATCAACTTTTACGCGAAAGCGATTTGATTTTTTCTATAGGCGCAAGATTTAATGACAGAATTACCTGCTGTTTTCAAAACGGAGAACTTGAGAGAAAGTTTATACAGCTTGATATTAATGAAAGTGAAATATCCCGTATAATTCCGGCGGCAATCCCTCTTGTCGGGGATGCAAAAGCTGTTCTTCAGGATATGATAGAAGAATTCAAAAAAGGCAATTACAGCAGAGTTTCTTCAGAATGGCTTGATGAGGCAAAAAAACTTAAGGAGAAAAATTCTAAGCCTAAAAAGCTTTCTAATCTCCTTCATTCTTATGAAGTAATAAGGTATATATATGATTTTACAAAAAATATGGAGCCGGTTGTTGCTACTGAAGTCGGGCAGCACCAGCTCTGGACAGCGCAAAATTTTAAGTTTAGCGCCCCGCGGAAATTTTTAACCTCCGGCGGCTCCGGTACTATGGGGTTCGGGTTGCCTGCGGCGGAGGGTGCGTCTGTTGCTCTCGGAAGGAAACCTGTTATCTGTATATCCGGCGACGGTTCTCTACAGATGAATTTCCATGAACTTGCAACCTGTAAGGATTACAACCTTCCTGTAAAAGTCTTTGTGCTGAATAACGGCTATCTAGGAATGGTTAGACAGCTGCAGCAGAAATTCTGCGGCGGAAGATTTTCTGAAACAAAAATTTCAAATCCGGATTTTGTCAAGCTTGCAGAAAGTTACGGTATCTTCGCAATCAGAGTTCAAACAGAATCGGAAATTCTTCCTGCGTTGGAGAAAGCCTTTACTATAGACGGGCCTGTACTGGTTGATTTTATAATTGAACCAATGGAAGTGGTGTAATTTGATAAAAGGCTCTGTAATATTATATTGTATATGGGTGGTTATTATTTCATGTCTGGTTTCATTTATAGTGATTAACAGGCAGAATGAAGTTGCTGTTAACAGGTTCAAGCTTGCATACGTTGATTACAATAACGCGCTTTATCAGACAGTCATGGATATGGACGGGGAAACAGGCTGCTATTTCAGTACAGAAGGCACCGCAAAAAATGATTACAGTCATTGTAATGACTTTTACAAACGACTTGCTACAAATTTAAAGGTTAGAAAATACTGTAAAAACAAATCTTTTGCAGGCGGTTGTGTTCCGAGATATGAAAATTATACTGTTGACAAAGTTTGTGCTGGTTTCAGCGAAAGTATGTTTAATTCCGGCAACCCTTCGTTTGTCATGAACGATAAAAGTATTATGAATGTGTTCAGTATGCCTTCAAATTCAACCAAACCTCTTTTTGCGGTGGACGTAAACGGAATGCAAAAACCGAATGTTGCAGGATATGATCTCTTTAGTTTTGTGATTATGCGGAGCGAAAACGGCTCTTACTATTTTAATCCGAACATAACATACTGCCTGCCGGTTGCAAAAGGCGGAATTCAGTATATTAATGACGTATATAAGTAAAGCTTGATATTTACATAAAAGTAGTTTATAATAAAAGAGTATATAGTAGAAATCAGAAGGAGATTAAATTATGGAAAATGCAGTAATAGCAAGGCTTTTCGGGGGGGGGGGCAAATAGTTTAAGCTCCTTAACCGGCATTAGCACAGAGTTACAGGCCGTTGTTGCTGTTCATAGTTACATGGCAGACAGAAGCAACCTTTGCCGGACGTTTGCATTTACGCTGGCTGAAGTGTTAATTACCCTTGGCATAATCGGAATTGTTGCTGCTATGACGCTGCCATCATTAATCCAAAATAAAACCAACAAAGAGCTTGAGGTCGCGTTGCATAAGAATTATTCAGTTATTCAGCAGGCTTTGCAAAAAATGAGTACTGACAGAGGTGAAACTGTTAAAGGCGGAGATTTTGACACCTGGTCGTTTTATCGGCCTTTTCAAACATATTTTAATGTTGCAATATCATGTGATAAAACAAAATGTACCGGGATGGGCAATACAGATTCGGATGGAAATTATGATATGTATGCTATAGAATCTTACAAAACATACAATTTGAAGCGTAGTTTGTCGACAAACACGCTTGATGACGGACAGTTTATGGTAACTGATGGTACTTTATATCTAATAGAAAATGGTAATCAATCATTGACAAAAAAAGAGTTATTTATTTCTGTTGATGTAAACGGTCATAGAAAACGTCCGAATGCCTGGGGGCATGATTTATTTACATTTCAGGTTATGCCTGACGGCAAAGTTTTGCCAATGGGTGCGGAAGGTACCGTTTTTGATGATGAAAGCCAATACTGTTCTCCCACATCATCTGATGGTGAGAACGGCATTGGATGCACCTATAAAGCTTTAACCGATAAAAATTACTGGAAAAATCTGCCGTAGAATTTCAGGCGGCAGGAATGAAAAGAGGCTCGCTTATCTATTGCCGGTTATTTTTCCGGCATAAGAATTGAGATTACGGCATTGTTGATATTCAAGTACTTTTCTATAGAAGTTTTTAAGTCTTCAAGCGTAATTTCATCAAGGTCTTTTAAATAATCCTCCACAAGCTTCAAATTGTTGCAGACTGTTGTATAGTATCCGATAGTTTCGCCTATTTCGGATACTGTTTCGGCGGCAAAAGCAAAGCGGGATTTTGTTTTCTTTTTAGCTTTTAATAGTTCAGCCTCTGTTATTGGTTTGGCAATAAGATTAGCAAGTTCATTCTCAATAAGTTTCAAAGCTTCCTCTTTTTTTTCAGGCTTGAAGTTTGCCTGAATAAAGAAGTTATTGCCGTCTTTGAACTGATAATTCTCTGAACCAATCATATTAAACACCTGTTCAGGAAGTTTTTCAATTAAGTTCTGATACAGCCTTGAGCTTCCGCCGTCGCCAAAGATGATACTGATTAAATCAAGGCAGATTGTTCCTTTCAAATCTGCAGCCTTTGGCCCGAGCCAGCCGAACATTGCATAAGCTGTATTTGTATGAGCTGAGTTTTCTACAATTTTTGTTGAAGATACAGAGCTGTCAATTTCGTTAACTTTTTTCGGGGCATTTTTTCTGCCCTTAAAGTCAAATTCTTTTTCAACTTTTTCTAAAATCTCCTTGCTGTCAAAGTCGCCGACAATAATTGTTGTCATATTTTCAGGCGAATAGAATGTTTGATAATAGTTCATAATATCGTCGCGCGTAACCTGCGAGATAATTTCAGGAGTGCCGATAACATCGCGTTTGTAAGGATGTTTTGTATACATATTATAATTGCAGGCGTTATAAACCTTTGTCCAGTTCTGGTCTTTACGCATTCTGATTTCTTCGATTACAACGTGGCGTTCGCGTTTGTCAGTAACTGTTGTATCGTTCAAATCAAACGGTGCGCCGATTTCTTCTTCAGGCAAAACCGGATCGAGCATCATATCTGCGTGAAGTTCAATTGCAAGTTTGAGGTCTTTCCCGTTTTCCCCTTGAGGAAGGGTAACATAATAAAAAGTATAGTCTTTCCAGGTTGCGGCGTTAACAATAGCGCCTTTTGCCTCTAAGATACGGTCAAATTCACCGGCTTTATGTTTGTGTGTTCCTTTGAACATTAAATGCTCAAGAAAATGCGAGATACCGTTAATTCTGTCATCTTCGTTAATAGAACCTGTTTTAACCCACGTGCTGACATTAGCCATTTCGCCTTCTTTATGAGCAAGAACTATTGTATGTCCGTTTTCGCGTTCGTAAACTTCTACCTCTTTTGTTAAAAACGGATATTTTACCAGACTTTTTTTCATGTTAATTTTCCTCACCTTTTTTTTAATTATTATAGCACAAGTTATAATTTTACGTTATAATGTGACCATGGATATGATTAATCGTTTGAAAAATAAGGTTGTGGTTTCTGTACAGGCAATGCCGTCTGAGCCTTTATATCTGGAAAAGTGTATGGTAGCAATGATGAAGTCTGTTGTAAAAGGCGGAGCCGGCGGTCTGAGGGTTGCGGGAGCCAGGGATGTTAAAAACGCAAAACATCTTTTTCAGGTGCCTGTAATAGGGCTTACCAAACCTGATGTTATCCCGAAAAACTGGCAGGAAATAGTTTATATCACACCTACTTTAAAGGATGTAATTTCTTTAATCGGCGCCGGTGCTGATATTATAGCTTTTGACGGAACGTCGCGCCCGCGTGAAGGCTGCACGCTTGAAGAAATTATCAAGTATATAAAGTTAAACAAACGTATTTCCATGGCAGATGTGTCCACTGTTGAGGAAGGGGTTAATTGCGCAAAACTTGGCGCAAACATTATTTCTACAACTCTTTCAGGATACACAACACACTCTGCACCGGCGACGGATGAGCCTGATTTTGAGCTGCTGAGGGCGCTTGTTTCAGAAACTGATGTTCCGGTTGTACTAGAAGGTCGTATCTGGGAACCGTGGCAGGTGGACAGAGCTTTTAAACTCGGAGCGCACTGCGTGGTTATCGGGTCTGCAATTACCCGCCCGCAGCTGATTACAAAACGTTTTGTCCAGAGGAATAAGTAAGGGTTGAAAACTATGAGAAAAGCACTGGCAATTGATGTCGGCGGAACAAAGATTTATAATACAGTAGTGAATGAGAAGGGGGAAATAGTAGGCGAAATTGAAAAACGGCATACCCCTGAAACCTTTCAAGCAATAAAAGAAACTTTTGAGGAAATTATTTCCCGCTATGAAGATGAAGTTGATGTTATAGCATTCTCTACATGCGGTGCGGTAAATAATGCTAATAACAAAATTCTTGGCTCTACCGGAAATATTGCAGCAGGTTATCCTGAAATGGATTTTGCATCGCTCAGCAAGAAAAAGGTTTTTGTCGAAAATGATGCCAATGCTGCAGCATGGGCAGAGCATATACTCGGAGCATCCAGAGGAATGCCGTATTCAATTATGATTACGCTCGGAACAGGTGTCGGCGGAGGAATAATTCTGAATAATAAACTTTATAAAGGCAAAAACGGCGCAGCAGGGGAAATGCACTTTAAAATGCGGACGGATAAACACAGAAAATGCACCTGCGGAAGCTGGGATTGTTTTGAGAGTTATGCTGCAGGTACAGGCTTGAAACGCACTGCAGAAGAAATTTCAAAAAATCCTGATATTACTACCTATGACGTTATAGCAGGCTGGAAAAACGGTGATAAGCTTATGACAGAAATTTTTAACCGCTGGCAAAATGATATTCTGGAAGGTTTAATCGGGCTTGCAAATATTTTTGATCCGGATGTGTTTGTATTGTCAGGCTCAATGGCGGAGTTTGTTGATACAGAATATCTTACCCGTTCAGTTAACGCTGAAATAATCACAACTCCTACACAGGTTGTAAAAGCCAGAACCGGAAATTATGCCGGCATGATAGGGGCAGCACTTCTTGCTCTTGGTGTTGGACTGGATGGTGAGGCTTAAATGGGTAAGGCAAAGAAAAGAAGTTTGCATCTTGGAATTAACGACAGGGTTTCAAATATGTCGCGAGAAACTGCTGTAAGAGCTGTTGTTGATATGCTGGGGAGTGGAAATGACGAAATCTATGCGCTGGTTACGCTTTTCGGGCTTACCGCGGAGGAGCTTCTGGAGGCCGGAGCGTCTTATGAAGGTGTTATGGGCATAAAAGGACTTTTGAAATCGTGAAAAAAATTATTTTCTGGCTGAATTGTGCAAGGGCGTTTTCGCTTCCTATGACAGTTATGTCGTGGCTTGTTGTGTTTTTGTATGCAGTGAAATCCGGCGGGGATGTTTTAAACGGATTGCTTGCGCTTGTCGGTGTGTCTTTTGCTCATCTTGCAGGCAACCTTACGGATGACTATATTGATTACGGGATTTTGTCAAAAGATGAAAAGATGATGATGAGCGCTGTGAAAACGAAATGCTGTTTTCTTCGCGACGGAAGTGTTACATTGAAGCAGATGAGAAATGTCATTGCTTTATTTTGTGGAATTGCGCTTCTTACCGGCGTAATTCTGTTTTTCAGAAGCGGGGAGGGTGTTATTTGGCTTACTGCAGCCGGCGGAATCCTCACGCTTACTTATGCAAGATTTTCGCTCGTAGGACTTAGTGAGATTGTTATAGGGCTTTTGTTTGGGCCTTTGATGTTTGAAGGCATTTATTACGTGATGATGAAAACATTTTCTTTTGAAGTTTTAATTCTGTCAATTGCGGTTGTTATGTTTACGGTTGCAGTATTGTATGTGCATACGCTTCTTGATTATGACAGTGATGAGGTTTCGCATAAAAACACGCTTTGCCGAAGAATTGTCGATAAAGACAGAGCTCTTGCGCCTCTTGTAATTTTTTATGCTGCAGGGTATATTGCTGCCGGTTATTTTGCATTTTTAATACGAAACTATGCTGTACTGTTTGTGTTTTTGACAGTTCCGTTTGCGGTAAATGTTTTCAGACTTATTAAAAAGTACAATAATGATAAAAACTTTGGGCCGGTTATACGCTGGTGGCACAAGCCACTTGACAGATGGGATGCTGTAAAAGAAGAAGGAACAGAAGCCTTTTACTTTGTTCTGTTCCAGTCAAGAAATTTACTGCTGTGGTTCTGCCTGATTTTATGTCCGGCAATCTTGTTTTAGAATAATTTGTTTTCAGTATTTTATTTTAATTTTGAGCGTGTTAAGATTGTTATGTAAACTAGGAAAGAGGAGTTTCAAAAATGTCCGGCAGTACAAATCAGTCAATAAAACCCGTTACAGCAAAAGTTAATCAAAATGGAAACCTTTCCATCGGCGGTTGTGATACTATTGACCTTGCCTCTAAATACGGAACTCCGCTTTATGTTCTAGATGAAGCTACAATAAGAACCATTTGCAAAGATTACAAAGATGCTTTTGCTTCTTACGCAAAAGTTAATATGATGTATGCCTCAAAGGCTCTTTGTACCATGGCTGTATCTAAAATCCTTGCAGAAGAAGGTTTTGGCTTTGATGTTGTTTCTGCCGGTGAAATTTATACCGTTTATAAATCCGGTGCAGATATGAATAAGGTTCTTTTTAACGGCAACAATAAAACTGTCAGTGAATTAACTCTCGCACTGGAACTCGGTGTCGGAAGATTTTCCGTCGATAATTTTCTGGAGCTTTCTTTGTTAAATGAACTTGCAAAAAGTGCAGACAAGACAGCTGACATTCTGCTTAGAATTACGCCAGGTATTGAATGTCACACTCATGAATATATTCAGACCGGACATCTTGATTCTAAATTCGGTTTCGATTTGACGCAGGTTGATGAAGCGGTTGAATTAATACTTAATGAGTATTCAAACCTTAAACTGCGCGGACTTCATGCTCATATAGGTTCACAAATTTTTGAAACTCAGGTTTATCACGATGAAATTGAAATTCTTGTAAAAGAACTTGCGCATCTTGATGAAAAATTTGGTCTGAAACTTGATGAGATTAATATAGGCGGTGGATTAGGTGTAAAATATACGGATAAAGACTGCCCGCCTTCAACTTACAAAATTGCTGATGTTATTTTAAAAAGCCTGAATGAAAGTATTGAAAAATATGGAATAGAACCGCCGACGCTTTATATAGAGCCTGGCAGAAGCATTATTTCAACCTCCGGTGTGACTCTATACACGGCCGGAAGCTCAAAGCAGGTTCCGCACGGTAAAAAATACGTTGCAGTTGACGGCGGAATGGCAGATAATGCAAGACCAGCTATGTATGGAGCTGAATATTCCGCATGCGTTGCAAATAAACCGGAGGCAGAAACTTTACAAACAGTCACAATAGCCGGACGCTTTTGTGAAAGCGGTGATATTTTAATCAGGGAAATATCGCTTCCTGAACTTGGAGAAGGCGATATACTCTGTGTTTACAATACCGGTGCGTATAATTATTCAATGTCATCAAACTATAACAGAGTGCCAAAACCGGCTATGGTACTTGTAAATAATTCTCAATCTGATATTATTATAGAAAGAGAGACTCTTGACGATTTAATTTCGCACGATAGAATTCCGGATAGGTTAAAGTAATATGTTTAATGATATTTTATCATATCTTCAATTTCAAATAGGTGCCATGGATTTGTCTTTTAACTGGACAAACCTTCTTGAAGTGCTAGTTATTGTCGGAATTTTATATGCGTTTTACAAAAAATTTATTAAAAATACACAGTCTGAAAAATTTGTTAAAGGTATTTTTATACTTATTTTTGTCTGGATATTTTCGGAAATTCTCATAAGGCTTGATTTGAAAATTCTCGGAATGTTTTTGAAATCCATTGTAACTCTCGTTTCTTTGAGTTTGATTGTTATTTTCCAGCCAGAATTAAGACGATTCCTAGGGTTTCTTGGACAGGTTGACTTTATATCAAAAGCTTTTTCTAACAATTCAAAAAATTCTAAAGATGAAGAAATTGATGTTATCAAAGAACTAATAGAAGCTGTTAAATTTTTGTCAAAAACCCACACAGGCGCATTGATTGTCTTTCAGCCGGATTTAAGTAATACATATTACGATGTAGGAACAAAACTTAATGCAGATTTGTCTACTGAACTTCTGCTGACAATTTTTCATCCGAACACACCGCTTCATGACGGAGCTGTTGTTATAAACGGCTCAAAGATAATTTCTGCCGGCGTTCTGCTTCCGTTGACAGAAGATCCAAAACTAAGCTGGAAGTACGGCACCCGCCACAGGGCTGCAATCGGAATGTCAGAAGTTAGTGAAGCTGCCTGTCTTGTTGTTTCTGAAGAAACAGGCGACGTTTCTATTGCCCTTGACGGCACGCTGAAAAAATATGAGGATTTAGTAACTTTAAAATCCGATCTTGAGCATATTCTCGGTTATCCTGACAAGAACGAAGAAAAGAAAACTATTTTTAAGATTAATAATTTGATTACGATACGCAAAAATGTTTCAAAAAACGATAAGTAAAAAGAAGGTAAAATATGTCTGCTGGTAAATTATTTATGAAAAAGATTTTGTCGATATTTAAAAAAGGCTTTTTCTTAACTCTAGGTGCGTTTATCGCAGGTTTTGCCATTGATACTCTTCTTGCTCCGAACAACATTATTGACGGCGGAGTTATCGGTATTTCAATGATTTTGAGCTATGTGTTCAAGTATAATCTGGGTCTTTTGATTATAATTTTGAACATCCCGTTTATCTGTCTTGCGTTTACAAAAATGGGGAAAAACTTTGTAATCCAGACATTTTTTGCAATTTTTATGTTCGCTGTTGCGACAAATATTTTTCATTCAATACAAATTACGCATGATTTGCTTCTTGCGACTGTGTTCGGGGGCTTAATCCTCGGTACCGGCGTTGGTATTGTTCTGAAAAACGAGGGCTCGCTTGACGGAACCGAGATTATGTCACTTGTAATTTCTAAAAAGTTTGGTTTTTCCGTCGGTGAGATTATTATGACATTTAATATATTTATATACGCTGCCTCAGGTCTTGTGTTCGGCTGGGAAAAGGCTATGTATTCTATTCTGACTTATATTCTTGCTTCAAGGGTTATTGATGTTGTGCTTGAAGGTGTAAGCAATTCTAAATCAGTACAGATTATCAGTGAAAAATGGGATGAAATTGGTGAGGTGCTTATTAAAGATTTAGAAATTGGTGTTACTTATATGCACGGAACCGGCGGATATTCCGGTCAGGCAAAGACAATTATTTACTGTGTTGTTTCCCGTATTGAACTCAGTAAAATGAAAGAAGCTATCAAAAGTATTGATCCGAGAGCTTTTATCTCGGTTGTTGATGTCCATGAAGCTTACGGTATTCGTATGGGAAAAAGAATTGATAAAACTTAATATGTAGACAAATTTCAAAAAATATATTATACTTTATTTATTAAACAGTTTATGTAAGGAAAAGATTATGGCTAAAAATATAGATACAGTTCCAATAGAAGTAAGTATTCTGACAGTAGATCACGATATTAAGGGTATAGTGCATGTTTCAAAATATACCAATACAAATCGTGAATTGACCGACCTGCTGAATGATAAGGAAAGACGCTTCCTGGCTGTAACTAACGCTGAAATCTATCCGCGTAATGCAAATCAATCCCCTAGAAAATATAATTTTCTTGAAATTCACATGGATTATGTTTTGATGGTACACCCGTCTGCGCAGGCAGTTTTTCAGGATTCAGGAAAAACTCAGGAAGATATTGCCCGCTTCAGAGATTTAAGACTTAAGTTAAATCAGACAAAGCCTTTTTAGTTGAACGGGACAGTCATTTTGCATTGAGTTCTGCGGGAGGAAGGGGAAATGGTTCCTACTTACTTCTTTGCTGTTGTATGTTTTATCGGGGTGCTACATTAACTGAGTGCTAGGTGGGGTGTTTTTACTGTAAATTATTCCGTCCAGTGTGTTTTACGCGGGATTGGGTGCTCCCCCCCCCCCAACACACGGAATTTGCAGCTTAACCTTGTTATATACGCAGCTAAATTTTCAGACCGGAGCTTTTCGGGTAAAGATTTCCAAAAGAACCGAAGGCACCTGATGAAGTTTTAAGTTCCGGTTTATGAGTTTCTGCTGCAGGTTTGTCCGGTGAGTAGGTATTCTCGGTTTCTTTGCTAATTTCAACATGTTTATCGTTACGGCTCATCCATTCTTTTGTCTTGTCTGCAAGAGGGGTTGCAATAAACGGTACGATTACTCTTTTCCCTATTGTTGTTGCAGCAATTAGTGAGGCAATGTTTGCAAACGCATCAAGAGTTGTATCTTTTACGCCTTCCATTGACTTGTTGAACTTATCTTCAGATAAGTTTTTAAACCTGTCGCGGCCTTTTACTATAGCCAGATACCCCTTTTTGGCGGCTCTGTCAAAATGTTTGCCAAACATTTTATTAAAAAGTTTTGTTTGTATAACCTTGTTTGAAATAGTTTTAAAAAGCAAAATCTGCATTGCAATCATCAGACCACCGTTTGCAAGATCCAGAGCTGCAACAAACCTACGTTTATCTTCAGGGATTTTTTTGTTGTTCAAACTCTGGTTTACATAGAAATAGCAGCCCAAACCGTCTTTAATAACAATAGATGCAATCCCCAGACCGTTTATGAAATTCCTTTTGTTTGCCCGGTATTTTTTGCAGACATAATCCATTGGTTGAATTTCAGAAAGCCATTTTAGAGGTTTTTTCACAACTGTGTCAAGTGTATCCTGTGCAAATTTTCCTATCTTGCTCATTTGTCCACCTCAACTTTCTTGGGCGCTTTCGCTATGAGGGCTGAAGATTCGTTGTCATGTTTCTTGTTTGAAAGATTCGGGAATACAGCATCCATAAATATCGGATATACCCAGTTCAGCAGTGCGCAGGTGAACGGCAGCATAGCGCAGGAAACGATTATGCCTGCTATTTGTTTAAAGCCTTTCAGGTTATTTTTCAAATTCTTTTTAAGTCTTTCGATAACATCCTTTGTGAAATCTCTGTTCAGTAATTTGTTTTCTGTTTTATTGAATGTTTCATTAAACAGTTTCTTTATTTCTGCAACTGTCATTTTATCCTGAGAAATTGCTTCTTTTATCCGGTTAAAGAATTTTTTTGCATCTTCTGCTTCGGCAAACTGTCCTTTTATGCTGTTTTCAGCAATGGCAATGGCTTCTTCTGCAGAGGTTGTTTTTGCATAAAGTGCTGTGTGACCGAGCATTTTGATAACTTTTCCCTTCATCGCATTAATGATGGCCTTTTCTGTTGCCTGATCGTGAAGTTTTGTTGCCGGTGCTCTGCCTGCAACTTCCTGTACCATCTTAATTAATTCAGGGTTAGTCTTGTTAGTTTTTAGTTCTTTTATTTTTTTACCTAAATAAGTTTTATAATTAGCTACAGTGTTAGGTTTGTTAAGTTCATCCTTTATTTCGTTGAGAACACGAGTAACTTCTTCACTGTGTGTTCTTAAAAATTCTGCTCTGAATTTGCGTTTTCTACTTGTGATTTCAAGTTCTTTTTTTGTTTCTTTGAGGTCTTTCAGCATATCCTCTACGGTTTCTCTGAGAAGGTTTTTATATTCGCGTTTGCTCATCGGAACAGTTTCACCTTTGTAATTCTTGAGCATGATTACGTTTTTATTTTCTAAATTGCTGATTAATGTTGTAATTTGCTCGTTCTTTTTCGCTGTAATTCGTTTAGTAAGCTGTTCCTTGGTAGCTTTCGGCGATTCTTTTTTAATAAGCTTTTCAATATAGTCATCATCTCTTAGTGCGCTCTTGTTGTATTTTTCACCAAGATAACCGGAATTTGACATGTTGTTAATTAATTTGTTAAACGGAATAGTGATACCGGCCTGTGTTACAACTGCAAGAACAGCAGATATTGGCTGTCTCCAGGCTGAATATGTTCTTGTGTCCTCATCAGTTTTGGAAAGCGGGTTCCATTTTATAAATATCGGGGCTACAAGACCTGTTGCCAGAGCATTGAGAACAATATTCTGAACTTCCCCCATATTCTTTGCCAGTCTGTTCATCATGCTTAGAGAATTCGGCATGAGTTTTTTCATCTCATCTTCAAGGGTTTTTACGTTAGCTTTCCCGCTGAAGGATGGCTGAGTAACTCTCCGGTTTCCTCTGTTATTTGCCCTGCCGGACGAGGTTTGATAATTAACCTTTTCTACTACCTTCATCATACTATTTTACTACTAAACCCTTCCATATATATATACTCCCGAACATAATAAAAATTGCTATTAAAACGTTAATTGTTAAGTTTTGTGAATTTAATTGCAGACCAGTCTCCTTTGCTTTCAAACCTTGTTACAGTGAGTGTTTTGAGTAAATCTTTTCCAACCTGTTCTTTTATATGTGAAAAAACTAAAAATAAAAGCGGTGTTTTTTTATATAATCTGTCATCAGAGGCTATGAGTTTTACCTGTTCAGGCTCGTAAAAGGCAACGCTGTTGAGCATCAGAACAATTACGCTGTTGTTTGGCTTAAGGTTTTTAAGGATTTCTGTTTCAAGTTTTTTCTGTAGATAGCTGTTAACTGATGTCTGAAATGTTGGTCTGTAGACTTCTTTTCCGGTTTTGACAGCTTTTTCGTAAGTCATATTCTGTGAAAGATATTCAGGGAAATTTCCTTTATCAATAGAAATTACGTTTAAACCGGTAAAATCTATATATTTTTCAAACCGGTCTTTTTGATAGTATTCAAGTAAAATAAAGTCGCCTTTTTGCGGGGCTGCATTTTTGATTAAGTCCGCGGCAATTTTATGACCCTGCGCCCGCCGTATTTTAGGGGCCGATACCGGGCTTAAGATAAGGTATGTTATATGAATTAAGCAGAATAGAACGACCAGTCCGTTTCTGAAAATTTTATTTTTAATAAGGCATGCTCCTGACGCTGCAAGGAGTATAAGCCCCGGATAGATTTCTATTGAATATTTTGTAATGAACACAAGTTTTCCGCAGAGCGCAGCAAGTGTTAGGATAATGATTACTCCGGCTGCACTGCTGAATAATAAGATATTGTCTTTGTTGCCTTTGAGCGAAAAAATTATCCAGACTGATGCAATCAATGCAGGAATAATTGCAAACATAATAAAGCCGGCATTTAAGTTATAGAAAAAGTTTTCAGGTGCGCTCACAAGGTTCGTGAGTACAGGTGAAAAGTAGTCAGTAATCAGAAAACCAAGATTTGAAAAACTAAAGCTTGACCACCACTGGGAAAATGAGGTCGTTGTAAATATTTTTAAGACCAGAGGTGCTGCCGCAAGTACACTAACCGCCCCGCAGCACCAGATTGCAATAATTGTCTTTCTGTAATTTTTAAACAGTTTAATACTCAGATACACAAGGTTAAAAAATACATAAACAAAACCGATTGTATGGGTGAATATTACAAGCAGGTTGGCTATAATCAGGCAAATAAGGTTTGTCAGGTTTGTTTTTTTTACAAGTCTTATCGTAAACAACAGCGAAAGTGCCGAAAACAAAAACAGCAGCGAGTAAAATCTAACCTCCTGCGAATAGTAAATTAAAAAAGAACTTATTGCTGTAAACAACGCTGCAATAAGTCCTGTTTTTCTGTCTTTTTCTAGTCCTGTAAAATACATTGCTATGATTGATAACGTTCCGCAAAGTACCGAGGTTAACCTCAATAATAAATCACTCTGCCCGAACATTGCCATAAAACTTTTAAGGTAAAGGTAATATACAGGCATGTGGCATTGTGACTTAATTCCCGCCCAGAAACCGTCAAGCATTGGTCTTGAGGCTATCATCCATGAAATGTATTCATCATTCCATAACCCGTCAGGCTTATTAATATAAAGAACCCTTAAAATCAGACCGAGAAGCGTTATTACAAATATCCCCAAAGCATGTTTCTCCATTTGTAATTCTTACATTTTAATTATATAATAAAAAAAATAAGAGGGAAGCTTATGAAACTAGTTATACAGATTCCATGCTTTAATGAGGAGGATGCCTTGCCTGTTACGCTCGCGGCACTTCCGGTGCATATTGAGGGAATTGATGAAATTGAAATTCTTGTTATAGATGACGGCTCTACTGATGGAACTGTCGAAGCCGCAAGAAAAGCCGGTGTGAAGCATATGGTATCCTTAGGTGCAAATAAAGGATTGGCAAAAGCTTTCACTGCCGGTATCAGTAAAGCTCTTGATATGGGCGCTGATATAATAGTTAACACAGATGCTGATAACCAGTACCGGGCTGAATATATTGAATGTCTTATAAAGCCTATACTTGAGAATAAAGCGGATATTGTAATAGGAACCCGTCCTGTGGATAAAATAGAACACTTTTCTCCGTTGAAAAAATTCTTACAGAAACTCGGGTCTGCTGTTATGAGATTTGTAAGCTCTTCAAATGTTCAGGATGCTCCGAGCGGTTTCAGGGCATTTTCAAAGAATGCAGCACTGCAGCTTAATGTTTTTGATAAATACACATATACTCTTGAAACGATTATGCAGGCGCGTGCAAAGGGGCTGGTAATAGATTGCGTGGAAGTAGAGGTTAATCCTGAAATGCGCAAATCAAGGCTTTTCAGAAGTATGTTTCAATATATAAGACGTTCAATATTCACAATGCTCAGGATGTTTATAATTTACAGACCGTTCAGATTTTTTATTGTATTCGGACTATTATTCTTTCTGGCAGGTTTGATTTTAGGGATAAGGTATTTATATTATTATTATACCGGTGATGGTATCGGGCATATTCAATCATTAATCCTTGCTGCTGTATTGTTAATTTTTGGGGTGCAGATTTCTCTGATTGCTGTGCTTTCCGAACTCCTGTCCATTAACAGGAAACTCTTGGAGGACGTACAATTCCGTGTAAAACTGGAAGGGTTGAAAAAAAACACTGACGGTATAAAATAGGTTTAACGAAAAATTAAATTATAAGGTGATATATGAATAAATTTGTTACAATGTCTAAAATCCGTGATTTTTTCCTGTCAGCACAGGCTTTTAAAACTGTCGGATTTATATTTTTTACGGTTTTACTGACAACGATAATCGCATCGCAGAATTTCTTTTTTCAAAGTATTGTTGAAAACGGGATAAGCAAGAAAGATATTATTGCGCAGAAAACTATTACTGTTGTTGATGTAAAGCGTACAGAACAGCATAAAAAAGAGGTTGCCCAGAAAGTCGAACCTATTTTAACTTCAGCCGAGGATGATTTTATCCGTACAAACCTTGAAACTCTGGAAAATTCAATTTTACAGATTAGAAAAAAAGAGGTTGATAATACAGTAAAAAAAGAAGAATTGTCACTGCTTTTTGATATTTCTGATGCCGCGAAAAAAGAGTTTGTGATAAGTTTTCTTTTAAAATCGGATGATCATACCGTAAGAGAAGCCTTTGATAAGGCAAACCTTACTCTGACAAATATTTTAAGAGCAGGAATTACGGAAAAAGATTTTGAGCGGAACAATATTGACAGTATAATAACAAATAATCTTATTTCAAATGTTTCAAGACGCCAGATTTCAGTTATTAATGCTCTTTTGAGCCAGATTATTGTTCCAAACCTTGTGGAAGATGAGTTTGCAACTGAAATTGCCCGTAAAAAAGCTGAAGCAACTGTAAAACCTTATGAAATTACATTCCAGAAAGGCGATAAGATTTTATTTGAAGGCGAACCGGTTACAAGGCTTAAACGGGATGCTCTCAGACAGGCCGGATATAATGTTTATGAATTGAACTGGCAGGGACTGATTGCAATATATATTCTTGTTTTGTTAGCGTCGGTTATTTTCATGACTTATATGAAATATTTTGAAAAACAGTTTCTAGCAACACGATACATGATGCTTGCCGCAGTGCTTTCAATAATGCTTGCAGCAATTGCTGTAGTGATACCAACGGGATTTTCGCCTTACGTTTTGCCAATACCTGCCTATGTGCTGCTGCTTGCAATATTTACGAATCCGCGGGTAGCATTTGCAGCAATGACAGTTCTTTTAACTGTTCTGACCGTCGGAGTTCAATATCCGGCGCAGTATATTGTAACGTTTACTCTTTTAAACTTTGTTGCGGCTGTTGCTGTTTCTCAGGTTAAGTATTCAAGGCGTTTTGACCTTATAAAAGCAGGTTTTGCAATATCTGCTGCCGGGCTTTTAATTGTTCTTTCAATATACGTTCTTGAAAAATGTCTGATTGATGTTAATAATGTTCTGATTTTTAAAAACTGTACGTTTATTCTGCTTAACGGTATAGTAAGTTCAATGATAGCACTCGGAACACTGCCGTTGTTTGAAAGTTCGTTCAAAATTATTACACCTTACGGACTAGCGGAACTTGCAGACCACAACCAGCCATTATTGAAGCGTTTGCAGTTTGAGGCTCCCGGAACTTATCACCACAGCCTTATGGTTTCCAACCTTTGTGAAGCTGCGGCGGAAGCTATCGGCGCCAATCCTATTCTTGCAAGAGTTGGCGCATTTTATCATGATATAGGAAAATTGAAGCGTCCGCTTTTCTTTGTTGAAAACCAGTCCTATTTCGGAATTGAAAACCCGCACAAAAAGTTAAATCCTAGATTAAGTAAAATGGTTATCACAGCACACCCGAAAGACGGGGTAGAACTAGCGAAAGAATACGGGCTTCCTTCTGTAATTAATAATTTTATTTTGCAGCATCACGGTGAAGGTCTTGCAAGTTACTTCTACAATCAGGCTGTTCAGGAAGAAGGTATTGAAAATGTTAAGGAAGAACAATTCCGCTATACAGGTCCGAAACCTAATATGAAAGAAACTGCTATTCTTATGATTGCTGATGCTGTTGAATCTGCAGTTCGTTCTTTGAAAAATCCTACGTCTGAAGAAATTGAACAGATTATTAATAAGATTATTGTTGAAAGGCTTAATGACGGACAGCTTGCAGACAGTCCGTTGACGCTTCATGATATTAAGGTTATTGCGGCAACATTCAGCCGAATCCTGCGCGGTATGCAGCATAACAGGATTAAGTATCAGGAAAATATTGTTGCTGAATTAAATAAAAACAAAATAAATCTGCCGGCAAAGATGCTTGATGAAGATCTTGAAAATAAGATTAAGCAGCTTTCCGACAATAATGAGGAAAAGCATGACACCTAAATCCGTAAAGCTAAATATATTTAGTGAAAATATTTTTGAGAAGCTGGAAGTTAATGAAAAAAAGTTTATACAAATAGCAAAAAAGATTTTTAAATTTTACCTGACACTTCCTGAAATTTCCGAAAAATCCTGTCTTGCAGGTCTTGATTATAATACGGTATCGTTTGACTTTGTGTATTGCGACAGCGAAAAGACGCATGAAATTAACAGGGAATACCGGGATAAGGATTATCCTGCGGACATTATAACTTTTGCAATATTTGCGGACGCACAGCCGGAGGAAAGATTTATTTTTGACGGTGAAGTTAATCTCGGGGAAGTAATAATTGCGCTGGACAAGGTTCAGGAAGAAGCTGAAAAAAAGGATGTTACGTTTGATTATGAACTTTCATTTCTCATAAGCCATGGTATTTTGCATCTGCTTGGATTTGACCATCAGACAGAGGCAGATTATAATTTTGTTATAAGCGTGCAGAATAAGGCTTTGAGGAGTATCGTAGTATGAGCAAGTTTAAATCGCAGGGTTTCAGGAATACTTTTAAGAATGCCAGAAAGGGAATGCGTCTTGTCTTAAAGAGCGAACGGAATGTTCGTATTCATCTTGTAATGGCTGCATTTGTTCTTATGTTTGGCTTTTTACTTAATTTTAGTATTACAAAACTTTGTATTCTCCTAATTGCAATAGGAATGGTTGTATCGGCGGAGATGATTAATTCTGCGCTGGAATACTCCCTTGATGCTGTTTTTCATAACAGGTATTCAAGACTTGTGGGGATGGCAAAGGATATTTCTGCCGGTGCTGTAATGTTTGTGACAATTATTGCTGTTGTTATAGGGCTTTTGATTTTTATTCCTCCGATTTTCGGGCTGCTGTTTGGCTAGATGCACTTGAAAATTGTTGAAAAATAGATTATATTAAAAAAGGCTTCACGGACACGGTTCCGCTAACGTGAAAGATATTCTAGAACATTTCAAATAAAATAAAAAACTTTTGTCGGGCACGCTCCCGCGCTGCTTCCGGTATCGCCACAAAAAGTTTTATATTACAACTTGAAAAGAAGCGGAAGATTTGATATAATTAAAGTAAAGAGGACAATCTATAAATGTTTTCTCGAACACGCTGCCGCTCTGCTCCCGCTATCGTCTCGAAAACATTTATAGATTGTCCAGAGAAAAGTAATAAAAGAAATAAATCAAAGGAGACTAAACAATGGAAAAACCAAGTATAGCAAGGATTTGCGGGGGGGGGGGCAAGTAGTTTAAGCTCCTTAACCGGCACAGAGCCAGGGATACAGGCAGCCGAAGGGGGTAAAGCCTTAAGCTGGCGTGCATTTTTGCGGAAACTGATTGAAATAAAATCCCCCCTGCCCCATTTTATCAAAGGGGGTAATGGCAAAGACTTCCCTTGTAAGGGAGGCGGCGCGCAGCAGCGTAGGGTTTTAATAAAAAATCCCCCTTTT